>NZ_CP080203.1:2400000-3000000 GCF_020424085.1 Mycetocola spongiae | reverse complement strand
TTGATTTATTTCCCATCCGTTTGCCCGGGGGTTCCGAATACCTGTCAACAGCCGCCACAACACCGTGGCGGATTCGGTTCCGAGACACAGCCGTATCACCCTCGGATAGCGAATTCCTCGAATCAGGAGAAGATCATGAAGACTCGCCGCGCACTCATCACCGCTTCCACGCTTGCCGCACTGTCGCTGTTCGCCCTCGCCGGATGTTCGGCCACCACCGATACCGCCGGTTCCTCCCCCGCCGCCTCCACCATGGAGACCCCGAAGGCCTCGGCCTCCCCCGATGCCGCACTCACCGCCAACCTGGTGGGCGCAGGCTGCTCGGCCTATGCCGAGGCCGTTCCCACCGGTGCCGGTTCGATCCTCGGAATGTCCCAGGACCCGGTGGCCGTGGCCGCCTCCAATAACCCGATGCTGACCACCCTGGTGGCCGCCGTTTCCGGCCAGCTGAACCCCGATGTGAACCTCGTTGATACCCTGAACGGTTCCGAGTTCACGGTATTTGCCCCCGTGGATGACGCGTTTGCGAAGATCGACGCCGGCACCATCGACACCCTGAAGACCGATTCGGCGCTGCTGAGCAAGATCCTGACCTACCACGTGGTGCCCGGCCAGATCCTGCCCGATAAGATCGCCGGCTCGCACACCACCGTTGAGGGTCAGGACGTGACCGTGACCGGTTCCGGCAATGACCTCAAGGTCGGCGATGCCACCGTGATCTGTGGTGGAGTGAAGACCGCCAACGCCACGGTATACCTGATCGACTCGGTACTGATGCCCCCCATGTAATACCCGCTGTATACCCCACGGGGCCCCTCCGCACGCGCGGAGGGGCCCCGTTTTTTGGGAGCTGCGCGGCGCATCCCGGGGGTGCAAAAGAGAAACGGCGGGCCCGGAGGATTCTCCTCCGGGCCCGCCGCGGGGTATCTCGGGTTATTTACCCGGGGGCGTCTCGCCGGGCTCGGGCTGCTCGCGATCGAGCGCGGGCAGTCCGGCCTCGGCGCGAGCGAGGTCTTCCTTTTCGTGCTCCAGGCGCTCCACGATCTCGGCGCGATAATTGGTGCGGCGGATGCGGCGCATCATGTCCCAGACCAGGAAACACGCGGCAACGGCGACAAACGCGATCGCGAGGAAGCCGATAACACCCGGGGTCACCAGGTTATTATCCGGGGCCACGCCGGGGGTGCGCGGCGACGGGGACGGGGAGACGCTGAGCGTCCAACCGAGCAGGGTGGCGATCATGACAGGTCCTCAATTCCGGCGAACAGGTCGCTTTCGGGGATGGTGGTGGGCACGGTGCTCCGCGCCAGTTCAAAGTCTTCATAGGGCCAGGCGCGGCGCTGCAGGTCGTTGCTCCAGAAGAAAAATCCGGAGTCCGGCGGCACCTGGCAGGCATGGGCGCGCAGGGCGGCATCGCGCTTTTCAAAAAACTCGCCCACCTCCACATGGGTGGTGGCGCGATCGGGTCGGTCCCGCATCCAGGACATGCGCTCCTCCATCGCCGCGAGCTGCGGGGAATCGGGTTCGCTGCGCTGCATCTCGGCAAAATTGGCATTCACGCGGGCGGAGTTAAAGACCTGGTCGTAATAGAGCTTGGAGACCTGCCAGGCCGGGCCCAGCTCGGGATAGGCGCTCGGATCGGCGGCCACCTCATAGGCGGCCTCGGCGATCTGATTGGTGCGGATATGATCCGGGTGCGGATAGCCGCCGTTTTCGTCATAGGCGGTCATGACGTGCGGGCGATACTCGCGGATCAGGCGCACCAGCGGCTGCACGGAGATCTCCAGGGGGATCGCGGCGAAGCTTCCCGCGGGAACCGTACCGTCCTCCTGGGCCATACCCGAGTCGTAATAGCCGAGCCAGCGGTGCTGAATATCGAGGATGCGGGCGGCCTCGGCCATCTCCAGCCGGCGCAGGCCGGTGAGATCGCGGTGGGCCAGGTGGATCAGGGGCAGATTGTCATTTTGAATATCTCCCCGCTCGCCGCCCGTGCAGCTCACAACCATCACCTCGGCGCCGCGGGCGCGATAGGCGGCCAGCGTGGCCGCGCCCTTGCTCGATTCGTCATCGGGGTGGGCGTGCACGGCCAGAAGTCTCGGTGCCACGTGTGTTGTCTCCTTGGTATTGATAAGCGCCCGGAGGACTCATGTGGACGCACACGGCTCGCGAAACGGTTAACCTAGTACCAATAGTACTAATCCTTTGAACGGGTGTGAGTTGATGAGCCAGACAGATCTGTCTTTACCGGGTAAAGACCAGGCTGCCGATCCCGAGACCGTGCTGGCCGACCGCTATGGTCGCACGCCGCGCACCCATAAACGCGACCGACGCATTCTCGTGATCGTGGCCGCCGCGTTTGCCGTGGTACTGGGTGCCTGGGTGGTCTGGGGGGCGCTAGACGGCGATTCTGCCACGATCGAGGCCCGGGATACCGCGCATGCGATCCTCGACGACCATAACGTGGACGTGAGCTTTATGCTCACCGCCCCGCCCGGGTCCAGCCCGCTGTGCGTGGTGCAGGCGATGAACGATGAGTTCACCGTGGTGGGGTGGAAGCTGATCCAGATCCAGCCCGGGGAACAGAACGTTCGCACCTTCACGCAGCGGGTGAAGACCACCCAAATCGCGAGCACAGGGTTGATTAAGAACTGCTGGCTGCCCTAGGCTCGACGGATACCCGCGCTTTTGCTGCCGGGTAGTCCCAGCGCCTCGACCACCCGTCGAGGCGCTCGTTTATGTATTTAGGAGTTCACGATGGCTGACGACACGCAGGTCTCATTCCTCACCCAGGAAACCTTCGATCGACTGACCGCCGAGCTGGAAACGCTCTCCACGGAAGGCCGCACCGAGATTGCCAAGCGCATCGAGGCCGCCCGCGAGGAGGGTGACCTCAAGGAAAACGGCGGTTACCACGCCGCCAAGGATGAGCAGGGCAAGATCGAGCTGCGCATTCGCACGCTCACGCAGATGCTGCGCGATGCTGTGGTCGGTGAGACCCCCACCTCCAATGGCGTGGTTGAGCCCGGCACCGTCATCACCGCGAATGTCGCGGGCGATGAGGAGGTCTTCCTGCTGGGCAACCGCGAGATCGCGGGCAACTCCGAGCTTGATGTATATAGCGAGTCCAGCCCGCTTGGTGCCGCGATCCGCGGCCTGAAGGTCGGCGCGAAGACTGTTTATCAGGCCCCGAATGGCCGCGATATCAACGTGGAGATTCTGAAGGTGGAAACCTACGCCGGCCAGTAGTCCCGGCCGAAATACACGGGGCCCCGGCCCCACACCGCGCGGTGTGGGACCGGGGCCCCCGTGTTTTATCAGACCGGTTAGTCCTCCACCACGCGCGGGGTATAGGCGGCATCTCGCAGCGTCTCCAGCACCAGTTCGCGGTGTTCGGAGCCGCGGGTCTCGATGCTGATCTTCAGCTCCACCTGACCGATCTGCAGGCCGTTCCCGTGCCGGGTATGCAGGACCTCAATCACGTTGGCATTGGCCTGCGCGATCAGTTCGGAGATGCGCGCGAGCTGACCGGGGCGGTCGGGCAGCGGAATGCTCAGCGTGAGATAGCGGTCCGAGGCCACCAGGCCGTGGTTCACCACGATCTGCATCAGCCGCGGATCGATATTGCCGCCCGAGAGAATCAGCACCGTGGGTCCCGAAGCGGAGATTTTCCCGGCCAGGATCGCGGCCACACCCACGGCACCCGCGGGCTCCACCACCAGCTTTGCGCGCTCCAAGAGCACCACCAGTGCGCGGGCGATATCGTCCTCGGTTACGGTGATGATCTCGTCCACCAGCTCGCGGATAATCGCAAAATTGAGGTTGCCCGGACGGGCCACGGCGATACCATCGGCGATCGTCGGGGTGGTGATAATCGAGGTGACCTCCCCCGCGGCGAGCGATACGGGATAGGCCGCCGCATTGGCCGCCTGCACACCGATGATGCGCACCGTGCGCCCCTCCTGCTCGGCGCGCAGCCGGGCGGCCGTGGCCACACCGGAGATCAGTCCACCGCCGCCGATGGGCACGATGATGGTCTCCACATCGGGCACCTGCTCAAAGATTTCCAGGCCCAGCGTGCCCTGCCCGGTGATCACATCGGGGTGGTCAAACGGGGGAATGAAGATGGCCCCGGTTTCCTCGGCATATTCCGCCGCGGCCCGCAGGGGCTCCTCCACGGTATGTCCGCGCAGCACGATCTGGGCGCCATAATTCTTGGTGGCCTGCAGCTTTGGCAGCGGCACCCCCACGGGCATAAAGATCGTGGCGTTAATGCCCAGCTCGCGGGCGGCCAGCGCCACACCCTGGGCGTGGTTTCCCGCGGATGCGGCCACAACCCCGCGCGCGCGCTCCTCGGCGGTGAGGGAGGCGAGCCGGTTATAGGCCCCGCGAATCTTATAGGAGCCGGTGCGCTGCAGGTTTTCGCACTTCATGTGCACGGGAACGCCCAGCAGCTCGGCCAGATAGCGCGAGGATTCCATCGGGGTGATCTCGGCCACGCGGCCGACCACCTCGCGGGCGGCCTTCAGTGCGTCCAGGGTGGGTCCCAGGTTATTAGCGATCACGGTTTTCTCCCGGCTCCCCGCGAGCGCGGGGGCCTGTCTCTCTCGGAATTACGGGTATGGTGTTGCCGGCGCGGGACGGCGGCGGACCGGGGATAAGGGTTCCGGCTAGGCGGAGGGCGAGCTATCGGAGTCCCGGGGCGTTGCCGGGGTATCCGGGGTGGCCTCCGTGCCGGGTGTGGCGGCCTTCGGGTTCGGCTCGGTGGCGTTGCGGGCGGCAGCACCGGATTTTACGGCGCCGGCGATCTTGGCCGCGAGCCCCGAGAGTTCCACCGGGTCCGGGTTTGGGTCGGGGTCCGCCACCCGTGGGGCGGCCATCGCGAGTGCCTGAGGATCGTTTTTCCATCTGGCCCCGGCAATATAGCGGGTCATCTGGTTGATCACGGCGGTCACGGGCACCGCAAACAGTGCGCCCGGGATTCCGGCCAGCATTGCCCCACCGGTCACCACCAGCACCACGGCCAGCGGGTGGATCTTCACGGCGCTGCCCATGAGCAGCGGCTGCAGGACATGGCCCTCAACCTGCTGCACGATCAGGACCACCGCGAGCATGATCACGGCGATCCACAGGCCGTTATATACCAGCGCGATAAATACGGCCACGGCGCCGGTCAGCACGGCACCCACGATCGGGATAAACGAGCCCAGGAAGACCAGCACCGCGATCGGCAATGCCATCGGGATCCCGAGGAAAAAGGCACCCGCGCCGATACCCACGGCATCGATCGTGGCCACCAAAATCTGGGTGCGCGCATAATTGGCGAGGGTATTCCAGCCATCGCGGCCGGCCCCGTCAATCGCGGGGCGCGCGCGGCGCGGGAACAGGCGCACAATAAAGCGCCAGATTCCGGGGCCGTCGATCAGGAAAAACAGCAGCGAGAAGAGCGTGAGCAGCAGTCCGGTGCCCACATGTCCCAGCGTGGAGCCCACCGAGAGCGCGCCCGACCACAGCGCGGAACTATCCTTTTGGATCATCTCCATAAGCGACTGCAAATACGCCGTTAGATCGGCATCACCGATATGCAGCGGGGAATCGCGCAGCCACACCTTAAAGGCCTCAAAGGAGGCGATGGTGCGGTCCTTGACCTCGCCCGAGTCCTGGGCGATCTGGTTACCCGCGAGCCAGAGCAGGCCCGCGACCACCGCGATCGTCCCGAGCAGGGATACCGCCACGGAGAGCCCCTTGGGCACACCACGCTTGACCATAAACCGGTGGACGGGGGTGATCAGCGAGGAGATCAGCAGCGCCACGAGCAACGGAATCACCAGGAGCCGCAGCTCCATGATGAGGAAGATAAATACCGCCAGCACCCCAAAGAGCGCCAACAGCCGCCAGGACCAGGCCCCGGCAATGCGAATGCCACGCGGCACGGTGTCCTGAATATCGGTCTTCAGCACGCGCACGTCCGCGGCCTCGGTGTCCACCGATTCGGACCCGGAATCCGGGGCAGTACTATCCGTTATTTTCGACACAGGCTCAGTCTAAGCGCGGCAATATGCAGGAACGAGAAAATACGACCGAACGTGCGTTCGTGTCCGCTTTTCGGGGACGCCTAGAAGCGCTCCGAGTTTTCCTCGAGGCGGCGAATGCGGTCGGCAATCGGGGGGTGCGTGCTGAAGAGTTTGGCCATCGTGCCCGATTTAAGCGGGTTGGCGATCCACAGGTGTGCCATCGAGGAGTTCTGCTTTTGCATCGGCCGGCCGTAGGCATCCAGCTTGGCCAGCGCGCTCGCAAGCGCCTCGGGGTGCCGGGTGGTCAGGGCGCCCGTGGCATCGGCGAGATACTCGCGCTGGCGCGAGACCGCGAGCTGCACGAGGCTCGCAAGCAGCGGCGCGACCAGCATGGCCACGATGCCAAAGATCAGCATGAGCGGGTTATTGCCGCCGCCGTTATTGGAGTTATTATTACGGCCCATTCCGCCAAAAAAAGCCATCCGCATGAACATATCGGAGATAAAACCGATCACCACGACCAGGGCAAATACGATCATGGAGACGCGGATATCGTAATTGCGCACATGCCCCAGCTCATGCGCCATGACGCCCTCGAGTTCGGCGTCGGTCATGATCTCCAGCAGCCCCGTGGTGGCGGCCACGGAGGCGTGGGCGGGATCCCGGCCCGTGGCAAAGGCGTTGGGCGCGGGATCCTGAATCAGATAGACGGCGGGCATCGGTGTGCCCGTGGTGATCGCCAGGTTTTCCACGATGCGATAGAGCCGGGGGTTATCCTGCAGGGTGATCTGCTGGCCGCCGCTGATGGTTAGTGCCTGCCGGGAACCGGCGTAGTACTGAATGATCGCAAAGATAATCGCGCCAATAAACACCGCAATGGTCATGCCCGGGCTGTTATTTAGATAGCCCACCAGCCAGCCCAATAGCCCGATGATCAGGATGAAGATGACCATGATGACCACGGTGTTGATTTTATTTGCGCGTATCGCTCGATACATGTTTTAGTGCTTCACTTTCCGAAAAGTACGGCCGTCTGCCCGGCGCCGTATCCGGCCCGGCCGCTAGAACTGGATGCGGGGAGGCTCGGCGATGGACGCGGCATCCGCGACCTCAAAAAACTCGCGCTGGGAGAAGCCGAGCTGCCGGGCGAACATGTTATTCGGGAAGACCTGGATCTTGGTATTCAGCTCGCGCACGCCGCCGTTGAAGAACCGACGCGAGGCCTGCACCTTATTTTCGGTGTCCACGAGCTCGCTCTGCAGCTGCAGGAAGTTCTGACTCGCCTGGAGCTGGGGGTAGGCCTCGGCCACCGCGAAGATGGACTTCAGGGCCGACTGCATGTGGTTCTCCGCCGCGGAGGCCTCGGCGGGGCTCTGCGCGCTCAGGGTCTCGGAGCGTGCCCGGGTGACGGCCTCAAAAACCGACTTCTCGTGCGCGGCATAGCCCTTCACCGTCTCGATGAGGTTGGGGATGAGGTCGGCGCGACGCTTCAGCTGCACCGTGATATCGCTCCACGCCTCGTCTACGCGGACCTTCAGCGCCACGAGCGAGTTATAGGTGGCCCAGAGGTAGATACCGACGATGACCACGAGGGCCACGACGATGAGGACGGGAATGAGCCACTGCGACATGCGGGGCGCTCCTTAGGGGTAGCTGTGATTGCGAATGAGTTGGCCCCATTCTACGCACTCGGAGCGCACCTGGTCCGTGAATCTACCGGGAGAGGGTGCCCGGGCGACGTACCACGCCCGGGATTTTGGCGGCGCGCGATTGCAACGTTTATCTGGGAATGATTGCCTTTTGGGTCCGATGTCTTTGACAACGCCCCCGGTTCGGGCTGGAATGGGTGGTATCGTGTCGCCCACATCCACGAGATTCTCCCTTCTTCCCGCGTCGGCACCGCCCGCGGGGGGTTCGGTGACGGCCATCGCGCGCCGCTCCCGGATGCGGGGCCTTCCGCTTTTTGCCGCGCTCGCGCCGTTGCTGGCGCTGGCCCTCCTGCTGCCGACCGCGGGTGCCTCGGCCACGCCCCAGGTTCTTCCGGAATCGGCGGTGGCCGCAAGCCCCTCGCCCGGGCCCAGCGAGCCCGGCCTGGGCACCCCGGCCCCGGGCGCCACCACCATCTCCTCCCCCGCCAATGGCGCCTTCTTCGGAACCGATTCCCTCACCGCCTCCGGCTCCAAACCCGCGGGCTCCTCGGTGGTCATCTATGCCGAGGGTTCCGCCGTATGCCGGGTCGAGGCCACTCAGGACACCCGCTATGAGTGTCGGGTCCGCGGGCTCATCAGCGGCCCGGCCGTGCGCCTGACCGCCGCCTCGGTCAGCGGCAGCGATGGCACCCAGCGGGGCCTCTCGCAGCCCGTGACCATCGCGGTACTCACGCCCCCGACCATCGGCACCGATCCCGGGGCCGCGAGTGCCGGGCTGATCCGCGGCACCGGCTATCCGGGTGCCACCGTGCGGCTGAGCATCGCCGGGGTGGGCGCCTGGGATACCCCCGTGCAAAGCTCCGGTCGCTGGGCCTATTCCGTGCCGCTGGGCCTTCGGGGTTCCTATACCGCAACCGCCCGCCAATCGGCGAGCTTTAGCAACGGCGCCTCCTCCGATCCCAGCCCGGCGCTGAATATTACGATCGATAATGCCCCGCCGCCCGCCCCGAAGATTCTGCAACCCGCCACGGGCTCCTCGCTGCAGGGCGCCACCGTATTTTCCGGCGAGGGCGAAAACGGGTCCACCGTGACCGTCTACGCGGTGCCCGATTCCGGCGGCGATGCGGTGCTCTGCACCGCCCCGGTGAGTGCCGGGGCCTGGAACTGCACGGGAAGCTTTGCGATAAACGGCCCCGCCACGGTGGTGGCCTATCAGACCGATGCCGCGGGCAACCCCGGCGCGGGCAGCGGAACGCTGCGCGTGGTCTTTGGGCCCAATCCCGGCGGCGCAATCCCGCCTCCGCCGCCCGCCCCCGGGGCCTCGGCACCGCCGGCCAGCGCGCCGCCCACCACGCCCGAACCCACCCCCGGCGAGCCCGCGCCCGAAACCACACAGCCCACCCCCGAGCCTCCGCATGATCACTCCTGGGACTGGACCGCGGGCACCCGCTATACCCACGTTCTGCAACCCGCGCTCGGCGATACCGCCGCCGGGGTCTGGATCCGCGCGGCCGCCCTGGCCCTCGCTACGATCGGGCTGATCCTGGTGCCCGCCCGGATGCTCGCGGGTGGGTTGCGCCGCGGCGGCGGCCCGCTGCGATTCACCGGGCGCAACCGCGGGCCGCTCCCCGCCGAAACCGAGGAGCCCCTGCAGGTGCGCTATCCGTGGGCCACCTCGCTCGTGAGCATCCTCGCGCTGAGCGCAATTGTGTTATTTGCGATGCCCGTGCGTTCGGATGCCGCCTATCTGCGGCTCTACCTGGCGGCCGTGGTCTCCCTGACCCTCGTGAATGCGGCCGGCACCGTGATTCCCGCCTGGCTCAGCCGCCGCCGCATCAGCGGGGAACCCAGCGTGTTAATCGCGCCGCGCTATCTCGGGGCGGCCGTGGTGGTCTCGGTGATCTCGCGGGTGCTTGGCCTCGAACCCGCCCTGCTCTTTGGCCTGGCCTTTGCGCTGGGGCTCGGCGCCGATTCCACGCGCGGGCAGCGCGGGCGCAGCGGCCTGTTCCGGGTGATCGGGGTATTCCTGATCGGCGTGATCGGCTGGATCGGCTCCACCCTGCTGGGCACGGGAAGCGATGCGCTGGGCCTGTTTATCGCCGAACTCTTTAACGTGATGGCGATGGCCGGCATCGGCTCGGCGGCGATCCTGCTGATCCCGCTGGGCAAAACCAGCGGTCGCGCGCTCCTGGCCTGGGATTGGCGGATCTGGGTTGCCGCCGCGGTGCCCGCCTACACCACGCTCTTTGCGCTGCTGGCCCCCGCAATCGACCATATCCACAACCCCGGAAACGCCGTGCTCCTGCTTATTTTTGCGCTGCTTTTTGGCGGGGTCGGGCTCTCCTCCTATCTCTGGCGGCGGCTGATCCGCCCCGCGCTCTGGCCCGCCGAGAATACCGGGGCGCTCCCCCTGCGCTAGCGCGGATCGCGTGGCGCGCGCGGTTGTCGGCGGTGCGCGGCAGAATGGGGGCATGTATGTGCTGCTCACCGGCTCCCCGCACTCCGGTGCCACACTCACCCTTCTCGATGCCGAGGGCGCCCCGGCCGGCCCCGCGCGCACGGTATCGCCCGGCGATCTGGCAGCGGTCTGTGCCGAATATGAGGCCACACACGCCCCGCGCTGGGTCTGGTCCGATGCCACCCAGTGGTATCCGCAGCTGCTGCGTGCAGGGGTCACCCTCGCGCGCTGCGTTGACCTTCGGCTGGGCCACGCGGTTCTTGCGCACTCCCCCGCCGTACCCGCGGGGGCGTTTTTTGTGGCCGCGGATTCACCGTGGCCGCGCACCGATCCGGCGCTGGAACCGGATGTTCCCGAGGATCTGGTCACGCTCTTTGACGCGGTGGATCGGCGCGGCGACTTCGAGCCCGCGGAGGTATTTTCCGAGTTTTCCCGGCAGCGCGCGGCGCTGGCCACGGCCGTCGCGGCCGATCCAATCGCGGGCTCCCGGCTGCGCCTGCTGCTCGCGGCGGAGTCCGGTGGGGCGCTGATTGCGGCGGAGATTTACGCGCGGGGCCTGCCCTGGTCGGCAGCGGAGCACGACCGCATTCTCACCCGCGAGCTGGGCCCGCGGCCGCGTTTTGGCGGCCGCCCCGAGCGCCTCGAGGAGCTTGCCGTGGTGATCCGCGCCGAGCTGGACGCGCCCACCCTGAACCCGGATTCGCCGCAGGAGGTGCTGCGCGCACTTAATCGCGCGGGCATCGCCGTGGCCAGCACCAGCAAGTGGCTCCTGAAGGATATTAAGCATCCGGTGATCGAGCCGCTGCTGCGCTATAAATCGCTGTCCCGGCTACTCACCGCCAATGGCTGGACGTGGCTGGATACCTGGGTGCGCGACGGCCGCTACCGCCCGGAATATGTGGTGGCCGGAACCGCCACGGGCCGCTGGGCCACCAGCGCGGGCGGGGCCATGCAGCTGCCCGCGCAGATTCGGGCGGCCGTGCGCTCGGATCCCGGCTGGACCCTCGTGGTGGCCGATGCCGCGCAGCTGGAGCCGCGCATCATCGCGGGGATGTCGCGGGACGAGGCGATGGCCGCGGCGGGCGCGGGAAAGGACCTCTATCAGGGGCTGGTGGACGCGGGCGTGGTCCCCACGCGCGCGCAGGCCAAGCTCGCGATGCTTGGGGCTCTTTATGGTGCCACCGGCGGCGAGAGTGGCGCGCTGATGCCGCGGCTGCGGCGGGCGTTTCCGCGTTCGATAGAGCTCGTGGAATCCGCGGCGCGCGCGGGCGAACGCGGCCGCTCGGTATCCACCTGGCTGGGCCGGGCCTCGCCCGTTCCCGAGCCCGAGTGGTTTGAATTTCAGCGCCGGGCCGGGCAGGTGGACGGCAGCGAGGCCGAGCGGCGGCGCGCGGGCACCCTCGCGCGGGATTGGGGGCGGTTCAGCCGCAATTTTATCGCCCAGGGCACCGCCGCCGAATGGGCGCTGTGCTGGATGGCGGGGTTGCGCACGCGGCTGGCCGCGATGGATCCCGATCCCGTCGCCCGCCCGCACCTGGTGTATTTTTTGCACGATGAGGTGGTGGTGCATGCGCCGGTGCGCCGGGCCGCGGAGGTGGCCGCCGCGATCGAGGAGGCCGCGAGCGAGGCCGGGCGGCTCCTCTTTGGCCGGTTCCCGCTGGACTTTCCGCTGAGTGTGGCCATCGTCGAGCGCTATGACGAGGCCAAATAGCCCCGCGTACCCGGCTAGGGGCCGCGGGAAGTGGACGGCCCACGACCGGACACGGCCGATCGGAGCCTAATTTTGGTGATCGTCGGGCTTTCACCCGCCGACCTGAAACGAGATTAACGCGCCAGTCTTAACGCCGGGTAAGTGCCTGCTGAACAGTTCTTATGCGTGCGGGAAGCGCTCGCGCAGGAACGCCGGAATCTCCCGGCGCACGGTATGCGAGGGCACGGTGCCCAGGTGATCCGCCCCGGAAATCTCCCGATAGCGGGCATCGGGGAGGAGTTCGGATAGCTCCCGCGCGGCGGCGGCGGGCACCACCCGATCGCGATCGCCGTGCAGGATGAGCGTGGGAAGCGTCAGGTCGCGGGCGGGCGGCGCGATAAAACTCTGCGCATATTCCACATCGCTTGCGCTGCCCGCCATCCGCGGGCGATAGGGGAAGGTGGCGGCGGTCATCCGGCGCACATGGCGGCGCGGGTCCCAGCCATCCGCGGCGGGCTCCACGCAGCGGGTCATCGCGAGCTGCACGGGCGCGGAGACCGCGGCCCGGGCGATGCCGCGGCGGGTCAGCAGCAGGTCCACCAGCGCGGATCCCCGAATATTCTGGCGGCGCACAAGCGCCTCGATCAGCACCAGTGCACCAATCCGCTCGGGATCGCGCGCGGCGGCCCAGAGCGCGGCCATGCCGCCCGCGGACACGCCCGCGACCGCGGCACGCTCGATTCCCAGCTCATCCAACACCGCGTGCACCAGGGCACCCTGTGCGAGCGGGCCGGGGGCGGTGGACAGTGGGGTGCGCAGATAGCCGGGGCGCGAGAGCGCGATCACGCGCACGCCGGAATCCTCCCCCAGGACATCGGCGAGCAGCAGCCCCTGATCATAGCCCCCCGAGGTGCCGTGCAGGACGATCAGCGGGATACCGCTGCCGCGCTCGGCATATTCGACGGGGCCCAGCGCGGTGGGGAGGAGACGGGAGGCGGGACTCAGGGACGTGATCGACATGACGCTCTGACCTTTCCGGCGTCGATCCGTGGCGCCGATAGATTCCAGGATAACCCCGCGGGCGCGCCGAATAAAGGGTGTTCTCTCAGGGCTTGCCGCGAGTATCCTGCGCGGGAAAATACCGCCGTCCGCCCGCGGGCGGACGGCGGCCCGGCGGGTATCTTAGCGGTGGCCGCCGGCCGCTGAAATCAGCGCCGCGAGATTGCTAAAGCCGTTATTCAGGGCGTTATTAAGCGGGGTGCTTCCGCGCTTATCGCGCAGGTTTACGTCCGCGCCCCCGGCGATCAGGCGGCGCACGCTCTCCTGGTGGTTCTCGCCGTCGGTGCCGAGCAGCACCGCCTCCTGGAGGGCGGTCCAACCGGGATTATTAATGTGGTTGGGGTTGATCCCGGCGTCCAGCAGGATCTGAATGGTATCGGCATAACCGTGCTCCGCGGCGGGGATGATCGCGGTGCCGCCGTAGCGGTTCACGCTCTCCAGCTCGGCACCGTGTGCGATGGTGAGCTCCAGGATCCGGTTATAGCCCTCGGCCCCGGCATAAAGATAGGCGCTGTCCTGGAGATCGTCCTTCGCGTTCACGTCGGCGCCGGCCAGGATCAGGGCCTCCGCGGCGTCATCGAGCTGGGATTTGGTGGCCGCGATCACGGGGGTCTGATTGCGGTCGTTACGGGATTCGAGGTTGGCCCCGTCGGCGAGGGCCTGCGCGATGGCCTCGGGGTTATTCGCGGCGACCGCGTCAAAGAGGCGCGCATTGGCCTCGGGCGTCTCGGCGGGGATTTCCGCGGCGGCGGGCGCGGAGGAGGAGGCTTCGGGGGTGGGGGTCATGGCTGTCTCCGGTTTGCTGGCACATCCGGCGAGCAGGAACAGCGCGAGTGCGCCGCCACCGAGCGCCGTACCCACGCGGGCGCGCGGGCTTCGGGTGTCGATCATCTGTCTTTCCTTTGTGTCGGGTCGCCATGCGGGGTATCCCCGCGGCGGCCGGTCCCGTCACGCTACCCGGGGCCCCTGATACGACCCTGATAACGGTTCAAATGTGACGCCGCGGGTGTCGGATGCCCCCGAGCGGTCCCGGCCTAAGCCGCGCCCGGCCCGGCAGCGTCAAGCCCCGTGATCCGATAATCGCGGGCGATCCCGGCGGTCTCCCGACCCCATTCGCTCGCCCCCACGCGCGCCTGATGCGCGGCAAAACTTGCGGCATCGATAAAGCGCTCGGTCACGTCCCAGACCAGGGGATCATCGCTTTTCCGCACCTCAAAATGCAGGCACCCGGGCTCGGCCCGGGTCAGCTCGAGATGGCGCGGCAGATGGGCGCGTACCCGCGCACTCTGCTCCTGGTTCTCGCAGATTAGCCGGCCGTTCAGCGTAATGATGGACACGCTCAGAATCTAGCACGGCGGAGGGTCAAAAGGGCCCAGGATCGTGATGATCCTGGGCCCTGACGGTACCCCCAGTGGGACTCGAACCCACACTGGAGCGATTTTAAGTCGCCTGTCTCTGCCATTGGACTATGGGGGCAAGCGCGTGAGCGCCGAATTTAGTCTACGGGATGGGCCGCGCGATCCCCGCCGCGTGGGGATCGGGGTCGGCCCGCTCGCGCGCGCCGCACGGCAAAGGCGGCGATACTCCCCACCACCGGTGGAAAATATCGCCGCCTCGGAGCAGACCAAAAACTACTTGGTCTCCTCGGCCTTCTTGGCCGGAGCCTTCTTCGCCGCGGGCTTCTTGGCCGCGGGGGCCTTAACCTCGGCGGCGGGGGCTGCCTCGTCCTTGGCGGCGGCCTTCTTGGCCGGTGCGGCCTTGGCCTTGGGCTCCGCCTTGGGGGCGGCGGCCTCGGGGGCCGGTGCCTCGGCGGGCTTGGGACGCGAGGCAAACTCCTCAAATGCGCGACGCGGCGTCAGCGTGGCGCTCAGGCCCACGATGTCGCGGCCGAGCCATACGTTGTGCCACCAGCCCCAGATGACGCGCCACTTGCGCTCCCAGGTCGGCATGGCCAGACCGTGGTAGCCGCGGTGCGCGACCCAGGCGAGGAAGCCCTTCATCGAGAACTTGCCCGACTGGAAGACTCCGATGCCGATACCGAGGCCGGCAACCGCACCCATGTTCTTGTGCAGGTACTGCTTGGGCTGCTCGCCGCGCAGGACCGCCACGACGTTCTTGGCCAGCAGGCGGCCCTGACGCACGGCGTGCTGCGCGTTGGGAACGCACATGCCGCCCACTCCGCCACCCGAGAGATCGGGAACGGCGGTGACGTCACCGGCACCCCAGGCACCCTCGAAGATCTCGTCCTCGGTACCGATACGCAGGTCGGCGCGGGTGACCAGGCGGCCACGGCCCTCGACGGGAAGATCGGTATTGCGGACGATCTGCGGGGTCGCCATAACACCGGCGGTCCAGATGATCAGGTCCGACTCAAACTTGGTGCCGTCCGAGAGCTCCACATTGCCGTCCACGCAGGACGAGAACTGGGTCTCCAGGTATACCTTGGCGCCACGCTCGGCGAGGTTCTTCAGCACCCAGTGGCTGGTCTCCAGCGAAACCTCGGGCATGATGCGCGGGGCGGCCTCAACCAGGTTGAAGTGGATATCGTCAAACGTGAGCTGCGGGTAGAACTTGATCAGCGCGGAGGCGAAGCTACGCAGCTCGGCGAAGACCTCAATACCGGCAAATCCTCCACCCACCACGGTCACGGTGAGCAGGCGATCGCGCAGGGCACCGGCGGGCAGCTGGGCGGCACGATCAAAATTGGTGAGCATGCGGTCGCGGATCGCGACGGCCTCCTCGATGGTCTTCAGACCCAGGGCCTCATCGGCGACACCCGGAATCGGGAAGGTACGCGAGACGGCACCGGCGGTGATGACAATCTGGTCATACTCGAAGTCATAGGCCTCGCCGAGCGGCGGCTGAATCGTGGCCTTCTTCTCGGCGTGGTTGATATAGGTGACCTTGGCGGTGACCACATTGGTCTTCTTCAGGTGGCGACGGTGGGCGACCACCGCGTGACGCGGCTCGATCGAGCCCGCGGCCACCTCGGGAAGGAAGGGCTGATAGGTCATATACGGCAGCGGGTCAACCATCGTGACCTCGGCCTCACCGTTGCGAAGGTGCTTTTCCAGCTTCCAAGCGGTATAAAAACCCGCATAGCCGCCACCGACGATCAATATTTTAGGCACTGTGACAATTCTCCTGATAGAGGTGTGTAGGTCAAAATACGGGGTTCCCTCGCTGCCATCCGCATCTCGTGCCGGCATCATCGCTGGCGCCGAGCATAATAACGATATCACTGCCGCGACCCGGGGTCAGACCGCAAGTCAGATTCGGCAGGATGTGCAGCTGGATAAACCCTGTGAGCCCGGAGGGGCCGGAAACCCGGGGCTTAGGCCGGGTCCACCCCATAATCGGGGCACTGGCAGACCTCGGGAGACCAGGTAGCGCGCTCCAGCGCGAGGTCACCAATCGGGTTGACTCCGGGGCCCGCGGCGAGGGCGTGACCGGCGAGGGCGTGCAGGCACTTCACGCGCACGGGCATTCCGCCGGCGGAGATTCCCGCAACCTCCTCCACGTCGGCGATCTGCAGGCGGTCGGCGAGGAACGCCTCATGCGCGCGGCCATACTGCGCGCGCAGCTCCTCATCCTCGGCCAGGAGGTCGTTAAATTCGTTCATGACATGCTCGGCCTCAAGCTGCGAGATCGACGCGGTGGCCGCCGGGTGGCACAGGTAATAAAACGTGGGGAACGGCGTGCCATCGGCCAGGCGCGGGGCGGTGGAGACCACGGTGGGTGCACCGCAAACGCAGCGCGCGGAGATTCCCACCACATCGCGGGCCGGGCGGCCCAGCTGCGCGCTGACAATCGCGATATCGCGTTCGGTTACCGGGTCAAAGGGCGGGGTGGTCATGACAGAAATCTCGCTTTGTTCTACGGGTGAGTTAGGGGGTGGGGGCGTTTTCTCCGAGCCCCGCCTCCAGGAAGGACCCCAGGAGGCCGCGGGACCAATCGGAACTGGTGGCCTGAACCTCTTCGCTGATGGGCGGTTGGGAGCCGCCAAGCCGCCCCGGGTCAAGATCGTTTTTTACAATAAACGTGATCTCTCCGGGATTCACATAATACAGGCGATCCCGGGCCTGGGTTTCAATATAGGTTTTATCGTTCCAGCGCTGCCGCTCCGCGGTGAGGTCCTTCACCACGGTTTTATCCTCGGCCACAAGCTTTTCCAGCGCCGCGATCTGCTGGCGCTGCTCCACATACATTTTGAGGTTCGGGGCCACGATCAGCACACCCACGATGATCACGCCGAGCATGATCGCCGAGAACCCGGAAAACCGCAGGCGGCGCACCCAGCCGGCGCGGGCTGCGGTGCTCTCGGTGGTGCTCGTCATGCGGGCGCTCCTTTATCTAGCGGATCAAAAAAGCGCCCCCGGGAGACGGCACGCAATTTCTGCGGCCACCACCCGGGGGCGATTCACGTCTGGCTTAAGCCTACGCCTGGAAGCGGGGGAAAGCTCCGCGACCCGCGTAAACGGCGGCGGTGTCGAGCTCCTCCTCGATGCGCAGGAGCTGGTTGTACTTGGCAACTCGCTCGGAGCGGGCCGGGGCGCCGGTCTTGATCTGACCACAGTTGGTGGCCACGGCGAGGTCGGCGATCGTGGTGTCCTCGGTCTCGCCGGAGCGGTGCGAGAGGATCGCGGTATAGCCGGCGTTCTGCGCCATCGACACGGCGTCGAGGGTCTCGGTGAGGGTACCGATCTGGTTGACCTTCACGAGCAGCGAGTTGGCATCGCCGCGCTGGATTCCCTTGGACAGGCGCACCGGGTTGGTGACAAACAGGTCGTCGCCGACGATCTGAACCTTCTTGCCCAGCTCGGCGGTGAGGATGGAATAGCCATCCCAGTCGTCCTCGTCCAGCGGGTCCTCGATGGTGGCCATCGGGTAGTTGGCGACCAGGTCGGCGTAGTAGGAGGTCATCTCGGCGGCGCTGCGCGCCTTGCCCTCGAACTGGTAGGCACCCTCGCGGTAGAACTCGGAGGAGGCCACATCCAGGCCCAGCGTGATGTCCTTGCCGGGGGTATAGCCGGCCTTCTCGATCGCGGCCATCAGGAAGTCCAGGGCGGCGCGGTTGCTCGCGAGGTCGGGGGCGAAGCCACCCTCATCGCCGAGGCCGGTGGCGAGGCCATTGGCCTTGAGCTCACCCTTGAGGACGTGGTAGATCTCGGTGCCCCAGCGCAATGCCTCGCTGAAGGACTCGGCACCCTGGGGAACCAGGAAGAACTCCTGGATGTCCACGGAGGTATCGGCGTGCGAACCACCGTTGATGACGTTCATGAGGGGAACGGGCAGCACGTGCGCGTTCGGGCCGCCGAGGTAGCGGTACAGGGGCAGACCCGAGGAGTCGGCGGCGGCGCGGGCCACGGCGAGGCTCACGCCGAGGATCGAGTTGGCACCCACACGCTTTTTATTATCGGTGCCGTCCAGCGCGATCAGCGTCTGGTCGATGATGCGCTGGTCATCGGCGGGCAGGCCCTCGATGGCGGGAGCGAGTTCCTCGATGACGGCCTCCACGGCCTTGAGAACACCCTTGCCCTGATAGCGGTCCTTGTCGCCGTCGCGCAGCTCATAGGCCTCGAAGGCACCGGTGGACGCACCGGAGGGTACGGCGGCGCGGCTGAAGGAGCCGTCGTCCAGGCCGACCTCGACCTCAACCGTGGGGTTTCCACGGGAGTCAAGAATTTCGCGAGCGGTTACAAATTCAACAAGTGCCACAGTTGTATCTCCTCTGTAGGGGGCTTAGGTCCCAGTGTATCCGGGGGTGCGCGCTAGGCGAGCGGTTTTATGTCCAGATCCGCGGCGGAAGCGGTCTCGGAAGTCACGGTGGCGAAGGATCCATAGCCCGCGTCGGCCGCGCGGGCAAGCAGGGCGGTGAAGTTCTTTGCACGTTTGTCCAGGCGTACCCGCAGCCCGCGAGCCGCGAGCTCGTTTTTCAGCGCAAGCAGGTGCCCGGGGGCCACATTCTTGTCATAGACCAGGACCACGGAGTTCTCGGCATCGGCCGGGTCCAGCGCGATCAGATCCACGATCCGCTCGAAGCCAATCGAGAAACCGGCGGCCGGAACATCCTGGCCGAGGAAGCGGCCGATCATGCCGTCATAGCGGCCGCCGCCCCCCAGGGAATAGCCCAGCTCGGGGTGTTCAATCTCGAAGATCGGCCCGGTGTAATAGCCCATGCCGCGCACGAGGAACGGGTCAAAGAGCAGGCTGGAGGGCGCGGAGGGATCCTCGCGCGCGGCATCCACGGCGGCACCGATCTCGGCGAGTTCCGCGATCACCGCGGGATCGGCCCCGGCGGGGAGGCTCGCGGCAATCGAGGCGACCGTGAATCCCTCGGCCGCGGGGCGCTCGGAGCCCAGGTACTGATCGAGGGCATCCACGGCGGCGGCGGTGGCCCCGCGCTCGCGCAGCTCGGCGATCACTCCGGCGGCGGCGACCTTATCAAGCTTATCGATCGTGATCAGCACGGACTCATATTCGGACTCGGCAAAGCCAAAGCCCGCGAGCATGCCGATCAGCAGGCGGCGGTCGTTAATGCGCACGCGGGTGCCGCTCACGCCCAGCTCGGCAAGCACGCGCGTGGTGGCCGCGATCAGCTCGATCTCGGCGAGGATGCCGGGCTCGCCGATGATATCGATATCGGCCTGCACAAACTGACGGAAACGGCCCTTCTGTGGGCGCTCGGCCCGCCAGACCGGGGCGATCTGGATCGAGCGGAAAACGCCGGGCAGCTCGGCGCGGTGGCTGGCATAGAACCGCGCGAGCGGCACCGTGAGATCAAATCGCAGGCCCAGATCGGTCAGGGCCGAGAGGTCGCCGGAGGCGGCCGCGGCGGTCAGCGCGTCGGCGTCGAGCCCGCGGCGCAGGATGTTATAGGCGAGCTTCTCGTTATCGCCGCCGAGCCCGGAGTGCAGGCGGTCGAAGTTTTCCAGCACCGGGGTCTCGATCTCGTCAAAACCAAAACGGCGATATACCGAGCGCAGGACGCCGAGGGCGTGTTCGCGGCGGGCCTTATCGGCGGGGAGGAAATCGCGCATGCCGCGCGGCGCAGTTACGGAAGCCATAGCCCCAATTCTGGCACAGGGGTGCCCGCGGCGCCGACCGGGCGGGCGCGGCTAGTCCCGCGCTACCGCCTCCGCCGCGGCAATCTTCCGCGCGAGGTCTCCCACGGCGCCCTGAAGTGCCGACTCGGCGTCCAGGCCCAACCGCTCGGAGCGCCGCGCAATCGCATAGAGCAGCTCCCCCAGCTCCGCCTCATCCGCGAACTCCGGAAGCGCTGTATCCGGGAGCGCGGGCGCGTCCACGCCCTCCCCGAGCGGCGAGCGCGCGAGCCGGGAGGCCACCTTTTGGGCGCGGGCCAGGCCCGGCAGCGTCGGCGCGATGCCCGCGAGTAGCCCCGCACGGTCGGCCTTTTCGCGGGCCTTCGCGGCACCCCAGACGCTCTCCACCTCGGCCACGGTGCCCGCGCTCTCCGACCCAAATACGTGCGGGTGGCGGCGGATCATCTTGTCCCGGGTGGCGGCGGCCACGTCGTTGAGGTCAAATCCCTCCGCGATTTCGGCATGAAAAACCACCTGCAGCAGCAGATCGCCGAGTTCCTCGCGGATGCCCGCGGAATCCCCCGCCTGCACCGCCTCCAGAAACTCGTGTGATTCCTCCAGCAGATAGCGCAGCAGCGATTCGTGGGTCATCGAGGCCGACCAGACGCAGTCCCCGCGGACCTCGTGCATCGCCGCCGCGAGCTCCCCCATCGCGGGAAGCTCGGCGGCGGCGCGGGGATCGTCCGTCATAGGGTGTCGCCCCGGCGCCCGCGCAGCATGACCGCGGCGATGAGCCGCTTGCGCTCGAGGGTATAGGGAGGATAGATCAGGCGCAGCGTATCGGGCCGGGTGCCCTTGATCAGCACCGATTTTTCGTGGCTAAACGTGGTGATCGAGGCCTCACCGTGATACGCGCCGTGGCCGCTCTGGCCCACTCCCCCAAAGGGCAGGCCGGGCACCGTGAGGTGCGCAATCGGGATGCCCACACCCACGCCACCCGAGGAGGTGCGGCGCAGGAAGTGGCGGCGCACCCGCGCACTCTCCGAGAACAGATAGAGCGCCAGCGGCTTCTCCCGCGCGTTTATAAACTCGATGGCCTCCTCCGCGCCCGCCACGTGCACGATCGGGAGGATCGGGCCGAAGATCTCCTCGGCCATCACGGCGCTCTCCGGATCGGCACCGTTGATCACGGTGGGCGCAACATACAGGGATTCGGCGGAGGACTCCCCGCCGATCTGGGGGCTCTGCCCGCTCAGCAGCGCGCCGAGCCGGTCGAAGTGGTGCCGGTTCACGATGCGGCCATAATCGGGCGAGGCCGCGGGGTCCAGCCCATACATCTCGGTGATCGCCGCCCCCAGCTCGGGCAGCAGCAGCGCCGCGGTCTTGGGGCTGGCCAGCACATAATCGGGGGCCACACAGGTTTGCCCCGCATTGGTCATCTTGCCCCAGATCAGGCGGCGCGCCACGTCGCGCAGATTGGCCGACTCATCGATGAAAACCGGGGATTTGCCGCCGAGTTCCAGCGTGGTGGGGGTGAGGTATTCGGCGGCGGCCCGCGCCACGATCCGCCCCACCACGGCATTTCCCGTATAAAAAATGTGGTCAAAGCGCTGCGCGAGCAGCGCCGTGGTCTCGGGAACCGCGCCCTCCACGATCGATACCGCGCGCGCGTCCAGAAAACGCGGGACCAGCCGCGCCAGCAGCGCCGAGGTGGCCGGGGCCATCTCGCTGGGCTTCACCACGGCGGTATTACCCGCGGCCAGCGCGCCCAGCAGCGGCACCAGGAGCAGCTGCAACGGATAATTCCACGGCCCGATGATCAGCGCCACACCCAGCGGTTCGCGGATGATCCGGGCGCGGGCGGGCGCGAGCGAGACCGGGGCGGCCACGCGGCGCGGCCGCAGCCAGCGGCGCAGGTGGCGCAGCGTGTGATCAATCTCGCCCACGGTAAAGGAAATCTCGGTGAGCTGGGCCTCGGTGGCGCCCTTGCCCACATCGGCGAGGAGCGTGTGTTCAAACTCATGCCCGTGCGTGATCAGCATCGCGCGCAGGGCCCGGAGCTGGGCAACCCGCCAGCGATAGGAGTGGGTGGCCCCGGTACGGAAAAACGCGCGGCGGTCCCGAACCAGATTTTCCGCATCCAGCGCGGAAAAGTCCTGCTGTGAAACGATCATGCTGTGCCTCCTTGAGCCGAGCAACACGGGCGTCGCCCGCGATCCACCCTATGCGTTACGCCTGGGAAGGATAAGATGATGTTCGGTGAGCCGGGAAGTCTGGTCGGCACGTGAACTTCGCATTCGAAGTTACGGATGAGTAGGAAACGCGCATGAACGTGTTTCCTCTACGATCGGAATCCTGATGAACAGACTACGTTCGGAGCGCTTTAGCGCCTCCCTCCTGCTTGGCGCCGCCGTGCTGGGCCTCCTCCTGGCCAATACCGCCCTCGGGCCCTGGCTGATCGGGCTCCAGGGCACCCACCTGGGCGTGGCCGGCTTTGATCTCAGCGTGGGCCATTGGATCAGCGATGGGCTGCTGGCCGTGTTTTTCTTTATCGTCGCGGTGGAGCTTAAGCAGGAGATGACCACGGGTGAGCTTAATAGCGTGCGCCGCGCACTGCACCCGGCCATCGCCGCCCTCGGGGGCGTGATTATTCCCGCGGGACTCTATCTGCTGCTGACCTCCTCGAGCGGGGAAACCGGCGGCTGGCCCATCCCCACCGCGACCGATATCGCGTTTGCGGTGGGGGTCCTGGCGATGTTTGGCCGCGGCCTGCCGAGCCGAATTCGGGTATTCCTCCTCGCGCTGGCAGTGCTGGATGACCTCGTGGCTATCCTCATCATCGCGGTGTTTTTCACGGCCGATCCCGATCTGCTGGCGCTCGGTTTTGCGGCGCTCTCGCTGCTCGCATTTGCGATCCTCTCGCGGATCTTCGCCCGCCGCGGCGGGCCCATCCTGGGCGGCGCGCTGATCCTGCTGGCCGTGCTCACCTGGGGGCTGGTCTATCAGTCCGGCGTGCATGCCACCATTGCCGGTGTCCTGCTGGGCCTGGTGATGCCCGCGCTGCCCGCGCAGCGCCTGACCCACCGCCTGGAACCGTTCTCCAATGGGCTGGTCCTGCCGCTCTTTGCCTTCTCCGCCACGCTCGTGATGATCCCGCAGCTGCCGGTATCCGAACTCTCCGCCCCGTTCTGGGCCATCCTGATCGCCCTCCCGGTGGGCAAGCTGCTGGGCATCACCGCGGGTGGCCTGCTGGGCAGCGCCGTGATGCGCGGCGGCGGCTCGGGCATGCGCCCGGGCGAGATCGTCCTGGTGGCGCTGCTGGGCGGCATCGGATTCACCGTATCGCTGCTGATGACCGAACTCGCGTTTACGGGTGACGGCCCGCTGAAGGATCAGGGTATCCTCGCGGTGCTTCTGGGATCGCTCCTCGCCGTGATCGCCTCCGCAATTGCGCTCACCCTCGCCGCGCGGCGCGCGCGCCGCACTGCCTCCATCACGCGCGGATAATCACAGTATTTGCGGCGGCGGCCCCGCCCGGCACCGCTAGGGTGGGGGCATGCCGCCGCAGATACGCCCGTTCCACCCCGCGGATGCCCCCGGGCTCACCCGGATGCTGCACCTCGCCTATGCCGAACTCGGCGCGCGCGGGCTCAATTTCACCGCGGTGGATCAGGACGTGGGCACCACCCTGGAGCGCTGCGCGGGTGGGCTCAGCTGGGTCGCCGAGGCGCCCGGGCCGCACCGCTCGGCTCCCCCGCTGGGAACACTCACCCTGACGATCCCTCCCGGCACGGGTATCCGGGCGCTCACCCCCGCCGCACGGGTACCGGGGCGAGCCTGGCTGAACCAGCTTGCCGTGGATCCCGGGGCGCGCGGAACCGGCCTGGCCCGCATCCTCTGGGAGACCGGCCTGCGGGCAGCCCGCGCCGCGGGATGCACCTCGATTGGCCTCGATACCGCCGAGCCGGCCAGCCATCTGCTTGCGCTCTATGAGCGCTGGGGATTCACCCGGGCCGATACCGTGCGCTGGCCCGAGAAAAACTATGACAGCGCGATCCTGTTGCGCCCGCTGGCCTAACCGCCGAGGCGCAGTTCAAAAATCTCCGACTGGTTATGCCGCACCGAATCCACCACGGTATAGCCCGCGGCCTCGAGTGCGGGCAGATATTCGGCGCTGCGCTCGGGATCGGTGCTGAACTTCTCCGAGGCCTGCACAAACCATACGGTTGTGGCCCCGTCGAGCCGGGCGATGGTATCGTCCAGGCCATAGCTGCGGTCCCAGAGCCCATCAGTGAGATCAAAGCGCGTGCGCAGGCCCACATCCTCCAGCCCGGCAAAGGCCTCGGGGTAGAGGTGCAGCGCGAGCCGCGGCTTGCGGGCGTTAATCGGGGTGGAATCAAAGATCACGGCATCCCCGGGCTGCGCGCGCCGGTCCATGGTATCGGCGATCGCATTCCAGTCGGTTCCACCATTGCGCGGGAACGGGGTGCGCTGATCCAGATATACGGGAATCGTCGCCGCGATCATCGCGAGCGTGAGCAGGGGCGCAAGCCACGCCGCGCGCAGCGCCTGGGCCAGGGCCACCACTCCCACCGCCATCAGCAGGGCCACGGCCGGCGCGGTGAAGGCCAGATAACGCGGGGAATAGAGCGGGGTGATGAGGGTTCCCGCGGCGAGCAGCAGCGAGGGCACCACCAGCCAGATCACGCCGACGCTCAGCACCGTGGGCAGCGCGGCCCCGCCCTCGCTGCGCGGGGCAAATACCGCGGCCAGGCCGGGGCGCACGGCCAGGCCGCGCCGCAGGCGCACCCGGGTAATCACCCCGAGCAGCAGCCCGATCAGGATCGCCGACCAGCCGATCCAGGCCAGCAGGGTATTGGTGAACCACGGGGTCTCAAAAAGAGCCTTCGCGGTAAAGCCATTACGGGAGTGGAGGAAGGCGATCTGCTCGCGTTCCAGATAGGCAAAAACCAGCACCGGGAGCGAGACCAGCGCGCCGGCGCCGATCCAGAGGGCCCCGCGCCACGCGGTCGCGGCACCGGGCCGCATCAGCAGCCCAATCGCGGCAAAAACCAGGGCAAAAAGCACCGTATAGATAAACAGAATATTGGCCACCGCAAAAAGCGCGGCAAAACCCAGCCACGGCAGAACGCGCGTTTCGCGGCGCGCCACCAGCGAGATCAACAGCAGCAGCAGCCAGATCACCAGCACCATCGTAAACGCATAGGCGCGGGTCTCCATGCCGTAATACGTGGTGCGCGGCAGCGTGGCAAACAGGGCCGCCGCGGTGATGCCCACGGCCGGGCGGGAGAGCCGGGCACCCAGCACCGCGAGGCTCGCGGTGGCCAGCCCCACGGCCAGCGCGCTGGGCAGGCGCACCGAGAACGGGCTCGCCCCAAACAGATCGATCCAGACGTGCAGGAACGCATAATATAAGCCGTGTACCGCGTCCACCGTGCCCAGCATGGGCCAGAGCGAGGCCCAGGAACGCTCGGCCGACATGATGCTCGCCGCCTCATCACCCCAGAACGACGGGATCCAGGAACCGGTCACGGAGATTGCCGTGCCTGCCACACCCAGGAGTACCAGCAGCGGCCACGGAATCCGGCCCCGCGTGGGGGGAACGGGCGCGGGCAGGGGCGGGGAGGAAACGGCGGTAGTCACCGACTCATTCAACCATGTTCCACCACACCCGCCGCGCCCGCCCGACCCGCGCCCACCTACCAGGCTGGCGCCCACCCGCCTAGCCCGCGGCGGCGTCCCGCGGCAGCGGGAATAGCGCGTCCAGCAGCTCGCGAACCCAGGCGATCAGCTCGGCATCGGCCAGCGCCTCGCCGTTGATCACGGGCATCGGCACCACCAGGGCATCGCCATTGGCCAGGTATTTGGCGCTGGGATACATGCGCCGCAGCCGCGCCTGAAGCGAATCGGGCAGATGCGCGGGCGCGATGCGCAGATTGGAGCCCATCGTGACCACATCGCTCAGGCCCGAGGCCTGGGCGCGGCGGCGCAGGCGCGCAATATCGATCAGGTTTTGGACCACCTGCGGGGGCTCGCCATAGCGATCGCGCAGCTCCTCAAGCACGAGGTCGATGCGGTCCACATCGGCGACCACCTGGCCCGAGGCGGCACTCGACAGCTTCTGATAGGCCTCCAGGCGCAGCCGTTCGCTATCCACATAATCATCGGGGATATGGGCGTCGATGGGGAGCTCAAGGCGCAGCTCGGCCGGGCCCTCGGTATCGTCGCCGCGGAACGTGCTCACGGCCTCGCCCACCATGCGCAGGTAGAGGTCAAAACCCACCCCCGCGATATGTCCGGCCTGCTCGCCGCCCAGCAGGTTGCCGGCCCCGCGGATCTCCAGATCCTTGAGCGCCACCTGCATGCCCGCACCGAGCTCGTTATTGGCCGCGATGGTGGCGAGGCGGTCGTGGGCGGTCTCGGAGAGCGGCTTGGCCGGATCGTAGAGGAAATACGCATAGGCGCGCTCGCGCCCGCGGCCCACGCGCCCGCGCAGCTGGTGCAGCTGGCTCAGGCCGTATTTATCGGCGCGATCGATGATGATGGTATTGGCATTGGAGATATCCAGGCCGGTCTCGATGATGGTGGTACACACCAGCACATCAAATTTGCGCTCCCAGAAATCCACCACCACCTGCTCCAGCTGCGCCTCGGAGAGCTGACCATGCGCGATCGCGATGCGCGCCTCGGGCACCAGCTCGGCCAGCTGACTCGCGACCCGGCCGATGCTGGACACGCGGTTATGGACAAAAAAGATCTGCCCCTCGCGCAGCAGCTCGCGGCGAATCGACGCGGCCACCTGCTTTTCGTTATAGGGCCCCACAAAGCTCAGCACGGGCTGGCGCTCCTCGGGCGGGGTGGCCAGCGTGGACATTTCGCGGATGCCGGTCACGGCCATCTCCAACGTGCGCGGGATAGGGGTGGCGCTCATCGCGAGGATATCCACGTTGGTCTTAAGCTTTTTGAGCTTATCCTTATGCTCCACACCGAAGCGCTGTTCCTCGTCGATGATCACGAGGCCGAGGTCTTTAAAGACCACGTTATCGGTGAGCAGGCGATGGGTTCCGATCACCAGGTCCACGGTGCCGCGTTCCAGGCCGTCGATGACCTCCTTGGCCTCCTTTGCGGTCTGGAAGCGGCTGAGCGCGCGCAGGTGGATGGGGAACCCGGCATAGCGCTCGGCGAAGGTCTCGAAGTGCTGCTTCACGAGCAGGGTGGTGGGAACCAGGATGGCCACCTGCTTGCCGTCCTGAATGGCCTTAAACGCGGCGCGCACCGCCACCTCGGTTTTACCAAAGCCCACGTCTCCCGAGAGCAGGCGGTCCATGGGAATGGACTTCTCCATATCCGCCTTGACCTCCTCGATGGTGGTGAGCTGATCGGGGGTCTCCGCAAACGGGAACGCCTCCTCCAGCTCGCGCTGCCACGGGGTATCCGGGCCAAAGGCATGCCCGCGGCTGGCCATCCGCGCGGAATAGAGCTTCACCAGCTCCACCGCGATATCGCGCACGGCCTTGCGCGCCTTGCTCTTGGCCTGGGACCAATCCGAGCCGCCCATCTTGGAGAGCTGCGGGGCCTCGCCACCCACATAGCGCGAGAGGAGGTCGAGCTGATCCGTGGGAACAAGGAGCTTATCGCCCGGATAGCCGCGCTTATTCGGCGCGTATTCCAGCACCAGATATTCGCGCAGGGTTTTGGTGGGATTGCGGCCGCCACCCGAGACGGTGCGCTGGGTGAGCTCCACAAATTTTCCGATGCCGTGGGTCTGGTGAACCACAAAATCGCCCGGCGTGAGCTGGAGCGGGTCCACCACGTTTTTGCGGCGCGAGGCGAGCTTTTTTACGGCCCGGGAATCGTAGCCCACCGCGCGGCCATAAAACTCGGCCTCGCTGATCAGGGCCAGGCGAATCTCGGTCTCCTCGAAGCCGTGCTCGGCCGCGGCCTGCACCAGATAGGCCACACCGGTATCCAGCTCGGCGGGCAGGGAGTCCACCATGCGGGCGGCCAGCCCGCGCTCGCTGAGTACATCGCGGGCGCGCTCCACGAGGCCCGCGCCGCGCGCCGAGACCACCACGCTCCAGCCCTCGCCGAGGCGCTGGGCGATATGGTCGATCGCGCCCTCCACATTGCCGTGGAAGGTGGGCACGGCCTCGGCATCGATGCGGATCTCCAGCATCGCGTCCACATCGATCAGGTTGGTATCCTCGGGGCCCTGCTGGAATGAGCTCAGCGTCCACCACGGGTGATCGCCCGCGCTCTCGCCCGGGCGGGAGTATTTCAGCGAATCGCGGAACGCCCCGAGCGTGATGAACTCTCCGCTCTCGAGGTCGATTGGGGCGCCGGCCCCGGCCGTGGCGGCATTCCAGGCGGCGGCGAGAAACTCGCGGTTGGTCTCGCTCAGGCTGATGGCGCGCGTGGTGACACGCTCGGGGGCGATCACGGCCACGGCCGTGCCCTCGGGCAGATAGTGGCCCAGATTCACGAGCCGCTCCAGGAGCGCGGGGGCCAGCGATTCCATGCCCTCCACGGGGATACCCTCGGAGATTTTTTCGAGCATCGAGGAGAGATTGGGGAACTCGTGCAGCATCTCCCGGGCGCGCTGGCGCACGGGGGCCGTGAGCAGCAGCTCGCGGCTCGGGCCCAGCTCCAGGCCCGGGATGGGCTCGGGCAGGGAGCGCTGATCGGCCACCGAGAACGCGCGGATCTGCTCGACCTCATCGCCGAAAAAATCGACCCGGTAGGGGTGATCGGCCACGGGCGGGAAGACGTCGAGGATGCCGCCGCGCAGCGCAAACTCGCCGCGGCGGGACACCATGTCTACGCGCGCATAGGCGAGTTCCACGAGCTCGGCGGCGAGGCCGTGTAGATCGTAGCCGCGGCCCCCGGCCACGAGGGTGATCGGGTCTCCCGCGGCGAGGTTATCGGCGATGGGTTGCAGCGCGGCGCGCACCGAGGCCACCAGCACCAGCGGGGTTTTGCCGTCCCAGGTGCGCAGGCTGCGCAGGGCGGCGAGGCGCTTCCCCACGATCTCCGCGGAGGGGCTCAGGCGCTCATGCGGCAGGGTCTCCCAGGCCGGGAAGTCCACGATGAGGCCCCCGGGCAGCAGGGATTCGAGTGCCGCGATGAGGGACTCGGAATCGCGCCCGGTGGCGGTGATGGCCAGGAGCGCGGGCGGGGCACCCGCGGCCCCGCGCTCGGCAAGCAGCCCCGCCAGCAGCGGGGCGCGGAGCCCCTCGGTGACCGAGAAGTCGGCATCCCGCGGCGCATAGCCGAGGGCATTACGGAACGAGGGGGCACCCGAGAGTGCGGAAATCAAACCCGAAAGCATCACCGAGTAAGTCTAATCCGCGCCACCGACACCCGCGGCCCGCGCGGGTTGGTTTTTGCCCCGCGTTAACACCACACTCGTAATAATTACCCCCGGTTGGGGGGCTTTTTTGCCCGATTTGGGACGCCGCGCCCGGGAAGCCGACGCGACGTGATTCAATCCCGGACAGGCCCCCTTTGGTCGACGAAAAAACGGTGTTAGCCTGACCGCTCAACCACCGATCACGCACCCCCCAAATTTTGGCGTGAACCCGACACAGAAGGCTCCCCCACGATGAGTTTAGAGTCACCGCTCGATGAGACCACCGAGCTCCCCCTGCCCGTGGATCGCTTCCTCGCACTCCTGGGCGATAAAAACGCCCCGGCCGCCCTGGATCTTTTTGCCCCCGATGCCCAGATCACCTCGCGCTCGGGGCGGGTTTTCCGCGGCCACGGCGAGGTCATCGAATGGCTGAAGCAGGCCACCCCGAGCTATGCCTATAGCGTGACCCGCTTTGGCATCGAGCGCGATAACCGGCTGCTCACGGTGCTCAGCCGGGTCTCGGGAGACTTCCCGGCCGGCGCGGAGAACCTCGCGTTCCGCTTTAGCCTGAACCGCGATGAGAGCGAGATCACCTCGCTCTCGGTGGCGCTCGACGCCTAGGCCCCGGTGGCCCCGCCGCGCGGGCGGGGCCACCACCCGGCATTATTTGCCGGTATGAAACTTCAGCTGCGCGGCCGTCAGGCCCTCCTCGGCGAGGAGTTCCACGGCATCCGCGGCATCATCGATCAGGATCGGCAGCGTCTTGCGCTCCTCGGCGCTAAAGGGCGCGAGCACAAAATCGGCCGCGTCCTGTCGGCCCGGCGGGCGGCCGATGCCCGTGCGCACCCGCAGAAACTCGGGGGTACCCAGCGCCGCCGCGATATCGCGCAGACCGTTATGGCCGCCGTGTCCGCCGCCGATCTTAATCTTGATCGAATCAAACGGAATATCCAGCTCATCATGCACCACGATGATGCGCTCGGCCGGAACGCTATAAAACTGCGCCAGGGCGGCGGTCTGCTTACCCGAAACATTCATATAGCTGGTGAGCGTGGCCACCACCAGCTTGGGCCCGCCCGGTCGCAGGAAGCCCTCGGATACCTGGGCACCGCTGCGGTGACGCTTAAACGCCTGCCCGAGCCGGGCCGCGAGTACCGCCGCGACCATCTGGCCGATGTTATGGCGCGTGCGCTCATACTGGGGGCCGGGGTTGCCGAGGCCAATCACAAGCCAGGTATCTGCTGCTGCCACGGGAACGTGAGCCTTTCGCCGAAAAATTTGGGTCCATAGGCGGCGTCCGCCAGCCCGATCTGTCATGCCACTACCCTAGCCTCCCGGCCCCGGGCACCAAAAAACCGGCCGGACCGCGCGCCGTGAGGCGCGGATCCGACCGGTCTGGGTCTTCCGGGGAAGAAACCGATCCGAGATTACTCGGCGGCGGCCTCGGCTGCTGCCTCGGCGGGCTCCTCGTTCACCGCGGCGGCGGAGACGTTGATGATCAGGATGTCTCCCTCATCGGCGAGCTCGGCGCCGGCGGGCAGAACAACGTCCTTGGCGAAGACGTGCTGTCCCTCGCCCAGGCCCTCGATCGACACGACAACGTTATTCGGGATGTCGATGGCCGAAACCAGCAGACGCAGGGTGTTGGTGTCCACCGAGACGAAGGTGGACGGTGCGGCCTGACCCTCAACGTGGATCGGAACCTCAACCTCAACCTTTTCGCCCTTCTTGATGACGGCGAGGTCGATGTGCTCGATGATGCGCAGTACGGGGTCCTTCTGGATATCGCGAACCAGAACGAGCTCCTCGTTGCCCTCGATGTCGAGCGTGATCAGTGCGTTCGACTGGCGAACGATCAGGCCGGTGGCGTGGGCGGGCAGCGAAACGTGCTTGGGCTCGGAACCGTGACCGTAGATAACGGCGGGGATCTTGCCGAGGACGCGGAGCTTGCGAGCCGCACCCTTACCGAAGCTGGTGCGAAGCTCTGCTTCAAGCTTATAGCTGTTATCAGCCATGATTACTCCTTAATTGGGGCCGAGGCGACCCGGGATAGATTTCAACTCGAACGCATATCAGCGTGAGGAAAAGCCGAGGCCTTGCCCACCGCGTCGATAACGGCCGGAACCCACAGGGGGGTTCGGCCCTCGCCGAAGTACCTCAGCAGTCTAGCCCACCGCGGGCGGAGCGCGAAATTGCGCCCGGGACCGCGGCCCCGGGCAGCACGCGGCGGCGCCCGGCGCGGAGATTCCCGCGCCGGGCGCCACCGCCGCCGGCCGCTACCAGTCGTGCACGGTCCCGTCATGCAGGCGGTTAAAGGGCAGATACGCGGTCTGATACGGATATTTTCCCGCGGCATCCACGTCCAGGTCCACGCCCAGGCCGGGGCGCTCCCCCGGGTGCAGATAGCCGTCGTTAAAGGTAAACGACTGCTGGAAGACCTCATTGGTCATCTCGCCGTGCTTCATATACTCCTGGATACCGAAGTTATGGATCGCAAGGTCCAGGTGCACGGCCGCGGCCATACCCACGGGCGAAATATCGGTGGGGCCGTGGATGCCCGAACGGATCTGATATTGCGCGGCATAGTCGAGGATCTTTTTCATCGGCGAGATTCCGCCGGTATGGGTCACGGCCGAGCGCACATAATCGATCAGCTGCTCCTCGATCAGGGTCTGATAATCCCAGACGGTATTAAAGACCTCGCCGATGGCGAGCGGGGTGGTGGTGTGCTGGCGCACCAGCCGCAGCGCCTTCTGATTCTCCGCGGGTGTGCAATCCTCCAGCCAGAACAGGTCATAGGGCTCCAGCGATTTACCCAGCTTGGCGGCCTGGATCGGCGTCATCCGATGATGGCCATCGTGCAGCAGCGGCAGCTCGGGGCCAAACTCCGCCCGCACCGCCTCAAATACGCTCGGAAGATGCCGCAGATAGGCGCGGGTATCCCAGTCCTCCTCCACGGGCAGGTCCGCGCGCTGGGCCGGATCATAATCATAGCGACGCCCGGTATTGCCCTCGGCGGCGGCATTCGAGGCCACACCGTAGATGGACTTCAGCCCGGGCACACCCGTCTGCACGCGGATCGCGCGATAGCCCTGGTCCAGGTGCGAGCGGATCGAGTCAAAGAGCTCCGGGATATCCTTGCCACTCGCGTGGCCATAGGCCAGCACGCCCTCGCGCGAGGCCCCGCCCAGCAGCTGATAGAGCGGCATCCCGGCGGCCTTGGCCTTAATATCCCATAGCGCCACGTCCACCGCGGCGATCGCGGCCATCGTGACCGGCCCGCGCCGCCAATAGGCGCTGCGATAGAGGAACTGCCAGGTATCCTCGATCCGGTGCGGATCCTTCCCGATCAGCAGCGGCACGACGTGCTCGGTGAGATAGGCAACCACCGCGAGCTCGCGGCCGTTCAGGGTGGCATCGCCCAGCCCGGTGAGGCCGTCATCGGTGGTGATCTTCAGCGTCACAAAATTCCGGTCGGGACTCGTGACAATAACCTCTGCCCTATCGATTTTCACGGGGTTCTCCTTAGGTGGGGGTGGCGGTAGGCGCCAGGTCGGGGGCGAGCACCCGATAGAGGTGCTCGCTCGTGGGGGTTCCGGAGAGGATGTCTCCCTCGGAACCGGGGGTATCCGCGCGGCCCAGATAGGCCAGCCAGTCCAGGGCGATGCGCGGGGCCTCGCGCGCGGGTTCCAGGCCCGCGGCCCGGCGCGCACGCATCAGGTCAAATACGCGCGGCGGCAGCTTATGCGCTCCCCCGCGGGCAATCTGTTCCAGGTGGTGCCGGATCCGCGGATTGGCAAAGCGCGTGCGCAGCGCCGCGGTGGCCGCCGCGATCTCCGCGGCATCCAGCGGCAGGACCTCCGCGGCCTCGGCCCAGAGTGTTTCCACGCGCCCGGCGAGCACGGGATCGGCAAAGGCCTCGTCCACGGTATGGTGTCCGCGCGGCAGCCCGGCATAGGCCAGGAGCGAGTGCGCGGCGTTGAGTAGCCACAGCTTGCGGCGCTCATAGGGGTCAATATCGGTGACCTCGCGCACGCCCACGCTCGCCCAATCGGGGCTGCCCGCGGGAAATACCCCGGCGAGGATCCACTCCGAGAACGGCTCGGTCACCACGGGCATCGCATCGTGATGGCCCGTCTCGGCAAGCACGGTTGCGCGATCCTCGGCGGTGGTGGCCGGGGTGATCCGGTCCACCATCGAGGAGATAAAGGACACGTTTTGGGTGATCCAGGCGGCCAGGGCGGGATCCACCGCCGCGGCCAGCTCGGTCACCACCGTGCGGGTCACCTCGCCGTTGCCCGCGAGATTATCGCAGCTCAGGATCGCGAGCGGGCCCGCCCCTGCCTCGCGCCGCGCCCGCAGGCCGCGCACCAGTTTTCCGGGGGCGGTCACGGGTGCGCCGGGCTCCCCCGAGCCCAGCAGCCGGAGATCGGCGGCGACCTCCGGATCGGCCAGATCCAGCCCGCCGCCCGGGGCCAGGCGATACCCGGCCTCGGTCACGGTGAGCGTGATGATCGCGGTATCGGGGTGGCCCAGGCGTGCGTTCCAGGCCGCGTCCTCCGCCCCGCTGATGGCCGAGACTATCGACTCGATGGTCGTGAACGTATCGCCCTCGGCGGCGCGGGTCACCAGGGTATATACCCCGTCCTGTGCCGCGAGCGCGGTGGCGGCCGCGGGGCCGCGACCGGTATAGGCCTCGATGCCCCAGTCGCCGGGGGCCGCGCGCTGGATCCGCTCCAGATACCAGGCCTGGTGCGCGCGATGAAACGCCCCCAGGCCCAGGTGCACGATGCGCACCCGGGAGCGGGGGCGCGAGCGTGCGGGGGCGTCGCTAGCGGCGGGCACGATCCACCAGTTCCCGAATATAGGCGAGGTTATCGGCGGTGCGCCGGGCGAGGGGCAGCTCGGTGGAGAAGTCCTCGAGCGTAATCCAGCCGTCATAACCGTGGGCCACCAGATCGGCCACATAGGCGGCGATATCGGCCTGGCCGGCGCGCAGCGTGGCCCAGCCGTGGGTCCACGGAATCGAGCCATCCGCGCGGGCCTCCCCCGGCACCCAGCGCGCATTTTTAATGTGCACATGCGCGAGATATTCGCCCAGCAGCTCAAGCCCGGCGCGGTGGTTTTCGAAGCCCTCGATCACGAGGTTGCCCACGTCGTGGATCACCCCGATATGGGCGGGATCCAGGCCCTCCACGAGGCGGCGCGCGGCCGAGGCCGAGGGGGTGATCGTCTCGTGATGCAGCTCCACCAGCGCCATGACGCCGTGGCGGCGCGCGGCCTCGGCCACCCACTCCAGGTCGCCGCGGGTGCGCGCAAATAGCTCGGGATAGTTCCGGCCGTCCACGCGCGGCATCGCGATGCGCACCCGCCGGGCACCCAGCGCGGCGGTCGCGGCAAGCATACGCTCGGAGTTAACCCGATCGGAGGCCTGCGCATAGCCGCCGATTCCGGAGAATTCCAGGCCCGCGGAGGCGGTGATCTCGGCTATCTGCGGGATCGACTCCTCGAGGCCCTCGAGGGTCCAGGTGGCGAGGTTACCGGCCCAGAATCCGGGCGGGGTCGCGGCGGCCTGATCCGTCACGCGCCACTCGATGCCGTCCCAGCCCTGGGCGGCGAGGGTGGTGGCCGCCTCGGCGGGGGTCCACTCGGGCGTGGAGGCGGTAAAGACCGAATACTTCATGATGCGTTCCCCGTTTTCAGTGTCAGATCGTCGTATTTTCCGGCCAGGACATCCGCAAAAAGCACCGCGGTGCCCAGCGTCGCGGAGGCATAGAGTGCGTGCACCAGCGCGAGCGAATCGGTGGCATCGCGCGCGGTGATTCCCGGGGCCTCGCCGCCGCCGCCGAGGGCGCGCGCGAGGTCGTCATATTGGCGCGAGTGTGAGCGAATGAACTCGTCCTCGCGGCGCGGGGCCGCGGAGGTCTCACCCGCATCGATCACGCTATCCACCTGGTTGCCGCTGCCCACAGCGCTCAGGCCGTGGCCCGCGATGGATTCGCCGTCATCGGCCGCGTGGAAAAACTCCAGCCGGTCATTATCGATGATTGCGGAGCCGCGCGATCCCATGATCTGCAGCCGGGCACTCAGGCCCGGATATGCGGCGGTCGTGCAGTGGATTACGCCCAGGGCCCCCGAGGCGAAGCGCACGGTGGCCACCGCTGTATCCTCCACCTCGATGCGCTCATGGGCCAGGCGCGCGGTCTGCGCGGAGATCTCCACGGGCGTGCCGAGGCACCAGCGCAGCAGGTCCACTGTATGCACACCCTGGTTCATCACGGCCCCGCCGCCGTCCAGCTCCCACGTGCCGCGCCAGCTGCCGCCGTCATAATATTCCTGGCCGCGCCACCAGGCCACCGAGGCCACACCCGAGGTGATGGTCCCGAAGCGGCCCTGCGAAATTGCCGCCTTTACCAGCACGCTGGCGGGGTCAAAGCGGTGCTGGCTGATCACGGTGACAATCAGCCCGCGGGTCGCCGCCTCATCGGCCAGATCCGCGATCCGGCGGGCCTTCACGAGGCTCACGTCGATGGGCTTTTCGATCACCACATGCGCGCCCGCGGCGAGCGCCTCGCGTGCGGCCGCCACGTGCAGGCCGCTCGGGGTGGTGATCACCACCAGGTCGATCCCGCCCGCGGCGAGCGCCTCGGTGAGCGTGCCGTGGGTGCGCGGCGCCGGCACGGGGAACTCCCCGGCCAGCAGATCGGCGAGCGACCGGGTGGCCTCGGGCACCACGTCCACCACGGCCTCCACGCTAAAGCTCGGGTGTCCGGCGATCACGCGGGCGTGATGGGTTCCGATCACGCCGCAGCCCACGATCACGGCCCGATATACGGTGGTGCCGGTTCCCTCGCCGGCGAGCACGGCGTTGATATCGGTGAGTGTCATACCAGTTCCACCCCGAGCTCATCGGTCAGGCCCCGGAAGGCGCGCGCGGCCACCCCAAACGCGGCCGCCCCCGAGAAGCCCCCGGTGGCAAAGGCGCTCGCGAGGTGCGGTTCGAGCGAGGCGAAGCCCGAATAGCCATCCGCGGCGAGCGCCGCGAGGGTCTCGCGCAGCTGGCCGTCGCCCTCCCCCGCGGGCACCACGGAGTGATCCGCGGCGCGGGCGTCCTTGACCTGCAGATACTCCAGATAGGGGCGCAGCGCGGCGAAACCCTCGTCGAAGGGAACCGAGCCCACCTGTACGTAATTGGCGTTATCCCAGGCCACGCGCAGCGCCGGGGAGTTAACCGAGGTGATCAGGTCCAGGACCCGGGCGGGGGTATCCCCGTAGATATCCTTTTCGTTCTCGTGCAGCAGGATGACTCCGGCGCTTTCGGCGCGGCGGGCGAACTCGGCCAGGCGCTCGATCACGGGCTCGCGGATCGAGTCCACGTCCACACCCTCGCCGTAATAGAAGGAGAAGATGCGGATATAGCGGCTCTCCAATACCCGGGCGGCGTTGAGAGCGCGGTCCAGGCGGGCCAGCTCCGCGTCAAAATCGGAGGTGATATCCACCTTGCCGAGGGGGGAGGCGATCGCCGATACCCCCATCTCGGATTCCGCGAGCAGGGCCCGCAGCTCCTCGAGCCGGTCATCGCGCAGCTCCACAATATTGATGCCCCAGGCGCTGCGCACCTCGATATGCTTCGCGCCGAGTGCCTGCAGGACCGCGATCTGAATGCGCGGGTCCTCGTCGATTTCATCGCCGAACCCGGAGAGGGTCCAGCTGCTGGTGGTTTTGGTCATGTTATTTCACGCCTCCGGCGGTCAGGCCACCCACGAGGTAGCGCTGGAAAATGAGATAAAGAACAACAACGGGCACGGCACAGACCAGGGCGGCGGCCATCATCTGGCCATAGACGGGCACGGCCCCGCCCTCCTGGGTGGCCCCAAATATCTGTAGGGCCACGGCCACCGTGCGGGTCTCGGGTCTGGTCATCACCGACGCAAACATCACGTCATTCCAGCCGAGCAGGAAGGCGAAGATTCCCGAGACCACGATCCCGGGCCAGCTCAGCGGCACGATGATCTTGGTGAGGATGGTGAACGGCGAGGCGCCGTCCAGCCGCGCCGCCTCCTCCAGCTCGCGCGGCAGCCCGCGCAGATACGTCACCATGACCCAGGTGGAGAACGGCAGGGCAAACGTGAGATAGGTCAGGAACAGGCCCCAGCGGGTACCGATGATCTGGATCCCAAACGTGGACGCGGCACTGGAAAAGAGCACAAATACGGGCAGCAGCAGCAGGGTTCCGGGGATCGACTGCAGCGCGAGCAGGCCGCGCAGGAAGAGCAGCCGGCCGCGGAACGCATAGCGCACCAGCACATAGGCGGTGGTGACCGAGAGCGCGGCACAGACCAGCGCCACCGATCCGGCCACCAGCACCGAGTTCATGAGGCCTGTGCCCAGATCCACGGTGGTCCAGATCTTGGCGTAGTTATCCAGCGTGAGCTCGGTGGGCCAGAAGGCCCCGCGGGCCACCTGGATATCGGAGTTAATCGACGCAAAGAAGATATAGAGCACGGGCACCATGGCAAATACCAGGAGCACGGAGATCACGGCGATCAGCAGGGGGCGCGGCAGCAACCGGTGAATATGGGAGGTGCGCGCCTCGCTCTTGCGGGCGGAGGCCCGGCGCTCGGCGCCGGGACGTGGGGAGGCCAGGACGGCACTATTTCTTGACACGGGCGGCACCATCGTCTCCGGTATCGAGTTTCACGGCCCGCAGATAGGCAAACAGCGGGATGGCAATGAGGATCAGGGAGACCACGGCCATCGCGGCCGAGAGCCCAAAGCGGAAGTTCTGGAAGCCGGTGATATAGGTCAGTACCGGCAGCACGTTCACATCGGCCGGGGCCGGGATGCCAAAGAGCACAAACGGAAGCGTGAAGTTATTCACCGAGTGCAGGAAGGAGATGATCAGCGCGAGCGTGATCGGCCCCTTCAGATACGGGAAGATCACATAGCGCAGCTTGGTCCACCAGCCCGCGCCGTCCAGCGCGCAGGCCTCGTGAACCTCGCTGTCCACCGATTGCAGTCCCGAGAGCACCAGCAGATAGATAAACGGCCAGGAGGCCCAGATCTGCACAAAAACCAGCGCCCAATAGGACTGCGGCCCGTTGAGCCAGAGGCCGCCGTCGATGCCGAGGTTGCCCAGCATCTTATTGCCCACCCCATCGGGCTGCAGCATCGTGCGCCAGACGGTACCCACCACAAACATCGGCAGGACATAGGGCACCAGGAAGAGCGAGCGGACCAGCCCGCGACCGCGGAAGCGGTTCTGGGTGGCGAGGGCCGCGGCCACTCCCAGCGGCAGGCAGATCAGGGTCACCAGGACCGAATAGCCCACGCTGATGCCGATCGACTGGATCAGCGAGGACTTGGTGAGCGCCTCCACATAATTGGCCAGGCCAATAAAGGGGGCGTTAATCCACTGCCGCAGGCTGTACTGGTCGAGGTCCATCATGGAGATCGCCACACCCAGCAGCAGCGGGACGAGGATGACCAGGGCCATCAGGATACCGCCGGGGGCGAGCATCCACAGCGGCCGGTTGCGTTCTACCGGTTCCCGCGAGCGACGCGGGCGTCTCGGGCGCGGTGCCGCGGGCGGCGGGTCGCTGGGACCCGCCGCGCTACGGGCCGCGCGAGCATCGGTACGTTCGCGTACCGGAACTGGCGTAACCATCATGAACTCTTTTCGTACCGGTGTGTGGGGATTATTTGGCGCGGTCCAGGGCGGACTGAGCCTTTTCCTGCTCGGCACGCAGGGCCGTGGAGATCTGCTCGCTGCTGACCGATCCGGCGCTCAGCGCGGGGATGGCCTGCACGGCCACATTGGTCAGGCCCAGCTGGATGTCTCCCCAGGCCCCGGTGAACGGGGTGCCCACGGAGAGCTTGGAGGCCTCCACGATCGGGGCGAGCGTGGCATCCTCCTTTTCGAGGGTCGCGGCGGCATCGGCATTGGTGGGCATCTCACCAAATACATCAAAATAGATGCGCTGTTCCTCGGCGGTGGTGAGCATCTCGATCAGGGCGAGCGAGAGGTCCTTATTTTTGGAATAATCGGCGACCACAAAATTGGAGCCGGAGAGGATGCTCGCGGCCTCAACACCATCGGCGGGGCGCTTGGTCTCGCCCGGGGCCACGGTGGGCATCACGACGTATTTATACTTGCCGGCCACGGAGGACGCATCCAGCGTGTTAATCGAGGTGGCGGTGACCATCGGCATAAACGCGCTCTTGCCCTCGGCAAATGCGGCGAGTGCCTGGCTGGACTTCCAGCCCACCGAGGCGGGGTCCACGATCTTATCGGTCGCGAGCCAGCCAAAATAGGTTTCGAAGGCCTTCTGGGTGGCCGGATCGTCCAGGCGCACCTTCTTGCCGTCCACGATCGGGTTGCCGGCCTGGACCGACATGGCCCAGATGAACTTCCACGGGTCGAAGTTATCGGCATAGGCGATGCTCATGCCGTAGACGTCTCCCGAGGTGAGCTGCTTGGCCTGATCGCGCAGCCCGTCCCAGGTATCGGCGGGCTTATCAATTCCGGCGGCGGCAAGCAGCTCGGTGTTATAGGCCATCACAAACGGGCGGCTGCGGGCGGGGATGCCCACCTCGTTATCCTTATCGGGTCCGGAGATGCCGAGGCTGGCCTCGGTGAAGCGATCGCGGCCGCCCACCTTCTTCCAGGAGTCCTCGTCGAGCTTCAGGAACGCGCCGGTGGCATAGGCGGTGGGGGTGAACGTGGTGCCGAGGGTATAGATATCGGGGCCCTGCCCGGAGACCACCGAGGTCTGAATCTTGGTGAGCTCGTCATTGGCGGTGGCGAAGGTTTCAAATTTCACCTCGGCGCCGGTCTTGGCCTTGAACTTATCGTTGACGTCTTTAAACCACTGCTGCTGTTCCTGGGGGTAGAGGTTATTGGCATCCACCAGGACGTTGAGGGTCTGACCCTTTCCGTCGATCTCCCCGGGCGTGGCCGATCCCTCGGCCTCGGGGCTGCCGCCGGAACAGGCGGTGAGCGCCAGGCCCGCCGTCGTGAGCGTGGCCAGGGCCATAAATGCTCGTCTTTTCATCATCCGAACTCCTCCTTGAGTGGGTGCGATAAAACCGCTGTGACCCCGACTCTAGACACAACGGCAACGTTGTTGCAACCGTTTGCCATTATTTGCCAAGTGTGGTTTTATCTCCCTATGACCACGGAAGATGCCTCCCTCAGCGAGCGCCCCGCCACCATCGGCGATGTGGCGCGTCTCAGCGGCTTTGCCACCTCCACGGTGTCGCGCGCCCTGTCGAATCCGACGCGGGTGAATGCGCATACCCGGGAGAAAATCCTCGCGGCGGCGCGGGAGCTGAGCTATACCCCCAACGCGCAGGCGCAGGCGCTCACCTCGGGGCAGACCCGGGCCGTGGCCGTCCTGGTCTCGGATATCACCAACCCGTTTTATTTTGGCCTGATCCGCGGCACCCAGCAGCAGCTGAAGGCCGCCGATTATATGCAGATGCTGGTGGATACCGCCGAATCCGGCGAGTCCGAGGCCGCCACGATCGGCTCGCTGCGCCGCTCGGCCGATGGCGCGATCCTGACCGCCTCGCGGCTGAGCGATCAGCAGCTCGCGGCGGTCGCGGCGCGGATGCCGCTGGTCACGATCAACCGGCTCGCGCCGGATATCCCCAGCGTCGTGATCGATACCCCGCTGGGCATCGATCAGGCCCTGGACCACCTCGCCTCGCTGGGCCACCGCAGGATCACCTATATCTCCGGCCCCAATAGCTCCTGGTCCAATGAGCGCCGCTGGCTGCGGATGGAAAAATCCGCCACCAAGCTCGGCGTGGAGGCTGTGCGCAGCCGCGAATACTCCCCCGATATGAGTTCCGGGGCCGCCGCGGCCGAGGCCATGATCAACTCCACGTCCACCGCGTGCATCGTTTTTAACGACCTCCTCGCGATCGGAATGCTGGAGCGCTTCCGCGAGCGCGGGGTGCGGGTGCCCGAGGACGTCTCGGTGGTGGGCTGCGACGATATTTTTGGGGCCGATTTTTGTAATCCCCCGCTCACCACGCTCACCGCGCCAATCGAGCGCGCGGGCCGCGTGGCCGTGTCGATGCTGCTCGCGCGGCTGAGCGCGGGCCCCAATACCCCCGCGGGCCAGTCCGTGCTGCTGCCCACGCATCTCACGGTGCGCAAGTCCACGGGCCCGGCTCCGCAACGCTAGCCTTCCACCACCCAGCCAACGAAGACAGGGAAAAATTATCGTGACAGCACTCTCGCCGCACCCCGACCGCCTCCTGCCCAGCGACCCCACCGAGCGGGCCATCGCCCGCCGGCTCTATGCGGAGATCGCGGGGCTTCCCATCATCTCCCCGCACGGACATGTGGACGCGGCGCTGCTGCGCGATAACCGCCCCTTTGGGGATCCCGCCGAGCTGCTGATCACTCCCGATCACTATGTCACCCGGCTACTGCACGCCCACGGCGTGGGCCTGGGCCGGCTGGGCATCGCCGAAAACGGGGCGCCCTCCCCCGCGAGCGCGCGGGAAATCTGGGCGGAGTTTTGCGCGGGCTGGTCCCATTTTGCCGGCACCCCGGTGCGCTATTGGTTCGAGACCGAGCTGCACGATGTCTTTGGCATCACCCGGGCCCCCTCCGCGGCCAATGCCGGGGAGCTCTATGACGCGATCGCCGAGCGCCTGGCCACACCCGAGTATTTGCCGCGGGCCCTCTTTGAGCGCTTTAATATCGAGGTCCTGGCCACCACGGATGATCCCGCGGATGATCTTGCGGCGCATCGCGACCTGGCCGCGGACCCCGGCTTTAGCGGGCGCGTCCTGCCCACGTTCCGGGCCGATCGTTATATGGACCCCGCGGAGTCCACGTGGATCGCCGCGCTGGGGCGGCTCGCGGCGGCCTCCGATATCGACACGGGAAGCTATGCGGGACTGCTCGCGGCACTGCGCGATCGCCGCGCCTATTTTGCCCGGCACGGGGGCACATCCACCGATACCGGGGTGATCGAGGCCACGGGTGAGCCGCTGGCCGAGGCCGAGGCCGAGCGCATCCACGCCGCCGCCCTGGCCGGCACGCTGGCCCCCGGGGACGCCGTGGCCTATCGCCGCAATATGCTCTATCGCCTCGCCGAGATGGCCTCCCAGGACGGGCTGGTGATGCAGCTGCATCCGGGCGTGATCCGCAGCCACCATGCCGCTACGCTGGCCCGTTTTGGCCCGGATACCGGGCACGACCTGCCCGATAGCGGGGCCTTTACCCGGCCGCTGCGCCGGATCCTCAACGATTTTGGCGTGAATCCCACGTTCCGCCTCGCCCTCTTTACCGTGGACGAGACGGTGTTCTCGCGCGAGATCGGCCCGCTCGCGGGCTTTTATCCCTCGGTATATGCGGGCGCACCGTGGTGGTTCATCGATACGCCGGGCGCGATTGGCCGCTATCGCGCGGCGGTAACCGATAGCGCCGGTTTCGGGAAGACCACCGGGTTTATCGACGATACCCGCGCGTTTTGCTCGATCCCCGCGAGGCACGATATGTCGCGCCGCGCGGATGCCGCATTCCTCGCGGGGCTCGTGGCGGGGCACCAGCTTGGCGAGGACGAGGCGGCACGGATCGCGGTGGATCTCACCGTGACCCAGCCGCGCGAGGTCTTCCGGCTCTAACGCGGCGGCGGGGTCGGCGCGGGATACGGCCCCGCGCCCAGCTCCACCCCGGGGGCGGCGGCGGCCTCCGGCCCGGCCTCGCCCCCGAGTGCGGCCACGAGGCGCTCCCGCGCGCGGGAGAGGTGATCGTTAAGCAGGCCCGCGGCCCCCTCGCCGTCCCCCGCCGCGAGCAGCTCCAGGATGCGATCGTGCTCGGCGCAGATCAGCTCGGGTTCCAGGAGCCCGCGGCCCTGCACCTGGGCCATACACATCTTGACCTCGCGCACCAGCGAGCCATACATTTTGGACGTGCGCGGGCTGCCCAGCGCCGCGATCAGCGAGGCGTGGAAGCGCATATCCGGCTCCACGATGCCCAGCGCGGGCACGCTATTCATGATCCGGCCGATCTCGGCATTGGCCGCGCGCGCATCCTCGGGCACAATCCGCCCGGCGGCAAGCCGGCGCAGAACCTCGGATTCCAGCACCGCCCGCGTGTGATAAACATCGCGGACATCCTCGGGCCCCAGCTCGGGAACCCGCGCCGTGCGATGCGCGCCGCGCACCAGCAGGCCCTCGCCCACGATTTTTTCGATCGCGGCCTTGGCGGTGGGGCGGGCCACACCATAGGTACCCGAGACCTCGGCCTCGGTGAAGCCGGTTCCGCCGGGAAACTCGGCGGCGAAGAGTCGCTCGCGCAGATCGCGGGCCACGGCATCCACGATGGATACGGCCTCAACTCGGGGATTCGCCACTACCGACTCCTTCATTCCGTCACTACAGGACACTACCGTGTTTGCCCCGCGGGCAGCGCCCGTCGGCCCCCTCCGCGGCCGCCGCGATGCGACAGCGCGGAGGCCAAAAATCGGCATCGGGGTCGCCGCCTCGGAATTATGCGCGAGGATTTCCCACGAGGATTGCCTGTTAAGTAAACTTGTAAGACAATTATGTTGGTTTATCAGACACCCGGGCACGGAGCCCGCCGCCCCTCCCCCCGGGGAAAGCGGCGAGTACCCCCGTGGACCCCACGGCCGAAGGCGTCGCGCGCACCCTCACAGTGACGCTAAAAATTCGCAAAGACGCTAACCTTCGGAGCCCTCACCGTGTTTGAACAGATCCTCGATCCGATATTCGGATCCCTCGCCCTCTCGGCGCTCTTCGCCGCCTCCCCGCTGATCCTGCTATTTATCCTGCTGGGCGTATTCCGGGTGAAGGCCGCCTATGCGGCGCTCGCGGGCCTCGGGCTCTCGATCATCCTCGCGCTGGTGGGCTGGCAGATGCCCGCCCTCCAGGTATTGGGCGCCACCACGGCGGGCCTGTTTTATGGCGTTTTCCCCATCCTCTGGATCCTGATCAACGCACTCTGGGTCTATCGGCTCACCCTCGCGACCGGCTGGTTCTCGGTGCTCGGCGCGACCATCCGCACGGTATCCGATGACCTGCGGGTCCTCGCGATCCTGATCGCATTCTGTTTTGGCGCGCTCCTGGAATCCCTCGCGGGCTTTGGTGCCCCCGTGGCGATCTCCGCGGCGATGCTGATCGCCGCCGGCATGAAACCGTTTAAGGCCGCGCTGGTATCGCTGCTGGCCAATACCGCGCCGGTCGCATTTGGCGCGATGGGTGCGCCGATCATCGTGCTGCACGGCGTGACCGGCCTGCCGATGAACGAGCTGGCCGCGATGGCCGGCCGGCAGACGCCCCTGATCGCCGTGCTGATCCCGCTCGTGCTGGTGTTCATCGTGGACGGAAAGCGCGGAGTGCGCGAGACCTGGCCCGTGGCGCTGATCGCCGGTGTTGCATTTGCCGGGGCCCAGTTCATCACCGCCAGCTATTTTGCCGTGGAGCTCACCGATGTGGTGGCCTCCGTGGTGACCGTGGGCGCCGTGCTGCTCACGATGCGCTTCTGGAAGCCGCGCCACGTGCAGACCCTGACCCCCGCGGATTCCGCGGAGGAGAACCTCGGCGAGACCGAGGGCGAGGGCGAGGCCCTGGATCGCGCCGCCGGCGTCGGCACGCTCACCCGCACCCGCCCGCTTCCCACCGGAACCGCGCGCCGCACCTGGGGCGCACTGGCCCCCTATCTGGTGATCATGGCGATCTTCACGCTCGCGCAGATCCCCGTGATTAAGACGTGGCTCGCCGAGGTGGGTTCGGTCACATTCCGCTGGCCCGGCCTGGATATCGTGGACGCCGCGGGCGAACCCGTGCGCGCCCAGAACATGACGTTTGACCATCTCAAGGCCACCGGCACCCTGCTGCTGTTCTCCGGTATCGCCACGATGGCGCTCTATGGCGTGGGCATCCGCGAAGGCCTGCGGGTCTATCGCGAGACCGTCTATCAGCTGCGCTGGACCATCCTCACCGTGACCTCCGTACTCGCGCTGGCCTTTGTCATGAACCTCTCCGGTCAGACCGCAAGCCTGGGCTTCGCCCTCGCCGCCACGGGTGGATTTTTTGCCCTGCTCTCGCCGCTGATCGGCTGGATCGGCGTGGCCCTGACCGGCTCCGATACCTCCTCCAACTCCCTGTTTGGCCTCCTCCAGGTGACCGCGGCGAATCAGGCGGGCCTGAGCCCCGTGCTGATGGCCGCGTCCAATTCCTCCGCCGGCGTACTGGGCAAGATGCTCTCCCTGCAAAACCTCGCGGTGGCCGCAGCCGCGGTGAACCTGCCGGGCTCCGAGGGCACCCTGTTCCGTAAACTACTGCCATGGAGCCTCGGGCTTCTGGCCTTCATCACCGTGATCATCTTCCTCCAGTCCACACCCGTGCTGGGCTGGATGGTGCCCTAACCCCATCCCTCCATCGAACGGTCGCCCCTATGTCGCTTCTCGCCCCCGCCCCTCGCCCCGAGCACGCTCCCTTCCTGGACACCCTGCGCGGTGCCCTCGGCGAGCGCGATCGGATCCGCACGCGACCGATCGATATTCATGCCAATGCGCATGATGCCTCGCACTTCCTGCTGCTGCCCGAGGCCGTGGCCATTGCCGAGGACGCGGCCGAGGTGGGGGCGCTCTTTGCCGCGGCCGCGCGCGCGGGACGCCCCGTGACGCTGCGCTCGGGCGGGACCAGCCTGAGCGGGCAGGCGCTGACCGATGGGGTGCTGATCGATGTGCGCCGCAATTTTAAGAAGATCGAGGTGCTGGACGGCGGCGACCGGGTGCGGGTCCAGCCCGGCGTGACCGTGCGGGCACTCAACGCGCACCTCGCGCGCTTTGGCAAGAAATTTGGTCCCGATCCCGCGAGCGAGGCCGCATGCACGATCGGCGGCGTGGTGGCCAATAACTCCTCGGGCATGTCCTGCGGCACCACCGAGAACTCCTATCGCACACTCGAATCGCTCACAGTGGTGCTTGCGAGCGGGACCGTGATCGATACCGGCGCCGCCGATGCCGAGGAGCGGCTGCGCGCGCTGGAGCCCGAGCTTTATCGCGGGCTGCTGACCCTCGCCGAGCGGGTGCGTTCCAATCCCGCCTCGGTGCAGACCATTCGCCGCCAGTTCGCGATGAAAAACACCATGGGCTACGGCATTAACTCGCTGCTGGACTATACCCGCGCGGTGGATATCCTGGCGCACCTGATCATCGGCAGCGAGGGCACGCTGGGCTTTGTTGCCGAGGCGGTGTTCCGCACCGTGGATCGCCCCAGCCACGCCTCGACCGGCCTGCTGATCTTCGACAGCCTGGAGGCGGCCAATAGTGCGCTCCCGGATCTGGTGGATACCGGGGCGGCCACGCTTGAGCTGCTGGATGCGCTCTCGCTGCGCATCGGTCAGCGCGCGGAGGATGCCCCCGCGGAGATTCGCGGCCTGAACGTGGACCGGCACGCGGCGCTGCTCGTGGAATATCAGTCAGGCAGCGCCGAGCACCTCGCCGATCTGCAGGCGGCGGGCGATGCCCTGATGCCGCGCCTGGGCCTGAGCCGCGAGGCGGCGTTTAGCTCGGATGCGGGCACGCGGGCCGATCTCTGGCACCTGCGCAAGGGGCTCTATACCACCGTGGCCGGTGCGCGCCCGCAGGGAACCACGGCGCTGCTTGAGGATGTGGTGGTCCCGGTCGAGCGCCTCGCCGCGACCTGCAACGGGCTGATTGATCTCTTTGATCGCTATGAATACGAAAATAGCGTGATCTTTGGCCATGCCAAGGACGGCAATGTGCACTTTATGCTCACCGATGGGTTTATCGAGGCCGATCAGGTGGCGCGCTATGCGGCGTTCACCGAGGATCTTGTGGACCTGATCCTCGGCGAGGGCGGCTCGCTCAAGGCCGAGCACGGCACGGGCCGCGTAATGGCCCCGTTTGTGCGCCGCCAATACGGCGATGAGCTCTATGACGTGATGCGTGAGATTAAGCGCCTGTGTGACCCCGCGGGTCTGCTGAACCCGGGCGTGATTCTTGATGAGGACCCCGAGGCCCACCTGCGCCATATTAAGGCCGCAATGCCCGTGGACGAGGAGGTGGATCGCTGCGTCGAGTGTGGTTATTGCGAGCCGGTATGCCCGAGCCGCGATATCACCCTGACCCCGCGCCAGCGCATCGTGACCTTGCGCGCCATCGAACAGGCCAAGCGCGATGGGGACCACGCGCTGGTGAAGAGCCTAGAGAAGGACTATGTCTATGACGGTGTGCGCACGTGCGCCGTGGACGGCATGTGTCAGACAGCCTGCCCGGTATCAATTAACACCGGTTCGCTCGTGAAGAAGCTGCGCCGCGAGGAGAATAACGCGGTCGAGAAGGCCGTGTGGAATACCGCCGCGAAGCACTGGGGCGCGGTGACCGTGGGGGCCGGAATGGCCCTGAACGTGGTGGATAAGATTCCGATGCCGATTATTTCCGGGCCCAATAAGCTCGCCCGGGCGGTGCTGGGTAAGGACACCGTGCCGCTGTATTCCGCCGAGCTGCCCGCGGGAGGCGTCTCGCGTTCGCGCCCCGCCCCCACCGCCCCGGCCGATGTGGTGTATATGCCGGCCTGCGTGAATACGATGTTTGGTCCGGCCGCGGATGGCAGCGGCCGGGTGAGCCCGGGTGTGCAGCTGAGCTTTGAGCAGCTCTGCGAGAGCGTGGGCCTCGTGCTCCTGGTGCCCGAGTCGATTAACTCGCTGTGCTGCGGCACCCCGTGGTCCTCCAAGGGGCAGGTGGACGGCCAGCATGCGATGCGGGAGCGCACCGTGGCGGCGCTGCGCGAGGCGAGCCGCGATGGCGAACTGACCATCGTGTGCGATGCGTCCTCCTGCACCGAGGGAATCCTGCACGCGATTGAGGAGTCCAATGCCTCCTCCGAGCGCTCGCTGCGGGTCGTGGATGCCGTGGATTTTGTGGCCGAGCGCGTGCTGCCGCTGCTGCCCGAGCATAATAAAATGGAGCGCCTGGTGCTGCACCCCACGTGTTCCTCCACGCGCATGGGCGGCAATGATGCGCTGAATACAGTGGCGAAGGCCGTGGCCAAGGACGTGGTCGTCCCGGAAAACTGGGGCTGCTGCGCATTTGCCGGGGACCGCGGAATGCTGCATCCCGAGCTCACCGCCTCGGCCACCGCGCGCGAGGCCGCCGAGGTAGCCGAGATCGACGCCTCCGCCTATGCCTCGTGTAACCGCACGTGTGAACTGGGCATGACCCGGGCCACCGGCGAGGAGTATAACCACGTCCTGGAGCTGCTCGCGCAGCTCACCCGCAGCGAATAAGTCGGACGTAGCTGAACAAAGGTGCACCCCCGGAACCCCACACCCGGGGGTGCTCTTTGCTAGCGTGGACCTAGGCTTTGATTTTCATCCCGGATATCCCCTTAACCAAGGAGCACTAATGGCGGACGCACCCCAGGCAAATATTGGCGTTATCGGAATGGCGGTGATGGGCAGCAACCTCGCCCGTAACCTCGCCAGCCGCGAGGGAAACACGGTTGCCGTGTATAACCGCTCGCCCGAGCGCACCCGCGTTCTGGTCGCGGCCCACCCCGAGGCGGGCTTTGTCGCGAGCGAGGACATCGACGCCTTTGTGGCCTCGCTGCAGAAGCCGCGCACCGCGATCATCATGGTGCAGGCCGGCGCCGGCACCGATGCCGTGATCGACCAGCTGACCGAGCGCTTTGAGCCCGGCGATATCATCGTGGACGGCGGAAACGCCCTGTTCACCGATACCATCCGCCGCGAAAAGGCCGTGCGTGCCACGGGCATCCACTTCGTGGGCGCCGGAATCTCCGGCGGCGAGGAGGGCGCGCTGAAGGGCCCGTCGATCATGCCCGGCGGTTCCGCCGAGTCCTATGAGACCCTCGGCCCGATCCTCTCCTCGATCGCCGCGGTGGCCGAGGGTGAGCCCTGCGTGACCCACGTGGGCACCGATGGGGCCGGTCACTTCGTGAAGATGATCCATAACGGCATCGAGTACGCCGATATGCAGCTCATCGCCGAGGCCTATGACCTGCTGCGCCGCAACGCCGGGCTGACCCCCGCCGAGATCGCCGAGGTTTTCACCGAGTGGAATAAGGGCGAGCTCGAGAGCTACCTGATCGAGATCACCGCCGAGGTACTGAAGCAGGTGGATGCCGCCACCGGCAAGCCCCTGGTCGACGTAATCCTGGACCAGGCCGGCTCCAAGGGCACCGGCGTATGGACCGTGCAGAACGCACTGGCCCTGGGCGTTCCGGTTTCCGGCATCGCCGAGGCCGTATTTGCCCGCTCGCTGTCCTCGCACCCCGAGCAGCGCGAGGCCGCCTCGGCCCTGCCCGGCCCGGCACAGCCCGTGGCCGTGGAGGACCGCGCCGCGTTCATCGAGGACGTCCGCCAGGCCCTCTACGCATCCAAGATCGTCGCCTATTCGCAGGGCTTTGACGCCATCCGCGCGGGTGCCGCCGAGTATAACTGGAACATCGACCTGGGTGCCGTTTCGCGCATCTGGCGCGGGGGCTGCATCATCCGCGCGCAGTTCCTGAACCGCATCGCCGATGCCTATGCCGAGGCCCCCAACCTCTCGGCCCTGCTCACCGCCCCGTATTTTGCGGATGCCATCACGGCAACGCAGGAGGCCTGGCGTCGCGTGGTCATCTCGGCCACCGCCACCGGCATCCCCGCCCCGGCGTTCTCGAGCTCGCTTGCGTATTATGACGGCCTGCGCGCCGAGCGCCTGCCCGCCGCACTGGTCCAGGGCCAGCGCGATTTCTTCGGGGCCCACACCTATAAGCGCGTGGACCGCGAGGGTACGTTCCACACGCTGTGGTCGGGAGACCGCACCGAGATTAGCGCCACCGACTCGCACTAATACTCCGCCACGATCGGCCCGGACCCGCTGGGTCCGGGCCGATCGTTTTTGAGGGAAGGCTTCCGATGACCACACTGACCGTCCGCGCCGAGGCGTGGGATACCCCGGAGGGGGTCGCGCTGCGCGCCGCCCAGCGCCGCGAGCTGGACGCCCGCTATGGCAGCGATACTCATGAGGCCGGGGCCGAGCCCACGGCCGAGTCGGTGCCGGTATTTTTGATTGCCCGCACCCTCGGCGGCATCGCGGTGGGATGCGCGGGCCTGCGCCCGATCAGCCTCACGGCGGACGGCGATGTGCTGCCCGGCGGGCCGATCACAACGGCCGAGATTAAACGCATGTTTGTGGCGCCCGACTACCGCGGCACGGGCGTCTCCCGGGCGCTACTGGCCGGGCTGGAGGAGGCCGCGCGCGGCCTCGGCCTGGACCGCCTGGTCCTGGAAACCGGCGCGCTTCAGCCCGATGCGATGCGCTTCTATGAGCGCGAGGGCTATCTGCCGATCCCCACGTTTGGGGATTATCGGGTGGATGAACTCTCGCGCTGCTATCAGCGCATCCTCTAGCGGGGTGGGCTAGACCAGCCCCAGTTCCCCGAGCTTGGCCTCGACCTCGCGATCGCTTGGCTCCACCTGGTGGGTGCCATCGGGGAAAACCACAACCGGAATCTGGGTGCGGCCGCTGATGGCGCGGGCCCGATCGGCCGCGCTCTCCTCTGCCACCAGGTCCACGTAGGTATAGTCCACGCCGAGCCGGTCCAGGAGCGCCTTGGAGCGCACACAATCGCGGCACCAATCGGCTCCGTATATCGTGATGGGGGTCGCGGAAGCGGGTGAGAGGGTCATGCCTCCCAGGATACGCGCCGCGCGCCGTTAGCGCCCGGCGAGTCCGCGCGCGGCGGCCGTGACCTGGGCGACCAGGGCTTCCCGGCGGCGCGCGGTGCGGCCGGCGAGCACCGCGGGATCGGCGCTCGCGGCGTGCCCCAGAATAAACCCGCCCATCTGCGGCAGGCTCCACCAGGCCGAGGCGAGCGTGACGATGCTCAGCAGCAGCTGGGCGGCATCCTCCTCCCCCACCCCCGGCAGGGCCCCCTCGAGCGTGCCGATGACTCCGGCGCAGCTCGCGGTGCGCTCGGGTCCCCCCAGGCAGGCCTCGGCCCATTCCAACCCCTCCCAGGCCAGCAGGCGAGGCAGATGCGGGGCGGCGCTGAAGCGATCCCAGAGCGCCCCGGCAAACGCGCCCACCGCCTCCGCGCCGGTCCCGGGGGCGGATACCCCCTCCAGGAGCCCCTCAAGCTCGCGCTCCAGCACGGCCTCAAAGAGCCCCTCCTTATTGCCAAAATACGAGTAGATGCGCTCCTTATTCACCCCGGCCTCGCGCGCAATCGCGTCGATGCGGGTGCCCGCAAGGCCGGCCCGCGCAAAAAGCGTGGTGGCGGCATCAAGCAGGAGCGTGCGTGTGCGTTGAGTGTCCCAGGCCATAACCCCAGTGTATGGCTCGATCCGACAGACAGGATTATCATGCTCACGAACAGATAGAGCATCGACAACAAATATCACCGGTTAGGATGTTGATGTCATCTTTTACCGCAATCGCGGGCCCACAACTTTCCTGGAGTCATTAGTTCATGGATTCGCTTCGCCGGATTATCAAGATATTGGTTGCACCGCTTATTTTGGTGGTGGCCAGTGGGATTTTTGTTGGCCATCACGTCGCGGCACACGTACAGATCTCCCCGATCGACGAATACGTATATATCGATTATTTTGAGAAATCTGCCTCACAGCTCGGCGTAGCCCATGGCGAAAAGACCGGCGATTTTGCCCGCAATTATCTCGCCTGCGTGGGAGTCGCTCCCGCCGGTCCCTGGGCTCCCGAAAAATGTGATCTTGGTGACTATTCCGAGGATTCCCGATTTCCCTATATGGGGATCAACTCGGCAGATATCTACACCCCCATTTATTTTGTAACCTCGCGTATTATCGCGGCACCAATTCAGACGCTGCTTGGGGTAGACCTCGTCACGGCCGGGCGGCTCACGGGAGCGGTATGGCTCGCCGCCAGCGCAATCCTCATCTTTGCCTCCCTGCGGAGACTCGGACAGAAGTGGCTTTTTTCCACGGCCGTCCCCTTCTTTCTTATTGCGTCCCTCCCGGCCTGGTGGTCGACCACGTATATCAGCACCGATGCGGTGGCGATGTTCTTCGGCGCACTGCTCGGATATCTCTTGATTCGCTACCTGCAGACCCGGAGACACGGCTGGATAATCATGTTGGTGAGCGGGCTTGCAGTGCTCGCTAAGTTCCAAAACCTGATGATTGTTGCCCTTGTCACACTGGTACTTCTTGGCGACTTTTTCTATTCGAAGTATCTGCAACGCGCACAACGGGCCGGGCGGATTCTGGAAACCGTGCCGAGCGCCGGAAACGATAACCTCACGGCGTTTGGTTCCGTAGTTGCACTCCCCGCGTCCCGGGCAAGAAACGGCAACTCCGTCGCGGTTGACGAGGCACCTCGACACGGCGCAGGCACAACTAATACCGCGCAGGTGCAGCCCCCGCGCGCCGGTCGACGACAGCTTTTCATCGGCTTCGGCATTCCTCTGGTCGCCCTGTTCTCGCAGGCTCTCTGGATGATCATTCGCCCGTATCCGGAGGGCGCCGAAGACCCCGACCAGGGTACCGCCACTCCCCTGGGAATCACCCAGCTCATTCGCGAAGCGTTTAAGTTCTTCGGCAGCCTGACCGAAGGCGCAACGGGAGCCGAACCGTTTGGCGCCTCGGGAATTATCGTCTCGCTTTCACTGGGCTGGATTTTGATCGCCGCCATCCTCGGTAGCACCACACTGTCGGGCTTTCCGCTCCTGAAGCAGATCAGCCTCGCTTTCCTGGTCACGACATTTATCGGCGGACCCGCACTTGCATTGGCAACCTATATCGCCGAGGGATACTACTTTGTCCTCCCCAGCCGTTACGGGCTGTCCCTGTTCCCCATCATGCTCGTCGTGATGGCCGCCTTCTTCGGCCGATTCCGATACTGGCGTGCCGTTCTTATCGCGTTGGCCGCGCTGTGCTTTATCGTGTCCTTCGCGTTCAGCTTTCACTAGCATCCACGTCGTGTGACTGCGGGACAATCGGCCGGCCGAGTGGGCCGACCTGCAGTCACACGGTGGAGAATCTGACGGGGACGGACGCGGCTGAGTTCCCCGAGCCCCGGCGCATGTCGCCACCTCCGGGCAGGGATGTCCACCGAAGCCCAGTCGCTTAGGCCTCGCCCGGCAGCACTTTTTCGCTCTCCCTCCCGCGATCATCGCGGAACGACGAGGCCGGAAAAATTGGCGGTTGCCCCGGGAGCCGTGATCCGCCGGACACCCGGCGAATGGCGCATGACCAGCTCCCCTGCCTGCGGTCCCACCGGGATGATTGCGCGACGGCGCCGTGCGTTCTCTACCGGATCGCGGGCCGAAACGACCAATCGCGAGCAGCCTACGCCCCACCCAAACTCCAAACGTTTAGTTGCAGATTTCGGGAAATCCCCCTATCGTTAATCTGCAACCAAACAGTTGGAGATTATTCATGCATCACGCCTCCCCCCGGGCACCCGGCATCCATACCCGTGCCGCCCTCACCTGGCTCGCGATCTTTCCGCTCGTGACCCTCGGCACCTGGGCCCTCGCCCCGCTCACCGCGGGCTGGCCCCTGCCGCTGGGCACGCTTGCGCTGACCCTCGTGGTTGTGCCGCTCGCCGTTTATCTGGTGGTCCCCGCCCTGCTCTCGCTGCGCGTGGCGATCCTGCGCCGCGGAACACGCGCATGAGCGCGATCCTGGTTCTGGGCGGCGGCGGCGCGGTGGGCAGCGAGATTCTCGCCGACCTGCGCTCGCGCGGGCACCGCGTGGGCAGCGCCGGTCGCTCGCTGCACCCGGACCCCGCGGCGGGCAGCTACCGGCTCGATATCCGCGCCGATCCGGATTCCCTCGGCGCGGCCGCCGCGGGCTGGGACGCCGTGATCAACGCGTCCGGGCTCGAGGACCCCACCCTCCCCGCCCGCGCCCCGCACGCCCTCTGGGTGGATATCTCCGCCACGGGCGAGTATCTTGCCGCCCTGGCCCGGCCCGGGATCGCGCCGGGTGGCGCGGTCCTGGGCGTGGGCATAGCCCCCGGGATCACCGGAATCCTGGCCGCGGCCGTAGTGCGCCGCGATCCGGGCCCGATCGATACCGCGATCCTGCTGGGCTCGGGGGAAAAACACGGGCCCGCGGCCCTGGACTGGACCTTCGGCGCGCTCGGCCAGCGCCTGACCGATCCGGAGACCGGCGAAAAAATTCTCGCCTATACCCGGCCGCGACGCTTCCGCGATGGCACGCGCTGGCGCACCCTGACCCGCGTGGATTTTGCCGATCCGCTGCTCCTCTCGCCGCGCCTGGGCGTGCCCGTGCGCACGTATTTTGCCACCGAGAGCCGCCTGGCCAATGCCGCGCTGCGCATCGGGGCCCGGGCGCCGATCATCGCCCCGCTCCTGAAGCGCATCGCGCTCCCCGGCTCCGAGGACTGGTGGATCGCAGCCCACGGGCGCTCGGGCACGGTGATCGAGGCGCGCGGCTCCCGGCAGTCGCTCGCCACCGCACTCGTGGCCGCGCGGGCCACCGAGGCGGCGCTGAACGCCTCGGATCCGGGCCGCATCTGGTACGGCCCGGATCTGCTCGGCCCGGCCGAGCTCGCGGCAATCCCGGGGATTACCGTGCGCGATTAGTGGGCGTGACCGGCAACCCCGGTGAGCTCATTAATCGCATGGGGGAGCGTGGCCGAACCGGTCACGCTCGCCGTGTTGAGGTCCACGGTATGCAGCTTCTTCTGACCGGGCTCGCTGATATAGGCGGTGGAGCCGCGCACAAAAAGCGTGGGGCGCGGATCCTGCCATTTGGTGGGCTCGGTCCACTCCCGCGTGACGGGCACGGTGGCCAGGCTCGCGCCGGACGTGGCGTCAAAAACATGCAGCGCACCATCGGTGCCGAGGATCAGGGCCTCGCCCTGCGGGCCGCGGCCCAGCGATCGGAAGGAATAGCTCACGCCCGCGGGCAGATCCACCACGCGCATCGCCGCTGCCTCGGTATCCACCAGCACAAACCGCTCGGGGCGCTCAAGCTCGGCGTCCTCATCGGTCTTATAATCGGCCAGCACGATGGCGGAGTCGTGACTTCCCGCGGAGTTTCCGCTGCGGCCATATGCATCCGGGGCCGAAACCTTGCGGATCTCGCCGCCGGCATAAACCAGCACACCATCGGTGCATCCCACCACCAGGGCGTCCCCGCGAGCGGCGGACTCGCCGTGCACGCCGGGGCACTGCTCATTACGGGTGATTTCGCGGCGCTCGGAGTCCAGCACCAGGATTCCGCTGCGGGCCTCCTCGGTTCCGATCGTATGCATCAGCTCGCCGTTTTCCAGGGCCACGGCCACGCCGTGATGGGCGGCCTCGGTCCTGAGCACCTCGGTGCGCGGCAGGGCCGAGGAGGTGAGGTCCTCGGGGTTAAAGAGGGTGATCTCGCCGCTGCCATCGGCAAAGAGCGCGGTTTTACCCCCGTGCACCACGGCATGGCCGGGTTTTTCGGCGGCAAATTCCAGGCCGGAGAGTTCCCCGTGGGCGGCATCCAGCAGCCGGAATCCGCTCGCGGTGGACACCAACACATGGTCGCTATCGCCCGCCGGGTTGATCCGGTTAAAGCCGTCGAGGGTGATATCGGAGCGCACCGCGAAGCTCTCGCCATCCAACACCAGGACGCCGCCGTCATAGGTGGCCACGAGGGGATTCACGGGGTTATCGTCATGCCCGGCATGGGCATCTCCGGTCGCGGGGGCCGGGGCCCCCGCGGCACAGCCCGTGAGCGCCACGGCTCCGAGCGTGAGGAGCAGCGCACCCGTCAAAAAGGAGGGGTTTATGGTCATGTTATTTCTTTCTTTTCTGGGGACCGCGGGACTCAGCGAACGGTGTCCGGGACGCGGTCGGGGGGATCAAAACTCTGTGCCAGGGCGTCGATATTGCCGCTCATCATCTCGAGATAGCTCGCCGCACCGCCTCCGGGCGCGGTGAGCGACTCGGTGGCAAGCGAGCGGATCTGCACGTCTATTCCCGCGCGATCGGCGAGCACGCGGGCGAGGCGATCGGGCTGCGAGGAGTCCACAAAGATGGTGTGCACCCCGGAGGCGGTGATCGCGCCGGCCAGGGACTCCAGGTCGCGGGCGCTCGGCGCTGCCAGGGTGGAGCCGCCGGGGATGACCGCCCCCACCACGGTGATCCGATAGCGCTCCGCGAGATATCCAAATACGTGGTGATTGGTCACCAGCCGGCGGTTCTCGGCGGGGATCGCGGCGAAGCGCTCGCGCGCGGATTCGGCGAGGGCACTCACGCGCTCCCGATAGGCCCCGGCGGGGGCCGGGTCCAGATCGGGCACGTGGGCACGCACGGCCTCCTCGATCGCGTCCAGGGCGCTCAGCATGCGGTAGGGATCGGTCCAGAAGTGCGGATCGGGTTCCCCCTCCTCCCCCACCGGGATCGGGTCCAGCAGCTCGGCCACCCGCAGGACGTCCACGCCCGAGTCCTCCGCCGCGTCCACATGGCGCAGCACCCCCTCCTCCAGGCCCAGCCCATTGGCGATCACCAGGGTGGCGCCCTGTAATAGATCGGCCTCGTGTGCGCTGATTCCGAAGGAGTGTGGGTCGGCCCCGGCGGGCATCAGGACCCGCACCGGGAGGGCATCGCCGATAAGTTCGCGCACCACATCGCCCAGGATATTGGTGGTGACCACAATCTCCGCGCTGCGCTGCGGGGTCGCGCAGGCGGCGAGCGGGAGGGCCAGGGCGAGCGCCAGGAGGCCGCCCCAGAGCCGGGTCACAGTCCCACCTGGGCGACGTGGATCGCGGAGAGCCCCACCGGGAGTTCCCGGGCTGTGCGCAGCCCATCGCGGAAGTCGATCTCGAGGATTCGCGGGGAGCCCGAATCCGCCACATAGGCGCGCTCGCCATCGGCCACGAGGCTCGGGGTACCCAGGATTTCCAGCTGCCGCTGCACCTGCGGCTCCCCGCCCGCGGCGCTATGGGAGCGCAGGATACCGACATCATCCAGGGTCAGCACGGTCTCGGCATCGGGCACGGCCACGGCACGCACCCCGTCCTGCCGGATCTCGCGCCACACGGAGTTTTCCAGGTCCAGCACCCGGATCCCGCCGGGGATCGGCCCGGCCAGGACGGTGCCGCGCGGGCGGTGCTCTAGCGTTGTCACCCGCTCCCCCGCGATCGCGGGCACCTGTTGTGCGCTCACGGTGCCCGAGCGGTCCCGCAGAATCAGGGCGCCCTCGGCGCAGTCGATCACGAGGCCGCGCCGGGTGGAGGCGGTGGCGCCGGGATCGGTGCAGGTCTGGGTAATCTCCCCCGCCAGGCCGCGCAGGCTCACGGTCCCCGCGGAAATATGCACGGTGCCCGCGCCGAGGGGCGCAATGGCATCATCCTCCAGAGCCCGCGGACCGGGGGCCTCGGGGCCGCCCAGGGCCTCGCGGTCCAGAACCTGCGTCCGCCCGGCGGCGCGCAGGATCACGTGGGCGGCGCCCTCCGCTGCGGCGATGCTCAGCGGGCCGGGGGCGGTGCCGGGGATCGTGATCGCCCGGGCCGGGGCGGTGTAATAGTGCGAGTGATCGCCGTGGTCCGCGGTCCAGGAGCCGCCGTCGATCACGCGCAGGCCCGCCTCCGTGTCCAGATACGCAAAGCGCTCATCGGCGGAGAAGCCGCGCGGGGCATCGCCGCCGGGCAGGTTTTCCACGTCGCCGCCGCTCAGATCCAGCAGGGCCACCCGCCCGGCCGGATCGATCAGGATCAGGCGGGCCCGCGGTTCGGATAATTCGCTGGCCCCGTCGATATGCCCGTGGGGCACCGCGGGCTCGGGTTCGGGAACGGGGGCGGCGCAGGCCGCCAGCACGGGCAGCAGCGCGATGAGGCCCGCGGCGGCGAGGCGTCTCGGGGTGGGGAAATACATGGGGGCCTTTCAGGGGGAAACGGGGGTGGTGATCAGGGCGTGGTGCACGGAGCGGTTGCGGACGCGGGAGGAGCCGCGCAGCCGGCGCCCCAGCAGCACCACGAGGAAGAGGAGTACGGCCACTGCGGTGATGCTTGCGCCCGCGGCCGTGCGGGCATGCCAGGACAGCAGCAGCCCGCCGATCACCGCGGCGATCCCGAGGGCACTTGCCAGCAGCATTGCCTGCGGGATGCGCCGACATACCAGCAGTGCGGTGGCGGCGGGGGCGATCAGCAGCCCAAACACCAGCAGGGTGCCCACGAGGTGAAAGGACACGATATTGGCCACGGCCACGAGGGAGATCAGCACGGCCTGGGCGAGGCCCGGGCGCAGCCCCAGGGTATGCGCTACCCGCGGGTCGAAGCTCAGCGCGAGGAATGCCCGGTGCCCGCCGAGGATCACGATCAGCACCAGCCCCAGCGCCATCAGCAGCGGAGGCAGGTCCCCCGCGCGCACGGCCAGCACATCGCCAAAGAGAAAGCCGGTGAGGTCCACGGCAAAATTATCCGAGCGCGAAACGATGATGACCCCGGCGGCGAGCATGCCCGCAAAGAGCACGCCGATTGCGGTATCGGAGCGCAGCCGGGTGAGGCGGTCGATTGTGCTCACCCCGAGGGCCATGACCGCCACCGCGAGGGCCGCGCCGAGCATCGGGTTGCCGCCGAGGAGCGCGGCGATGGCCACGCCGGGAAGCATCCCGTGTGACATCGCATCGCCAAAAAAGGCGAGTCCGCGCAGCACCACCCAGACGCCCACGAGGGCGCAGATAATCGCCACGCAGACGCCCGCAAGCAGGGCGCGTTGCAGCAGCGGGGAGGCGGCGGGGTCGGTGATCCAGTCGAACATAAAAGCCACCCTATACTATTAATGAGAATGATTTTCATTACCAACAAAGGGGTATTTATGTCCGTGGTCATCAACGCCGTCCATTTTTCCTACCGGGATCGGGTGGTCTTTGAGGACCTCTCGGTCACGTTTCCGGGCTCCACAATCACGGCGATCACGGGCGCAAACGGCTCCGGAAAATCCACCCTGATCGGGCTGCTCACCGGAATCCTCCGCCCGCAACGCGGAGACATTCTGCTGCCGCGCGGCGGGGTCGCCTTTATCCCCCAGGGCGGCGCGGGCGGCACGGAACTCCCCCTCACCCTGGCGGAGACCGTGGCCATGGGAACCTGGCGAAATCGGGGCCTGCGCGGGCGTGTCCCGGCGGCGCGCCGCGAGCGGGCCGCGCTCTGGATCCACCGCCTGGGCCTCGACGCCCATGCGCGCTCCCCGCTGGCCGAACTCTCGGGCGGCCAGCGCCAGCGTGCGCTACTCGCGCAGGGCCTGGTACAGGATACGCCGGTGCTGATCCTGGATGAGCCCGATGCGCACCTGGACGCGGGGAGCCGGGAGCTGATCGCGGAGGTCCTGGCCGAGGCGGCCGCCGGGGGTCGCACGGTGATAATCGCGACCCATGATCCCGAGGCCGCGGCCCGCGCCACCACCCGGGTTCACCTGGAGCCCGGGAACTAAAAAGCCGCCCGTCCCCTCGCGGGGCGGGCGGCTTTTGGGGCGGTGGTTAGGCCGCGCCGTCAAACATGGAGGTCACGGAACCGTCCTCAAAGACCTCGTGGATCGCGCGCCCGATCAGCGGGGCGATCGGCAGGATCGTGAGGGTCGGGAAGCGCTTTTCCGCGGGGATCGGCAGGGTATCGGTGACCACAACCTCGTCCACACAATCGGACTGCAGGATCTCGCTTGCGGGATCGGAGAAGACGGCGTGGGTGGCCGCCACGATCACGCGGGTGGCGCCGTTATCCTTGAGGGCCTGGGCGGCCTTCACGATGGTGCCACCGGTGTCGATCATATCGTCCACGATCAGGCAGACGCGGCCGGCCACGTTTCCGACAATCTCGTGCACGCTGACCTGGTTGGGTACCAGCGGGTCGCGACGCTTATGGATGATCGCGAGCGGCGCACCCAGCTGATCGCTCCAGATATCGGCCACGCGCACGCGACCCATATCGGGCGACACAATGGTGAGGGTATCGGGGTCCAGCTGCGCGCGGAAGTGCTCCAGGAGCACCGGCATCGCAAACAGGTGGTCCACGGGGCCGTCGAAGAAGCCCTGAATCTGCGAGGCATGCAGATCCACCGACATGATGCGGTTGGCACCGGCGGTTTTGAAGAGGTCGGCCACGAGGCGGGCCGAGATGGGCTCGCGTCCGCGGCCCTTCTTATCCTGGCGCGCATAGGGGTAGAACGGGGCCACCACCGTGATGCGCTTGGCCGAGGCCCGCTTGAGCGCGTCCACCATGATGAGCTGCTCCATGAGCCACTCGTTGATGGGCGCCGCATGGGACTGAATCACAAACGCATCGCAGCCGCGCACGCTCTCGTCATAGCGCGCGTAGATCTCGCCGTTGGCGAAGGTTCGCGCATCGGTGGGGACCAGCTCGGAACCGAGTTCCCGGGCAATCGCCTCCGCGAGTTCGGGGTGCGAACGCCCCGCGACCAAAACCAGTCGCTTTTCGCCGTTCTTCTTAATGCCGGACACCACTCCTGCTTCCTGCCAACCTGGGTTGACGTTGCACATGTATATTCAGTTTTTAGTTCGGGGAGGTTTCTGTGTTTTTTGAGGATTCCTCGTCGGCCGCGCGGGCGGCGTCTGCCGAGGAGCTCGTGGGGCGCTTGGACTGGGTCCATCCCTCAAGATTGCGCTGAGGGGCCACGTTGATGGCCAGCGAGCCGGCGGGTACGTCCTTGCGGACAACCGTGCCGGCGCCGGAGAACGCACCGTCTCCAATTGTAACCGGTGCCACCAGCACGCTGTGCGACCCGATTCGGACGTGCGAACCCACGGTCGAGGCGTGCTTTTTTTCGCCGTCATAATTGGCGAAGATGGTGCCGGCACCGATATTGGTATTCTCGCCGATCACGGCGTCACCCACATAGGACAGGTGCGGTACCTTGCTGCCGGTGCCGATCTGCGCGTTTTTGGTTTCCACAAAGCCGCCGATCTTGCCGTCCTCGCCGAGGATGGTGCCCGGGCGCAGATAGCTGAACGGGCCCACGGTGGCGCCCGCCCCGATCACGGAGTGGCTGGCCTCGGAGCGCTTAATCTCGGCTCCCTCGCCCACCTCCACGGCGAAGAGCGTGGTATCCGGGCCGATGATGGCATCGCGGGCCACGGTGCTCGGGCCGAGGATCTGGGTGCCGGGCTTCAGGGTGACATCGGGCTCAAACGTGGCCTGCACGTCGATCCAGGTGGTGGCGGGGTCCTGCACGGTGACGCCGGCGCGCTGCCAGCGCTCGATGGTCTGGGCGTTGAGGCGCGCGGCGGCCGCGGAGAGCTGCACGCGGTCGTTAATGCCCTCAACCTCGTGGGCATCGCTCACCGCGAGGGCGGCCACGGCGGATCCGGCCTCGCGCAGCAGGCCCAACACATCGGTGATGTACTTCTCGCCCTGGGCGTTTTCGGTGGTGAGTGCGGCCAGCTGCGTGCGCAGGGCGGCGAGACCAAAAAGATAGATGCCGGCGTTGATCTCGTTGACAGCGAGTTCCGCGGCGGAGGCGTCCTTATGCTCCACGATATAGTCGAGGTTTCCGCCGTCCTGACGGATGATGCGGCCATAACCGGTGGCATCGTCGAGGAGGGCCGAGAGGATGGTGGCGGCGGCATGCGAGGCGCGGTGGCGGGCCACCAGATCCGCGAGGGTCTCGGCGGTGAGCAGCGGAACGTCTCCGTTGAGCACCAGCACATCGCCGTCAAAATCGGCGGGCAGTGCGGCCACGGCCTGCTCCACGGCGCGACCGGTGCCGGGGATATCGTCCTGATCCACGATGATGGCCCCGGGCAGGGCGTCGAGGACCACGGCGGATACGGCGTCACGCTCGTGGCGGACCACGGCGAGGATATGCTCGGCGCCGAGGCCACGCGCCGCCTCCATGACGTGCCCCACCACGGGGCGACCGCCCAGGGGATGCAGGAGTTTGGGGGTGCGGGACTTCATGCGCGTGCCCTGTCCGGCGGCAAGAATAATCACGGCGAGGCGCTGATCGCTCACTCGGGTCCCTTCCTTAAGGATGAATTTGATCGCTCCGCCTCCAGGATTCGAACCTGGACCGGACAGCTCCAAAGGCTGCCGTGCTGCCGTTACACTAAGGCGGATCACGCCCGCCACCGCGGACGTGTACCGTTCCAGTCTGCCAGATTCCCGGGGTGCCCGTGAACGCCACGGCGGTCATTCCCCGGCAAATCACGCCATTCCGGGTGGCTCGGGGCAATAATCTGAGCGGGGCTGACGCAAAACTCTCTCGAAGTCGAGATAATAGGAGAATGCCCGCACAAACCGATGAAGTCGATCTGATCGTAGAGTCGTGGGAACGCGAGCGCCCGGATCTGGATTTTGCCCCGCTGCGCGTTCTCTCCCGCGTGGATCGACTGAGCCGCCACCTGGATCGCGCCCGCCGCTCGGCATTTGCGGATTCCGGGCTGGAGGCCTGGGAGTTTGATGTCCTGGCCTCGCTGCGGCGCGCGGGTGCCCCCTATACGCTGAGCCCCAAGCGGCTCCTCACCCAGACGCTGGTATCCAGCGGCACGATGACCAATCGCATCGACCGGCTCTATTCGCGCGGGCTGGTCCGGCGCGAGACCGATCCCAATGACGGCCGCGGCATCCTGGTGGTCATGACCGGGGCGGGCCTGGCCGCGGTGGACTCGGCGATTGCCGCACTGCTCGAGGCCGAGGCCGTGCTGCTCTCCGCGATCTCGGAGGAGGACCAGGCCGCGCTCTCGGCGCTGCTGCGCCGCCTGAGCCTGGACGCCCCCGAGTCCGGCGGCGCGGATGCCGGAGCGCCCGCGGAGACGCCGGCCCCCTAGGCGGTTGGCCGTGTCCCCGGCATGCCGCGGGTGGGTTCCGGGCGCGGATCGGTGGGGCCCTCTACCGCCAAATCTCCGGATGCCACGCCAATAACCCCGCGTTATACACCGCATCAAACGGCTGCGACCCGTCATCGTTCCAGCCCCCCTCCTCGGGATCCAAATACCCCGACCCCGGCCCCGCCAACGCACCCCCATCCGCCGAAACCAAAAGCGCCGCCAACTCCTCCAATGAATACCGATAAAGCATCGAAAACCGGCTTAAGAAAATCGGGTTCGGCGACTGCCACGTTATGCCGGTGGCCTCCTGGACAAGCTCCCAGGACTCTAATGAGCCATCCGTAATCACAAATCCCTCAACCGTGTGCTCCCAGGGCACCGAGTCAAAATCCGGTGCGGGATCAACCGAGGTCGGCAAATTCAATTCCGTCATCCCCATGCTGCGTCGCGCCTCGTCATAAAGCATCAACAGGCTCACCCGCACCATATCCTCCACACTCCCCCCATATAAGAGCCGCTCCTGCACCGGATAACGCTCATCGGTCAACCAATACTGCAACTCCCCCTCCACCTCATAAACACTGCCCGCCACCGACGGCCGGATATACCGATACGTCACACCCGCCTGCAACCCCATCCCCGGCGGCGCGGAAATATCGCGCCCCTCCTCCACCAGCACACACGCCACCCGCAACGGCACCGCCACCCGCTCCAATAACCCCGCAAACTCCACCACCCGACTCACCAGCAGGCCCCCTCTACCGCCAAATCTCCGGATGCCACGCCAATAACCCCGCGTTATACGCCGCATCATACGGACGAGAACGATCATCATTCCAGCCCCGCTGCGAAGGATCCCACCAGCCCGACCCCGGCCCCGCCAACGCACCCCCATCCGACGAAACCAAAAGCGCCGCCAACTCCTCCAACGGATACCGATATACCACCGAAAAATCGGTCAGCAGATAGGGCTGATCCGAGCTCCACATTTTCCCCGTGGCCACTTCGGTGAGCCGCGCGGATTCCAGCCGTTCCTGATGAATCATAAATCCCGCCGCCACGGGCTCCGGAGGCAACGAGTTCTCGGCCCGCACCGCAACAACCGGCGTCGGAGGCACCACCAGGTCTAGCCCCGTCATCCCCATGCTGCGTCGCGCCTCACCATAAAGCATCAACAGGCTCACCCGCACCATATCCTCCACACTCCCACCGGAAAAAACCCTCTCCTGCACCGGATAACGCTCATCGGTCAACCAATACTGCAACTCCCCCTCCACCTCATAAACGCTGCCTGCCACCGACGGCTGCCAATACCGATACGTCACCCCCGCCTGCAACCCCATCCCCGGCGGCGCGGAAATATCGCGCCCCTCCTCCACCAGCACACACGCCACCCGCAACGGCACCGCCACCCGCTCCAATAACCCCGCAAACTCCACCACGCGACTCATCGCCCCGCACCCTCCGGCCCCACCTCGGGCCAATACGTTTTCTTGATCACAAGCACCTGACGTTTTGTCGCCCCGACCTGTGACACCTCCGCATAAAGATCATCTAGCGGATAGTCCTCCAGGAGATCCGCCCGCCGCCTCGCCCCGATACCGGCGTTGCGCTCCAGCCGCTCCAGCGTATGGCGCAGCCCGGGATCGCTGATCTCGTGCCCCGCGCGGGGCGCCAGGATCCGGAGCTGCCCGGCGCCGCCCGGCTGCCCCATCGCGGGGGCCGCGCGCGAGGTATGAATGATCCAGTCCCCGGCGGGTTCCGGGAGCCGGGGCACCAGAAACCCGCGGCTATAGGGGGCGTCCATCAGCGCGTGAATATCCATTGCGCGCGCCTCGAAGCTAAACGGCACCCCGTCGATCACGATGCCAAAATATTTTCCGGTTTTTGGGCCAATGCGGTCCACGGTGAAGCCGGGATTATGCTCGTGGAACTCCTCCCAGCCGCGGGCATAAACCCGATCGTTTCCCGCAATCGAGCCACCCGCGCTCGGGAAACGCGACCAGTGCAGCCCCGTGCGATCATCGATCTGGTGCAGCAGGTATTTCCGCTGATACTCCGCGGCCGAGAGCGCATGCAGGTCGGCATCAAAACCATAGGGATGTGCGCGGTCCTCAACCAGGTCCAGGACGTGCTCATCAATCCGCTTCCAGTCCAGTTCCGAGGGCGGCGCCACATGCTTCAGCTCGTGAAAACCATAGGAATCGGCGTCGATCGCGAGCCGCCGCGCCTCCGCATAAATGCCTCCCTCGCCGATGCGCACGATGCGCTCGGGGGCTCGCGAGAGCAGGCCCTGCCCGGTGGGCCGCACACCCACCGAGAGTATGGGGGCACCGGAGGGGCTCAGCAGGCGGCGATGGTAATACTCCCGGCCAATGCCCGGAAGCACCCCCGCGTTTTCGGGCCGGAGCGAATAGGAGCCCAGCTGCGGCCGCATCCCGGTGCCCGATGGGCCCCGGGCAGCCCGTGCGCTCCAAAAGCGGGAACCCATAACGTGCCCAAGCGCCCCGCCGATCGCGCTGCCGGCCAGGCCGTTCACGACAGAGGACTCCAGATCGAAGTCCTCGCCGCGCACAATCCACTCGGCCGTGACCGAACTGGCGGTGCCGCCCACCACGGTGGCCGCACTTCGCCCGCTAAAGAGCACCGCGCGGGTGGTCACGGCCTCAAACCGCCGGCCGGTGAGCGTGAGCCGCCCCACCACCGCGGCGATCCGCGCGGCCGAGGCCTGCGCCCGGATCCCAAGATTGGCCACAAAGCCCGCGATGCGGCCCGCGGAAAGCGCCACCCGGCCGGTGATCGCCGCCCCCTCCACCACCGCCGAGGCCCCCAGCGTGAAGAAGCTGGTGACCGCGGCAAACCCGATCGAGATGTCCAGCTCCACCAGGAGCACGTTCACCTCGCTCAGGGTATCGGCCCGGGTCTGCTGGATGCCCTCGGGGCCCGCCGAAAAATCGTGGAGCGCCGCGGCGGTCTCCCCGGCACCCTCCCGGAGGGAACTCAGACCGTCGAGGAGGGTATCTACCCGCTCCTCGATCTGCGGAATCTCCGGGGAGACGACGCGCGCCAGGTGGTCAAGGATCCCGCGGGCCCTGCCCCGCAGCCCGGTCATGTCCTCGGCCAGCTCCCGCCAGGCACCCTCGGCGCGGGCCAGCGCATCGGTATCGCCATCGGGCCACAGGGCCAATAGAAAATCCGCCACCCACTCGGGAACATCGGGCAGAGCGGAGTTGGGCTCCCCCGCGGCCGACGCCGGGGCGGCACGACAGCGCCGCGGCGCCGCGGGGGTCACCGCGATCTCGGGCGCGCTTCCCGGTTGCAGGCGCGAGGACCACTCGCCCCAGACGTGATTGCGCGCCGTGAGCTCCAGCCCGTACCGGAGCTGGTCCAGCGCAGCCTCGAGGGTATCCAGACCCTCCATAATCTGCGCCGCCGCGGCATCATAATCCGCGGCGAAGGCCACCGCGGCGTCACAGGACCCGGCCATGCCGGCGCACTCGCGCAACTCCGCGAGCCAGCGCTCGGTGGCCTCCGCGGCGTCGTCACGCAGCCGCCCGCAGAGCTCCGCCGCATCCAGGTAGGACTCGGGATGAATATCGATGACCGAATAGGACATCAGGACCACACCCCCCGATTGGCCGCGGCCACCGCCGCATAATTATCGATGCCGATCGCCGCGGCGGCGCTCATCCGGGCCGAGGCCTCGGTCATCTCCCGGGCCCCCACCTGCCAGCGCTCGTAGAGGTCCAGGAACGCCGCCTGCGCGGGCCCCGACCAATCGGCACCCAGCCCCTCCGCGGTGGCCCGCACGCGACCGAGGATCTCGTGTTGGAACTCCTCAAACCCGGAGAGCGTGGTCAGGAGCCCCTCCAGCTGCGTGGCCTCCACCCGATAGCCGCGCATCAGCGGGCCGCCCCACCCGGTGCGCCCGGCGACGGCACCGAGGATTGCTCCGCGGTGCGGGTGACGTGCCGCTCGGTATCGGTATAGAGGATCGCGGCGTTGCCCAGCAGCACCGCGAGGTGGTGCAGGGTATCGTGCACCCGCGAGGCGCCGTCCAGCCACTCCTGCCAGCCCGCGATGAACTCATCGGCGGCGGTGCCCGTCCAGCCCCCGGCGTTCACGCCGTGGACCATGCCGGTGGCGGTATCCACCCCGGCCTCAAATTGACTCATGATCGATTTCATCGAGTCTCCCGCGTGGGAAATCGCGGCGGAAGACACGGAGAACGTTGCCATTTTTCCCCCTTTATACTCACCCCCGGACCGGGGATTGGGGGCAACATAACAACGCCAACCGAGTATGGGCTTAAAGCCCGGAAGATTTTTCCGCCCGGAATGCCAAACGCCCGGATATCCTCGAGGGATATCCGGGCGTTCCGACGTGCGGGAGCGTCAGCGGCGCATGAGCTTGCGCGCCAGCGCATTGCCGGCGAACTGCACGATCTGCACGATCACCACCACCACAAATACAGCGGACCAGGTGACCGCCGGGTTGAACTGCCGGAAGCCATACGTGATCGCATAGTTTCCGAGTCCACCGCCGCCGACATAACCGGCGAGGGCCGACATGTCCACGATCACCACCACCACAAACGTATAGCCGAGAATCAGCGGGCCCAGGGCCTCGGGCAGCAGCACGGTAAAGACGGTGCGCAGCCGCGAGGCACCCACCGAGCGGGCGGCCTCGATCACGCCGGGCGAGACCGTGAGCAGGTTCTGCTCCACGATCCGGGAGATCCCAAACGTCGCGGCAATCGAGATCGTGAAGATCATCGCGTTATTGCCGATACCGGTGCCCACCACCGCACGGGTGAGCGGTTGCAGGGCCGCCAACAGAATAATGAACGGGATCGGACGGAAAATATTCACGATCACGTTAAGGATGCCAAACACCGCGCGATTGGCAAAGAGGTTGCCCGAGCGCGTGAGATACATCGTGAGCCCGATCAGCAGGCCCGCCGCACCACCCACGATGAGGCTCGCGGAGACCAGATACAGCGTCTCGCCGGTGGCGCTCAGCAGCTTTTCGAACAGCGGGTTCATGCTTGTGCCTCCACAACATCGGCAATGCGGGCCACAGATTCCAGCGCCGCGTCTATCGCGGGGGCCTCCCCGGTCAGCGCCAGCGTGAGGTGGCCAAAGGTGCGGCCCTGAACATCATTCATTCCGCCGTAGATCAGCTCAAAGCCGATACCCGCGGAGCCGAGCACCGCAAAAACATCGGCCTGGCTCTGTGCCCCCTCCACAAAGGACACCGTGACGATTCGGCCGGGGTGCCGCGCGCGCAGTGCCGCGAGCTCCTCGCCCGCGGGGACCGAACGCACCACGGTGGATACAAAGCGGCGCGTGGCGTGATGCCGCGGCTCGGAGAAAATCTCGAAGACGTCGCCGTCCTCCACGACCTTCCCGTTTTCCATGACGGCCACGCGGGTGGCGATCTGCTGGATCACCTCCATCTCGTGGGTGATCACGATGATGGTGATGCCCAGCTCCCGGTTCACCCGCTTCAGCAGGGCCAGGACCTCGTGGGTGGTCTCGGGGTCAAGCGCACTCGTGGCCTCATCGGCCAGCAGGATGCGCGGCGAGCTCGCGAGTGCCCGGGCGATACCCACGCGCTGCTTTTGCCCGCCCGAGAGCTGATCGGGATAGCTTCCGGACTTCTCGGTGAGCCCCACAAATTCTAGGAGCTCCGCGACCCGGGCGCGACGCTGGGCCGCGGGCATCCCGGCGACCCGCAGCGGATACTCGATATTGCCGCGCACGGTCTTGGAGCCAAAAAGATTAAACTGCTGGAAAATCATGCCCACGCCCAGGCGCAGGGTGCGCAGCTCCGATTCGCGCATCCGGGTAACATCGGCGCCATCCACGTGGATGCTGCCCGAGGTCACCGGCTCCAGCGCGTTAATCAGGCGCACCAGCGTGGACTTACCGGCTCCGGAATAACCGATGATGCCGTAGATTTCGCCGGCCTCGATATCGAGGCTGACGCCGTCCACCGCGGCCACGGTCTGCCGTTTTTCGGTCGCCGAGGGGTATCGTTTGGTCACATCGACCAGGCTCACGAGGGCCACTATTACTCCTTGCACAATCGGCATCGGGCCGGCCGCAGAGCTGCGGCCGACCCGAAAGAGACTACCGGACGTTCACGCTTCCGGTGATTCTCAGTGTTACTTATTGTCCTTGATCAGCTTGATCTGGTCCTCAAGGGTCTTCTGCAGATCCGCGGCGGGGATCTTCGCGAAGACGGCGGTGTTGTTATTGGTCTTCTGTACGCCGTCGAGGACCTTCTGGTCGTTCTGGTAGATCTCCACCAGCTTCTTGAAGGTGGGGTTGTCCTTATCGGCACCGCGGGCGGCGAAGATATTGACATAGGCCTGGGACTTGGGGTCCTCGGCGCTGTCCTTGGCGATGGCCGACTGAATATCGATACCGGCCTTGGTGGCCCAGTCGTTATTGATGACGGCTCCGGCCACGGCCGGGTCATCCAGCAGCGTGGGGGCGAGTGCGCCGTCCACGGCGGTGACCTCCACCTTGGACTCCGGCAGGACGTCCTCGGGGGTCGAGATGGTCGAGCCACCATCCTTGAGCTTCACGAGTCCGGCGGACTGCAGCACGAGGAGTGCGCGGGCCTGGTTGGACTCGTCATTCGGGATGGCGATCTTCGAATCCGCGGGGATCTCCTCGGGGGTCTTGTACTTATTCGAGTACAGGCTCAGCGGGAAGATTGCGGTGGAACCCACGGGAACCAGGTCGTCTCCGGTCGCGGCATCGTGCTGCGCGAGGTAGATGATGTGCTGGAACTGGTTGAGGTCGATATCTCCGGCCTGCAGGGCCGGGTTGGGGAGGGGGTACTCGGCGAAACCAACGATCTCGACGTTGATGCCCTCCTTCTTCGCGGCCTCAACGTAGTCCTTCCAATAGGCTTCGCTCTCGTTGACCACACCAATCTTGATCGGCTTATCCGTGCCATCCGCGGGGGTGGTCTTATCGGCGCTAGCCGAGCAACCGGCCAGGAGACCGATGAGGGTCATACCGGCAATAACTCCGGCAATTTTACGCTTAACAGACATCTCAGTCATCCTTTCTCGGTTGGGACTGTCCCGCTCGTTATTTCCAACCTAGGCGGGGCACCGGCGTGCCGAAAAAACCGATCCGTAACAAACCGAGATATGCCCGCCGCTCCCCTCCGGTTGCGCCGCGGAATTCCGCGGGAACGGGCCCCGGCCGTAATCAAAACGTCACCGATTAATTTGGGTAGGCCGCGGCCGGCACAGACAAAATGGGTCGTTCCCCGCGGGGAACGACCCATTTAGTTATGCGGTAATGCCTAGCCCTCGATGCGCGCGGATACGTCGAGCCAGGCGAGCTCCTGCTCGTCGATCTCGTCCCGCAGCTTGGCGATGCGGGCGCTGATCTCGCCCAGCCCGGTGTAATCGGACTGATCGTGGGTTGCCAGGCTGGCATGCAGCGTGGCGATCTCCTTTTCGCGGCTCGCGATCTTGCGCGTGATCGCCGCGAGTTCCTTCTTTGCCTTATGCAGGTCGCCGCCGGTCAGGCCGGTCGAGGCCGCCTTCGCGCCGCCGGCCACCAGCTCATCCGGGCGCTGGGCGCTCGCGGGGGTGGCCGCGCGCAGCTCCAGATACTGGTCTACCCCACCGGGCAGGTGCCGGAACTTACCGTTCATCACGGCAAACTGCTGATCGGTCACGCGCTCCAGCAGATAGCGGTCATGCGAGACCACCAGGAGCGTCCCGGGCCAGGAGTCCAGGAGGTCCTCCATGGCCGCGAGCATATCGGTGTCCAGGTCGTTGGTGGGCTCATCGAGGATCAGCACGTTCGGCTCGTCCAGGAGGATCAGCAGCAGCTGCAGGCGGCGACGCTGGCCACCCGAAAGATCCTTCACCGGGGTCTGCAGCTGGGGCGAAGTGAAGCCCATCTGCTCAAGGAGCTGACCGGGGGTCATCTCCTTATCGCCCGTGGCATAGCTGGTGCGATAGCGGCCGATCACATCGGATACACGATCGTTGGCGATCTCCTCCAGCTCGGAGAGCTGCTGGGTGAGCGAGGCGATCTTCACGGTCTGGCCGCGCTTCACGCGGCCCTCGGTGGGTTCCACGTCCCCCGTGACCAGGCCCAGGAGGGTGGACTTGCCGGCGCCGTTCACGCCGAGAATTCCGGTGCGCTCACCCGGCGCGATACGCCACTCAATATTATCGAGAATGGTTTTTTCGCCGTATTTTACGGTGACATCAAGCAGATCCACGACGTCCTTGCCGAGGCGCGAGGAGGCCATCTGGCTCATCGCCACGGTATTACGCGGCGGCGGAACATCCTCGATCAGGGCGTTGGCGGCCTCGATCCGGAACTTGGGCTTCGCGGTGCGCGCGGGGGCACCGCGGCGCAGCCACGCCAGCTCCTTTTTCATCAGGTTCTGGCGCTTCGCCTCCATCGTGGAGGCCATCCGGTCGCGCTCGACGCGCTGCAGGATATACGCGGCATAACCACCCTCGAAGGGTTCGATGATGCCGTCGTGCACCTCCCAGGTATCGGTAGAGACCTCATCGAGGAACCACCGGTCGTGGGTCACCACCAGCAGGCCGCCGGAATTGGCCGCCCAGCGCTTCTTGAGGTGACCGGCCAGCCAGGCGATGCCCTCCACGTCGAGGTGGTTGGTGGGCTCATCCAGGAAGATAACGTCCCAATCGCCCACGAGGAGCGCGGCGAGGGCCACGCGGCGGCGCTGGCCTCCCGAGAGATTACCCACCTTCTCGGTCCAGGGCAGATCCGAGAGCAGGCCACCGATTACATCGCGCACGCGGGCATCGCCCGCCCAGACGTGTTCCTCGGTATCGCCCACGATGGCCTCGGCCACGGTGAGATCGGAGTCGAGAATATCGCGCTGATCGAGGAAGCCGATGGTCACGCCGCGGCGGCGCGTCACGCGCCCCGAGTCGGGTTCCAGCCGTCCATCAAGCAGCGAGAGGAGGGTCGACTTACCATCGCCGTTTTTACCGACGATGCCGATCCGGTCGCCCTCATTAATCCCCACAGTGATGTTCTCAAAGATCACGCGGGTCGGAAATTCTAGGTGGAGCTGTTCCGCTCCGAGAAGATGTGCCACACCCCCAGCTTAGTGGCGTGCGGGCGCGGCACCCACCAGGGGCTATTCGGTGATGAGGCGGGCACCCGAGACCGGGCCCTGCGCGCGCACCGTGCGGATGCCGTTGGCGCTCAGCGATACCTGAATCTCAAGCGCCGAATCCACATCCGAGGCGAGGAAGGCCACGGTGGGTCCCGAGCCGGACACGATCCCGGCGAGGGCGCCGCTGCGCTCCCCCAGCTCGATCACGGAGCTCAGGCCGGGCTGCATCTGCAACGCCGCCACCTGCATGTCGTTATGCATGGAATCGGCGAGCATCGCGGCATCACCCGCGCGGATCGCCTGCAAGACGTTGGGGTCCACCTGCGGGACGGTGCTGGCCGGGGAGATATCCAGCGCATGCTTCTCGCGGTGCTCATCAAGCCGGCGATAAACGGCGGGGGTGGACAGGCCCTGCTCGGCCAGCGCAAAGACCCAGGTGAAGTTTCCGGTGGTCAGTGCCGGGCTCAGCCGGTCGCCGCGACCCGATCCCAGGGCGGTGCCCCCGACCAGGGCAAAGGGCACATCCGCGCCGAGCTTCGCGGCCAGGCGCACCAGGTCCTCGCGGGTCAGCCCGGTGCCCCACAGCGCATCACAGGCCAGGAGCGTGGCGGCCGCATCGGCCGAGCCCCCGCCCATGCCGCCGGCCACGGGCACGTTTTTTTCGATTTCGAGGCGGACGCCGCCACGATAACCGGTTTTGCGGGCCAGTAGGCGCGCGGCTTTAATGGCCAGGTTGGAGCCGTCCGTGGGGACCGTGGAGGTATTAATCCGGCCGCTGAAGCTCACCGAAAAATCATCCGCGGGATAGGCGTGTACGTCCTCGTACAGCGATACCGCCTGATAGGCCGTGGCGACGTCGTGATACCCGTCCTCCATGACGGCCCCGACCGACAGAAACAGGTTGACCTTGCCCGGTGCACGGGCGGCGACCACCTGTGAAGACTGCTCTGCACTCATAGTTCCAACCTAGTGCAGGATAACTGCGCTTATTTACCCGCCGCGGCGATCTGCACGCGGGCCACCGCGAGAAAATCATGAACCGTGAGCGATTCGCCCCGCGAAGTGGGCGCAATTCCCGCGGCCTCCAGGGTGGCGCTTGCGGCCTCGGTGCCCCCGAGGAGCTGGCCGAGGGACTGCCGCAGCATCTTCCGGCGCTGCCCAAACGCTGCATCCACCAGCGCAAAGGTGGCCTGACGCTCGGCGAGGGTGCCGATCGGCTCGCCGCGGCGATCAAAGCCCACAAGCACGGAGTCCACATTGGGGACCGGCCAAAATACCTGGCGGCTCACGGTGCCGGCGATGCGCCAGGCCCCGTACCACTCGGCCTTCACGCTGGGGCTGCCGTAAATCTTCGAACCGGGGCGTGCCGCGAGGCGGTGTCCCACCTCGGCCTGCACCATGACCACGCCGGCCGCGAGCGAGTCGAAGTGCTCCAGCAGGTGCAGCAGCACCGGCACCGAAATGTTATAGGGGAGGTTCGCCACGAGGCGGGTGGGGGCGATCGGCAGCTCGGTGACCTTCAGGGCATCCTCGTGCACCACGATCAGCTCGGACTCCGGGGCCATCTCGGCCACGGTGCGCGGCAGCTGCGCGGCCAGGCGGGCATCGATTTCCACCGCGACCACGCGCGCGCCGGCCTCCAGCAGGCCCAGCGTGAGCGATCCCAGGCCCGGGCCAATCTCGATCACATCGTCGCCGGCTTCCACATGCGCAGCCTTCACGATCTTGCGCACGGTATTGCCGTCCACCACAAAGTTCTGGCCCAGTTTTTTGGTGGGCTGAACGCCAAGCAGGTCGGCAAGGTCACGGATTTCGGCGGGGCCGAGAAGATTCATGGGGTACTTTTCTTAGGTTCTCTGATGCGGGAGGGATCGGGCCGCGCGGGACAGTTGAGGTTATCAGCCGCGGCAGGCTTCCGGAATTCTGTGCCGAGGCCCGGGGGCCGGGCATCTCGTGTCTGGCTAGGCCCGGGCGTCGGGGATTTCGTGTATGTCTAGGCCCGGGGCCGGGGATCTCGTGTCTGGTTAGGCCCGGGCGTCGGGGATTTCGTAGGGTCCGGTCTGGGACGCGAGCGGGGTATCGTCCCAGCGGCCGTAGACGTATTCGGTATTGGAGCACAGCTGGGTGGCAAGCATCCCGGGGTCCACCGCGAGGTGATCGGCGATCGCGCGCAGAGTATGCGGGATCAGATAGGGCGCATTGGGGCGGCCGCGATAGGGAACCGGCGTGAGATAGGGCGCATCGGTTTCGATCAGCAGCAGCGAGCGCGGCACGAGGTCCAGGACGCGGCGCAGGTTATCGGCGTTTTTAAACGTGGCGGTGCCGGACATCGACATATACCAGCCATTGTCCACGCAGATCTGCGCGAGGTCCACGTCCCCCGAGAAGCAGTGGAATACGGTGCGTTCGGGGGCGCCCACGCGCAGCAGGGTCTCGACAACCTCAGCGTGGGCATCGCGGTCGTGGATCTGGAGGGCAAGATCGTGTTCCTTGGCGATGCCGATATGCGCCTCAAACGAGCGGAACTGCGCGGCGCGCCCCTCCTGCCCGGTGCGGAAAAAATCCAGGCCGGTCTCGCCAATCGCGCGCACGCGCGGCTCGGCGGCCAGGGCACGAATGCCCGCGAGGTGCTCATCGAGCAGCCCGGCCTCCTCCAGCGCGGGGGCCTCATTGGGGTGCAGCGCCACGGCGGCCAGCACGCGCGGTTCAATCGCGGCCACGCGCGCGCTCCACTGCGCGGTGACCAGATCGGTGCCCACCTGCACCACGCCCTTCACGCCCACGCTTGAGGCGCGGTCGAGGTGCTCGCGATAGTCGAGGCTGGACTCGCCATCGGCGATCTCCAGATGCGTGTGATTATCGTAAACGCCGGAGGTGAGCGGTTGCGGAAGCGGCGGATAGCTCAGTTCCTTGCGGTCCGAGCCCCCGCGCGTGCGCAGATGTGCTTCGTTCATACTCTCGACGGTACTCGCTTCCGCGCGCCGGGGCATCCTTTCCCCGCGAATACCGGGAAAGGATGCCACGCGCGGACTAGGACTCGGTGGACTCCACGCGCGGGAACAGCGCCTCGAGCGTGCCCACCGTGGTACCCACGGGGAGCTGACCCCAGGTGCCGGCCTCGCGCAGGGGCTGCGCGGTGAGTGCACCCAGGGTGTCCTCCACGCCGAGCGCGCTCCAGAGCTTGGTGGTGGCCTTGGGGATCGCCGGGGACAGCAGCACGGCGAGGGCGCGCAGGCCCTCGGCGGCGGTATAGAGCACGGTGCCCAGGCGCTCGCGCGTGGCATCGTCCTTGGCCAAAACCCAGGGCTCCTGCACGGTGATATAGCCGTTCAGTTCGTCCACGACGGTCCAGATGGCCGCGAGGGCATCGTGCATCTGGATGGCCTCGATCGCCGCATCGGCATCGCGCGCGGCGGCGGCCAGGGTCTCCTGCACGTGCAGATCGGCCTCGGTATAGGCACCCGGCGCGGGCAGCACACCCTCGTAATAGCGGTTGATCATCGCGATCACGCGCGAGGCGAGGTTGCCAAAACCGTTTGCCAGCTCGGCCTGATAGCGGGCCGCGAGGTCCTCCCAGCTGAACGAGCCGTCCTGGCCGAAGTGGATCGCGCGCATGAAGTAATAGCGGAACGCATCCGAGCCAAACGTATCGGTGATCTCGTTCGGGGCGATACCGGTGAGCTTGGACTTGCTCATCTTTTCGCCACCCACAAGCAGCCAGCCGTGGCCAAATACGCGGTGCGGCACGGGCAGATCCGCGGCGAGCAGCATCGCGGGCCAGATCACGGCATGGAAGCGCAGAATATCCTTGCCCACCAGGTGGGTGGCGGGCCAGTGGCGCTCAAACTCGGCGTTGTCCTGGCCGTAGCCGATCGCGGTGATGTAGTTGAGCAGTGCGTCAAACCACACATAAACCACGTGGCTATCGTCCCAGGGCACCTTCACGCCCCAGTCGAAGCTTGAGCGCGAGATGGACAGGTCGCTCAGGCCCTGGCGCACAAACTGCATAACCTCATTGCGCGCCGATTCGGGCTGCACAAACTCGGGGTTCTCCTCGTAGAGGGCCAGCAGGCGCTCGCCAAAATCGCTCATCCGGAAGAAATAATTCTTCTCCTGGAGCAGTTCGAGGGGCTTGGAGTGGATCGCACATACCTTCTGTCCGATGAAGGCACCGGTGCCGTCAACGATCTCGCTCTGCGGCTTAAACTCCTCGCAGCCCACACAGTAGAGGGCCTCGTACTCACCCGAGTAGATATAGCCGTCATCGTAGAGCTTCTGCAGGAATACCTGCACGTTCTTCTCGTGGCGGGGATCGGTGGTGCGGATGAAGTCATCGTTGGAGATATCGATGGTCTTCAGCAGCGGCTTCCAGGATTCCTCCACGAGCCTATCCGCCCACTGCTGGGGCGTGGTGCCGTTTGCGGTGGCGGTGCGCAGGATCTTCTCGCCGTGCTCATCGGTTCCGGTGAGCGACCAGGTGTCATCGCCCGCCTGGCGGTGCCAGCGCGCCAACATGTCCGCGGCCACCTCGGTATACGCATGCCCGATATGCGGGGCATCGTTTACATAGAAGATGGGCGTGGTGACATAAAAAGACTTACCGGACGACATAGAGACAATCCTAGGCCGTTTCGGGCGGCGCGTTTGCTCGGTTACGGCCCGAGCCGGAAAACGAGTCTTTTTGATCCTGATGGGGGCGTCCGCCGCGCGGATATGCGCCCGGGCCGGATGACAATCCGGGTGGGCCGCTATTTGGCGGCGAGCGCACCCTCGTAGAGATCGCGCTTGCTGATGCCGGTCTCGTTGGATACCTGCGCCGCGGCATCCTTCATCCGGGTCCCCGCGGCGGCGAGGGCCTGTACCCGCGCCACGGAGTCCTCGAGGCTATATACGGCGGCCTCGGCCCCCGCGATCACGATGCAGATTTCCCCGCGCACACCCTCTGCCGCCCATTCGGCGAGCTCGGCGGCGGTGCCGCGGCGGACCTCCTCAAAGAGCTTGGTGAGTTCGCGGCACACCACGACCCGGCGCTCCGGCCCAAAAACCTCCACGATGTCCAGCAGGCTCGCGGCCAGGCGATTCGGGGAGTCAAAAAAGACCATCGTGCGGCGTTCGCCGGCGAGCCCGCGCAGGGTGTCCCGGCGCTCGCCCTGCTTCCGCCCGAGGAATCCCTCAAAGCAGAACCGGTCGGTGGGCAGGCCCGAGACCGCAAGCGCGGATAATACGGCGCTCGGTCCAGGCAGCACGCTCACGCGCACCCCGGCGAGCGCGGCGGCCTCCACGAGGTGATAGCCGGGATCGGAGACCGTGGGCATGCCCGCATCGCTGAGCACCAGGATGTCCTCCTCGCGCGCCCGCTCCACGAGCTCCGCGGCCTTCATGCGCTCGTTATGATCGTGCAGGGCAAAAAGCTCCGGGCGGTTTGTGATCTCCAGGCCGCGCATGAGTTTAATGGCGTTGCGGGTGTCCTCGGCGGCCACGATCCGCACGGATTCCAGCGTCTCGACAAGACGCAGCGTGGCGTCGGAGAGGTTGCCGATGGGGGTCGCGCCGAGGATGATCATGACTCCAGTGTGCCACCGCCCGGGAAGATTTTCTCGCGCGGCCCCAGCCGATTCCGAGGTAGCTGGCTAACATGGCAGAGTGTCGCACACCGAATCGGACCCCGCAGAGCCCGCCCTCCCCGCTCCCCCGGCCGTTCCCCTCCCGGAAAACCCCGCCGCCGCGCAGCCGCGAGTGCCGTCCACGCCGCTTATCTCCACCCACGTCATCCCCGCGCCCGGCGAGGCGGGGCTCCCCCCGGCCACCGCCGCGCATGCCGCCCCCACGCCCGATGCCGCAGCGATCCCCCTGACCGATACCGGCCGCATCCGCGCCCTGCGCGCGGCGGGCCCCGCCGCGGCGAGCGATGCGAGTGGCCCGCGCCATGCCGAGACCCCCGCCTGGGGTGAGCTGCTGCGCGAAGGCTCGGCCGCCGCGGGCCGCACCCTGACCGCCGTGACCGGTCCGATCGGATCGCGCCTGGACGAGTTCTGGGCGCGCCTGATCTGCACCCCGGCGCGCGGCCGCCTCGTGGCCTGGCTGCTACCCACGCTGATCATCCTGCTCGCCGCGGTCCTGCGGCTGTGGAACCTCGGGTTTCCGCACGCGCTGGTCTTTGACGAGACGTTTTATGTGAAGGACGCCTGGACCCTCTGGCATAACGGTTACGAGTCCACGTGGCCGGAGGGCGCGGATGAGCGCTTTAACGCCGGCGATGTGATGGGTTTCACCACCCAGGCCTCCTATGTGGTGCATCCGCCGCTGGGCAAGTGGATCATTGGGCTTGGCATGGGCCTCTTTGGGGCCGAGAGCGCGTGGGCCTGGCGCATCACCACCGCGCTGCTGGGAATCTTCGCCGTGGGCCTGATCATGGCCGTGGCCCGCCGCCTCTTCCACTCCCGCACCCTCGCGCTTATCGCCGGTTTCCTGCTCGCCATCGACGGCCATGCCATCGTGATGAGCCGCGTCGCGATCCTCGATAACTCGGTCATGGTCCTCGCGCTGATCGGGTTCTATTGTGTGCTGCGCGATCGGCCGTGGGCAGAGAGCCGCCTCGCCTCCTATGTCTCCGCGCAGCGCTCCGCGGGGCGCGAACCCGAGTGGGGTCCCACCCTGTGGAACCGGCCGTGGGTCATCGCCGCGGGCCTCGCCTTTGGGGCCACGTCCGCCGTGAAGTGGTCGGGCCTGTATTTCCTCGCGGCCTTTGGCCTCTACCTGGTGATCGTGGATCTGCTCGCCCGCCGCCGCGCGGGCCTCCCCGCCTATTTCTCCGCGGCCATCGTGAAGCAGGGCCCCGCCACGGCACTGCTTTTTGTGATTCCCGCGGCCCTGGTCTACCTCGCCAGCTGGACCGGCTGGCTGCGCACCTCGGGCGGCTATTACCGGCAGTGGGCCGAGGACCCGGCCAATGCCTGGAACGGCCTGTTCTCCTGGGTGCCCACCGCGCTGCAGAGCCTCGTCCACTATCACCAGGAAATGTATAAATTCCATGTGGGCCTGGTGACCCCGCATAGCTATCAGGCCAACCCGCTGGGCTGGCTGGCGATGATTCGCCCCACCAGCATGTGGTACAAAACACCGCCTCCCGAGGACTGCGGGGCCGCGATCTGCTCGCAGGCGATCACCTCGATCGCGAACCCGCTGATCTGGTGGGTCGCGGTGGCCGCCACGCTCTACCTGGTCTATCGCCTGACCCGCTATATGGAGTGGCAGGTGGGCCTGATCCTGGTGGGTTTTGCGGCCGGCTATCTGCCGTGGCTGATGTATACCGAACGCACCGTCTTCCAGTTTTATACGATCGCGTTTGAGCCCTATCTGCTGCTTGCGCTCACCCTGGTGATTGGGCTGATCGTGGGTAAACGCACCGATCCCCGGCATCGCCGGGTATCCGGGCTCGCCTCGGCCGGGGTATTCCTGGGGCTGGCCGCGCTACTCTCGGTGTTCTGGTATCCGCTGTGGACGGCCACCACCGTGCCGCTGTGGTTCTGGCAGCTGCACTCCTGGATCCCCGGCTGGGTTTAGGAGCGGCTGCGCGGGGTTAGCCCTCGCGCAGCTGCTCAACCCCGCGCAAAATCAGCACCAGCGCGAGGGCGGCAAAAACCACACCCGCCACATAGAGGCCCCAGGCCGTGGCGGTGAAAAACGTGGCTACGGCAAAAACCGCGCTCAGGGCCGCCAATATCAGGAAGGTGATTCCGAGCAGGCGATGATGGGTGCCGTCTCGGCGCGAGGTATCCATGCAAAAAGTGTAGCCCGGGGTGGGCGGTACTAGTGCGCGGCATCCACCATTTTCAGACCGACCACACAGCCAACGATTCCCAGGATCAGCAGCACCTTGAGGATCGAGGCGGGCTCACCGCCAAAAATCATCGCGTATAAAACGGTCAGTGACGCGCCGATCCCCACCCAGATCGCATAGGCGGTGCCGGTGGGAATATCGCGCATGGCAAAGGCCAGGCCGGCCATACTCGCGGCGAGCGCCACGCCGAAGGTCACGGTGGGCCAGAGCCGGGTGAACCCCTCGGACTTGCCCAGTGCGGTGGCCCAGACGGCCTCCAGAACTCCGGAAATAATCAAAACGATCCACGACATAAGAGACTCCCTTTTCCGAACCATGGCATCGCCAATGGTTCCTGGTCAGTCTTGTCGCGTTCCGGGTACTGCGCCCTCGTCCGGGGAATCAACCGAGAGTCGATCCACGTCCCATTTTGGCACACTTGGGTGATTTTGGCAGGGAAAAATCCGGGCCCGGGGTTTATGACCCCGGGTTACGACATATTGCCCGCCGCCGCCGTGCGGCGCGATAGCGTGTGTTCATGGCAGATCGAGAATATGGTTTCCGCACGCGCGCGATCCATGCGGGGAATATCCCCGACCAGGCAACCGGCGCCCGCGCCCTCCCCATTTACCAGTCCACGGCCTTCGTTTTTGACGATGCCGCCGATGCCGCGAGCCGCTTTGCCCTGCAAAAATACGGCACCATCTATTCGCGCCTGGCCAATCCCACCGTCTCGGCCTTTGAGGAGCGCATCGCGAGCCTCGAGGGTGGGCTCGGGGCCGTGGCCACCGCGAGTGGGCTCGCCGCCCAGTACATTACTTTTGCAAGCCTCGCGGGTCAGGGTGACCATATCGTCGCCTCCGCGAATCTCTATGGCGGGTCCATCACCCAGCTCGATGTGACGCTGCGCCGCTTCGGCGTGGAGACCACATTTGTGCGCTCCAGCGAGGCCGCCGATTATGCCGCCGCGATCACCGAGCGCACGCGCTTCATCTTCGCCGAGACCATCGCCAACCCCTCGGGAGAGATCGCCGATATCGAGGCGCTCGCCGAGGTGGCCCATGCCCACGGCATTCCGCTGATCATCGATTCCACGCTGTCCTCCCCATATCTGAACCGGCCGTTTGAGTGGGGCGCGGATATCATCACGCACTCCGCCACCAAGTTCATCGGCGGGCACGGCACCACCCTCGGCGGCGTGGTCGTGGAATCCGGAAAATTTGACTGGTCCACCGCGAAGTTCCCGCTGTTCACCGAGCCCGTGGCCAGCTATGGCGGCCTGGAATGGTCGGGCAATTTTGGCGAATATGCGTTCCTGACCCGGCTGCGTGCCGAGCAGCTGCGTGATATCGGTCCCTCGCTCTCGGCCCATTCGGCGTTCCTGCTCGCGCAGGGCGTGGAGACCCTGCCGTTCCGGATGCAGGCACACGTGGATAATGCGCGGGCCGTGGCGGAATGGCTCGAGGCCGATCCGCGCATCGAGACCGTGTACTGGGCGGGCCTACCCAATCACCCGCACCACGAGCGCGCCCGGAAATATCTGCCGCTTGGCCCCGGCTCGGTCTTCAGCTTTGTGGTCCGCGGCGGCCGCGCGGTGGGCCAGAAGCTCATCGAATCGGTGGAGCTCGCGAGCCACCTCGCCAATGTGGGCGATGCCAAGACCCTGATCATCCACCCGGCCTCCACCACACACGCGCAGCTCACCGAGCAGCAGCTCCTCGATGCGGGTGTGCTGCCCGGCCTGGTGCGCCTGAGCGTGGGTATCGAGGATGCCGCCGATATCATCCACGACCTGGACCAGGCCCTCGGCCAGGCCACGAAGGAAAGCGCATGAGCGAGTCACTGCCCGAGGCCGGAATCAGCTGCGCCCTGCCCACCCCCTCCGCCCCCGTGGGCGAGCGCACCTGGGTGGGTCCGGATGCGCGCGAGCGGCTGCGCATCATCCAGTCGGCGCGCAGCGTGGCGATCGTGGGCGCGAGCCCCAATCCCGCCCGCTCGAGCTATTTTGTGGGCACGTATCTGCAGCAGTCCACCAATCTGCGGGTATATTTTGTGAACCCCCGCGCCGATGTGATCCTCGGCGAGAAGGCCTATCCCGATCTGGCCTCGCTGCCCGAGGTGCCCGATATCGTGGATGTTTTCCGCAAGCCCTCCGATATCCCCTCGGTCGTGGATGACGCGGTGGCCGTGGGCGCCAAGGTGCTGTGGCTGCAGCTGGGTATCTGGAACGAGGAGGCCGCGCGTGATGCCGAGGCCCGCGGGCTCACCGTGGTCATGGATCGCTGCCTCAAGATCGAGCATGCCCGCTTCCACGGCGGGCTCAACCTGATGGGCTTTGATACCGGCCAGATCAGCGCGCGCCGCCGCCGCGGCTAGCCGATTCCGCCGCCGGGTGGGTTCCAGCGGGAGCCCACCCGGCGGCCGTTAATTCCCGAATGCGGGCTGTGCCCGCGTTATGTGCCCCCTGGGAGAACCCGGCGAAGAGTTACCCCGTGTTGCGTGCCCCTCGACCCGGGGCCCGCGGGCGATTAGCGTGGAGACCATGTCCCCCGTATTTGACGGCCCCCTCGTCTCGACCCAGTGGCTCGCCGACCATCTGGGCAGCCCCACCCTCGTGGTCATCGATGCCACCGTGCGCCGCGAGCCCGACGGCACGTTCCGCTCCGGCCGCGAGGCCCATCACGGCGCGGGACATATCCCGGGCGCACAGTTCACCGAGCTGCTGCACGGCTGCGGCGAGACCGAGCCCGCGAGCATCCTCTTTGCCCGGCCCGACGCCGGCCGGCTCGCTGCCGAGATCGCCCGCCTGGGCCTCGGCGCCGAGAGCCGCGTGGTGGTTTACGATAGCGATCTGGGCCAGTGGGCGGCGCGCTTCTGGTGGCTGCTACGCAGCGCGGGCCTCGAATCCGTGGCGGTACTCGACGGCGGCCTGACCGCGTGGCTTGGCGAGCACCGCTCGGTGGAAACCGGCACCCTTATGCTCCCGGCCGATCCGCGGCCCGCGTTTATTCCCGTGCCCCGCCCCGAGCTCTGGGCCGGCCCCGAGCTGATGGGTGCGGCGCTGGATGGTTCGCGCCCCGCCACCCTGATTTCCGCGGTGCCGCGCGAGCAGTTCCGCCCGCCCGGGGCGGGTGCCCCGTCCACCACCCTGAATATTCCGCTGGCCACCCTGATGTCCGGCACCGATCACACGCTGCTGCCCGAAGGGCGCCTGCGCGAGCTTTATGCCCCCGCCCTCGCCTCGGGGCTTCCCATCATCAGCTATTGCGCCGCGGGAATCGAGGCGAGCGCAAACGCCCTTGGGCTCGCCGTGCTGGGCGCCCGGGACGTGCGCGTCTTCGACGGCAGCCTGGAATCGCTCGCCGCCTAAACCCCGGTTTTGCTCCGCGAGATAAAACGCATAAAGTTAGGGTATGCATACCTTAGAGAACGCCGGAACGATCGAGCGCACCGACCGCCCGGGCTATCGCCCGTTCCGCGTGAGCGTCGCCGCGCGCAAGACGCTCTCCCCGCACCTCGTGCGGATCACGTTTAGCGGCGAGGACCTGCACCTCTTTGGCACCGACGGCCTGGATCAGCGCGTGAAGATTGTGATGCCCGTGGACGGCATCCCGCTCTGCGACCTGGAGGCGGCCGAGCGGGGCCCCACCGATGGCGGCGGCTGGTACGACGCCTGGCGCGCCCTGCCCGATCACCTGCGCACACCGTTCCGCACCTATACGGTGCGGGCCGTGCGTCCCGCCGCGCGCGAGGTGGATATCGACTTCGTCTGGCACGGCGATGGCGGCCCCGCTGCCCGCTGGCTCGCGGGAGCCGGCGTGGGCGATCCCGCGTATATCGTGGGCCCGGATGCGCGCAGCATTCACTCCGGAATCGGCATCGACTGGCATCCCGGCGGCGCCCATAACCTGCTCCTGGTGGGCGATGAGACCGCCGCGCCCGCGATCTGCGCGATCCTGGAAACCCTCCCCTCCACCGCCCGCGGCCACGCCTACATCGAGGTCCCCACCGCGGAGGACGCCCTGTCCGTGGAACACCCCGCGGGCGTGACCCTCACCTGGCTGGCCCGCGGCGAGGCCAACCACGGCGGGGCGCTCACCGCCGCCCTCGAGGAGTGGATTGCCCGCAACCCCGCGCTGATCGAGGCCTCCCGGGCCCCGCGCCAGCAGGCGCTTGAGGACGTCGACATCGATACCGAAATTCTCTGGGAGTCGCCCGAGGCCGCGGCCACGGGCGAGCTCTATGCCTGGCTCGCGGGCGAGTCGGGCGTGATCAAAACGCTGCGCCGCATGCTGGTCACCGGCAGCGGCGTGGACCGCAAACGCGTGGCCTTTATGGGCTATTGGCGGCACGGTCGCGCCGAAATGTAGGCCGCCCCGTGGCCCCCGTTTTCGGGGGCCGCGGGCCCTGGTATTCCCCCGAATTCTCGCTAGCCTTAATGCAGGGGAAGGGGAAAGATGTTTTTGATCGGGGAAAACTCCATGTTGCGCGCGCGCTCACGCACGCTCGCCGTGGTCGAGGCCACCCCCGCGGCCCCGGTTGCCGAGAGCATCGCCGCCGCCGTGCAGCCGCTCCCCCTGCCCGCGGTAGGCGCGCCCCCGATCACCGATGCCCCCTCGGCGGTGCTCGCCCGGGCCCGCGCCACGGCCAATACGCCGCGCGGCCGCGCCAACGGCCGTCGCGCCGCCGTTTTTCTCACGTTCCTCGCGCTGCTGGCCCTCGCGATCGCCCTTCCGCAGTACTGGGAGGCGCAGGGATTTCCCCCCGCCGGCCCCGGCACCCCCGCCGTGATCGGCGAGCAGCCCCGGCAATAGTCTTTCCCCGCACTTACGCGGTAGAATAGAACGTTATGTCACTTGCAATCACGTTCCCGCCCGAGCTGCCGGTTTCGCAGAAACGCGATGAGATCGCGGCCGCCATCGCGGGTAACCAGGTTGTGATCCTGGCCGGGGCCACGGGCTCCGGAAAGACCACCCAGCTGCCCAAGATCTGCCTCGAGCTGGGCCGCGAAAATATCGGCCATACCCAGCCGCGCCGCATCGCCGCGCGCACCATCGCCGAGCGCATCGCCGAGGAACTGGGCGAGGAGGTGGGCGGCACCGTGGGCTATCAGGTGCGTTTCACCGATCGGGCAAGCGCCGATACCAAGATCAAGCTCATGACCGACGGTATTCTCCTGAACGAGATTCACCACGACCGGCTCCTGCGTCGATATGACACGATCATCATCGATGAGGCCCACGAGCGTAGCCTTAATATCGACTTTTTGCTGGGCTATCTGAAGCAGCTGCTGCCCAAGCGCCCCGATCTGAAGATCATCGTGACCTCCGCGACGATCGACCCGGAATCCTTTTCCAAACACTTTAACGATGCCCCGATCATCGAGGTCTCGGGCCGCACCTATCCCGTGGAGATCCGCTACCGCCCGCTCGTGGCCGATGCCCAGGAGGGCGAGGAAGACCCCGATGAGCCGCAGCGCGATGACCGCAACTATATCGAGGGCATCATCGAGGGCCTGGATGAGCTCGCGCGCGAATCCCTCGGCGATGTGCTGGTATTCCTCTCCGGCGAGGCCGAGATCCGCGATGCCGCCGATGCGCTGCGCGCGCATTTTGCCGGCTCCGCCGGGGGCGTCACGGAGATCCTGCCGCTTTATGGCCGGCTCAGCTCCGAGGAGCAGCACCGGGTATTCCGTCCGGGCTCGGGCGCGGGTGTGCGCCGCCGGGTAATCCTCGCAACCAACGTGGCCGAGACCAGCCTCACGGTGCCCGGCATCAAATATGTGATCGATGCCGGTACCGCGCGCATCTCGCGCTATAGCGTGCGCGCCAAGATCCAGCGCCTGCCCATCGAGGCCATCTCCCAGGCCTCCGCAAATCAGCGCTCGGGCCGCACGGGCCGCACGAGCCCCGGAATCGCGATCCGGCTGTACTCCGAGGATGATTTTTCCAAGCGTCCCGAGTTCACGGAACCCGAGGTTCTGCGCACCAACCTGGCCGCCGTGATCCTACAGATGGTCTCGCTGGGCCTCGGCGATATCGCCGCGTTCCCGTTCCTGCAGGCCCCCGAATCACGGGGCATTAAGGACGGCCTGGACCTGCTCACCGAGCTAGGTGCCGTCCAGGCCGGAACCTCGCTGACCCCGCGGCTCACCCGCGTGGGCAAGGACCTCTCCCGGCTGCCCATCGATCCGCGCTTTGCCCGGATGGTGCTGGAGTCCAAGAAACACGGCACCACCCGCGAGGTCATGGTGATCGTGGCGGCCCTGACCATTCAGGACCCGCGCGAACGCCCCGTGGAAAAACGCCAGCAGGCCGATGAATTCCATGCCCGCTTCGCCGACCCCATCAGCGATTTCCTCTCGCTGCTGGGGCTCTGGAACTATCTGGAGGAAAAGCAGCGCGAGCTGTCCTCCTCGGCGTTCCGCCGCCTGTGCAAGAGCGAGTTCCTGAACTATCTGCGCATCCGCGAATGGCAGGATGTTTACCGCCAGCTCAAGCGCCTGTCCTCCCCGCTGGGGCTGCGGGTGGGCGATCCCGCGGCCAATCCCGAGGGTGTGCACCGCTCGATCCTCGCCGGACTACTCTCCCAGATCGGCATTAAGGACGAATCGGCGGCCGCCGCCGCGGCCGCGGCCAAGAAGCGCGGCACCGGCGCGGGCGCGGGCCCACGCAAGAAGGGCGACTATATCGGCGCGCGCCAGGCCCGATTTGTGATCTTCCCCGGCTCCTCACTGATCAAAAAACAGCCCGCCGCGATCATGGCCGCCGAGCTTGTGGAAACCAGCCGGCTCTTTGCCCGCACGGTGGCCGCAATCGACCCGGCCTGGGCCGAGGAGATTGCCCCCGATCTGTGTAAACGCAATTATTCGGAGCCGCACTGGGAGAAGTCCCAGGGCGCGGTGGTGGCCTATGAGAAGGTCACGCTTTTTGGCGTGCCGATCATTCCGCGCCGCCGGGTGCAGTATTCCCGCATCGATCCCGAGGTCAGCCGCGACCTCTTCATCCGGCATGCCCTCGTGGAGCGCGACGCCGATTTCAGCCGCCTCAACCAGAAGCTCTTTGCGTTTGACCGGCAAAATGCCGGGCTGCGCCGCGAACTGGCCGAGCGCGAGGAGCGCACCCGTCGCCGCGATATCCTCTTTGACGATGAGGCCGTTTACGATTTTTATCACGCCCGCATCCCGGCCACGGTCACGGATCTGCGCGGCTTTGAGAAGTGGTGGCGCACCGAATCGGCGGCCTCCCCCAAGCTGCTCACGATGCGCCCCGAGGATCTGCTGCCCGAGGACGCCGAGGAGATCGACGTCACGCTCTTCCCGCCCATCTGGGTGCAGGGCGATCAAAGGCTCACGCTGCGCTATCGCTTTGAGCCCGGCACGGCCGATGACGGGGTGACCGTGGTGGTGCCGCTAGCGCTGCTGCCGCGGATCTCCCCGCTGGGCTTTGACTGGCAGGTTCCGGGGCTGCGCGCCGAGCTGGTCACGGCGATGATTAAGTCCCTCCCCAAGCCCATCCGGCGCAATGTGGTGCCCGCGGCCGATTGGGCCGCGAAGCTGCTCGCGGATCTGCCCGCCGATCCGCCCCAGCCCAATGGCACGCAGGACGATACCCTCGCGGCGCGGCTCGCCATCGCGATTAAACGCCAGGTCTATATCCCGGTTGAGGCCTCCGATTTTGACGTGAATCGCATTCCCGATCACCTGCGGATCAGCTTCCGCGCGGTGGATGAGCGCGGGCGCGCGCTCGGCGTGGAAAAGGATCTCACGCTCCTGCAGGCCAAGCTCGCCGAAAAAACCCGCACCCAGGTGGCCAAGGTGGCCCAGGCCCGCCGCGCCGATCCGATCGAGCGCACCGGACTCACCAAATGGGACTTTGACGAGCTGCCGCGCTTCATCGACAGCGATCAGGGCGGACATACCGTGCGCGGCTATCCGGCGCTCGTGGATCACCGCGATTCCGTGGCCATCGAAATCATGGCCACCGAGGCCGATCAACTGCGCGCGCTGCCCGGCGGCGTGCGCCGCCTGCTGCTCCTGCAGACGGCCTCGCCGGTGTCCTATGTCCAAAACCATCTCACGGCCCCCGAGAAGCTCACGCTCGCCGCGAGCCCGTATCCCTCCACCCCGGCGCTCTTTGAGGACTGCCTCGCGGCATGCATTAACGACGTGCTGTATCGAATGAATCCGAGCGGTGCAGTGTTTATGCGGGCCGAGTTTGAGAAGATCCGCGATCGGGTATCCCAGTCGGTCATGAACTCGATGTTTGAGACCGTCTCGCTCGTTTCGCGTGTGCTCGGGGCTGCCCGCGAGGCCGATAAGGCGCTGTCCTCCGCGACCAGCCTGAGCCTGCTGCCCGCGCTGGCGGATATGAAGGCCCAGCGCGCGGGCCTGGTCTATCCGGGTTTTGTCTCGGCCACCGGCCTCACCCGGCTGCGGGATCTGCCGCGCTATCTCGCCGGGATCACGCATCGTGCGCAGCGGCTGCCGGATAATCCCAATCGCGATCGCGCCTGGCAAAACGATATCGAGGCGGCCACGGCGCGCTTCACCGCCGCGGGCGGGAAGATCCCCCTGCCCGAACACGCCGCGGAAAACCTGGTGCGGGCGCGCTGGATGCTGGAGGAGTTCCGGATCAGCCTATTTGCGCAGCATCTGGGCACCAGCGAGTCCACGTCCCTGCAGCGCATCACCAAGGTTCTGGACGCCGGCTAGCCGGACACGGGCGGGCGGGGAATGCAAATTCCCCGCCCGTTTTTTGTCACGCTGATTACACGGTGCGTCACGCGGCTTCATATTTCGACTTATAGCCCGCCCGGGCTTGCCCGGATCGTTCCCGCGGAGCATCGTGGAGGGCAGACCCATACCCGCGGCGGGGAATAAATTCACCCCGCGGAGGGTCTGACTCTATATGCGTAATAACCGAGGAGAACCCGAGCAGATGACCAGTGCAGCGAATATCCTGCCCGAACCCGCGGATACCCCCGAGGTATTGCGCGCGGTGGCATCCGATGTGGTGTCCGGCGCCGAGGCCGAGCAGGAGGCCGTGGGCTTTGATGCCGGGCTGGCCCCCGATGACTTTAAGGCCGCCTTCCGCAACCACCCCGCGGGCGTGGCCGTGGTCACCGCCGATGACGGCACCGGGCCCGTGGCCATGACCGTCACCTCGGTTTTTTCGGTCAGCGCCGATCCCGCGCTGCTGGTATTTTCGGTCTCCGATCTGTCCTCCAGCGCCAAGACCATCATTGCCGCCGATACCCTCGTGGTGCACCTGCTGGGTGCCGATCAGCTGGATATTGCGCAGCTCGGGGCCACGAGCGGCATCGATCGTTTTGCCGATACCTCGCTGTGGTCGCGCCTGATCACGGGTGAGCCGTTTTATCCCTCCGCCCAGACCTGGATCCGCGGCCGGGTGGTGAATAGCCTGCGCGCGGGTGCCTCCACCGTCGTGGTGGTACACGCCCTGCAGGCCAATGCCCCGGAGCCCGGAAGCCCCGAGGCCGAGGCCCACGAGACCCGCCCGCTGGTTTATCACAACCGCACGTGGCATAAGCTCGATGCCCAGAGCGAGCTGCCGCCCACCGCGAAGAAGTAGCGCCGCGCGGTTTCACGCCCGAGGCCCCCGTCCCTGCCCCGGCAGGGACGGGGGCTTTTTCGCGCCGGGAATCGGATAATTATCCGCGGCAGCCATAGGAAACGCCGGTCACAGGTGCTATCTTCTGATCAAAGCGAAGGAGCACAGCATGTCAGAGAATACTGTCGGCGAGCCCGACGAAAATAGCACGGTCCCGGAGGGTGCCGCGGCACCGGATGAGTCCCATCCCCGGGCCTATCCCGCCGAGGCCGGCGTGACCGAGCCCGCCTATCCCGCCCCGGAGAGCCTCGGGGCAGAGGCACATGCTGCCCCCGGCGCCGAGGCGGCCTTTGACCGTGCGGCCCCCGCCGGCCGCGAACCCGCCTATCCCGCACCCGAGAGCCTCGGGGCCGAGGCACACGCCCCCGGCCACTTTGCCCCGGGTGGGCCCGGGGTGCCTCCCGCGCCCCCGGTCGCGGGCTATCCGGCCCCGGCCGCGCCTGCGCAGGGCTATGGGCAGGCCCCCGTGCCGGGCAAAACGCTGGGCATCGTCGGGTTTATCCTCGCGTTCCTCGGTCCGCTCTCGCTCGTGGGCCTCGTCCTGAGCATCGTGGCGCTTATGCAGTCCAAGCGTGCGCAGGTATCCAATGGCCTCGCGGTGGCCGGAATTGTGGTCGCCTCCATCGTGCTGGTCGGCAGCATCATCTCGATCTTCGGGATGATCGCGGTACTTTTTGGGTTCGCCTCGGTCTGCGGGGAGCTGGGTCCGGGCGTGCACAGCTATCAGGGCGGCACGATCAGCTGCGGCTAGTTCCGATTTCGGCCGCGGCTCCCGCGCGGGGGCCGCGGCCAGCGCCGCGGCGATGCCTAGGCGGGGCCGCCGGCGAGGTCGGAGGCGATGCTCTCCCCGATTCGGGTGAGGAGCCCGGCGGCCCCCGCCATACTCCGCACGGGATCCGGCTCCAGATCGCTCAGTCGATAGCGCGCGGCAAATCCCGCGTCGTGGAGTCGCTGCTCGGGTAAATCGCTGATTCCGCATACCGCGATCACGGGAACCCCCGCGGCGCGGGCGGCCGCGGCCACCCCCATCGGTGTTTTACCGCCCAGGCTCTGCGCGTCGAGGCTCCCCTCGCCCGTGATCACCAGATCGGCCCCGGCGAGGGCCTCGGCCAGGCCCGCCAGCTCGAGGATCACCGCGGTGCCCGGCTCGCGTTTGGCGCCCAGCAGCATAAGCGAGCCAAATCCCAGACCGCCCGCGGCCCCGGCCCCCGGCGCCTCGGCGCACTCGGCCGCGCGCGGCACCCCGGCGCGTTCCAGGCACTCCATCAGGCGGCGAAGTCCCGACTCCAGCACCGCGATATCGGCATAATCGGCGCCCTTCTGCGGCCCAAAGATCGCCGCCGCACCCCGGGGACCCAGCAGGGGATTATCCACATCGCTGGCCAGAATAAACTCGGTCCGCGCGATCCGCGGGTCCAGGCCCGCGGTCTCCACGCGGTCTAGCTCGCGGAGCGCCGCCCCGCCATCGGCCAGTGCGTCGCCGCGGGCATCATAGAGCCCCAACCCCAGGGCCGCGAGGGCTCCCGCGCCGCCGTCGGTGCAGGCACTTCCGCCAATCGCGAGGATCACCCGGGTCGCGCCGCGATCCAGCGCCTCCCGAATCAGCTCCCCGGTTCCCCGGCTGCTCGCGGTGCGGGCGCGGCGAATCCCGCCCGGCAGCGCGTCCAGGCCGGAGGCCTCCGCCATCTCCACGAGGGCCTCGCGCCCGCCCCCGGATCGCTCGCGCAGGCCAAGGGCGGCGCGGACCGGCTCCCCGGTGGGTCCGCTCACCGTGGCCTCGTAGCGGGTGAAGCCCGCGCGCAAAGCGGCATCCAGGCTGCCCTCGCCGCCATCGGCCACCGGAACCGTCACGATTCGGGCCTCGGGCAGGCCCGCAAGCAGCCCGCGGGTGAGCGCCCGCGCCACCCCGGCCCCGTCCAGGGAACCCTTAAACTTATCGGCGGCAATCACGATGCGGGGACGGGCGTTCCGGGGCGCGCTCATGCGGGTCTCCTAGGTTCTGGGCCGGGGAGCGCAGCGGGGCGTCCTCGGCGGCGAGGGCTCCCCGCGGGTGATCGCACTGCGGTGCGACTGCGGGGATGCACCCCACGATATCCGCAACCGCGGGAGTCCGGGGCTTAGGCGCGCAGCCAGGAGAGTACGGCGAGCACACGACGATGATCGCTGCCGGAATCCTCCAGGCCCAGCTTGCCAAAGATCGCGGTGACATTTTTCTCCACCGCGCCCTGCCCGATCATGAGTCGCTCCGAGATGGCCCGGTTGGTCAGGCCCTCGGCCATCAGCTCCAGGACCTCGCGCTCGCGCGGCGTGAGCGTGGCCAGCGGATCGCGGTGGCGCGAGAACAGCGCGCCCACCACCTCGGGGTCCAGCACGGTGCCGCCCTCGGCCACGCGGATCACCGCCGAGCGAATATCCTCAAGCGAGGCCACCCGGTCCTTCAGCAGATAGCCCAGCCCGGATGCGCCCGCCGCCAGGAGTTCCTGGGCATAAACGCTCTCGACGTATTGGCTCAGCAACAGGATGCCAATTTCGGGCCAGCGGCGGCGGATCTCGATGGCCGCCAGCACACCCTCATCGCGGAATGTGGGGGGCATCCGCACGTCGAGCACGAGGGCGCGCGGCCGCCGGTCGGCGGGCACCGATTCCAAGAATGCGATCAGTTCCACGGCGTCCCCGCAGGACGCGACCGTATTAAAGCCGGCCTCGGCAAAGAGCCGGACCAGGCCCTCGCGCAGCAGGACGGAGTCATCGGCCACGGCTATCCGCAGGGGTTCACTGGTCATAACCCCCATTATCCCGTGCGGCCGGGGGTGCGGTGTATCGCCGCCGCGCGATGACGCACCGCCGGGCGCACCCGCGGGGTGCGCCCGGCGGTACCGGCTAGCCGAGCGGGATCGTGGCGTCCACCACGGTGGGTCCACCGAGGGGGCTGTGTACCGCGAGGGTTCCGCGCAGTCCCCGCACCCGGCCGTCGAGCCCGGCCAGGCCGTGTCCGGGGCGGGCGAGGGCTCCACCCTGCCCGGCATCGCTGACCCGCAGCCACAGGGTATCCGCGGGGGTGCCCTCCCCTCCCGAGGGGATGAGCGACAGGGAGATATCCGCGGCGGCGGCCCCCGAGTGCTTCACCGCATTGGTCAGCAGTTCGGAGACGATGAAATACGCGCCGAGTTCCACCTCGGGCTTTAACACCACGGATTCCGGAAGGTCGTTATGCACGGTCACGGCGAGCGGGCTGGACTCGGCCATCGCCGCGACGGCCGCGATCAGTCCGCGGTCCTGGAGCAGGGGCGGGGCAAAGCCGCGCGAGAGCGCGCGCAACTCGTCCAGGGTGGCCCCGGCGTGGCCGCGGGCCTCGCTGAGGATCTGTCCGGCCCACTCGGGGTCCTCCGCGCTCAGGGCGCGCTCGGCGGCGGCAAGATCCATCTGCAGGCGGATCAGGCGCTGCTGCGGTCCGTCATGAATATCGCGTTCCAGGCGGCGCAGGCCCACGTTTTCGGCGGAGACGGCGGCGCTGCGCGAGGCCGAGAGGCTGCTGATCTCCTCGGCCAGATCATCCGAGTGATAGCGTCCGAGCATCTGCGCGGCCACCACGCGGTGCAGCGAGACCAGGCCATCGAGGATCAGCGGGAGCAGCGCCAGCATCACCACGCCCAGCGCGATATTGGTTATATCGGTCACGAGGTTGGGGTTGGCGATCATTCCCGCGGGAAGAATCAGCGCCAGAAGGTCACCGATCTGCTGATTATCGGGACCCACCGGGATGAAGTGACGCCAATACCAGGACGTGGTTCCGGCGAGGGCCACCGAGACGGCACCAAGCATCAGGGTCCAGGTGAACAGGCCCAGCACCGGCTGCACAATTCCGGCATAGAGCAGATAGCCCCAGCGGTGCGGATCGCGCAGCATCTCGCCGATCACGCTCAGGGGCCCGCCGCCGGTGGGGCGCCAGACCGGTCGCGGGAGGCTGTCTCGGCGCACCGCCTCGAGGCGGCGCAGCTCCATTTCGCCCCAGCCGCGGGCCGTCATAAACATCGCGATGAGGATAAAAACACCGATATAGAGGATCAGGAGGCTCAGCCCCAGCGAGAAGAGCGTGATAAAAACCACGAGGCCCGCGACCGCGATAAAAAACGTGGGGATGAGATAGCCCAGGTTGGGGAGCACCCGGGCCCAGCGCGCGCCATAGCCGCGCCGATAGCCGGGGTCTATGCCGCGGTCCGGGGCGAGGAAGGGTGCCGGGGTGGGGATACTTTCATTCATTGCCATGTCTCAATTCTGCGCGGCGGGGAGGATATCCGATATGACGCCTACCCCCGGGTTTCTCCGGGGGTTATCCCCCCTAGCGCGCGGGACCGGTCTCCACCGGCAGGTCATCGCGCCGGGACCACTGGCTCCAGGAACCGGGATAAATATCCGCGGCGATTCCGGCCTCGGCGAGGGCGAGTGCGGCATGGGCCGCGGTGATGCCCGAACCGCAGGAGGTGCCCAGCGGCTCGCCGCTATCGATTCCGACCTCTGCAAGCAACCCGCGCAGGCGCGCCGGAGACATAAACAGGCCGTCCTCCAGATAGTGCAGAAACGGCAGGTTCCGGGCCCCCGGAATATGGCCGGCGCGGGGGTCCATGGGCTCATTCTCGCCGCGGAATCTTTCGGCCGCCCGCACATCCAGGAGGCCACCCGCGGCGGCCCGTTCCCCCGCGGCCCGGGCGTCCAGGACGCCCGCGGTGGAATAGCCGGGGAGCGTCACGGTGCCCGGCTCGGGGATCACATCGCCGCTATCGAGCGGATGACCCGCCGCGGTCCAGGCCGCGAGCCCACCATTTAGCACCCGCAGGCCGGGAAGGCCGGCCTGCCGCAGCAGCCACCAGGCACGCGCGGCGGGCAGCTGGTGGAAGTTGTCTTAGGCGATCACGGTGCTGCCGGGGTGCAGGCCCCAGCGGCGGGCGGCGGCGCGCAGGTCCTCGATCTCCGGGACCGGATGCCTGCCCTCGGTGGCCGGCAAGCCCGGGGCCGCCAATTCGGTGTCCAGGTCCACATAGACTGCACCGGGCAGATGTCCCTCGCGATACTCCGCGCGGCCATCGGGGCGGTCGAGCCGCCAGCGCACGTCAAGAATGACCACGGGCTCGGAACCGGCCAGTAGCGTATGCAGTTCCGCGACGGAAATCAGGTTGCTCATGCCCTCCACCCTAATCCCCGAGGGGGCAGGGGTCGGCGGCGAAAACTCGACTCCGGGCCTTTCCGGGGAGAATCGCCGCCGACGGGGCACGCGCCACCCCGGCGCGGCCGCGCCCACGCGTAGGGAGCAGGGCGCGGCCGTTATCGGCCGGGGATCGGCAATCGGGGACAGCCAGGTCACAACCGGGTGACCCCGCCCGGCACGACTAGGGATCGGGCCGGGGCATCGTGTGGCACCCGTCTTCCCACGGGCGCCCTCCCCCTATCGCTCCGCACCACGCACGAGGGGCGGCATGGACGGGCGATACTGCGAGGGCTTTCACCCTCATGAATAAAAGACACCGCCGCTATCGCGTTTTTACGGGTCGGTCGCAAATTCACCGAAACGCTGTCGCTAGGCCGCCCGCACGCTGCGCTCGGCGATTCCGAGGATCACCCGGCGGGGCAGCAGCCTGGTCACGCAGCGGGCAATCAGGGCATTGGCCGCGCCGTCCACAAAGCTCGGCTTTCCACCCTCGAGTTCGCGGAGAGTGCGCTCAACCAGGAGCCGCGGCGAGCGTTTGGTACCCGAGGCCGCGGCCTCCCCCGCCGTCTCAAAAAACGCGGTATCGGTGGCCCCGGGGCAGACCGCCAGAATGCGGATCCCGTGCCGGCGGTTCTCGGCCCACAGCGCCTCGGTGAAGGAGAGAACAAAGGCCTTGGCCGCCCCATATACCGCCATATGTGGCAGCGGTTGGAACGCCGCGGTGGAGGCGATATTCACGATCGTGCCGCGCCCGCGTTCCCGCATTGCCGGGAGGAATCGGGCGGTGAGGTCGGCGAGTGTGGAGCAGTTGAGCTGGATCTGTTCCACCATGCGGACCGGATCCGCGTCCACGATATCGCCGTGTGTGGCGAAACCGGCGTTATTCACCAGGGTGTTGATCTCCAGGCCCATCCGCCGCGTGGTTTCGACCAGGGCCTCGGCCGATCCCGGTCGCGCCAGGTCCAGGGCGATCACCTCGACGCGGATGCCGTGCGCTGCCCTGAGTTCCGCGGCCAGCCGTTCCAGTTTTTTCTCGCTGCGGGCGACCAGGATCAGGCCGTGTCCGCGGGCGGCATAGGCCCGCGCGAATTGTTCGCCGATTCCCGAGGAAGCTCCCGTGATGAGTATAGACATTGATTTCTCCAAACCGCATAGTTCGTTTGTTTTTTAATGAAGGAAAACGGCGGGATCCGCCGCCCGGGCCTCAGGCCCGGATTCCCGTTTCCAGAAGGGATACCAGGAGGCGCGCCCGCCGGGTAAACGCCGCGCGCTCATCCTCACCGAGGGCGTCACTGATGGCCTTCAGCCCGTCAAAGGAGGCCACCACGGCCACGGCCACATCGGCGGCCGAATGCCGCTTATCAAACACTCCCTGCCGCTGCCCGCGCCGAATTACCTCATCCATCAGGGCAATCCAATCGGTCATGGGCCCCGCGGAGGCCGCGATATCCGCCGCCGAGTGCACGCCCACCTGCTCGGCGAGACGCACCACGCTCCATGTGGACTCATCCGCGGATGAGAGGCGGATCAGCAGTTCGGCGAGCCGCCGAAACTGCTCCAGCGCCTCGGTGCTGGATTCGACCTCATCGCGCGCGAGCTCCAGCCAGCGCCGCTTATGATCCTCCACCACGGCCCAGGCCAGCGCCTCCTTCGAGGCGAAGTGAAAATAAACGGCACCCTTGGTAAGACCGGTCGCCGCAAAGATATCGTCCATGCGCGTGCCGGCATAACCCTGCCGCGCAAAAACGCCGGCGGCCGCGGCCAAAATTGCCTGCCGCGTTGCCACCCCCTTGGGAGTCTTGCCCGCCATATGCGTCCCTTCGTTCCCCTCAGAATAAAACCGCATAGTCGGTCTGTCAAACGGGTGACGCATTTCAGCCCCGCTCGCGCGCAAAAGGCCCGACCCGCGAGTACTCACGAGCCGGGCCTCAAAACCTCGGAGAAACGGGCTAGAAGTCCCAGTCCTCGTCCTCGGTGACCACTGCCTTGCCGATCACATAGGATGAGCCCGAACCGCTGAAGAAGTCGTGGTTCTCGTCCGAGTTGGGCGAGAGGGCCGACAGGATTGCGGGGTTCACATCGGTCACGGCCTTCGGGAACATCGGCTCGAAGCCGAGGTTCATCAGGGCCTTATTGGCGTTATAGTGCAGGAACTTCTTGACGTCCTCGGTCAGGCCGACGTTATCGTAGAGGTCCTGCGTATAGTGCACCTCGTTGTCGTACAGCTCATAAAGCAGGTTGAAGGTATAGTCCTTCAGCTCCTCCTGGCGCTCCGGGGTTTCCTTATTATAGGCAACCTGGAACTTATAGCCGATGTAATAACCGTGCACTGCCTCATCGCGGATGATCAGGCGGATCAGGTCGGCCGTGTTGGTGAGCTTCGCGCGGCTGGACCAGTACATCGGCAGGTAGAAGCCCGAGTAGAACAGGAACGATTCCAGCAGCGTGGACGCGATCTTGCGCTTCAGGGGGTCGTCTCCGCGGTAATAACCGAGGATGATCTGCGCCTTCTTCTGCAGATTCTGGTTTTCCTCCGACCAGCGGAACGCCTCGTCGATCTCCTTGGTGGAGGCCAGCGTGGAGAAGATGGAGGAATAGCTCTTGGCGTGCACCGACTCCATGAACGCGATATTGGTATATACCGCCTCCTCGTGGGGGGTGATCGCATCGGGGATCAGCGAGACAGCACCCACGGTGCCCTGGATGGTATCCAGGAGCGTAAGACCCGTGAATACCCGCATCGTCATGAGCTTCTCATCCTCGGTGAGGGTGGCCCAGGACTGGACGTCATTGGACAGCGGAATCTTTTCCGGAAGCCAGAAGTTATTGCACAGCCGGTTCCAGACCTCGACGTCTTTTTCGTCCTCGATCTTATTCCAGTTGATCGCGTGCACCGCGCTCACGAGCTTAAGCTTTTCAGCCAATGTCTATTTCCTTCACTCTTTATGGTTGACCGGGCGGACTAAAGCATGCAGCTGACGCAGCCGTCAACCTCGGTGCCCTCGAGGGCGAGCTGACGCAGACGGATGTAATAGATCGTCTTGATGCCCTTGCGCCATGCGTAGATCTGCGCACGGTTGATGTCACGCGTGGTGGCGGTGTCCTTGAAGAACAGCGTAAGGGACAGACCCTGATCCACGTGCTGCGTTGCCGCGGCATAGGTGTCGATGATCTTCTCCGGGCCAATCTCATAGGCATCCTGGTAGTAGTCCAGGTTGTCATTGGTCATGAACGGCGCGGGATAGTACACGCGGCCGAGCTTGCCCTCCTTGCGGATCTCAATCTTCGACGCGATCGGGTGGATCGAGGACGTCGAGTTATTGATATAGGAGATCGAACCGGTGGGCGGGACCGCCTGCAGGTTCTGGTTATAGATACCGTGCTGCTGGATCGCTGCCTTGAGCTCCACCCAGTCCTGCTGGGTCGGGATGCTCACCTCGGAGGCGGCAAAAAGCTCGGCGGCGCGGGCCGTGGCCGGCACCCACTCCTGGGTGATGTACTTATCAAAGAACTCACCCGAGGCATACGTGGAGTTCTCGAAGCCATCAAACGTGGTGCCACGCTCGGTCGCGATGCGGTTGGAGGCTCGCAGGGCGTGGAACAGCACCGTATAGAAGTAGATATTGGTGAAGTCGATGGCTTCCTCGGTGCCGTAATACACGCGCTCCCGGGCCAGATAGCCGTGCAGGTTCATCTGGCCGAGGCCGATGGCATGCGACTTATCGTTGCCGTCCTCGATCGAACGCACGGAGGAGATGTGGCTCTGATCGGAGACCGAGGTGAGTCCACGGATGGCGGTCTCGATGGTGAGGCCAAAATCGGGCGAGTCCATGGCCGCGGCGATATTCATCGAGCCGAGGTTGCAGGAGATGTCCTTACCTATCTCCTTATAGGAGAGGTCCTCGTTATAGGTGGTCGGGGTATTGACCTGGAGGATCTCCGAGCACAGGTTCGACATGTTGATGCGACCGGCGATGGGGTTGGCCTTATTTACGGTGTCCTCAAACACGATATAGGGGTAGCCCGATTCGAACTGGATCTCGGCGATGGTCTGGAAGAACTCACGCGCGTTGATCTTGGTCTTCTTGATGCGGGCATCGTCCACCATCTCGTGATACTTCTCGGTGATCGAAATATCACCAAACGGGATGCCGTAGACGCGCTCGACGTCATAGGGGGAGAACAGGTACATGTCCTCGCCGTTACGGGCCAGCTCGAAGGCGATATCGGGAATAACCACACCCAGCGAGAGGGTCTTAATGCGGATCTTCTCGTCGGCGTTCTCGCGCTTGGTATCGAGGAAGCTCATGATGTCGGGGTGGTGGGCGCTGAGGTATACGGCGCCGGCACCCTGACGGGCACCCAGCTGGTTGGCATAGGAGAAGGAGTCTTCGAGCAGCTTCATCACGGGGATGATTCCGGAGGACTGGTTTTCGATCTGCTTAATGGGGGCGCCGGCCTCGCGAATATTCGAGAGGTTCAGGGCCACTCCGCCGCCGCGCTTGGACAGCTGCAGCGAGGAGTTGATGCCGCGGGAGATCGACTCCATGTTGTCTTCGATGCGCAGCAGGAAGCAGCTCACGAGCTCGCCGCGCTGGGCCTTACCGGAGTTCAGGAACGTGGGGGTCGCGGGCTGGAAACGGCCGGCGATGATCTCCTCCACGAGGTTCACGGCGAGGGCCTCATCACCGTCGGCCAGGCCGAGGGCGGTCATCACGACGCGGTCCTCGAAGCGCTCCAGATAGCGCTTTCCGTCGAAGGTTTTGAGGGTATAGGACGTGTAGTACTTAAACGCGCCGAGGAACGTGGCGAAGCGGAACTTCTTGGAATAGGCCAGGTCGTTAAGCTTCGTGATGAACTCAAAGGAGTACTTATCCAGGACCTCGGGGTCGTAGTATTCCTTCTCCACGAGGTAGTCCAGGCGCTCCCGCAGGGAATGGAAGAACACGGTGTTCTGGTTGACGTGCTGGAGGAAAAACTCCCGCGCGGCCTGACGGTCCTTATCAAACTGGATCTCGCCGTTCGGTCCGTACAGGTTGAGCATGGCGTTCAGGGAGTGGTAGTCCATACCCTGAGCCACGGGCGACTCCGTTAGTGCTGTTCCCAAAATTTATCCAATCCATCTTGGACGATGGCCACATCGTCCGGGGTTCCAAATACTTCGAAGCGGTACATAACTGGTACCTGACATTTTTGGGAGATGATGTCTCCCGCGAGGCAAAACGCCTCACCAAAATTGGTGTTGCCTCCGGCGATAACCCCGCGAATCAGGCTCCGGTTTTCCACGTCATTGAGGAATCGGATGACCTGTTTGGGCACCGCCGTGCTGGTGAGCCCCCCGCCGTAGGTGGGGAGAACCAGGACATATGGTCTGGTGACCTCGAGGGCCGGGTCTTTCGGAAAGAGAGGTATCCGGGAGGCGGGGCGGGCGAGTTTATCGACGAATCGACGAGTGTTACCAGAAACACTGGAGAAGTACACGAGTTCGGAACCCATGCGTGCTCCTTTGCTATCAAGGATGGAGCAATATTGCTGTGGTGGTGAGGGTTCGGCGCATCGTTACGTCGACCGGGAGCGACGGCTCAGAAAATGCGGGTGGACCGTTAGGCCAGGCGCTGCGCGAGCTCGTCGATCTTATCGGGACGGAAGCCCGACCAGTGACCCTCATCGGTGATCACCACGGGAGCCTGCAGGTACCCGAGGGCCTTCACCGCTTCGAGGGCGTTTTCATCGGCGGAGAGGTCAAGAACCTCGTATTCCAGACCCTTATTATCCAGTGCGCGATAGGTCGCGGTGCACTGTACGCAGGATGGCTTCGTATAAACCGTAATCGTCATCTTCGCAGTTCCCCTTCTGGTGGATTTCTTGGTTTGTGCTGGCTGTTCCGGGGGGCGTTGCGTAGTGCTGCGCCCCGGGTTCAATACTACATGTAGTTGCTCGGGAACGGGTATACCCCAACAACTAGTAGTTACGTGGCTGTAGTTATCCACGGGAGTTTCCACCGATTTCGAGAGTTATCCACGCTTCATCCACGGGGTTGTCCACAGGTGGGAGCTCCCCGGGAAGGCCAGCAGATCGGGGGTTTAAGCCCCCCTCGCGGCGTGTCATCCACAGGGTGCACACTAAACCGGGCCGCCGACATTTAAAACCTAAATATTTACCGCCCCCGGCGTGTCTGAATGGGGGTCAAAATCTCTCCCCGGCGAGGGCTGGCGGGAAGCTCCCGGGGATGCTACTGCGGCCCCCGCGGCGGGCCGCTCCACCCCGGGGCGCGGGCGGCCATACCCCTCACTCGGGAATCTAGCGGGACCTCCCCCGGCGAGCCGTATCACTCGGGCGCGCCGCGATCTAGGATGGAAGGCATGAGTGCATATTCGAATCTCCTGGCTACCCCGGGAGTCGGTCGGATCATCACTGCCCAGCTTGTAGCGCGTTTTCCATTTGGGATGATCTCCCTGGCATTCCTGCTGCACGTCGAGCAGGTAACGGGTTCCTATGGCCAGGCCGGGCTAGTTCTTGCGGCGACCAGTCTGGGGCAGGCGGTGGCCGGCCCCCTGACCAGTAGATGGATGGGTATCTGGGGCATCCGCCCGGTACTCATCCTCACCACCATCATCTGCACCGCCGCCGGAACCACCATCGCACTCGTTGAGGCCGATGTTCTCTTTTATATCCCCATCGCGATCATCTGCGGCCTGAGCACTCCCCCGGTGCAGCCCGCCGTGCGCACCATCTACCCCAAGATGGTCAACTCCAAGCAGCTCACCCCGCTGTTCTCCCTCGACGCCTCGGCCCAGGAGATCATCTGGGTGCTCGGCCCGGTTATCACCACGTTTGTCTCCACCCAGGTGGGCACCCAGTGGGGCATCCTGCTGGCAATGGTGCTGATGGTCGCAGGAGGCGTGTGGTTTATTGTGCTGCCCGAGGTGGGCCGCGTGCGCATCCCGCGCAGCCGCCGCAAGCTCGGCGTGGTCCTGAAGCGCCCGCCGGTGCTGCTCGCCACCGTGGTGGGCTTCCTCCTGATCGGTGGAACCGCCGCCATCGAGGCCGGCGTAGTGGCCAATTTTGGTCACGACGGCATCGAGGCCGGGCTGGTCCTGGCGATCTTCTCGATCGGTAGCCTCGCCGGCGGCCTCTCGATGGGTCACCTGCCGATCGGCCCGTGGGCCCTGGCCCGCCGCATGTTTATCGTATTTGTGGGCACCGCGGCCGCGCTGGCCGTGATGAACTTCTGGGGCCTCGCCCTGATGCTTTTCATCGCCGGAATCGGCATCGCCCCGGCCCTCGCCGTGCTCTTTGCAATCGTCTCCTCGAGCGTGAAGTTCTCCGATACCGCCGAGGCCTATGGCTGGGTGGGTACCGGCCAGCTGATCGGCTCGGCGCTCGGATCGGCCGCCGCCGGTTTCCTGATCGACCACAACGGCCCGCACGGCGCGTTTATCGCCGCGGCCATCTTCCTCGCCGTGGGCTTCCTGGTGCCGCTCTTTGGCAAGCGCTGGCATCCCGATCTGCGCGGGCGCGAGGTGGGCCCCCTGCCCGATACCGAACCGATCACGCTCCCCAGCGCCGGCTAGCATCCCCGCCGCGGCCGTCGTCCCACCCGGGACGACGGCCGCTTTATTTTGGGCGCGGCCCAAAAAGAGGCGCGGCCGAGGCGTAGGCTGGACCCATGAGCGAATCCCGTGCCGGCGCCGCGCGCCCCAACGTCCTGACCCCGGAGCTGCTGGCCGCGATCCACGGCCGCGCACCCGAATACGACCGCCGCAACGAATTTTTCCACGAGGACCTCGCCGAGCTGGCCGCGGCCGGCTATCTGCGCGCCGCGGTCCCCACCGAGTTGGGTGGGCTGGGCCTGAGCCTGGCCGAGATGAGCGCGCAGCAGCGGCTACTCGCGGCCGCGGCCCCCGCCACCGCACTGGCCGTGAATATGCACCAGGTCTGGGTCACGGTGGCCCGCTATCTGCACGATAACGGCGATCACTCGCTGGATTTTGTGCTGACCGGGGCGGCCGCGGGAGAGGTATATGCGTTTGGCGTGAGCGAGGCCGGCAACGACCTGGTGCTCTTTGACTCCGATACCGTGGCCGAGCCCGCCGCCGATGGCGGCTATCGGTTCACCGGCACCAAAATCTTCACGTCCCTCTCGCCCGCGTGGACCTCCCTCGGCACGATGGGGCGGGATAATACCTCCCCGGATGCCCCGCGCCTGGTTTTTGGTTTTGTCTCGCGCGATGAGAACGTGGTGCACCGCGAGGACTGGGATACCGTGGGGATGCGCGCGAGCCAGTCCCGCACCACCGAGCTGCACGGCGCCCATGCACCCGCCGAGCATGTGGTGCGCCGCCTCGAGATCGGTCCCTCCGCCGATCCGCTGATCTTTGGCATCTTCGCGATGTTTGAGATCCTGCTGGCCTCGGTATATACCGGCATCGCCGAGCGCGCGCTCGAGATCGCCGTGGATACCGTGCGCACGCGCCGCTCCAAAAAAACCGGGCTGCGCTATGCCGATGATCCCGATATCCGCTGGCAGATCGCCTCGGCCGGGCTTATCCTCGACGGCATCCTGCCGCAGCTGCACGCCCTCGCGGGGGATGTGGATGCCCGTGCCGCTCACGGGGCGCGCTGGTTTGCGCTGCTCTCGGGGCTGAAACATCGCGCCGTGGAGGCCGCACGCGAGGTCGTGGATCACGCGATCCGCGTCTCGGGTGGCTCCAGCTATTTCTCCGCGGGAGAGCTCGGCCGGCTCTATCGCGATGTGCTTGCCGGGATCTTCCACCCCTCGGATGCCGAATCGGCCCATTCCACCGTGGCCGCGAGCCTCCTCGGCCCGATCCGGCACCACGACTAACCACCCCAACCACCGGCCCACCCAAACCGATCCGGCACCACGACTAACTACCGCGGCCACCGGCTCAACCGGACCGATCCGGCACCACGACTAACCACCGCGGCCACCGGCCGGGCCAAGCAGGCCCGGCCGCGGGGAGCCGCTAGCGGTTATTGCTCAGTTCAAATACCTTAATCAGCTCGGCGAGCGCTGCCTCCTTGGCCTCGCCCCCGCTCTCAAACATGTCCACAACGTGGGTACGCAGGTGGTTTTCCACGAGCAGCTTATTCAGCGAGCCGAGCGATTTTTGAATCGCGAGCGACTGCGTAATGATGTCGATGCAGTAGTCCTCGTTTTCGACCTGCTTTTCGAGGCCGCGCATCTGTCCTTCGAGGATCTTGATGCGGTGCAGGGCACGTTTCTTAATATCTGCGATCACCGCTTCAGAATACCCGCTCCGGGTATCGAAGCCTAGGCTCGCCGCGTGTGCTCCCAGCGAACTCGCGCGCGGCTAGCGGATCTGCACACCATTGGAGTCATAAAACGTGGTGCCCGGGTTATTACGCACATAGTCCACGAGGGCATCGCGCCCGGTCGCGGTCATCGGCGGCCAGGTCCAGTTTTCGATATCGGGCAGGTGGGCAGCCACCGCGCGATAGAGGTCAAATTCCACCTGCTGGCCGAGGTGCTTGCGCGGGATGACCACCTGCACCACGCGGGCGCGGGTGAATACCGTCTCGACCTGGATCCGGGAGCCCGTTTTATCGTCGCGCAGAATATATTCGCGCGCGCCCGGCTCATCCGCGGGGATCTGCACGATATCAAAGCGGGTGGCATCGGCGGCGGCGCCCTGGGCCGTGACCGTGCCCTCCACGCCGGGCTTTTCGAAGGCCTTGCGCCCGCGGCGCAGGAACAGAATCAGCACAACGATGACGATCAGGATGGACAGCAGTATCCCGAGGCTCATGGGGTCTCCCGTGGTTGGGGCGGGTGGTGGGCGCGGGGCCCGGACCCCTTAAGGATACCGGGCCTCGCGCGCGGGGTTTAGGCCCGGTCCGTGCCGGGGGCCAAAAACTCGGCCAGGGTGAGCGGCGGGCGCCCGATCAGCTCGCCGAGGATCGGATCGATCAGCGCCATCTCGCCCGCGGCGATCGCCGTATAGGTGGATACCCAGGCGTCCTCGCGCCAGGGCTCCACGCCATAATGGGCGCGCGAGGCATAGGCCTCCTCGATCGTCTCGTTAATAAACGCGACCGGCTGGGTGCCCGCCGCCGCGAGGATCGCCGCCACCTCGCTGAGGGTGGGGGCCTCGCGGCCGGTGAGGTTATATACCCGGCCGCGGTGGCGTGCCGGATCGGTCAGCACCGCGACGGCCGCGCGGGCCACGTCATCGCGGGCCACCGCCGATACCCGGCCCTCGCCCGCGGGCCCGCGGATCTCGCCCTCGGCGGAGGCCAGGTGCGGGAGGCCATCCAGATACAGGCTATCGCGCAGAATTGTATAGTTCATGCCGCTGGCACGCAGGTGTTGCTCGGTGTGGAAATGATCGCGCGCGAGCGTAAACGTGGCATCCTCGGCGGCACCCAGGAAGGACGTATAGACGATATGGGCCACCCCGGCGGCCTCGGCCGCATCGATAAACCCCAACTGCTCGGCAACCCGGTCGGCGCTCTCCGCCGCCGAGACCATAAACAGCACGTTTACGCCGCGCAGGGCATCGCGCGCCTCGGGGGTATAACCATAGGAGGCCGTGACGATGCTCGCGTTATTATGCCGGGGCGCGCGGCCGGGGCTGCGCACCACAAGCCTCTGCTCAACATCCTGCCCGGACAGCAGTTCGGCGACCCTCCCCCCGAGATATCCGGTGGAACCGGTGACGGCGATGACGGGCGTGGTGCTGGGCATATGCGGTACCTTCCGACGGGGAGTTACCCCTCAGCTTGTCAGCCCTGGCCGAGAGTTTCCAGAGTTCTTTCAGAAATGGGTGACGCGGTTGCGGGCCGCCCATAGCGGCCCAGCGGCAGGACCAGCGGGGTTCCCGAGATCGGATCGGTCATGATCGCGCATTCCAATCCAAAAACCTCCCACACCATATCCGCGGTGATGACCTCGGCGGGCGGGCCCTCGGCCACGATCACGCCATCGCGCATCGCGATGATATGCGTGGCATAGCGCGCGGCGTGATTGAGGTCGTGCAGCACCGCGATCAGCGTGCGCCCCTCCGCGTTCAGATCCTCAAAAAGATCCAGCAGCTCGATCTGATGCGCGATATCCAAAAACGTGGTGGGCTCATCCAACAGCAGCAGCGGGGTCTCCTGGGCCAGGACCATCGCCGCCCAGACCCGCTGGCGCTGCCCGCCCGAGAGCTCGTCCACAAGCCGCGCGGAAAGCTCCGCGGTATGAGTCTTTTCCAGGGCGTTCACGACCGCCGCCTCATCCGCCGCGGACCACTGCCTCAGGAGCTTCTGGTGCGGGAAGCGGCCGCGGGCCACCAGCTCGGCCACGGTGATGCCATCGGGTGAGAGCGAGGTCTGCGGCAGGAGGCCCAACCGGCGCGCAACCTCCTTGGCCCCATAGGAGGAGATCTCCCGCCCGTCCAGGATCACCGCGCCCGAGCTGGGCTTAAGCAGCCGGGAGAGCCCCCGCAACAGCGTGGATTTTCCGCAGGCATTGGGGCCCACGATCACGGTGAAGGAGCCGTCCGGGATCCGCACCGAGAGGTTCTCGGAGATCACCCGGCCGTCATAGCCGATCGTGACATCGCGGGCGTGCAGGCGATGCGCGGCATCCGCGGGCGCGGCAATCGGGGAGGCGGGTATGGGGCTGGGTCGGGTCATGACGGGTCCTTCGAGGGCGAGGGTGAAAACGGGGAGGCGGCGCGGCGCATCAGGATTTTTTTCCCTCGCGCACCAGGAGCCAGAGGAAGTAGAACCCGCCGATCGACACGGTGAGCACACCCACCGGGAGCACCGTGGGCGAGAACAGGCGCTGGGCGGCAAAATCGGCGAGCGCCAGCAGGAACGCGCCCATCACCGCTGCCGGCAGCAGCGAGACGCCCGCCGAGCGGGTGAGCCGGCGCGCGAGCTGCGGGGCCACCAGCGAGACAAATCCGATCGGGCCCGCGGCCGCGGTCACCAGCGCGGTCAGGGCCACACCCAGCACCACCAGGATCAGGCGGGAGCGATTGCCGGAGACCCCGAGGGCCGCGGAGGCATCATCGCCGAGCTCCATCTGGCGCAGGGTCGGGCCGTGGGCGAGCACCACGGGAATGATGATCGCCGAGAGGATCAGCACGGGCCAGAGCTTATCCAGGCCCAGCCCGTTGAGCGAGCCCGCGCCCCAGACCGCGGCGATCAGGGCATCGTCCAGGCTCGCGCGCAGGATCAGCCAGGTATTCACGGCGGCGAGCATCGCCGAGACGCCGATCCCCACGATGATCAGCCGGAAGCCCTGCACTCCCCCGCGCCAGGCCAGCACATAAACGATGCCCGCGGTGGCGATTCCGCCCAGCAGCGAGCCGAGCGCTACCTGATAATAGCCGCCCCCGACCAGGAGGATCACGATCAGGGCCCCGGTATAGGACCCCGTGGAAAAGCCGATGATATCCGGGGAGCCGAGCGGATTACGGGTCAGGGACTGAAAGACCGCGCCCGAGAGCGCCAGGGCGGCGCCGAGCACAATGGCCAGCAGCGCGCGCGGCAGCCGCCACTCCAGGACCACCATGCGGTTGGCCGGATCGCCGCCGCCCAGCAATACCCGGATGACCTCGTCCATCGCCACCTCAAAATCGCCAAACGCGAGGGAACACAGGAAGACCCCGAGCGTGGCCAGGGCGATGATCGTGGTCACGATGGCCGTGCGCCGGTCAAAGCGCAGCTGCCAGTAGCGGGTGCGCGAGGTGAGGCCGCGGCGGCCAAAATCCACGCGGCCCGGGGCGGGGAGAAGTTTTGTCATTTAGAGTCCACTGATCTTGGCTCGGCGCACCAGCCCGATAAGCACGGGGGCGCCCACAAACGCGGTGACGATACCCACCTGAAGCTCCATAGGGGCCAGGACCACGCGGCCCAGCACATCGGAGAACAGCAGCAGGATGGGCGCACACAGGAGGGTATAGGGCATGATCCAGCGCTGATCGGGGCCCACCAGCCAGCGCACAGCATGGGGAACCATGAGGCCCACAAAACCGATCGGCCCGGCGGCGGCCGTGGCCGCACCGGCCAGGAGCGTGACCGCGATGATCACAAGGATGCGGGTGCGGATAATATTGGCGCCGAGCGAGCGGGCCAGGTCATCCCCCAGCGCCACCGCGTTGAGCGGCCGCGCGCTCATCAGCGCGAGCAGCAGGCCCAGCGCGATAAACGGCGCCACGGTGAGGATCACATCCCAGCCGCGTCCCGAGAGCGAGCCGGCACCCCACATCCGCATCTTATCCAGCGTCTGCGGATTCAGCAGCGTGATGCCCATGGAGATTCCGGAGAGCAGCGCACCAAGCGCCACACCCACGAGGGTGAGCCGGATGGGGGTGGCCCCGGCGCGGCCCACCGAGCCCAGCGCATATACCAGCACGGTCACGGCCATCGCGCCGATAAACGCAAACCAGATATAGCCGGAGACCGCGGTGATACCAAAATAACCCGCGCCGATGGTCACCGCGAAGCTCGCCCCGGCACCCACCCCGAGGATTCCGGGATCGGCGAGGGGGTTGCGGGTGAGCGCCTGGATGAGAGCGCCGGAGACGCCGAGGGCGGCGCCCACCAGCAGGCCCAGCGCGGCGCGCGGCACCCGCATATCGCGCACGATATAGGCGTCCTCGGAGCCGTCGCCGCGCAGCAGCACACTCCACACCACGGCCGGGTCGATGGTTTTGGACCCAAACGCGAGGCTCGCAATCGCTACCAGCACCAGGATGATGGCCACGATAAGAAGCCCCAGGAGCCGTCCCCCGGTGGAGCGCACGAGACCGCGCGGTCCGTCCTCGGGGGTGGCGCCCAGGCCCGTGGCCGGCGGGGTACGCCCCGGTCCGCTCAGAGACTCCCCCGCGTTGGTTGTCTGTGTCGGACCGGGACGGGTCATGAAACTCAGGGTGGGGACGGGGGGCTGCGTGCTCATTCGGCGGCCTCGTCGATCCAATAGCCGATGACCTTATGGCCCTCGGGGTCATATCCGCGCTCGCGCTTGAGGTGGCGGCGCGTGGCCTTAAGCTCGCCCGCCTCCCCCGCGACCCAGAGATAGCTGCCGGGGGCAAGATCCAGCCGCGCCACGGCCGCGGTCAGGCCCGAGGGCAGGCCGGTTCCGTTGCCGCTGCCCACGAGCCACTCCACGCCGAGGCGCGCCGGGGAGGACAGCACCTGACGGTGACTCTCCTCGGCAACCTCCACGATGCAGCGGGCGCGCGTCCCGGGGGATAGCTGTTCCAGCAGGCGGGCCAGGGCGGGCAGCCCGGTGGCATCGGTGAGAAATACCAGATCGGTGGCGCCCGCGGGCGGGGCAAAGAGGCCGCGGGGTTCCCCAAAGGCCACCTCCCCGCCCACGTCCACGCCGCGCGCCCACTCGGTGGCAACCCCGCGCTCGTGCATCACAAAATCGATATCGATCTCCCCCGCGGCGGCGTCATGGCGGCGCAGCGTATACGGTGCCACCGGCGGATACCGCCCCGGCGCATACGTCCAATTACCCTCGGCGTCCACCGCGGGGGTGGGCAGCTCGCCATCGGGAAACGGGAAGTGTACGCGCACATATTCGTCGCCGATGCCGGTTCCGGGGAAGCTACATAGGCTCGGATCGCTCAGGGTGATGCGAATCATGCCGGGCGTCAGCCAGGTTTTTGCGCTCACGCGGGGGCGGAAATAGGTCTGCCGGGTGGTCACCGTGGTGCTCATTTATTCAGGGCCGCGCGAATCTGATCGAGGAGGGGAACGATATCGGTGAGGTTATCGCTGCCCCACGCGAAGGAGGAGGTCACGGCCGCGGGGATGGTCTTAAAGACCAGCCCGTTTTCCACCGCGGGAAGGCCGGTCCACAGCGCGTTCCCTGACTGGGCCGCAATAAAATCGTCCAGGACATACGGGTAGACGATGATATCGGCATTATTCAGCTTGCCCATCTGTTCCAGCGGCAGCCAGGTGCTGACCGATCCGGGAATCTCGGGGGCCTCGCCCTCGGTGAACTCGCGGAAGCGGGCTCCTAGCGCATCCCAGACCGGGGCATAGAAGTGGCCGGAGGGATAGGTGGCCCACTCGGTTTCGTCCATATTTGCGGTGAAGAGCGCGAGGCTGTGTTCCGTGAGAACGTCCCGATACTCGGCGGCGACCACGGCGGCCTGGGCGAGGAATTCCTCCTGCTGGGCCTCGGCCTCTGCCCGCTTATTCACGGCATCGCCGATCATTACGCTGCGCGCCATCCAGGCGTCCTTCCCGGCGGCGTCCAGCTGCACCACGGGCGCGATCTTTTTCAGGCGGTCCAATTCGCCATCGCCCAGGAAGCGGGTTTCGGCGAGGATCAGATCGGGCTTTTGCTTAAGCACGGCCTCGATATTCAGCTCATAATAGGTGCCCACGGTGGGGGTCTGGGCGAGGGCCGCGCGATAGCGATCGGGCCGGGTATTGGGGTCATCGCTATCAAAGCCCTCCACCACCCCGACGGGCTTGATGCCGAGGTCCACAAGCATCGCGGGGGAATAATAATCCACCGAGACGATGCGCTGCGGGTCGGTGGGGATGGTGACCTCGCCGGCGATATCGGTGATCGTGCGGGTCGGGATTTGGGACTCGGGGGCCGCGGTGCCCGAGCAGGCGGCGAGGCCGGCCAGGAGGGTAAGGCTCAGGCCGAGGGCTACCGCGAGGCGGCGCGGGGAGGTGGGGAGAGAAGACGGAATCACGGGGTGCTTTCTGGGGATGACTGCTCGAATAAAAGGAGGCTAGCCTTACCTAATTACTCTACGGCCGTCGGCATCAGGTTTTGTGGACGTGTCGTGCCGGTAACTGGACAAAACCGGCACAACACGTCCCGATGCCTAGCGGTTGATGGCCGCGCGCACCTCGGCGAGGATCGTCTCCACCGAGGCGAGGTCATCCAGCCCCCAGGTGAAGGAGGAGATCGTGGCGGCCGGTACATCCTGGAATACCAGGCCCGCGGTCACGGCGGGGAGGTTCTCCCAGATCGCGTTCCCGGCCATGCGCCGCCCGAAGTCCTCGTCACCCTCGCCGCGCGAGACGATGATGATATCGGCGTTACCCACCAGGCCCAGCTGCTCCATCGGCAGCCAGACGTGCATATTGGGGGTTTCCGGATCCGGCTCGGCCGCGGTGGCCTCGCGCATCGTGGCGCCGATCGAGTCCCAGGTGGGCACATAGAAGTGGCCCGCGGGGTAGGTGCTCCAATTGCTATAGTCATCGCGCTCATTAAGCACCGCGAAAGTCTTGGTCGCGAGGATATCCGCGTATTCCTCGTGGACCCGCTGCGCACGGGCATCAAACTCGGCCTCCTGCGCGGCGGCCTCGGCGTCCTTCCCCACGGCGGCGGCCACAAAACGGGCACGCTCACGCCAGGCATCGGGCCCGCTGCCGTCGATCTGCACCACGGGCGCAATCTTCTTCAAGCGATCCAGCTGGCCGTCCTGCATGAAGCGATTCTCGGCGAGGATCAGGTCCGGCTTGGCCGCGAGCACCGCCTCGATATTCACGTCATAAAACATGCCCACCGTGGGGGCATCGCGCAGGGCCTCGTGATAGCGGGTCGGGCGCAGATCGGGATCGTCCACCCCAAAGCCCTCCACCACGGCCACCGGGGTATAACCCAGATCCAGCAGCATCGCGGGAGAGTAGAAATCCACCGAGACGATGCGCTGCGGATCCTCGGGAACCTCCACGGTGCCCGCGGCATCGGTTACGGTGCGGGTTTTAATATCACCGGCCGCGGCGGAATCGGGGCCCGCGGAGCAGGCCGATAGGCCCAGGACCATGGCGAGGCCCGCGGCGAGCGCCGCGGTCAGGGATCGGGAAGACAACACAATAACCACTCTCATTTCACTCATTCTGCCCGCGGAAAACCGGGATCTGCGGAGGGGGATATCCGCGCCCAGATAGGCAAGGCTTACCTCATAAGAGTAGGCGGAGTGTTCCGAGTTATGTGGACAACAGGTTCCGTTATCCGGACGAATCATCGCGGGATACCTCGCGATGAACGCCGTGAATATCGGCGAAGGAGCTGAAATAGGCCGCCGGGGTATGCCCGGTGACCTGGCGAAAGAGGTCGATGAACGTGGACGGGTTGGCATATCCCAGCCGGGCGGCCACGGCCGTGACCGGGCGGCCCGCGGCGATATCCAGGAGCGCCGCGCGCACCCGCACCAGGATGCGCCAGCGGGTCAGGCTCAGCCCGGTCTCGCGATTAAAGGCGCGGGTCAGGGTGCGCCCACTCACGCCCAGGCGCGCGGCCCACTGCTCGGTGGTGGCATCATCGGCGGGATCGGCGAGGATCGTCTCGGCGAGCACCCGCAGGGAGGCGGTGGTGGGGAGGCGAATATCGAGGGAATCGGAGACCACGGGGCTGATCAGCTCCGCCGCGAGATCCTGGATCACGCGGCGGCGCGCATCGGGCATCTCATCGCGGCGATTGGAGAGCAGGAGTTCACGCAGCAGGCCGCTGACGTTAATGCCCATCACGCCGGTCCACGGGAAATCGCGGCGGCGCGGGTCGATAAACGTGGCATAGCTGAGCGCACCCCGGTCGGCGCGCACCCGGTGGGGCATTCCGGCGGGGATCCAGATGCCCAGCATCGCCGGGACCATCCACAGCCGGCCATCGGCCTCCACCGTGATGGTGCCGCCGCCGGACCACAGCAGTTCATGCTCCACATGGGTGCCCAGCCCCCAGACGCGGCGGGAGTCCTCGCTCGCATAGCGCTTGGTGGACAGCGTCCATCCCTCGGGGACAAAACGATGGTCCTCGGGCCAGTCCTCGACCGGGCGCACGAGGTTTTCCGGGGCAAGCGCGGGCACACCCCAGAGCCCCACCGCGGTCCCGGGGTCCCCCGGTTCCGCGGGCTCGGGGCCGGCGGGGCGGGCCGGATACTCGCGATGTCCCGTGCCGCTCGCTGGGCCGCCGGAGGAGGGGGAATCGGCGTGCATGATCTCTCCGTCCGGTTGCCGTTACGTCGGGCAAATATACCCGATCCGGGGCCGGAAGTTACCGACGGTGTATCGGCGTCCCGGGCCGCTACGCTGGACGAACATGAGTATTCACGCCCGGCTTGCCCGCCTCGAGGCCCACCAGGTTCCGCTGTGCCTGGCGGCCATCGCCGCCGGTGCCGCCCTGGGATGGGGTATTCCGGCGCTGGGCCCCGCGCTGGAGCCGCTGCTGTCGCCGATCATCGCGCTGCTGCTGTATGCCACGTTTCTCGCGGTGCCGCTCGCCCGGCTGGGGAGGGCGCTGCGCGATTGGCGCTTTATGCTCGCGATTCTTGCGGTGAATTTCCTCGCGGTTCCGCCGGTGGTCTGGCTGCTGACCCGCCCGCTCGCGGACTCCCCCGCGCTCCTTATGGGCGCCCTGCTGGTGCTGCTGGCCCCGTGTGTGGACTATGTGATCGCGTTCACCGCGCTGGCCGGGGGTGCGCGGGATCGGCTCCTGGCCGCCGCCCCGCTCCTCATGCTGACCCAGGCGCTTGCGCTGCCCGTGCTCCTGCCGCTCTTTGCCGGGCCCGGGGCGGTGCGGATCGAGCCCGGCCCGTTCCTGGAGGCACTCGTGGTGCTGATCCTGCTGCCCGCGCTGCTGGCCGCGGCCACGCAGTGGGCGGCCTCCCGGGGCGGGCGACCCGGGAGCGCCGGCCGCGCCCTGATCGGGGCGGCGGGGTCGGCGATGGTGCCGCTGATGATGCTCACGCTGCTCACGGTGGTGGCCTCGCAGAGCGCCGCGGTGGGGGCCCACCTGGGCGAGCTGAGCGCCGTGCTGCCGGTGTTCCTCGGATTTTTGCTGATCATGCTGCCCGTGGGCGCGCTGATCTCCCGCGCCGCGCGGCTGGATGTGCCCGGGCGCCGCGCGATCATTTTCAGCGGCGCCACCCGCAACTCGCTGGTGGTGCTTCCGCTGGCCCTCGCACTGCCCGAGCCGCTGGCCCTCGCGGCGCTTGTGGTGGTCACCCAGACCCTCGTGGAGCTGATCGGGATGCCGCTGTATGTGCGGCTCGTCCCGCGGCTGATCCGCGGGCCTAAAAAATAGACCAGCCGGTGCGGCTCGTGAACTCGTCCAGGGCCGCGATACCCGCCGCCGAATTACCCGAGCGATCCAGGCGCGGACCCCATACCGCGATGGTGCAGCGCCCCGGGATCACGGCGAGGATTCCGCCACCCACGCCGCTCTTGGCGGGCAGGCCCACGCGATAGGCGAAGTCCCCCGCGGCATCGTACATGCCACAGGTCAGCATGATCGCGTTGATGCGCTTCACCTGGCGCGGGGCGAGCACCGCACCCCCGTCGGCCCCCACTCCGCCGCGCGCCAAAAAGCCGCCCGCGAGCGCCAAATCGCGGCAGCTCATCTCCAGCGAACACTGCCAAAAATAGGTTTCCAGCACCTCCAGCACCGAGCCGCGCAGATTGCCCATGCTCGCCAGGAAGTGGGTGAGGGCGGCATTACGATGCCCGGTCTCGCGCTCGGAGGCGAATACCGCGGGGTCCACGGAAATCTCGGAGTTTCCGCTCTCGGTACGCAGCAGGTTCAGCAGCCGCATCCGCACGTCCCCCGCGGTGTCCAGGAGATGATCGGTGACCACAAGCGCCCCGGCGTTTATAAACGGATTGCGCGGGATCCCGGCCTCGGTCTCCAGCTGCACCAGCGAGTTAAACGGGGTACCCGAGGGTTCCCGATGCACGCGGGTCCACAGCCGGTCGCCGTCCTCATCCAGCGCGAGGGCCAGCGTAAACAGCTTCGAGATGCTCTGGATGGAGAAGGGAATATCGGCGTCCCCGGCGGTATATACCTCGCCCGAGTTCATGGCCACGGCGATGCCAAAGCGATCGGGGTCCACGCGGCTGAGCCCGGGAATATAATCGGCCACGGTTCCCGCGGGCGCGGCCGCCCCGGCATAGGCAGCGATATCATCCACGAGCGTTTGCATATCCATCTGGGGGGCCTTTCGTGACGCACAAAACCGGCGCGCAATAACCGGCGCGCAATAACCGGCGAGGTTATTGCGCGCCGTGGACCAACAGTCTACGACCGCCGGAACTAGGCCAGGTTCTTGGCCTTGGTTTCCGGCAGGAACCAGACAAATACGGTGGAGATCAGCAGCAGTGCCACCGCATAGATCGCGAAGGCTGTATGACCAAACTGCGATCCCATCCATACCTGCAGATACGGGGCGGTTCCACCAAATAGTGCCACACACAGGGCATAGGGCAGGCCCACACCCACCGCGCGCACGCTGGTCGGGAACAGCTCGGCATAAACGGCCGGGGCGATCGCGAGGAACGCCGAGAGGGCGATCAGCATCACGCTCATCGAGGCGATCAGCTGCCACATCGAATCCTGCAGCAGGAAGACCATCGGGAAATACGCGATGGCGGAACCGAGGGTACCCACCAGCAGCACGGGGCGGCGGCCGATCTTATCGGAGAGCATTCCCCACAGCGGCAGTGCGGCCATAAAGACCAGGTTGCAGATGATGCCGGCCCACAGCGTCTGGCCGCGGTCGATGCCAAGGCTAGAGGCAGCAAACGCGGGGGCGTTAATGGCCCAGGCGTAATAGGCCACGGTGATACCCAGGGTCATACCGATAACCTGCATGGCCGCCTTGCGGTGGCGATAGATCTGCGGCCAGACGGGATCGTGTGCGCGCTTCTCGGCGAGGTTCTTCTCAAAGACCTCGGACTCCTTCATTCCGCTGCGCATATACAGCGAGAACAGGCCAAATACGGCACCCAGCAGGAACGGGATGCGCCAACCGAAGTCGTCCATCGCCTGCGCGCTCATGGTGCTATTCAGCACCGCGCCCACGAGCAGACCAAAGAGGATTCCGAAGGTTCCGGTGATGTACATCCAGCTGGACCACAGCCCGCGGCGCTCGCGCGGGGCTGCCTCCGAGAGATAGGTCTGCGCGGAGGGCAGCTCGCCACCGTGGGCGAGTCCCTGCATCAGGCGGGCCACCAGCAGCATCAGCGAGGAGAAGACTCCCGCGGTCTCAAACGTGGGGGTCAGGCCGATCATCAGGCTGCCCAGCGAGGCCAGCGCAATCGCGAGCATCAGCGAGAACTTGCGGCCGCGGCGGTCGGCGATCCAGCCAAAGAGGAACCCACCAAACGGGCGGGCCACAAAGCCCACCGCGAAGATCGCGAGGGTGGCCAGCACGGCCGAGGTGGGGTTGTCGTTATTAAAGATCTGCGCGGCGATAAAAACCGTGAACGCCGCATAAACGTTCCAGTCGTACCATTCCAGCGCATTGCCCACACCGGTCCCGATGAGGGTCCGGCGATGATCGCGACGCTGCGATTTCTCGGGGCTAAGAGAGGTTTTTGTCATTCCAGGTCCTTCGATGGGGGTTGGGATAGGCGCGGGCGCGGGCTAGGAAATGCCCGCGGCCAGCCGGGTCACGGCGAGGTGGGTGAGGAGCTCGATGCCCCGCGGTACCACCTCGTCGTCGAAGACGGCGTGCGGTGAGTGGTTATAGGCGGCGGAGGAGACATCGTCCCCGATGGGGATGGCGCCGAGCCCAATAAAGGCCCCGGGCACCTCCTCCAGCACGCGGGAGAAGTCCTCGGAGGCACTCATGGGGTGATCGAGTACGGCGAGGGCTTCGGGTCCACCAAGCGCCACGATGGCGGCCTCGGCAAAGCGGGTTTCCTCCGGGTCGTTCACGGTGGGCGGATAGCCGGGCACATAGTCCACGTCCACCTCCACGCCGTGGGCCGAGGCGATGCCGCGGAGCAGATCGGGCACAGTGGCCATCATCTTCTCGCGGGCGGCCACCGAGAAGGTGCGCACGGTGGCGCGGAACTCGGCACGATCGGGGATGACGTTCTCGGCGATGCCCGCCGACAGCACCCCCACCGAGATCACGGCGGGATCAAATACGTCAAAGGTGCGGGTGATCATGACCTGAAGCGCGGTGATCATCTCGGCCGCGGCGGTCACGGGGTCCTTGGCGCGATACGGTGTGGAGCCGTGCCCGCCCTGGCCGCGCACGGTTACGGCGAGCACATCGGAGGCCGACATGATGGTGCCGGGGCGCAGCGCAAAGCGGCCGTTTTCGGTGCCGGAGGAGAAGACGTGCAGCGCATAGGCGGCGAGCGGGCGCGGGCCCGCGGCCTCCAGGACGCCCTCGCGGATCATGACGGAGGCCCCGTCGAAGCCCTCCTCGCCGGGCTGGAACATGAGGATCACATCGCCCGCGAGGCTGTCCCGGCGGGCGGCGAGGACGCGGGTCGCGCCGATCAGCATCGCCATGTGCAGGTCGTGGCCACAGGCGTGCATCGCGCCGGGGATCTCCGAGGCGAAGTCCACGCCGGTATCCTCGCGCACGGGCAGCCCGTCCATATCGGCGCGCAGCAGCACCACGGGGGCCGGGGATACGGTGGGGGCGCCGCCGCGCAGCACCGCGGTGATCGAGGTGCATCCTTCGCCGAGCGAAATCTCCAGCCCGAGGCCCTCGAGCTCGCGCAGCAGCGTGGCGCGGGTCTCGGGCAGGTCCAGGCCCACCTCCGGGCGGCGGTGCAGTTCGCGGCGCAGCCGAATGGCATCGGCGGCAATGCGGGCGAAATCGGTGGGGGCGACCGTGGTCGCGCCGTCCTGGCCCGGCGTGGGTGCCAAATGGGTCATCGTCTCGATCGCTTTCTCAACATTGGGGGCGGTGTACGCGTGACCTCCATTCTGAAATAGACTGCGCTGCTTTCCCTGTATTTTATGGAATCGTGCAGAATAGCTTTAAAATACTAAGATTCACTGCATACGGAAAGGGGTCACGATGCGTCTTCGCGAGGAGGACCTCACGCTGATTCACGCCCTCCAGCTGGCCCCGCGCGCCACATGGGCGCAACTGGCCGATGTGCTGGGCACCCATCCCACCACGCTCGCCGGGCGCTGGGAGCGGCTGCGCGAGTCGGGCCTGGCCTGGGTCACCGGCAACCTCGTGGGCACCTCGATGGAGACCTCACTCTCGTTTGTCGAGCTGGAGTGTTCCCTGGATCAAAAACGGGTAATCCTGGAGCGGGTATGCGCGATTCCCGAGGTGGCCTCGGTGGAGGAATCGGCGCGTAATCGCGACCTGATGCTGACCGTAATCGCCCCGTCCCTGGCCGAGCTGGGCCGCGATGTGATGCCCATGATCACGCAAATCCCGGGCATCACCAAATACCAGGTATCGGTGTGCACGGCACTGCACGCGGGCGGGCAAACCTGGCATCTGAACACGCTGGATCGCGCGCAGGAGGTGGCCTTGCGGGCCCTGAACCCCGCCCCCGAACCGCACCGCGACCCGCTTCCCGCGAGCCACTGGCGCGTGGTGCACGAGCTGGTGCGCGATGGGCGGGCCTCGGCCGCGCAGATTGCCCGCGCCATCGGGGTGCATCCGACCACCGCGAGCCGGCAGCTTAACCGGGTACTGCGAAGCAATGTGCTCACGTTTCGCTGCGAGATCGCGCAGTCCGAATCGGGTTTCCCGGTGAGTATTCAGTGGTTCGGGCGGCTGCCCGCGGGTGAGCATGCGGCGGCGGCCCAGGCGCTGCGCCGCCACCCCAATGTGCGCTTCTGCGCCTCCACCACGGGCACCACCAATTTTACGATCGTGATGTGGCTGCGCTCGGTGAGCGATGTGCTCACGGGGGAGCTCTCGATCCTGAAGCTGGCCCCCGAGATCGAGCTGGTGGAGAGCACCCTCACGCTGCGCTTTGTGAAGCGCATCGGTTGGATGCTCGACGAGGACGGGGCCGCGGTGGGCGAGCCCACGCTGCCGCGCCTGCCCGCGCGCGTACTCGAATCCGGCGTGATCTTTTAGCCCGCCGGGCGCGCTAGCCCGGGCGGCGGCGTGCCCCGACCTCCCGGATATCCGGCGTTTCGGCCGCGCGCAGGGCCCGCTCGGCCAGGGCCCGAAACGCATCGGCCAGGCCCGGGGGCTCCAGCACCTCCACCTCGGCGTCCAGCAGCAGCAGCCAGCGCGCCACCGCCGTCAGGTTTTCTACCCCCGCCTGGATCACGCAGCTGCCCTCGGGCTCCTCCTGCACCCGCACGCGCGGGGAGCGCACCCACGGCCAGACGCACTGCACCTCCGCATAGACCCGGACCCGGATGTTATACCGGAAGCTATCCGGGCCCACCCGCACCCGGATATAGTCGTCGAGATCCTGTGCGGGAGGATGCCGGGGAAAGCTGGAGGCCTCGGTGATACGCACGTTGTGTAGGCGGTCCACCCGCAGCAGCGCCCACTCGCGCCGGTCCAGGCAATACGCGATCAGATACCAGTAGTGCCCCACATGGGCGAGCCGGAGCGGTTCGATGCGGCGATTTATCCGGGTGAGCGAGGGGTCAAGATAGTTCACCTCCACGCGGCGGCGCTCGCGGCAGGCGCGGGCCAGCCGAATCAGAACCGTGATATCGAGGATGTCCTCCGCGGGCCCCATGGCCCCGGCCAGCGAGTGGAATCCGGAGTGCCGATCCAGCGCGCGCAGGGTGGTATCGATGCGCCCGGGGAGGGTCTGGACAAGCTTCTCGCTGGCGCTGCGCAGCAGATCGTTTTCGGCGGGCTGGCGATACTGGGCGGCCCGCAGTGCCAGGAGGGCGGCCACGGCCTCATCGGCGTTGAGTAGGACGGGGGGCACCGCGGCCCCGGGCTCGAGCAGATAGCCCCCGCCCGAGCCAAAATTGGTGACGATCGGATAGCCCAGATCCCGCAACCGCGACATATCGCGGCGCACCGTGCGGGTGGTCACGCCGAGGCGCTCGGAGACGTCCAGGGCCGTCCAGGCCTCGTGCGTCTGCAAGAGTTCTAATAGCCGCAACAGGCGGCCCGAAGTTTCCCACATATACCCTCCCTATCGGCCCGCCTGACGATAACGCGGCGCGGCATATTCGGGGGCCCGCCACGGGAGCGCCGGGCCCCCGGGAGCGCCACGGGCCCACGGGCTTCCCCCAAATCGGACCCGGCATCGTCACCCGGGTGTGCCTAATATATGTGCCCCTTCCGGGGTGCTAAAAACCCGATCTCTCGATTCTCATGGGATTCTTAGGCCGGGCCGGATGCCCCCGCGGTGGAGGCAGCGGCTCCCGCGGGGTTGCCCCCTTCCGCTTAATGTCCTACATTTGGATCTATGGAAAAACCGCGCCGCAATATCCCGCTCTCCCGCCAGGCCGCCGAGCAATTGCGCGAGCAGATCATCGCGGGCGACTGGGCCGTGGGAACCCGCATCCCCACCGAGGCCGAGCTCGGTGCCCGCTGGGGAATCAGCCGCAATAGCGTGCGCGAGGCCGTGCGCTCCCTCGTCTACGCCGGCCTCCTGGAGGCGCGCGCGGGCGATGGCACCTATGTGCGCGCCCGCAGCGAACTCGGCGAGGTGCTGCGTCGCCGGATCACCCCCACCCAGCTTGGTGAGCTGAGCGAATTACGCGCCCTGCTGGAAAAATATGCCGCGGGCCGCGCCGCCACCCACGCCGATGCCGCCGCCCTGACGGCCCTCGAGGAGGCGCTGGATGCCCGCGATCACGCCCCCAGCGTCGCGGAATATGTGCGCCATGATGCGGCGTTCCATCAGATCATCGCCGAGGCATCGGGCAATAGCCTGCTCGCCGAGCTCTATGCCAATCTCGACGCCGTGGCCACCCAGCTCGACGGCACCACCGTGAGCCTGGACACGCTACAGACGCTCGCCGAACCCGAGGGGGCCACCCACCGCGACCTCCTCCGTGCGATCGCCTCGGGCGAGAGTGAACGCGCCGAGTCCGTGGCCGGACGCCTGATCGCCGCGGCCCACCGCACCCAGCACTAACCCCCGACCGCTAGGATCCCATGACCTCCCCCCTCCCCCGCCCGCATCCCGGCCTGCTCCTCGTGGGCATCCTCCTGGTCGGCGCCAATCTACGCGCCGGAATCACCGCGGTGGGCCCCGTGCTCGGCGATATCCAGGCGGACCTGGGCATCAGCGCCGCCGTCGCCTCGATCCTGATCAGCATCCCGCTGATCGCGTTTGCCGTGGTCTCCCCGCTGGCCCCCGTGCTGGCCACGCGGGTGGGCATGGAGCGGGCCCTGGGCCTCGCGCTGGCCGTCCTGGCCGCGGCCATCGTGATTCGCTCTCTCCCGTGGGCACCCGGCATCTGGCTCGGCACGGCCCTGCTGGGCATCGCCATCGCGGTGCTCAACGTGGTTTTGCCCTCGCTGATTAAGCGCGATTTCCCGGATCGGGTGGGCTCGGTCACGGGCCTCTACTCGGCGGTGCAGGGTGCGGCCGCGGCCGCCGCCTCGGGGATCGCGGTGCCGATCGCGGGCCTGGGAAACGAGGGCTGGCGACTGGCGCTCGGGGTCTGGGCGGGACTCGCACTGATCGCGCTGGCCGTGTTCTGGCCGCAGCTACGCACCCGCACCCTGCCGCGCGCGCATCCCGCGGGCGAAAGCACGCCGCGGCGCTCGCCGTGGACCAGCGCGCTCGCCTGGCAGGTTACGGCCTTTATGGGCCTGCAGTCCACGCTGTTTTATGCCGCAATCACCTGGCTTCCCTCGATCGAGCGCTCCGCCGGGATCGGCGCGGGTACCGCGGGCCTGCACCTGCTGGAGATGCAGCTCTTTGGGGTATTGGCCAATATTCTGACCGCCGCAATCCTGCAGCGCACGCGTTCGCAGAGCCTGCTCGCGGTGGTCGTGACCGCCCTCGCGGCGGTGGGGGTGATCGGGCTCGCGCTGGCCCCCGGGAACGCAGCGATCTGGGTGGCCTTTATTGGGCTCGGCTGCGGATCCACGATCGTGATCGCACTCTCGCTCTTTGGCCTGCGCGCGGTGGATCACCATCAGGCCGCCGCGCTCTCGGGTATGGCGCAGGCGGTGGGCTATACGTTTGCCGCGCTGGGGCCGATCGCGATTGGCCTGCTGCACGATGCCACACGGGGCTGGGATATTCCGCTCCTGACCCTGCTGATTATCCTGGTGGCGCAGGCCATTGCGGGCGCACTCGCGGGTCGCGATCGGCGCATCGGCGAGGCCCACCCCCGGCGCACTCCCGCGCGCGGTGGCGCCTAGAGTCCGCGCGGATATCCGCCGGCGGGGGCCGCGGGCGGCGGCGCATCGGGCGTGGCCGTGAGGGTGCACTCCGGCGCGGGGGCGCCCGGGCGGCGCGGATCTACCCGCGCCCGGGAGACGAGGCGCCGCAGCGCCCACCCCGAACCGACGGCCCTCCACTCGGGCTCGCCCGGGCCATGATGCACCGCGAGGGCATAGCGGGTATGCCAGCGCGCGGGGACGGAAAAGCTCGCGACCCAGAGCGAGGTATCGCTCAGCGGCTCGAGCTCCAGATCGGCGGCCCCGGCGGGCGATCCCAGGCCGCGGGCGCTCACCACGGCGGCTAGGGCAAGCGGATCGTCCAGCAGGAACGTGACGATCCAGGCGGAATCCTCCGCCTCCCCCGCGCGCTGATAGAGCGGCCAGGATGCGGCCATGAGCGCCATCGAGAGCCGGCCGCGCTCGCCCTGCCCCGCGGCATTCCAGTGATGCACCAACGGCGAGCATATTCGCCGGGGCTCGGGAACCATCCCGCCGCCCACGGGGCGCAGGGCACTCCCCCGCTCCCTGGCGGTCGCCGCCCGGGGTGAGCCGTCACTCATCGGGCATGCCTCCACACTCCGGCCTCGCCGGGTCAGCACCGCCCACCTGGACGGCTGTACTTAGCGTAGCCTTACCTCATTAGTGAAGTCTAGTTGGCGGCGTCCTGGGCCTCGGCGCGGGCCTCGGCGCGGGCCTCGGCTCGGCCGCGGCGAATCACGATTCGCCACGCGATCACCAGCCCAATCACCAGCACGGCAAGCGCCAGGAACGCGAGGTCGCCCACGCGCGATCCCGCGCGCGAGGCCCACTGTTCCGCGGCAAATTGCTGCGTGATGGTGAGCATCCCTCCCAGGCCCGCGGTGCCCTCGGTGAGCAGCATCAGCACACCGATCCCGATCATCAAGACCCCGGAGACCAGCTCCAGCACGGTGGTTTTCCAGCGCCCAATCACCACGGGACGCGGCCGCAACCAGCGGCTGCGGCCCAGGTCCAGGCCGTCCCAGAGCAGCGCCAGGATAAACATCGGCACGGCCATCCCGGCGGCATATACGGCGAGCAGCAGCCCACCATAGGCGGCGTTCCCGCCGAGCGCCGCGACGGTCAGGATCGCGCCCAGCACGGGCCCCGAACACGTGCCGGCCACACCAAATGCGATGCCCAGGATATATACCGAGAGCACCCCCGTGCCCTCGCGCTGGCGCAGGCTCGGCAGGCGCAGCCGCATACCCGAGAGCTGGGCCACCCCAAAAAGAATGATCAGGATCGCGGCGATCCCCACGATCACTGCGCGGTGATCCATGACCAGCGCACCGAGACTCCCGGCGAAGATCCCCACCGGAACCAGGGCCGTGATCAGGCCCAGAAAAAAGATCAGGGTGCGCGCAAAAAGCTGCGTGCGCGAGGAGAACGCATAGGCAAAAAACGAGGGCAGCAGCATCACCGAACACGGGCTCAGCAGCGCCAGCATTCCCCCGAGGAAGGCCCCGGCGAGGCCGATGCTCACGGGCGCGCCGCCTGCCTCTCGATGGCGGCCTGGAAGATTTCCATCGGCTGCATTCCGCTCATCGCCTCGCCGCCGATCAGGAATGCCGGGGTACCGGTGATCCCCAGCGACTGCGCCTCGCGCACATCCGCGCCAATGGCCTGGGCGTGCGCGGGATTATCCATTGCGGTCTCAAATGCCGCCAGATCGGGAACCCCCGCGGCGCTCGCGAGCGCGATCAGCTTCTCGCGCGGCAGATCGGGGTGGCCACGCTCGGGTGCCTCGGCGTGCAGCGCGTGCTGATACTCCCAGAACTTCCCCTGTTCGCCCGCGGCCCGGCCCGCCATCGCGGCGGCCTCGGACTGCTCCCCGAAGATCGGCAGATCGCGCCACTCGATGCGCAGCGTGCCATCGGCCACATAGGTATCGATCAGCGTGGGCAGGATATCCCGCGAGAATAGGCTGCAATACGGGCAGCGATAATCCGAGTACTCGATCATGACCACGGGGGCATCCACGCTGCCGATGGCCAGCGGGTCGCCCTGCACGCGGCGGGCCAGATCGGGCACCTGCGGCGCGGGTGCGGCCGTGGTCGCCCCCGGGGTGGCGCCCGCGGTGGGCCCGGCAACCGGGGCCTCGGTGGCCGGGGTCAGGGAGGCGATCACCACGGCCGTGACCACGGCACCGGCCGCGGCGGCCGTGATTGCCGTGAGCAAAAGCGTGCTCAGTCCATAGCGTTTTTTGGTCTGTGTCATCGTGGTGATGCCTCCCCGTTTATGCCCAAAGCTCCAGCCTAACCCCTGCTAGCTGCGAGGAGCCGAGGCGGGGCGGGTAGGCAGGGTTCCGCGGGCGGGTACGCCGCGCTCGCGCACCCGTTCGCTGCTCCCGGCGCTGCCGGAAACGGAGCGCGGATGGGTTCCGCGCGCGCTCGCGGGCGGGGCCAGATAGCGTTCGAGGCTATCGTCGAGCTCATCCAGCCACGGCGTGTGATGCCGCGAGGCCATGGTGCCGGTCATCACCGAACGATAGGTCTGGTCGCGATAGGAGGCGATGTTGACGTGCTTATCGCGCTGCCAGGCGAGGAAGATCCGCACCACCTCGTCCAGGTCAAAGAGCGGATAATCGGTGCGCTCGATCAGGTCGCGAATATAGTCGGCCTGGAAAACCACCTCGGAATCGTGATCGGGCAGCGCGGCATAGCGGGCCTGCCAATCGGCGATATCCGCGGCTCGCTCGGCCTCCCCGGGCAGGCTCACGCGCCCCAGGATCACATCGCGCACATACCAGGCCTGCGCGTCAAACATGTTAAACGTGAACCACTGGTCCTGCGCCCCCACATAAAAAATATTCGGGTTATTCTGCCAGACGGCACCCTTATATAGCCCCGCGGGATAGAGATTATTGGGGGAATCCAGGGCGAGCGCGGTGGGCAGATACGGATATTTATGCAGATAGCCGGTGCACAGCACCACCGCGTCAAAGCGCCGGGTTGAGCCATCGCTGAAGAGCACGTTTTCGCCGTCAAAGCGCGTGAGGAGCGGAAGCTCCTCCACGCCCTCGGGCCAGTCAAAGCCCATCGGGTGGCTGCGATAGCTCAGCGTGACCGAGGAGGCGCCCATCTTATAGGCCTGCATGCCGATGTCCTCGGCGGAATAGCTCGCGCCGATCAGCAGCACATCGCGCCCGTCGAGGTTTTCCGCGCCGCGGAAATCATGGGCGTGGGAGATCGTGCCGGGGAAGGTATGAATGCCCTCAAACTCGGGCACATTGGGGAAGGAGAAATGCCCCGAGGCGACGATGATCTTATCAAAGTGCTCGCGCACGGTGGTGCCCGCGATCAGATCCTGGGACGTGAGGAAAAAACCATCCTCGGTTTCCTCGACCCAGCGCGCCACGGTGCTAAAGCGCACATATTTACGGACATCGGATTTTTCCACGCGCCCGGCGATATAGTCCCACAGCACGGCGCGCGGCGGATAGGAGGAGATGGGGCGGCCAAAATGCTCATCAAAGCTATAGTCGGCGAATTCCAGGGCCTCCTTGGGGCCATTGGACCACAGGTTGCGGTACATGCTGGAGTGCACGGGCTCGCCGTGATCGTCGATTCCGGTGCGCCAGGAGTAGTTCCACTGGCCACCCCAGTCGGCCTGCTTTTCAAAACACACGATGTCGGGAATGACGGCCCCGCGCGCCCGGGCGGCCTCAAAGGCTCGCAGCTGTGCCATCCCGCTGGGTCCGGCTCCGATAATTGCAATGCGTTCTACCACAGCATCCTCTCCGGCCTCTTGGCCTGTGGTTCATATGGCTCGGTGAAGCGATTTCACCGGGCAGAAAAACCACCGCTCACGCAATGCGAAACGACGCTAGGAACACTCCCTAGCCGACATACATTGCGGCATCGGGTCTTCCTGCAATACCCTCTACCCTAGCAAAATGGCCGATCAGGGGCCATCTGAGCGCTGCACGAATGCGTCAAACCGCTGGTCACCGCGGGGTTATCGCGGGCGCGGACGAGCGCCCGCCGCGGCCCGCGCGGACCGCCGGGACGTCCCGCGCGGCTCCCCGGAAGCGGGCCCCGGCTGCACGCGCGGGCGCCCATTGCGCGGGATTAATCGCGCGCGATGGGCGCCGGGATCGCGCCGGTGACCGCGGCCAGATCCGCGGCGGTGATTTCGATATCCAGGCCGCGGCGGCCGCCCGAGATAAAAATGGTGGGCAGCTCCCAGGCCCCGCTCTCCAGCACCGTGGCGAGGCGGGTCTTCTGCCCGATCGGGCTGATGCCCCCGGCCACATAGCCGGTCTTGCGCTCGGCCAGATCCATCGGCGCCAGTTCGGCCTTTTTGCCGCCCACCGCGTGCGCCAGCGCCTTGAGGTCAAGCCTTCCGGCCACCGGAACCACGGCCACGGTGGGGGTACCGTCCACCAGCGTGACGAGGGTTTTAAACACGCGCCCCGGATCCACCCCGAGTTCGCGGGCCGCCTCCTCGCCAAAATTGGTCTCGGCGGGATCATGGTCATAGGCGTGCACGGCCACGGTGATTCCGGCGCGAGCGAGCGCGATGAGCGCCGGTGTACCTGCCGGTTTAGCCGCCTTTTTGGCCATCGGAATGCCCCTCTCGCTCGCGGGTCGCGCGCGCGGACCCGGCCCCAGAATAGCAAGACTGCCCCGCGCCGGGGCGCGCGGCGTCCGGGCCCGCACCCGCGGTTTCGTGTGCATCCCCGGCGCTCTGCGAGAATGGACCCATGAGCGCAACCCTCGTGGCCCAGGGCCTCGCCGGAGGCCACGGCCACCGTACCCTCTTTGATTCCCTCGATCTCACCGTCGCTCCGCGCGATGTGGTGGGGGTGGTGGGGGTGAATGGCGCCGGAAAATCCACGCTGCTACGCCTGCTGGCCGGCCTGGATATTCCGCAGGCGGGCACGATCACGCTGAGCCCCGCGGATGCCTTTATCGGCTATCTGCCGCAGGAGCCCGAGCGGGTCGTGGGCGAGACGATCACCGATTATCTGGCCCGGCGCACAGGCTGCGCCCGGGCAACCGCCGAGATGGATGCTGCCGCCGCGGCGCTGGCCGAGCCCGCGCCCGCGGGCGGCGAGGACCCCGCCGATGTGTATTCGGTCGCGCTGGATCGCTGGCTCGCGAGCGGGGCGGCCGATCTGGAGGAGCGCACCCCGGCGGTGCTCGCCGATCTTGGGCTCACGATCCCCGAGGACACCGCGATGACCTCGCTTTCGGGCGGCCAGGCCGCGCGCGTGGGCCTCGCCGCGCTGCTGCTCTCGCGATTTGATATTGTCCTGCTGGATGAGCCCACCAACGATCTGGACCTCGACGGCCTGGACCGCCTGGAGGCGTTTGTGCGCGGCCTGCGCGGCGGGGTGGTTCTGGTCAGCCACGACCGCGAATTCCTGGCGCGCTGCGTGACGCGGGTGCTGGAACTGGATCTGGCGCAGTCCCGCAACCGGGTATTTGGTGGCGGTTATGAGTCCTATCTGGAGGAGCGGGAGACCGAGCGTCGCCACCGCCGCGAGGACTATGACGAATTTGCCCAGAAGAAGGCCGACCTGGTGGGCCGGGCCCGCACCCAGCGCGAGTGGTCCAGCCAGGGGGTGCGGAACGCCATGAAGAAGTCCCCCGATAACGATAAAATCCGCCGCAAGGCAGCAACGGAATCCAGCGAGAAGCAGGCGCAGAAGGTGCGTCAGATGGAGAGCCGCATCGCGCGCCTCGACGAGGTGGAGGAGCCGCGGAAGGAGTGGAAGCTGGAGTTCACGATCGGCTCCGCGCCGCGCTCCAGCACCGTGGTATCCACGCTGAGCGAGGCCGTGGTGCGCCAGGGTGGGTTCACGCTGGGCCCCGTCTCGCTGCAGGTCAACGCGGGGGAACGCATCGGCATTACCGGCCCCAATGGCGCGGGTAAGTCCACGCTGCTGCGCGTGCTGCTCGGGCGGCGCACCCCGGATGAGGGTTCGGCCAGCCTCGGCGGCAATGTCGCCATCGGCGAGATCGATCAGGCGCGCTCGCTGCTACAGGGCACGGCGCCGCTTGCCGAGGCGATTGAGGCCCAGCTGCCCGATCTGCCGGCCGCGGAGGTGCGCACGCTGCTGGCCAAATTTGGGCTGCGGGCCGATCATGTCTTGCGCCCCGTGGGTGAGCTCTCCCCGGGTGAGCGCACGCGCGCGGCGCTCGCGCTGCTTCAGGCGCGCGGCGTGAATCTGCTGGTCCTGGACGAGCCCACCAACCACCTGGATCTGGCGGCCATCGAGCAGCTTGAGGAGGCGCTCGCGAGCTATACCGGCACGCTCCTGCTGGTCACCCACGATCGCCGGATGCTCAATAACGTGCAGACCGATCGCCGCTGGCATGTCGAGGCGGGGCGGGTTCGGGAGACGTTCGCCTAGCGGCACCGTGCCGGCCAATGGCGGACGGCCGAGAGAAATCTTTTGGGGCGTCCCGCCTGCCCGCGGCGAGCGCCCCCATCCGCAAACACGGATACTAAAAACGCGCCGCACCCCCGGCGGGGATGCGGCGCGGTCGAGCCTGATGAGGAACGGGTTAGGCCTTTTTCACGATGCTTGATTTAAGCTGCATCGGCCCAAAGCCGTCCACCTTGCAGTCGATATCGTGGCCGTTCACGCCGTCCACAAGCCGAATATTGCGCACCTTTGTGCCCACCTTAATCGACTGGGACTGGCCCTTCACCTTGAGATCCTTGATCACGGTGACGGAATCACCATCGGCCAGCGGCGTGCCAAAGGCATCGGTGATCACGCCGTCGGCGGTCTCGGCCGCCTCCTCCTCGATGCCCCACTCATGGGCGCACTCGGGGCACACCAGGAGCGCACCCATCTCATAGGTATAGGCGCTGGAACACTCGGGGCAGGCAGGCAGGGTTTCGGTCATGCGACCCATCGTAGCCGCCCGGGTTTTCCGGCGCCGCAATCGGGCGTATTCCGCCCTCCCGAAACCCCAGCCTATTTCCGCCGCGTTCTGCTAGGTTTCCCCGTCAGAGCGAGGCACCCGGGCCGAGCTCACCCAGCCGGTAATGCACATATCGGGCCTCACACGGCCCTCGTGCATCACCCAAAGGAAACCACGTCATCTTTCGAGGAGAGCCACCATGAGTAGCCAGATTACCGATCCCATTACCGCGCAGGCCGCCGCCCCGCATACCTCCCGCCCCCGGGTGGTCCGGGCGATTCTCGCCGGGGGCCTAGTCCTCGGGCTGGGGTCCGCCCTCACCCTCGCCGCCTGGAACGATTCCGAATTCGCCGGCGGGCTCTTCTCCGCCGGGTCGTTTAACCTCGAGGGCTCCACCACGGATGGCGCCACGGGGTTCAGCGATCACAACACCACCGCGGGCAACGCCGCCGCCACCCTCACCTTCTCGCTGCCGGTAAACGGAAACCTCTCCCCCGGCAGCACCGTTTTTGCGCCGCTGTGGCTGCGCCTGGCCGCCGGCACCACCGACGCGGCCGAGCTGCGCACCGAGGCCCTCACCACCGTGGATACCGGCGGCGATAACTCCACCCGGCTCGGCTATGGCGTATATGCGCTGAACTCGGCAACCGCCGCCTGCGATGCCACCGGGGTGGCCGCGGGCACCCGCCTGGCCGGCGCGCCCACCCTCGCCACGGATACCGGAATAGATTCCGCCGCGGTGGCGCTCCCGCAGGGTGCCGATACCCACACCGCGGGCGCCGCCACCAAGCTATGCATCGTGGTCACCGCCGCTCCCTCCCTGGCCCAGGGCGGGAGCACCACGGCCACGTGGCAGTTCAGCGCCTCGTCGAAATAGGGCCGGGCATGGCGCGGCACGCGGCCCCACCGGGGCCCACCCCAACGTTTCGATTGCGGGTGCGGGCGCTTCTCGCGGCGGCCCTGGTCCTCGGGGTCGGTTCGGCCCTGACCCTCGCGGCCTGGACCGACCGGGAAAACGCGGCGGGCAGGTTTGGGGCGGGCACCTTCGGCATCGTGGGCAGCACCGATGGCAGCACGTTTGCCGAGCATCCCAGCGATGCGGCGGCCGCCACGCTGGCCTTCACGCCCGGCGGGGCGGCGGCCAGCGCGCTCACCCCGGGACGCACGGTCTACGCGGCGTTCAGTGTGCGCACCACCGCCGATAGCGTGGCGGGAACCATCCTGCTCTCGGCGGCCCCCGGAAACGGCGCGGGTCTCGGCGCGTGGCTGCGCTATGGCGTAAAAACCGTGCCCACCCCGGCCTGCGATGCGGCGAGCTACTCGGCCTCCACGGCGGTGCAGATCGCCGCGGGTTCCCCGCTCACCGCCGGGGGCACGGCCACGAGTGTGCTGCCCGCGGGCGGGACCGGGAGCGTGAATTATTGCTTTGAGTTCACGCTCCCCAGCACCGCCCCCAATGAGGCGCAGGGGTCCAACCTCGGCGGTCGCTGGTCGGTGGATGCCACCTCCAGCTAGTACAAGGAGAAGGAATAAATATGATCTCCAGGAGCGCACGCGTGGCCGGGACCGCGGGCAATATTCTGCTGAATATTGCGGCGGTGGGTGGCGCAATCTGCATCGTCCTGGCGGGCCTCGCGTTTTTCTTTAACATCACCCTGATCATGTTCAAGACGGGGTCGATGTCCCCGGGTATTCCCGCGGGCTCGGTGGCGGTGGTGCGGGAGATCCCGGCCTCCGAGATCGCGGTGGGCGATGTGGTCACGGTGGACCGGGCCGGGGCACTGCCGATTACCCACCGGGTCACGAGCATCACCCCGGGCGGCAACGCGGCCGAGCGCAGCATCACGATGCGCGGGGATGCCAATGCCCAGGACGACCCGGCGCCCTATCTGGTGAGCACGGTCCGCATTATGCTCGCCTCGGTTCCGGGGCTCGCCGCGGTCCTGGTCTGGCTGGGGCAGGCCCCCGTGATCGGCGGCATCACCCTCGCGGCCACGGCCCTGGTGACCTGGGCCTTTTGGCCGCGGGCTGCCTCCCCTCGCCCCCGGGGCGGCGGGCGTGGGGAGGTAGCCGAGGGAGAGCCCCCGCGCGGTCGGCATGCGGCACCCGCAGGTCGGGCTCTTGTGCTGGTCCTGATCGCCGGGTGCGCTGCGGGGCTGGGCCTGCTCCCCGCACCCGCGGCCCGGGCCGCCCCCGCCGGGCCCACGGAACAGGTGATCCGCGGGCGCGCACTCACGCTTATCTCGATCGGCGATCCCGCGCTCATGTCCACGATGGTGCCGGGGCGCACCGAGCTCTGGCAGGTCGGCGTCGAGATGAGCGCACAGATCCTCCCGCCCGTGGAGATCTCGGTATCGGCCACGGGCGATGACGCGCTTGGCCTGATGACCTCGATCAGCCGCTGCGCCACGCGCTGGGTGGGCACAACCTGCGCCGAGGGAGAAACCCGGATCGGCGAGCCCGGCCCCGCGCGCGTGGACGGAATCACCCGGCAGATCGCGGAGCTACGGGACCACACCCCGGCATGGTTCCTCGTTTCGGCCTGGCTCGCACCGGGCCCGCGGGGCGGACACGAGGGCGGCGTGGAGCTGCGCCTCTCCGCCGCGGGCATGGGCGAGGACGGGGGTGAGAGCGAGGTCATCGCCGCACCCGGCACCCGGCTGGGCGCACTACCGCGGGCCGGTTCGGATCTCACGGCGCCTCTCGCCGCGGCCGTGGGCGTGATTCTGCTGGGGGCCGCCGTGGCTCGGCTCGCCGGGGAGGGACAATCGTGACGGCACGTCATGCCCGGCCGCGCCGACGCCCGCGCCTACTCGCTCTGGTTCTGGTGGGAGGGCTGGTGCTCGCCGCGCCGGGGCTGGTCTCGCGGTTCTCCGCCACCACCGCCGAGTGGCGCGACTCCGAGACTGCGGCCGGAATCCTGCGGGCAGCCACCATCCCGCCCGTGACCTCTCCCCTGGCCTGCACCCAGTATGGGGTACTGATGCCCACCTGGATCGTGGTGACCTGGGCCGCCCCCGCATCGCTTCCGGCCGGCGCGGAATACGAGATCCGGGTATCCCTCGGCCCCCGCAATACCCGGCTCTATTCGGCGACCCCCTCGGTGAAATTTGAGGTGGCCCTGCTCACCAATATCCTGGATTTTTTGATTAATCCGGCCAATCCGCCGGCCACCATGGAGGTGCGTCCGGTTCTCCGCGATGCGGGGGGCGCGGTACTGTGGCGCGCGCCGGTGGCCGCAACCCGCACCATCTACTATATTTCGCCCATCCTGGGGCTCCTGCTGGGCGGGTTCCGCTGCGGCAATTAGCGGCGGAAGAGCCGCGCCCAGGGTCCGCGTCGTTCCGGCTTCGGATGTCCCGCGCAGCGGGCCGAGCGGGGCACCCCGGCCAGGGCGCTCTCGATATGTTGGCCGCATCCGGCCCATGTGGGCTTGGCGCAGGTTTTACAGATAATGAGGCGACACAAGATGATTCTCCTTCGTTTCCCCCAATATACCCCAGGGGGTATCGGTCGAGGGTCACACTGATACGATCCGTATATGAGGATCCTCTTTGACGCGCGCTATATCCGGACCGATTTCCACGACGGGATCAGCCGCTATTCCGCCTCTCTCGGCGAGGCCCTGGCCTATCTGGCCCCGGTCACCTTCCTCATTCACGACGACCGCCAGCGCGCGAGCCTCCCGGAGGGCGCGAGCGTGCTGAAGATCCACGCTCCCACCTCCATCCGGGAGCCCTTCACCGCGCGCATCCTCAACCGCTATAACCCCGAGGTGGTTTTCTCCCCGATGCAGACGATGGGCACGGGCGGGCGACGCTTTGGCCTGATCCTGACCCTGCACGACATGATCTACTATCGCCACCGCACTCCCCCGCGCGATCTGGCCTGGCCCATCCGGCTCGGCTGGCGGCTCTTTCACCTGAGCTATATTCCGCAGCGCATCACGCTGAATCACGCGGATGCGGTGGCCACCGTGAGTGAGACCACCGCGCGCGATTTTGAGCGGGTACGCCTGACCAAACGCCCCGTGGTGGTCATCCCCAATGCGCCGCAGCCGCGCGAGGATGCCCCACTCGCCGATATCTCCCGCGCTCCGCGCAATCTGGTGTATATGGGCTCCTTTATGGACTATAAAAACGTCGAGACCCTGATTCGCGGCATGGAGTTCCTGCCCGAACACACGCTGCACCTGCTCAGCCGGATCTCCCCCGCCCGCCGCGCCGAGCTCAACGCGCTTGCCCCCGCGGGCGCCAATATCACGTTCCATAACGGCGTTAGCGATGAGGAGTATCTGGCCGCGCTGCGCGATAACGCCGTGCTGGTCACCGCGAGCCTCGACGAGGGCTACGGCCTGCCCCTCGCGGAGGCGCTTGAGCTCGGGGTGCCCGCGGTGGCCAGCGATATGCCCATCTTCCGCGAGGTCGCGGGCGAGGGCGCCGGCTTTTTTGCCGCCCGCGATCCGCGGGATTTTGCCGCGCGGGTCACCGAGCTCGATGACGCCGCGCTGCGCGCCGAGCGCGTGCGGCTGGGGCTCGAGCATATTGGTCGTTTCTCCTGGACCGCCTCGGCGCAGGCCCTCCTGGATACCATGACCCGGATCGTGGGCCCGGAGCGGGACTAGCGCCGCAGCGTGCGCAGCGAGGGGATCCGTGTCGCGGCAAAGGACCCCAGCGCCGCGAGGATAAAGACGATCATGATGCCCACGCAGTACAGCGCCACCGTGCCATATCCGTTCGCCGGGTCCAGGAACGGATAGGGCACCCAGCCATCGGTGGCACCGCGGGCGAGGACTACCGCGGTCCATACCGCCGGATAGATCAGGGCCACCCAGAGCCGCCGCCAGGCAATAACTTTGCGATCGGCGCAGAGCACCCAGTCCAGCACCGCATAGAGCGGGAAGATCACGTGCAGCACGGTATTGGCCCAGGGCACGGTGGCCCCGCCGGCCTGGCCGATCAGCAGGGTGTTATACACCACACCGATCACGGCCATATAGGACACCGCGCAGGCGCGCAGCAGCGTCCACCCGCGCGTGGGTTCGCGGCCCGCGAGCGAGCGCAGCGCTGCCTCCAGCAGCGCAAAGACCATGAGGATATTTCCCTGCATCGTGAAATATCCGAAGAAGTTCAGCGGGTTTACCGTTTCCCGGGAGGAGGTTTCGATGAACGTGGCCGCAATCGCCGCCGCCACCAGGGCAATCAGGGCCAGGCGCACCACCGCCAGTATCCGCGTGGCCGGGGCTATCTCCGGTGCCGAACCTTCATACATGGGATGTCCCACTTCCGTCTCGGACCCATATTATCGGGCCCGAGACGGCGTGAAAAGGGGGCCGGGCTAGCGGGTGGAACCTGTATGCGTGGCGGGACCCTCGGGCGTCGCGCCGCCCTCATCCGACCAGTCGCTTCCCACCCGGGCATCATGCGCCGGATCGGATTCGTGATCGGCCGGGCGCCGTGCGGCGGGCGCGGTGGAGCGGTGCAGATGCGGGCCGGGCTTTACCTGGACGCCGGGCTTCGGAGTTTCTTCGGTCATGATCTGTTCTCTCCCTCCGAGAGGTATGGGCCTCACGTGTTTCCTGAAACCTACACCCGGGAGCGGCATCGTGGCCAGACCCACCTCCGCGCGGGCCACCCAAAATCGCACCTCACGTTTTATCCCGCCGCGGCGTCTACAGTGTGATGAACATGAAACGGATCTTTGAAACGGTGGTCACCGAGCATCAAGACATGGTGCTTCGGGTGTGCCGCGGCGTGCTCGGCGCGCATGCCGATGCCGAGGATGCGTGGTCCGAAACCTTTATGGCGGCCCTGCGCGCGTGGCCCACGCTGCCCGAGGACACCAATATCGAGGCCTGGTTGGTGACCATCGCGCATCGCAAGGCCATCGATATCACGCGCTCCCGGGCCCGCCGCGCGATCACCGTGGAGCACCTCCCCGAGACCGCCTCCACGCGGGGCATCCCGGGGGAGGAACACGAGCTCTGGGCGGCGGTGCGCGCGCTGCCCGAACGCCAGCGCCTCGCCCTGAGCTATCACTATTTTGGGGGGCTGCCCTATTCCGAGGTGGCCGCACTGATCGGGGGCAGCGCCGAGGCCGCGCGCCGCGCCGGCTCCGCGGGCGTGGCCACGCTGCGCACCCACCACCACACGAAGGGACCCCTGAGATGACCTGGCTACCACCGCAAACCGAGGCCACGACACTTGAGCGACTGCGCGGCCGGCTGGCCGCGGAGGCCGAGCGCGCCGATCTGCTGGGGATCGGCTATCGCACCGTGGATACCCCCGTGGGTTCCCTGCTGCTGGCGGCCACGGAGCGCGGGCTGATCCGCGTGGCGTTTGCCCGCGAGGATCACGATGCCGTGCTGGAGGACCTGGCCACAAGGATCGGCCCGCGCATCCTCCACGCACCCGCCCGCCTGGACGCCGTGGCCACCCAGCTGGAGGAGTATTTTTCCGGCACGCGCACGGGATTTTCAGTGCCACTGGATCACACCCTCTCCACCCCGTTCCGCCGCATCGTGCAGGAGTTTCTCCCGCATATCGGGTACGGCCATACCCTCACCTATCGCGAGGTGGCGGGGCGCGTGGGGAATCCGCGGGCCATGCGCGCGGTGGGCTCCGCATGTGCCACCAACCCCCTGCCGATTGTCCTGCCCTGCCACCGGGTGCTGCGCACCGATGGGGGCCTCGGCGGCTATATCGGCGGGCTGGAGGCCAAAACCGCGCTGCTGGAACTGGAGCACGCGCGATGAGCACGCTGTTTTCAGGGGATTTTCTGCCGCGCGAGCGCAGCACCCCCTCCCCCGGGGCCACCCATATTCCGGGCTGGCTCACGCTGGAGCAGCAGCACTGGATCGTGGAGCGGTTTCGCGAGTGGGCGCGCGGCCCGGTTCCCCCGCGCGCGGCCCGGATCGGTGCCTACCCGATGTCGGTGCGCACGGTCTGCCTGGGCTGGCACTGGCGACCCTATGCCTATAGCCGCGAGGCGGTGGACGTGAACGGCAACCGGGTGCTGGATTTCCCCGAGTGGCTGCTGCAATTGGGCCGCCGCGCGGTGACCGAGGCCACGGGAGATCCCGCCGCGGGTGCGGCCTATACCCCCGATACGGCGCTCGTGAATTTTTATGATTCCGCCGCCAGCATGGGCATGCATCAGGACCGCGATGAGCGCTCCCGGGCCCCGGTGGTCTCGCTCTCGATCGGCGATGCGTGCCGTTTCCGCTGGGGAAATACCGAGGGGCGCGGGCGGCCATATCGTGACCTGGACCTCCTCTCGGGGGATCTTTTTGTTTTTGGTGGGCCGTCCCGGCTCGCGTATCACGGGGTCACCCGGATCGAATCGGGAAGCGCGCCCGCCGGCTGCGGGCTGGAGAGCGGGCGGCTCAATATCACGCTGCGCGAGACGGGACTCGGCGAGTCCTAGGTTTTTTCCGTTTCCGGATGCCGGGTGCCCCGCGGGCAAATACACTGGGAGCGGAACGCGGCAGCAGGCCGCGCCCACCGATCCGGATCGGAGACACTCCCCCATGACCACCTCACCCGCACGCCGCCCCGTTTTTCTCGACTGCGATACCGGCATCGACGACGCACTGGCCCTCGCCCTCCTGCTGGCCTCCCCCGAGATTGAGCTGGTGGGAATCGGCTCCGTGAGCGGCAATACCAGTGCCGAGCGCGGCGCGATTAACACGCTGGACCTGCTGGCCCTGGCCGGGCGCACCGATATTCCGGTGGCCCTGGGCGCACACGATCCGCTGAGCCACCCGTTTAACGGCGGCGTTCCGCATATTCACGGCCATAACGGCATCGGCGATGTCCAGATTCCCGATTCCGGGCGCGAGGTGGCCCCGGTGGATGCCGCGCAGCTGCTGATCGACCTGGCCCATGAGCACGGCGGCGCGCTGGAACTGATCACGATCGGCCCGGTCACCAATATTGCCCACGCCCTGCGCCGCGACCCGGCCCTCGCGGGCCTGATCCGCGAGGTCACCCTGATGGGCGGCGCCGCGATGGTCCCGGGCAATGTGACCCCGCTGGCCGAGGCCAATATTTGGAACGACCCCGAGGCGTTTGCGGTCATGCTGGAGGCCGAGTGGGACCTCGTGCTGGTGCCGCTGGATGTCACGATGGAAAACGTATTCACGGAGGAGGACCGCCAGGCCCTGCTCGCCTCGCCCTCGCCGTTTGCGCAGGCCCTGGGTAATATCCTCGATCTTTATTTCAACTTCTATGTCAGCGTTTATGGGCACCGCAGCTGTGCGCTGCACGATCCGCTCGCCGTGGCCCTCGCGGTGGGCACCGTGACCGCCACACGCGCACCCGCCGTGGACATGGTGGTGGATACCACCGATGGCCCGGGCCGCGGCCAGACCATCTGCGATCTGCGCGCCCAGCGCCTGGGCACGGTGGACACCCCCGGCGTGCGCACGCGCGTGGTGCTGGATACCGATGTTCCGCTGGCCCCGATCCTGCTGCAGCGCATCCTGGACTTCTCCAACGCGCTCCCGCGCGACTAAAAACCACCACCGGCGGCCCCGGACCCCGCGGGGTTCGGGGCCGCCGGCGTTCGTGCGGGGCCTAGCCGGGCTCGCCGGGCCCGGCCTCCAGCCGGCGCATCCCGCGCAGCAGGGCACCCAGTTCGGCCTCGCCCAGGACACCAAAAAACTCGCGATCCGCCGCCTCCACGGCGCCATTGGCCCGGTTGGCCGCCTCGATCCCGGCCGCGGTGGGCTGTACCAGCATCGCGCGCCGGTCCGTGGGATGCGGGGTGCGCAGCACCAGGCCCAGGGCCTCCAGCGCGCGCAGCACCTGCGAGGTCATCATCGCATCGGTTCCGGCCAGCTCCGCGAGCCGGCGCTGGGTCACGGGCGTGCCGTGGTCCATCCAGGCCAGCGAGGCCAGCAGCACAAATTGCACATGGGTGAGGCCGTGCGGGGCCAGGGCCGCCCGGATCCGGCGCTGCCAGGAGTGGGTGACCCGCCACAGGGCCAGGCCGGGGCTGCCCGCGGGATCGGGATAATCGGTTTTCAGGCGCGGGGTCATGGCTCCATCCTCTCGCATAGCGTGTGACCGCGCGCCTCGGGAAGCGCCGCGAGTAGCCCGGTGACGCTCAGGCGCGCGGCGGGGCCCAGTGGGCGGCGCAGGATCCGGGCCCAGAGTGGGCGCAGCGCCCCGTGCACCCGCACGGTCACGCAGATGCGCGATCCCGCGGGATCGGGCTCCACGAGGTGCTCAAATTCGAGGTGCGCACCGGGGAGTGCCGCGCGGTTCGTGAACTCCCGATCGGGCCGCAGCGTGCTAATGATAAATGCCTGCGCCGGGCCGCTGGCAGGGGTGAGCCGGCCGCGTGCGCCGACTATCGCGGGGCCCTCGAACCGCACCGAGGCCACCTCGGGGTCCCAGTCCGACCAGGTCGCGGGATCGGCCCAGCGCGCGTAGATTTCGGCGCAGGAATGGTGGGTGGTGGTCACATAGCTACTCAGAACCGTCATGGAAATAGTATGCGCGCATATAATATTAAAGTCAAAACACGGCGGGCCCGCACGCCCCGAGGGGTGCGCGGGCCCGCCGGCCGATCCCTAGATCACGCGGTCATTGCCACCATCCACCGGCACCTGCGCCCCCGTGGTCACGGCAAATGTCTCGGTGACCATCGAGCCCACCATGCGCGCCACGTTTTTGCTTGTCACCTCGGCCGAGAGCAGGTTGCGACGCTTATAGTCCTCCACGCTCATGCCGTATTTGGCGGCCCGCTCATTCAGCAGATCCTCCGTCCACAGCCCGGTATCAAATACCGCATCCGGGTGCACCGTATTCACGCGGATTCCCGCGGGGGCCCACTCCAGCGCGGCCACGCGGGCCAGCTGGGTCAGCGCGGCCTTGGACGCGGAATACGCCGCGGCCCCGGGACCCGGTGCTGCCACGTTCTTCGAGCCGATCACCACAACCCTGCCACAGCCCGGCGCATGCGCGAGCAGCGGATAGGCCTGCGCAAAGAGCGACTGCACCGAGCCCACGTTGATCGCAAACGTGCGCTCCCACACGGCGGCATCCAGCTCCGAAATCGGCGAGCTCTGGGCAAAGACCCCCGCGGCCACCACCAGAATATCCAGGCCACCAAAACGCTCCACGCCCAGGCGCAGCGCCTCGGCCATGCCCGCCGGATCGCAGACATCGGCCTGTACGCCGAGCCAGCGCGGATCGGAGTGCAGGTCCACCACCGCGGCCGAGATATCCACGGCGATCACGGCGGCCCCGAGGCCCATCAGATACTCGGCACAGCCGCGGCCGATACCCGAGGAGGCACCGGTGACCAGGGCGATCTGCCCGGCCAGCTCCGCGGGGGCACCGCTCATGCGCAGCTTGGCCTGCTCCAGCTCCCAATACTCCACATCAAAGAGGTCGCCCTCGCCAAGCGCGGTATAGGTGCCCACGCGCTCGCTGGAGTCGATGATGTTAAACGTATGCCGCGCGATATCGCGCACGATCTGGGCATCCTTCACGGTATTGCCCACCGAGAGCATGCCAAAACCGGGGTCCAGGATGATGCGCGGCGTGGGATCCAGCAGCGCCACCGGCTCGCTTGAACGATTCTTATTGCGCTCAAAATACGCGCGATACTCCTCCACATAGCCGGCAATATCGGTGCCCACCAGCGGGAGCCGCTTGGTGCGAATCACGTGATCCGGGGTGGCCGGGCCGCGCGAGGCCACCGAGGCCAGATCCGGCCGGGCCACAAATGCCGCGACCTCGGAATCGGTATCGGAGGAGACGATCAGCGCGCGCCCGGCCTGCGCCGAAAGCTCCCCGCGGAGCCGGGCGATACGCTCGGGGTCCAGCGCCTTCACGGGGGCGGCGGGGGCGGACTCGGCCGCGCCCAGGCGCTCCTCGGCGAGCGTGATCAGTTCCACGTGGCGGCCATAGGCCTCCTCCATCGTGTCGCCAAAGGTAAATAGCCCGTGGTTCAGCAGCACCATTCCGCGGGTATCGGGGCCGGCCTGCTCGGCCCAGACCCGGGCGCAGACGCGGGCCAGGTCAAAGCCCGGCATGACATAGGGAATCACCACAACATCGCTGCCGTAGATCTCCCGGATCAGCGCCTCGGGGTTCTCCTGATTGGTGAGGCTCACGATCGCATCGGCATGCGAGTGCAGTACAGCGCGCGCGGGAAGCAGCGCGTGCAGGAGCGCCTCGATGCTCGCATCGGGGGCATCCGAGCGGATCATCGCGCAGCGCAGCTCGTTGACCAGCACACTATCGGTGATCGACTCGATCGACAGCAGCTCGCGCAGCCGGTCCATGCGCAGCGGCGCAAAACCGGCCGGCTCGATCGTGGCCATATTCCAGCCGCTGCCCTTCACATAGAGCACCTCTACCTCGGCGCCGGTGACATCGGTCACGGTGTCCTTAATGGAGGAGTTACCGCCGCCGTGCAACACCAGGTCCTCGTGGGCGCCGATGGTGCGCGATCCGCGCACCACCTCCGCGAGTGCTCCGGTTTCGCTCCGGGTCGGGGCGAGAGACTGCCACAGGTTTTTCATGATGTCCTTAGGTGTGTAGTGAAGCGAGGGGAAGAGGAGGGGTGACTAGGCCTTGCCATGGCTCGAGCGCGAGCGGCGCGAGACGGCATCGAGGATCACCGCGAGCAGCAGAACCGCGCCGGTCACCATATAGCGGAACGAGGAGTCCAGGTTCATCAGGGTCAGGCCGCTGGAGATGGACTGGATCACGATGATTCCCAGCAGCGCGGCAAAGGCCGAGCCGCGGCCACCAAAGAGGCTGGTTCCGCCGATCACCGCGGCGGCGATCGCGTTCAGGTTGACGTCTCCCGCGCCGCTGCTCTGCGAGGAGGCGGCGAGGCGTCCGGCGGCCATCAGCCCACCAAAGGCGGCGAGCGAGGAACACAGGATAAATACCGAGGTATATACGCTCTTAACCCGGATTCCCGAGCGGCGGGCGGCCTCGGCGTTGCCGCCCACGGCGAAGACCGAACGGCCCCACGCGGTGCGGGTATAGGCATAGTTCATGATCAGCACCAGGGCGATGAACAGCACAAACATCCAGCCGATTCCCCGGGCCTGGTTGAGATACCAGGTCACAAAGAGCAGCGGCACGGCCAGCGCCGCGGTCTTCACAAAGATGCTGGTGCGGGACTGGGCGGAGAGCCCGGCCCGGGTGCGGCGGCGCGCGGTGGCCAGGGCCATTGCGGCATAGCCGGCCACGGCCAGCACCACGAGGGCATAGGACAGCGGCTCGGAGACAAACGCCTTCTGACCAAACCAGACCAGGCCCGAGTCAAACGGAATATTAATGGTTCCCGTGGGTCCCAGGACAAAAAGCTGCAGGCCCAGGAAGCCCAGCAGACCCGCGAGGGTAATCACAAATGTCGGAACACCAAAGCGGTTGTGGATCTGGCCATAGAGCCAGCCGATCAGCGCACCCGCGGCCACGGCCGCGAGCATCGCGAGGATCAGGGGCCAGCGCTGGTTGACAAACGTGACGCCCACGATCGCGGCGGCCAGGCCCGAGACCGAGCCCACGGAGAGGTCGATCTCACCCACCAGCAGCACACCCACGATGCCGAGGGCGATGATGCCGATGGCGGCGGATTCCATCGCGAGGTTAACGAGGTTTCCGGGGGAGAGGAAAAACGGGTTCAGGATCTGGAAGATGGTCCAGATCACCAGCAGCCCGATGATCACGGGCAGCGAGCCCAGATCACCCGAGCGCACCCGGTCGATGCCGTTCGCGATCGCGCCGCGCACGCCGCTGCGGGTGCGCAGGCGCTCGTCCTGAAGATCGGTGGCCACGGGAGGGGCGGAGGATTGAGTATCGGTCATGATCGGTTCCCTTAGCTCTCGCGACCGGCTGCGCGCCGGGTCACCACGTTGTCGTGGGCGCCGGTGATCGCCGCAATCAGGTCTTCGCTGGAGACGTCCTTCACCGCAAACGTTCCGTTATTTTTCCCGAGGCGGAGCACCGCTACCCGGTCGGCCACGGCCTTCACATCGGCCATATTATGGCTGATCATGATCACGCCGAGGCCCTGCTCGCGCAGCCGCTCCACGAGGTTCAGAACCTCCGCGGTCTGGGCCACGCCGAGGGCCGCGGTGGGCTCATCCAGGATGATCAGCTTGGGCTCGCCCAGTAGCGAGCGGGCGATTGCGACGGTCTGTCGCTGCCCGCCCGAGAGCGAGGCCACCGGGATGCGCACGGAGGGGATCTTCGCCGAGAGCTGCCGCAGCAGCTCCCAGCTCTTGACCTCCATGTCCACCTCGTTCAGGCGCAGCGGCGAGAGCTCGCGACCCAGAAAGAGGTTATTCACCACGTCCAGGTTGTCGCACAGGGCGAGGTCCTGGAACACGGTGGCAATGCCCATCTGCATCGCCGCCATCGGGCTGACGATCTCCACCGGTTCCCCGGCGAAGGTGATCGATCCCGAGCTCGGCGCGTGAACCCCGGACAGGATCTTGACCAGCGTGGACTTACCGGCGCCGTTATCGCCGACGATGGCGACCACCTCGCTGGAGTGCACGTCAAGATCGATATCGGTCAGCGCGGCTACCGCGCCAAAGTTTTTACTGACGCCACGCAGGCTCAACACCTGGTGCAGGGAACTCGGGTCGTACCCGGGATCGGTCATGATGATCTCTTTGTCTTTCGTGTAGCGCGGTGGGGGTTACTTGATGCCGAGGGCGTCGCAGGCGGCCTTATAGTCGGCGGTGCAGACCTCCGCGGCGGTATAGATCTTGCCGTCGAAGATGACCTCCTTCACGTTCTCGCTGGTGACCACGGTGGGGATAAAGATCCGGGCGGAGGTGCCAAAAACATCGGCGTCACCGGTGGGCTTTTCGCCCTTGAGGAAGGCCATCGAGGCCTCGGCCGCGGCCTCGGCGACGATCTTGATCGGCTTGGAGATGGTGTTGTACTGCGAGCCCGAGACGATGCGCTGGATCGCGGCGATCTCGGCGTCGTTTCCGGTCACCGGGGGGACGGTGGCCCAGCCGGCGGCCTTAAAGGCGGCGATGCTGCCGCCTCCGGTGCCGTCATTGGCGGCCACAACGCCGATGATCTTGTCACCAAACTGGGTGATCTGTCCGGAGACCCAGTCCTGGGCCTTCTTGGGGTCCCAGTCGGGGGTGTCGTATTCGGCGAGGACGGTATAGTCGCTCGCGTCCACCGACTTATGGATGCCATCGCGGATCAGGCCGGCGGCGTTATCGGCGGGCGAACCGTTTACGATCAGGATGCCCTGCTCGCCGGTGGCCGGGGGCAGGTGGTCCACGAGGCTCTGCGCGATCGAGCGGCCGATCTCCTCGTTATCGAAGGAGATATACAGGTCGGCCTCGACCTTGGGGATGGGGCGGTCATAGGTGATCACGGCGACGCCCTGGGACTGCGCGGAGTCCACGATCGAGGCGGCGGCGGTGGTATCCACGGCGTTCAGGACCAGGACCTTTGCGCCCTGGGTGATCGCGGCATCGGCCTGCTGCTGCTGCTTCGCGGCATCACCATCGGCGTTCTGATAGATGACCTCGCAGCCCTCGCAGAGTTCCTTGATCTTGGCCTTGAACAGCGGGCTGTCCTGCTGCTCAAAGCGGGTGCTGGCGAGGTTGGGCATCAGGAAGGCGACCTTGCCGTTGGCGGCGTCTCCGCCGCCTCCGTTTCCGCCGTCCTCGCTACTACAGGCCGCGAGCGACAGGGTGAGGGCGGCGATAACGCCGACCACGGCAATCTTGCGCTTATAGAACTTCATCATTGAATCTCCTCGGGCTAAACCACAGCTCTGTGGTTTGTGGGGGTTGGTGTTCTTGGTGCAGCTGTCAGCGAGAATAACACTAAAAACGTGATTACTACCACCCGGAATGATATTTTTATCGTCGCGTTATCAAATTGAGTCGATAGGATGGCCTGACATGACCAACTCTGGGGGCGGAAAACTTTGAAGGACACACAGCACAATAAGCGTTCCGAACGGCACCAGCGCATCATCGCCTATGTGGCCGAGCACGGGTCCGCGACCGCCGCCGAGCTCGCCGAACTCACCGAAAAATCGGCCATGACCATCCACCGCGATATTGACGAGCTCGCGGGCCGCGGCTTCCTGCGCCGCTTCCACGGGGGCGTATCCGCCCAGGCCACCAGCGCGTTTGAATCCAGCTCCGAATTCCGCATGCAACAGAACTCCGCGGCCAAGGATGCCCTCGCCCGCAAGGCGCTGGAGCTGATCGAACCCGGCATGTCCGTGATGCTGGACGATAGCACCACGGTCTTCGCCCTGGCCCGGATTCTCGCGGAGGTACAGCCCCTCACCGTGGTCTCCAACTTCCGTCCCATCGCGGATCTATTTGTGGATATCGACGAGATTCAGCTCTTCATGATCGGCGGGCGCTACTCGCGCTCGCATAACTCCTTCATCAGCCCGGCCTCGCTCACGGGCCTGGATAATTACGCCGTGGACTTCACGTTCCACTCCTCCTCGGCCATGGATACCACGCGCACCTACCATCAGGAACAGAGCATTATCGAGATGAAGCAGGCCATGCTGGACTGCGGAACCCGCACGGTGCTGCTCATGGATTCCAGCAAGGTGGGCAAGACCTCGCTGCACCGTTTTGCCGAGCTGAGCGAGTTCAGCGATGTGATTCTCACCTCGGATGTCAGCGAGGAATTTATCGCCCAGATCCGCGATATCACCACGGTTCACGTGGCCGAACTCTAAAAAATCACAACTTCGCTGTTAAAACTTAACATTTGTGCTGTTAGTATCTGAACTCAGCGCTCGATCTTCCGTCGCGCAACACCCTTCAATGTAGAAAAGGTTGCTCATGACACACGTCCTCTCCTCCGGAGATCACTTCATCCTCGCCGAGACACTCTCGGCGTCGCTGAGCGAGGAACTGCACGCGGCGGGCGCGGCCCCGGCCACGTACACCGAGGTCACCCTGGACTGGCCGCTCACCCCGTTTGGCCCGGTCGAGGGCGTGGACGAGGCCAGCGGCGATGTGGATGAGCTGATCGCGAGCCTGCGCGGGGCCGAGGTGGCCCTGACCCAGATGGCCCCGTTCACCGCGCGCGTATTTGATGCCTGCCCCGAGCTGCGCTTTATCGGTGTCTGCCGCGGCGGCCCCGTGAACGTGGACCTTGAGGCCGCGACCCGCGCGGGAGTTGTGGTGTCCTTCGCGCCCGCCCGTAATGCCCAGGCCGCCGCCGAATTTGCCGTGGGCCTGATGCTCGCGGCGATGCGCAAGATCGCCGTGGCCGATGGCGAACTGAAAAACGGCCAGTGGCGCGGCGATTACTATACCTATGCGCAGACCGGGCGGGAGATCTCCGGCAATACGATCGGCCTCGTGGGCTATGGCGCAATCGGCCGGATCGTTGCCAAGATCCTGCAGGCCTTTGGGGCGCGCGTGCTCGCCTATGACCCCTATGCCAATGTGGAGGCCGCCGCGGCCGAGGGCGTGAGTGTGCTCCCGCTCGAGGATGTGCTGCGCGCGAGCAATGTGATCAGCATCCACGCCCGGCTCACCCCGGAGACCCACCACCTGCTGAACGCCGAGAACCTCGCCCTGCTGCCGCACGGCGCGGTGCTGGTTAATAGCGCGCGCGGCGGGCTCCTCGACTATGCCCCGCTGCCCGCACTCCTGGAGAGCGGAGCCCTCGGGGCCCTCGCCCTGGACGTTTATGACGAGGAGCCCCCGGGACCCACCTGGCCGCTGTTTTCCGCCCCCAATGTGGTGATGACCCCGCACCTCGCGGGGGCCACCCGGCAGACCGCCGAGCGCGCCGCCCGCGTGATCGCCCACGAGGCCGCGCTCTTTTTGGCCGGCGAGCGCCCGCTCTATGTGGCCAATCCCGCCGTGCTGGATGCCGCTCCCACCAGCGCGTCATGATCCTCGGAATCGACGTGGGAACGTCGGTGACCAAGGCCGCCCTGATCGATCGCGACGGCCGGGTTATCGCCCATGCCAGCCGCTCCTCACAGCTCTTGCGCTATCCCGATGGCCGCGTGGAGCAGGACCTCGAGGAGGTCATCAGCACGGTGCGGGCAGTGGCCCGCGAGGTTGCGGTGCGCGCCCCGGGCGGGGTCGAGGCCGTGGCCATCACCGCGCAGGGGGATGGACTGTGGCTGCGTGATGAGCGCGGCCGCGCCGTGCGCCCCCCGATCTCCTGGCTGGATGCCCGGGCGAGCGATATCGTGGCCGAGTGGAATCGCGGCGGTGCCACCTCGGTGGTGCAGCGCGCCTTTGAGCTGACAGGTTCGGGTATTTTTGCCGGCTCGCATGCGGGCCTGATCGCCTATCTGGCGCGGCATGAGCCCGAGTCCCTGGAGCGCGCGGCCGTGGCCGGGCACTGCGCGGATGCCGTGGTTCAGCGCCTGACCGGCGTGATCACCGTGGACCCCGCGGATGCGTCGATGCCGTTTTTGGACGTGGTCACGCGCACCTATAACGAGGAGGCCATCGCCCTGTGTGGCATCTCCGAGTGGCGGCACCTGCTCGCGCCGCCCACTCCCCCGGGCGTTCTTTTTGCCCTGAACGCCGAGGGTGCCGACCTGCTGGGGCTGCCCATCGGCACCCCGGTGAGCGGCGGTCCGTTTGATGTTCAGGCCTGCGGAATCGGCTGCGGCTCGCTGAACGAGGGCGAGGGAACCGTGGTGCTGGGCACCACCCTGAGCTGCCAGTCCTATACCCGCGATGCCACGGTCATCCCCGGCAGCGAGCCCGCGGGTATGTGGCAAACCACCCCCGAGGAGGGCCTCTATCTGCGGGTTATGCCCTCGATGGTGGGCACCACCAGCGTGGACTGGATGCGCGGCCTCTTTGGTTTTGCAATGGAGGATCTGGGCTCGCTGATCGAGGGCAGCCCGGTGGGTGCCAACGGCGTGCGGGCGCTGTCCTTCCTCTCCCCCTCGGGCGAGCGCGCCCCGTTTGTGGCCCCCGCCGCGCGCGGCCAGTTCACCGGGCTGGAACTCGGCAGCACCCAGGCCGATATCATCCGGGCGATGTGTGAGGCCGTGGCCTATTCCGCGCGGCATATCTTCGATACCATCGGGCTGAGCGGCGAGCTCTCGGCCACGGGCGGCGGCATGAAGTCCCGCGCCTGGGCCCAGCTGTTCTCGGATGTGCTGGGCCGGCCGATTCATCTGCCGCGCCAGGAGCTGGTGGGCGCGCGCGGCGCGGCACTCGTGGCCTGGGATAGCCTGGGCGACCCAATCGACCGCGCCGCGTGGCGGGCCGATCGCGATGTGATCACCCCCAACCGCGAAAATACCCGCGCCTATGACGCGGGCTTTGCGCGCTATCGCGATGACCTGGGCACGGCGCGCGAGAAATGGCGCGGCTAGTGTCCGGACCGCTGTGGCTGGGCATCGACCTGGGCACCCAGAGCGTGAAGGCCCTGGTGGTGGACGAGGCGGGCGAGATCCTGGCCCAGGCCGGTCATCCCCTGGGTGGTGTGCGCGAGGGAGTGCGGCACGAACAGGATCCCGCGGAGTGGATCGCCGCGTGTGCGGATATTGCCGCCCGGGTGTGCGCCGCGCTGGGCGCGCGGGTGCACGATCTGCGGGCACTCGCGATCTGCTCGACCTCGGGCACAATCATTCCCGTGGATGCCGCGGGCCGCGCCACGGGTGCGGCGATCATGTATGACGATGCCCGCGGTGCGGCCCATGGCCCGGAGGTGCATGCCGCCGAACCCGCGCTCTGGGCCCGGCTCGGGGTGCGCATTCAGCCGTCCTGGGCGCTGCCCTCGCTGATGGATCTGCTGCGCCGCGGGCTGCCCGCGGGTACCGCCCGGATCGCTCATCAGGGCGATGTGATCGGCGCGGCACTGGCCGGGCACGCGGTCCCCACCGATTGGACCAGCGCGCTGAAGACCGGGTATAATACCCAGGATCTATGCTGGCCCGAGGCCGTGCTGGAACGCCTCGGGGTGCCCCCGGAGCTGCTGCCTAAGGTGGTCGCGCCGGGCACGGTGCTGGGCGAGACCTCGGCTGCGTGGTGCGAGCGCACGGGGATGCCCGCGGGTATCCCGATCCTCGCCGGGACCACCGATGGCTGCGCCGCCCAGTTTGGTGCGGGGGCCCTCGGCCTGGGTGATCGCCACAGCGTGATCGGGACCACCCTCGTGATTAAGGGGGTCTCGCCCGCCCCGGTGGCGGATGATTCCGGCGTGGTGTATTCGCATCGCTCGCCCGAGCCCGGGGCCTGGTTTCCCGGGGGCGCGTCCAGCGCCGGGGCCGGTGCGCTGAGCCTCGCACTGCCCGGCCGCGACCTGGACGCGCTGGGTTCCGGGCTGGAGGCCACCCTCGCCCCGGGCGGCCCGGCCGCCGCGCTCCCGGTGGCCTATCCCCTCGTGGGGCGGGGCGAACGCTTTCCGCTGGCCCTGCCCCGGGCCAGCGGCTTTTTGCGCAGCGAGGGCTCGACCACGCCGCTGCCCGCCACCGGGCCGGGCAGCGGCGGCGATACCACGGTATTTGCGGGGATTCTCGGCGGCGTAGCGTGTGTGGAGCGGCTCGCCTATGACCGGCTAAACGCCCTCGGTGCGGGCCTGACAGGCAGGCTCACCTCCTCGGGTGGCGGCACCCGCAGCCCGCTCTGGAATCGGCTGCGCGCCACGATGCTGGATACCCCCGTATCCATTCCGGCCTCCACCGAGGGCGCGCTGGGTATGGCCATTTTGGCGGCCTGGTCCGCGACGGGCGGGGGCCACTCGCTCGCCGATACCGCGCGCAGGCTCGGGCGCATCAGCCGGATCATCGACCCCGACCCGGCCCTGCGTCCGCGCACCGAAGACCTCTACGCCCGCTTCCGGGCCACCCTCGCCGAGCTTGATTGGATCCATCCATGACTACCCGCCTCTTCCTCGTGCGCCATGCCGAGACCACCTGGCACGCCGAGAACCGCTATACCGGTAGCAGCAATATTGGACTGACCACACGCGGCTTTGCCCAGGCCGATGCGCTCGGGCGCTGGGCCCGCGGTGCGCGCCTGGACGCGATCTACTCCTCGGATCTGACCCGCTCGCGGCTGACCGCGCAGCCCTCGGCCGAGGCCACCGGGCTGGGGGTGCGGATCGACCCGCGCGTGCGCGAGATTGATTTTGGCCGCGGCGAGGGACTGACCCGCACCGAGATGGCGGCGCAGTTCCCGGAGGCACTCGCCGCGTTTTTGGCCAATCCCGGGCGCAGCCCGCTGCCCGGCGGGGAGAGCGGCGTGGCCGGGATCGCCCGGGCCCGCCCCGCACTGCATGAGATCGCGGCGGCCCATCCCGGCGGCCGGGTTCTGGTGGTCATGCATTCCACGCTGCTGCGCCTGATGCTGACCGATCTGCTGGGCATAAACCCCGATGGCTATCGGAGGATTTTCCCGGAGACGGAGAACTGCGCGCTGAACGAGATCCTGCTCGGCGCGGAGCCCGGTGATCCCGCGGCCATCGTCCGCCTGAACGCACCCACCGGCGCCTAGCCGGCGGAGCCACAGCCCGGGGCCTATTCGGCCCAGGATTCCGGGATAAATGCAAAAGCCCCGGCCAGAGGCCGGGGCTTTCTCGGTGTGGATCTGGGGGGAATTGAACCCCCGACCTCTTCATTGCGAACGAAGCGCGCTACCAACTGCGCCACAGACCCTTATGGGTTAAAACATTATCACGCCGCCGGACCCGATGCCGACCATTGGCCGCGTAAATTGCCCCGGTGTCGCGTATGGCTTAGCCGGCGTTGCGGCGACGGGCGATCAGATCCACGGTCTCCACGCCGCCCTCGGCATATTCGTCCACCACGCCCATATGCGCGAAGCGGCTCGGCGGGCCCTGCCGCGTCTCGGGGGCCTGCGGCGGGGTGATCGCCACGGGCTCGGGCGGGGAGAGCTGTTCGGCGCGCTCGGCCAAGACCTGCGCGAGTGCCGCGCGACGCAGGGCGTCCTGGGCATCGGCGCGGGCCATCGCGGTGGCCGCGGCGGAACCCTGCGAGTTATACAGGGGCTGCGGAAGCTCGGTGGGCAGCCAGCCGGGCTCCAGCGGCGCCGCCTGCGGGATATTGGGGGTGAGCGGATCGGCCAGGTCCACGAGCGGCTGCGAGGCCGCCGGGGCGCTCGCGGGCGCCGGCTCGACCCGCACCATGCGCACGGGACGGGCGAGCAGCGTGACGGCGCTCACGCCGCCCACGGCAGCGAGGCCACCCACGATCGCGAGGATCGGGGCCCCGCCACCCAGAAGAATAATGACGCCCCAGACCAGCGCGATGGCACCCATCAGCATCGTGGCGGCGGCGGTGCGCCGGGCACGCTTGCGACCGCGGCTGCGCTGGGCGGCCACGGGGGGACGTGCGGTGAGTTCGGCACGCAGTTTTGCGGCCTCCTCCAGAGCCTCGGCCCGGGCACGCTCGCGCGCCTCGGCCTGCACCTTGCGCAGGACCTTTTGTTTTTCGGCCACCTCGCGCGCCGAAATCTCCAGGTGTACCTGGCCGGGAAGCTCGGTGGTCTCCGCGAGGATGCGCATGGTCTGCTGCAATCGCACGGCATTGCGTTCGGTGGCGAGATACTCGCTGCGCCGACGCCAGGTAGGAACCAGATAGATGAGCCAGAGCACTGCGGCGATCGCGATCACGATGCCGCCGCTCATCATTCCACCACCAGTCATAGCTCCACGGTACGGGCTTCCGCCGCGGATTGCGCCATTCGGAGGGGTGTGTCCCGATAACGACTAACGGGTATGGCTAATAGAGGTGAAATCCGGGTGGCACGGTATGAATCGGGTGGGCCGCGGCCTCGCGATCGGCCTCCGGAATCGCGGCGGCCGCGGGGTCCACGAGGCCCAGCTTCCAGCGCTCCAGCACGCCCCCGGGCACCTCCTCGTTCACGAGGGCAAAGCAGAAATGATCGCGCCAATCGCCGTCGATATGGATATAGCGCCGCCGTAACCCCTCATAGCGGAACCCGAGCTTTTTGACCACCGCGAGGCTCGGCGCGTTCTCCGGGCGGATGCAGATCTCCATGCGGTGAAGCCCCAGCTCCCGAAACGCGTATTCGGTGGCGAGGGCCACGCCCGTGGGCGTGATCCCGAGCCCGGCAAAGCGGTGCGAGACCCAGTAGCCCAGGCTCGCCGAGGACAGCGAGCCATAGGTAATCCCCGAGACGTTCAGCTGTCCCGCCATCCGCCCCTCGTATTCCATGATCAGCGGCAGGCCCTCGCCCGCGCGCGCGGCCGCGAGCATCCCGCGGATGCTGCCGCGCACGTCAAAGGAGCGCAGCCCGCGCGGGCTCGTGGCCTCCCAGGGCCGCAGCCACGCGCGGTTGACCATGAGCTCGCGTTCGAGCTCGCGGGCATCGCGCAGGCGCACCGGACGCAGCGATATGGGTCCGTCGCTGAGGACGGGAAAGGAGAATGCGGCCATGCCGGCTCGCCCCCGATCGGTGAGGTGGGTGGAGGGTTTTAGTCGGCCAGGCCCGCGACGAAGTCTTTGAGCCAGGGCTTAAGCTCCCGGCCGAGGTCCTCGCGGTCCACGGCGAGCTGCACGATGGCCTTAATATAGTCGGCGCGGTCACCCGTGTCATAGCGGCGACCCGTGAAGATCACGCCATAAACACCGCCCGCGATCTCCTCATCGGCGGCCAGTTCCTGGAGCGCATCGGTCAGCTGGATCTCGCCGCCCTTGCCGGGCTTGGTGTGCTCCAGGATTCCAAAAACCTCGGGGCGCAGCACATAGCGGCCGATGATCGCGAGGTTGGAGGGGGCGTCCTCGACCGCGGGCTTTTCCACCAGCCCGGTCACGCGCACCACCTGCGGGTCCTCCGTGGGCTCCACCGCGGCGGCACCGTAGAGCGAGATGGCCTCGGGCGCAACCTCCATCAGGGCGATGATCGTGGCCTGGCGCTTGCCCTGCTCCTCGATCATCTTGCTCAGCAGGGGATCGCGCGCGTCGATCAGGTCGTCGCCGAGCATCACGGCGAAGGGCTCATTGCCGATATGGCGGCGGGCGCGCAGCACCGCGTGCCCCAGGCCCAGCGGGTCGCCCTGGCGCAGGAAGTGGATATCGGCCAGATCGCTGGCCTCCTCCACCTGCTCGAGGTGATCGTGGTCACCCTTGCGCTTGAGGTTTAGCTCCAGCTCCGTTACCCGGTCAAAATGGTTGGCAAGAGCGTTTTTATTGCGGCCGATGATCATGAGTACATCGGAGAGCCCGGCATCCACCGCCTCCTCGACCACGTATTGAATGGCGGGCTTATCCACCACGGGGAGCATTTCCTTGGGCATGGCCTTGGTGGCCGGGAGAAAACGCGTCCCCAGGCCGGCGGCGGGGATAACAACCTTACGCACGGAGTTAGACATGGCCCCAGCCTATCGGCGTCGGGTTCGCTAGACGAGTAATTTCCTCCGCCGGGGCCGGATTGGCCCGAGACCCGCGGTTCCCGCCTAGAATGAGTGCATGGCCACACAGGCAGATCATCAAAAGCGGGCGCTGCGCGCCGAACTCCGTGAGCGTCGCCGGAATCTCACCAGCACCGAGCTCGAGAATTCCGCGAGCGGTCTCACCGCCAACCTCATCGACCTCGTCACCCGCACCGGTGCCACCAATATTGCGTGTTACCTGTCCCGGGCCACCGAGCCCAATACCCGTCCGTTCCTGAACTGGGCCGGCGAGCGGGGCATGCGTGTGCTGTTCCCGATCAGCCGCGAGGATGGCCTGCTGGACTGGACCGTGGGCGAGACCGGAGCCGAGACCGAGGGCCTCTTTGGTATCAACGAGGCCGTGGGTGAGCTGCTGGGGCCGATTGCCATCAACGATGTTGACCTCATCATCGTGCCGGCCGCCGCGGTGGACCGCACGGGTATGCGCATGGGCTGGGGCCGCGGCTATTTTGATAAGACCCTCGGGTCGATGGATCGCTGCCCTCCCGTTTTTGCCGTTCTTTTTGATAATGAAATCCTGGATACCGTTCCGCAGGAGGTGCACGACCGCCCGGTAAACGGCGTTGTGACCCCCGCGCAGGTCCTCGAGTTCTAAGTTCTCCCTCCCGCTTTTCCCTTCGTTACACAGGACTGATCAACATGCCGCTTTACTCTTATAAATGCACCGAGTGCGGAAACGCCTTTGATATCAATCAGGCACTTTCTGATGAAACACTGAAAGAATGCCCCAAGTGTTCTGGCAAATTGCGTAAGCTCTTTGGCACGGTCGGGGTCACCTTTAACGGCTCCGGCTTTTATAGCACCGACTCCCGTTCGGGCTCCGCAAAGGGCTCCTCGGGGGGCGCTAAATAGGTCGGCGTTCCGCCCGGAGGAACGCCGCTTTATACCCCAAAAGCTCGCGTTTTGAGAAAGGCTAAACGATGATTAAAGGCTTCAAAGAATTTATCCTCCGCGGCAATGTCATTGACCTCGCCGTAGCCGTCGTCATTGGTGCGGCCTTCACCGCGGTGGTCAACGCCATCGTTGAGAAGGTCTTCAACCCGCTGATCGGTGCCCTGTTTAAGGCCGATAGCCTTGATAACGCGTGGGTCATTAAGATCCCCACGCTGGATCCCAATACCCCCGCCGAAATCGGCCTGGGTGCCGTGGCCGGGGCCCTCATCCAGTTCCTGATCGTGGCCGTTGTGGTCTACTTCGCCTTTGTTCTGCCGATCAACCACTTTAAGAAGAAGGCCGACGCCCTCCTCAAGACCCAGCCCAGCGCCGAGGAGCCCGAGGAGATCGCTCCCGATCTGGCGCTGCTCGCCGAGATCCGCGACCTGCTCGCCAATGCCAACCCGGAGGCCGCGAAGGCCGCCGAGGCTGCCGCCGCCAAGGCCGCGGGCAAGCACGCCGGGGACGCCTCCTAGCCTCATCCCAAAAACGGCGATCGACTCCCCCGAGTCGGTCGCCGTTTTTTAGTGCGAGTGGGTGCCCCAGTGCGGGGGCACATCCGCGCGCAGCTGCGCATCGTTTCCACCCTGCTCCGGGCGCTGGCCCCAGCCGCCGTCGGTATCCTCGCCCGCCCGAATAGCGCGGGACCCGGCCTGGGGCTCGGGATCGGAACCGGGCACCGGCGGGGTCATCACGCGGCGCGAGCCGGGAACGCGGCGGACGGGAAGCGGTGCATCGGTCATGCCTCCAGGATACCCCCGGCAGTCCCCTCCCCCGGAAACACACAACGCCACCCCGGGAGGGGCGGCGCAGTGGGTGGGGGCGAGGAGCCGTGACGGACGGGAAACGGGGCATCGGTCATGCCTCCCCGATGCACCCGGATACGTCCCGGGGAAACACACAACGCCACCCCCGGGAGGGGCGGCGCAGCGGATGGAGGCGAGAAGCCGTGACGGACGGGAAACGGGGCATCGGTCAAGCCGTCCGGAAACACACAACGCCACCCCCGGGAGGGGCGGCGCAGTGGGTGGAGGCTAGGAGCCGTGTCGGCCCGGATCGGTATGCGCCGCCGGAATCTCCTCGGGGACCCCGAGCAGCGCGGTGACCTTGGAGGCCACCCCCTCGGGATCGGCAAAGAGATCAAAGCTGTGGACCCGCAGATAGTGCCAGCCGAGGCGGCGCAGCACATCGGGGCGCAGCCGCAGGGACTCGCGCAGCGATTCCGAGGTGACCTCGGGATCGGATTCCACGGCAATCGCCTTGCCACCATAGCTGGCGACAAGCGCAATCGACCCGCGATAGCCCACCTCCACGTCGAGCCCGCGGCGGTAGAGGCGCTCGGCCAGGTCCACCATCATCGGCTCGGCGCCCTCGGTATTGGGCGGCGCGGGAACGTGCTGCACGGGCTGACGCAGGATCTCGGCGAGGGCCGCGATGCCGTGATGCGTGCGCGCGGGGTCGATATCCTCGGGCCGGATACAGGACACGATGACCATCGAGCGCCGGGCCCGGGTCATTCCCACCGCGAGCAGGCGGTCGCCACCCGGCTCGCCAAGCGAACCGAAGTGCGAGAGTACCCGGCCGTGCGGGGTCAGGCCATAACCGAGCGAGAAGATCACGCGGTCCCGGCTCTCCGCGACCGACTGATCCAGGGTGAATACGGCAAAGGGCTCGGCGCGGTCCTTCAGGATAAACTCGGCCAGATCGGAGCGCTGCGAGAACGCGGAGAGCACGGCCTGGTGCACGCGCGTGGCATGCTTCACGCTCGCGGTGACCACCATGAGCGATTCGCGCGGGCGCGAGGCCGCGTGCTCCAGCACAAGATTCACCACGCGGGAGACCTCGGCATCCACCGATTCCACGCCGCCGGTATCGGCATCGGGCATGCCGCGGCCGCCCGAGACATAGTCCACCGTGAGGCTACCGTGGCCGAGGAACGAGCCGGCCCAGGGCAGCGACTCGATCTCTCCGTCATAAAAACGCTGATTCACCAGCTGGCTGAGGTCCTCGCCGCCCGCGCGATAGCTGCGGGTCAGGGTGAGGGTGGGCAGCAGATCGCCGAGCCGGGCGAGTGCCGAGTCGCGGTGCATGGCCTCCACGTCATAGGCGGGGGTCTGCACGCGCGAGGGATCGGCCGCCGCGATGTTAAAGGGAATGGGGCTCTGGGTGACCGGATCGCCAAAGGCCACAACCTGCTTGGCGCGGCCAATTGCCGCCGCGTTTTCGGCGAGCGTGGTGGCCCCCGCGTCCACGAGGAAAACCGCGTCGAAGCGCAGCGACTCGGGGATCAGGTGGACCTCATAGGGCGAGGCGATCCACACCGGGGAGAGAATCCGCGAGAGGTGCGGGGCCGCACCCTCAAGATCGGCGGGGTCCACGGCGGCGGCGCGCAGCAGCGTGCGCAGCGCGGCGGCCTCCTCGGCGTGATCCACGAGGCCAATCTTCCAGGTATCGGCGAGCAGCGTGGCCAGCTGGGCCCCCGAGGCGGAGGCGTGGGCCTCGTCCACGAGCCGGAAATCCGCCTCAAGACGGTCGATCACGCTGGTATTTGCCCCGAGCAGTGCCTTATCGGTGGCCAGCAGGTGTTCCAGCACCGACTGCCACCAGGCGAGTTCCAGCTCATCGGCCACGCGCTCCTCGGGAACGTGCCGCACCGACATATCGGTGATCAGCGGGGCGAGCCCCATACCCTTCAGCTCGGCGATCAGCGTGGTGCGCTCCTGCAGGTTTTCCATGACCTCGGAGTCCGCGGCCAGGCCCGCCATCAGGCGCACCAGTTCCTTGACCGGCAGTGCCACCAGGCGCTCGTCCTTGGTGACGCGGCCGAGCGGCCCGTCGAGGCGACCCAGGTCGTCCACGACGCGCTGATAGCTCACCTGCACATCGGCGATGCCCAGCGGCACCTCGGGCACCGCACCGGTGGAAACATAGCGCTGCCAGAGCACGCGCTGGCCCTGAATCTTGCGCAGCGACTCATACATATCGGCGATATGCACGCCGGGGCGCACATATTCGCGCGCAAGCTTTTTCAGGCGGCGGCGATTGGCCGCGCTCATCTCCGGGGAATCCCGACGCGAGCTGGAGGCGATGATCAGCTCGTCCAGCGAGCGGTCGAAGACCGCGGGCGAGAAGCGATCCAGGGTATCGCGGATATCCAGCAGCAGGCGCAGATAGATACCCAGCTCCTCGACCGATTCAAACGGCCGCATCCGGGTCTGACCGATCAGGTCATAGCCGCGCTCAAGCAGCCGCGGCAGCTCGGTGCGGTTGAGTTTTTTGGCCAGCGCATGGGTGGCCTTGGCCTCGACCGTGGTGGCAAAACGCGCGCCGTACCACGGCGAATCATCGGGGCCGTATTGGAACTCCCCGAGGGCCGCGGCGGTGGCCAGCTTATGCGCCACCGGGCGGCGGTTGCCGGCGAGGCCCGCCATGGAGGCGGTATCCAGGCGCGCGGCGGTGCTCGGCGGAACAGGGAGGTTGCCCAGGCGCGTGAGCGAGCCCAGCGCGTCCAGGACCGATACCTTCAGCTCGGGATCCACCCGGCCGAGGGAACCGCGATAGTCCAGCAGGACCCGGCGCAGGCGCACCAGGGCATCGTCCACATCGGCGATCTTCGGGGCCACGGCCTTTTCATTGCGGCTGATCGCCTCGATCAGGTCCCGGCGCACGGTGGTGGGGCCCACGGACAGGCCGGGCAGACCCACCTTGCTCAGCCGGTGGCGAATGCTATCCAGGCCGGAACGGCGCGCACCCACCACCAGCACGCGGCGGTGCTGGCCCACGAGTGCGCCGAGCGCGTTCACGACCGTCTGGGTGCCGCCGGTACCGGGCAGCGTGGTGACCACCAGCGAGTTGCCGGCGGTGATCTGCGCAATGACGTTTTCCTGCTCGGCATCGGCGTCGAGCAGCAGGGTATCGGTGGTGGGCGGGCGCTCGTCCTGGCGCACGGCGTCCACGGGGAGGAAGAGGCTCTCCACGATCTTGCGGGCACCGGCATCACCCGTGAGGGCCTCCAGGATGGGGTGTTCGCGCGCGGCCACATCGCGGGCGAGCGCGGCCCCCACATCGGCGAAGGAGGACACCAGCAGGCGCGGCTGCACGCTAAACCAGTCGAGCTGGCGGGTGATGCCGCGCAGTTCATCGATCACGGGCTGCGGCTGGAATACGCCGTTGGTGACCGAGAGCGCCTCAAAACGCTCGGCGTTCAGTGCAATACCGAAGTGATCACGCATCGCGCGCACCAGCTCCGGGTTCATGACCGAGCGGCCTTTAAGCTTCAGCTCAAAATCCTTGCCATAGCGGCGGATCGCCACGGGGCGCAGCAGCACGGGGGCGCAGAAGTCCTCGCCCTCGTGACGCCACTGGGCGAGGCCAATTGCGAGGTGGATCGACTCGATACCGCGCACGGTGCGCAGTTCCACACCCTTGGTGGTGATCACATCGGCCGCGGATTTGGCGCGGCGCAGCGCGAGCTCATCGCGGATGAGATTGCTCAGCAGCGTGGAGTGCCCCGTGATGAACTGCGGCAGGCCACCGGGATGGGTGGAGCTCAGCTCGATCCGGGTGCGCGGCTCATCGGGAAAATGGAGGAGGGGGGATCGCCCACCGACGGCGCGGATCTGTTCGATCCAGCGGTCGCGTTCGGCGCGCGGATCCACCGCTACCGGGGCCTCCCGCACGGGATCCTCGGGGCCGCTGGCCTCGCCTTCGGGCTCACCGGACACGGTCAGGTGATCGTCAACACCCTGCGGGGAGTCGCGATCGTCGGAAGTTCTATCGAGCGGCCACACAACCACACTTTAGGCGCTTTCGGGGCTTAATGGTGTGACCCGGGGCGGGTGTTGTGGCGATTGGGCCCAATTTATGGTTATTCTGACCCATATCGGGTGGGTGTTATCCATTCCGTTTTGCGATCGGAGACACTCGGCTATGAAAAATAAGATCGGCCAATACGGCGCGTTCAGGCTCGGCTTTGTGATGGCGCTCGGGGTGCTTGGCGCCCTCGCGGTGGGAATGGCCACCGCCTCGCTATCAGGCCCGCTCACCCTGATTTTTGCCGCGCTGTTTATCAGCCTCGGCCTGGATCCGCTTGTGCGCTGGCTGCAGCGCCAGGGGCTCTCCCGCGGCGGTTCGGTCGCGGTGGTGGCGCTGGGCTTTGTGCTGGTTGTGGCCGCGCTGGTCTGGGCCATTGTGCCCCTGGTCACGCATCAGGCAATGGAGCTGATCCGCACGGCGCCGCGCCACTTTAGCGATGTCGAGAATCAGGCCTGGTATCTCTCGGTGAACGGGGCCACCGGCGGCGCCGCGAAGGGCGTGCTGGACTGGGCCTATGAGGCGCTGGAGGACCCCAATTTTTGGCTCGGCGTGGGAGGCGGCGTATTCCAGGTGGGATCGGCCGTGGCCGGCGGAACCGTGGGTGCCCTGTTTGTGGTGATCCTCACGATCTATATGGTGTCCTCGCTGGATTCGATCTCGCGCGCACTGTACTCGCTGGTTCCCGCGTCCAAGCGCGGCAGCTTTGTCCCGATCGCCGAGGAGATTGCGAAATCCATCGGAACCTATCTGAGCGGAATGGTTATCCTTGCGTTCCTGAACTCGGTCTTCAGTTTTATCCTGCTCAGTATTCTCGGCGTGCGCTATGCGTTCCTGCTGGCCGTGATCGCGTTTGTGGTATCGCTTGTGCCGCTGATCGGTTCCGTGGTGAGCACCGCCGTGATCACCACCGTCTCGCTGTTTACCTCCCCGGGTACCGCGCTGATCGCGCTCATCTGCCTCGTCATCTATATGCAGATCGAGGCCTATGTGCTGACGCCGAAGATCGTGGGTAAAACGCTGAATATCCCGGGGTCGCTGGTGATCATCGGTGCGATGCTCGGCGGGACCCTGCTGGGGCTGCTCGGCGCGCTTGTGGCCGTGCCGATCGTGGCCTCGATTGTGCTCGTGGTGCGCAAGGTGGTTGTGCCCAAACAAAACGCCGCCTAGGCATAAAAAGAGGGGGTGTCCCACACGGGACACCCCCTCTTTTTATGCGCTACCGGCGGGTGAGGTGGCCGATCTCGTTTCCGGCGGCGTCCAGAACGGTGAGGGTATCGCCGTCCACGGTTCCGGTGGCGGCGGCGGAGAGCCAGGTATCCACGCCCTCGCAGGCCATCCGGGTCGAGCCGATCGCCCCAAAGGTGAGGGTATCGCCCTGGATATTCCAGTCGCCGATCAGCGAGTTACAGCCATCGCTTCCGCCGAGGCGGCCGCCGGCCTCCAGGATCAGGGTGGGTGCGGCACCCGCGGCGGGGGCCTCGGCGCTCCAGGTGCCGGCCACGTCGAGGACCTCGGAGCCGCCCGCGGCGGGATCGGTGCTCGGCGCGGTTCCGGTTTCCAGGGTCACCAGTTCCTTCTTCTCGGCATCGATCAGCACCAGCTTGCCCTCGCGCAGCTCGGCGCGCGCGGCGGTGGACATAAAGAGGGGCAGCGGTGCGCCCTCGCAGGCGATCAGCGTGCTGGGGCCGGCCGTGACGGTGAGGTCCCCGGTCTTGCCCAGATCCCAGGTTCCGGTGACGGTATTACAGCCATCGGAGCTGGTCCAATCGCCGCCGTCCTCGATGGTCAGATAGGGCGGTGCGCTCAGGGTGGGATAGCTTTCGCCGGTAACCCAGGTACCCACCAGATCGGAATCCTTGATCGGATCGGGTGAGGGGCCGGCACAACCGGCCAGGACGAGGGCCGCGAGCGCGGCGACCGGGGCGAGGAGACGCAGTGCGGACGTGTGGTGCCTTTCGAAGGAGCCGGAGTGTCGGAAAGGGGCATCCGCGCGACCGGCCTGACTGAGCGAAATCTTATCGGTCCCCGGGGTCCGGATGGAAGAGTCCGCGGCCGGTCGCGCGCGTGCCGCTAGGAGCGACCGGCGGGGCGCGGGAACGGCCCGGGCTTGGGAACCGGGCGCGGGGCCTCGGCGGCGCGGGCGGGGGCGATAAACGGGGTGGTGCGGGGTGCGAACATGGCGAACCTTCCGAATGGCCGCGGGCCGACGTTGGCCGCGGGGTGAGGGACAGCCTATCCTGTGTGGCCCGCGCGGCCGCCAGCCGGGCCACGGATCGCGCCGTAGCGGCGATAAAGGTTTCGCCGGGCAGTGCTAACAGTGGCTGATAGGCTGGCGGCATGCGCACACGGATCCTGCAAATCACCGCCGACCTGCTGGCCCAGTCCGCGACCGCCGATGTGTCCACGCGCGCGGTCTGCGAGGCCGCGGGCATTCAGCAGCCCACGCTGTATCGGATGTTTGGTGATAAAAACGGCCTGATCGCGGCGGCCGTGGACTATGGTTTTGGCTCCTATCTGGAGGGGAAGCGCGCGGCCGTACCCTCCGCGGATCCCGTGGCCGACCTGATCTCCGGCTGGGACGGGCATACGGCATTTGCCCTCGACCACCCCAATCTCTATCGGCTGATGTATGCCCCCGGACTCACCGTGGTACCCGAGGCCGTGGGCGAGGCGCATGCCCTCCTGCGCGCCGTCATCGAGCGCTGCGCCGCGGCCGGCCGGCTGCGGGTGCCCGCCGAGACGGCGACCCGCATGGTGATGTCCGCCAATAGCGGGGTGGCGCTCTCCCTCATCACCCGCCCCGAGGCCTATCCCGATCCCGCAATCTCCGCGGCGGTGCGCGATGCGCTCCTCGCGGATATCCTCACCCCCGCGGGCGCGGACCACCCCGCCGCGGGCGCGGGGGGCCTGGCCGGGGCCGCAATCACCCTCGCCGCGCGGCTGGACGAATCCGCGGGCACCCCCGAGGGGGCCATCCTCAGCCCCGCCGAGCGCGCGCTCCTCGGCGAATGGCTGCGCCTACTCTCCGCCCCCGAGAACCCCTAACCCCGGGCGTTCGCTCAGGGCGAGCGCAACGTTTGTCATACTCGGGTGCTCACCCTCGACGGGCCGAAAGACTCGGCGTAGGGTGAGGGCATGACCACAAATCCCGCCATCCCCACGCTCACCCTGAACTCCGGTTTCACCATCCCCCAGCTCGGTTTTGGTGTCTTTAAGGTAGACCCCGAGGAGACCGAACGCATCGTCAGCGACGCCCTCGAGGTGGGCTATCGCCATATCGATACCGCCGCGATCTACGGCAACGAGGAGGGTGTGGGCCGCGCCATCGCCGCCTCCGGCATCCCCCGCGAGCAGCTCTTCATCACCACCAAGCTCTGGAACGACAACCAGGGCACCGAATCCGCGCACCGCGCGCTCGATGAGAGCCTCGGCAAGCTGGGCCTCGACTATGTGGACCTCTACCTCATCCACTGGCCCACCCCCGCGCGCGATCGCTATCTGGAAAGCTGGCTCGCCCTGGAGCAGCTCGCCGCCGCCGGAAAGACCCGCTCGATTGGCGTCTCCAATTTCCTCGTGGAGCACCTCACCCGGGTGATCGAGGGCAGCTCCACGGTGCCCGCCGTGAACCAGATCGAGCTGCACCCCGCCTATCAGCAGCGCGAGGTCACCGGCTTTGGCCGCGAACACGGCATCCTCACCGAGGCCTGGGGCCCCCTGGGTCAGGGCAAATATCCGCTCTTCGAGGAGGACGCGGTGGCCTCGGCGGCCGCCGCCCACGGCAAGTCCCCCGCCCAGGTTGTCATTCGCTGGCACCTGCAGATCGGCAATATTGTCTTCCCGAAGTCCAATAGCCGCGAGCGTATCGCCGAGAACTTCGACGTCTTCGATTTTGAACTCAGCGACGCCGAGGTGGCTGCCATCACCGCCCTCGAGCGCGATGGCCGCGTGAGCGCCCACCCGCTCGAGGTGAACTAACCGCATCCCCGGGGGTGGCGGCACCGGGAATCGGTGCCGCCACCCCCGTTTTAATGCGACTGCACCGGGAGTGCCGCGATGATCGGATGATCAAAATCGAAGGTTCCGCTGCGATTGGCGCCGCCCGGGGAACCAATCTCGCGGAAAAACTCCACATTGGCCGAATAATAATCGGCCCATTCCTCGGGCAAATCATCCTCATAATAGATGGCCTCAACCGGGCATACCGGATCGCAGGCCCCGCAGTCGATGCACTCATCGGGGTGAATATACAGCGAACGGGCGCCCTCGTAGATGCAGTCCACGGGGCATTCGTCCACACACGCGCGATCCTTCAGGTCCACACAGGGCTGGGCAATTACATAGGTCATAGGTCCTCCCGCGGCGTTCGGGTCGCCGCGCTCCTCGTGGCCCCAGGCTAGGGCCTCAAGCCCACTTGAGGGCAAATTTTGGCAACCCCTCGTGTCGGCGGCGGGCGAGGCGATATTCTGCACTACGGAACCACCGCGACATACTCGCGTTCATCGACGAACGGATATCGGCAATGACAGAAAACACCGGGCGACTCATCTTTGGTTGCATGGGACTCGGCGGGGAATGGACCGCCCCGGAGGTCACCCCCGCGGCCACCGAACACGCCACACGCGCGCTGCGCGCCGCCCTCGACGCCGGCATCACCACGTTTGATCACGCCAATATTTACGGCCGAGGCAAGGCCGAGAGCGTTTTTGGCGCCGTGCGCGCCGCCCATCCCGACTGGTTCACCGACACCACCGTGCAAACCAAATGTGGCATCCGCCTGGGCACCCCAGAGCTCGGCGGGCGCTATGACCTCTCCGCGGCGGCGGTCCTGGAATCCGTGACCGCCTCCCTCGCCCGGCTGGATGCCCCCGGCGTGGACCTGCTGCTCCTGCACCGCCCCGATCCGCTGCTGAACGTGGGCGAACTGCGCGTGGCCATCAACGAGCTGCTCGCGAGCGGACGCATCGGCGCGCTGGGGGTCTCCAATATGTCGGCCGCGCAGATCGACTACCTCCAGGAGGGGCTCGATGTTCCGATCGTGGTGAACCAGATCGAGGCGAGCCTCTACCGCAGCGATTTTGCGGAGAGCGGCGTGCTGATTAACCACCCCGAGGGCACCGCCGTATCCTTCCCGCACGGCACGCTGGAATGGTGTGCCCGCAACGGCGTGGCACTCCAGGCCTGGGGACCCCTGGCCAAGGGCCGCTATTCGCAGCGCACCCCCGAGCAAAGCCCCGCCGATGCGGCCACAACCGATCTGGTGCTGGATCTCGCGCGCAGCTACGGCGTGGGCCCCGAGGCCGTGGTTCTCGGCTGGCTGCTGAAGCATCCCGCCGATATCTCGGCGGTCCTGGGCACCGCCAACCCCGGGCGCATCGCCGCGAGCGCGGGGGCCGAGACGGCCGCCGCCGCGATGACCGGCGATGAGTGGTATGCGCTGTGGACCGCGGCGCGCGGGCGTCCCCTGCCCTAGCGATAATCCGGGTGCGGGTGGCCGCGGCCACCCGCACCCGGGCTAGACCTCCTCGGGTCTTTTCTGCTGCGCCGGACGGGCCGGGATATTCTCGCCGTTCCAGACGCTGATGATGCCCCAGGCCACGGCCGCAATCGGCACGGCCAGCACCGCGCCGAGGATGCCGCCGATCAGCGTGCCCGCGGTCAGCGCCAGCAGGATCACGAGGGCATGCAGCTTCAGCGAACGCCCCATCAGCACCGGCTGCAGCAGGTTGCCCTCGAGCTGGTTTACCCCGATCACGATCGCCACCACGATGATCGCGCTCACCGGCCCATTGGCCACCAGCGCGACCAGCGCGGCGAGCGCCCCCGCCACCGTGGCACCCACGATGGGGATAAACGCAAAAACAAACACGATGATCGCGAGGGGCAGGGCGAGCGGGACGCCCAGAATCGCCAGGCCCACGCCGATACCGATGGCATCCACCGCGGCCACCGCCGCGGTGCCGCGCACGTATTCGCCAAGCACCGAGACCGTCTTATCGCCCACGCGGCGGGCCCGCAGATAGGCCTCCCCGCGGAAGGGGCGCAGCAGGAACTCCCAAATCTTCGGGCCATCCTTGAGGAAAAAGAACAGCACCACAATCATCAGGAAGAGGCCGGTGAGGAAGCTCGTGGCGGCCGAGACTCCGGCGAGCGCCCCCGAACCAAACTGGCTGCTGGTCAGAAAACCGGTGATGGTTTCCTTGAAGGAGTCGATCTGCTCCTCGTCGATGGTGAAGGGCAGGTCTTTAAAATAGTCCTGAAGCTGGTTAAAGCCATCCACCGCGGAATCGGCCAGGTCGGCCCACTGATCGCGCACCGCCCAGACGATCAGGGTACCCACCGCACCCAGCAGCACCAGGATCGCGATCAGCGCGGCCCAGGTGGCGAGCATCGAGGGGATGCCGCGGCGCCGCATCCAGCCGATCACCGGGGACATGGCCGAGGCCAGAATCAGGGCGAGGATCACCGCGATCAGGATCAATCCCACCTGGGACATCAGGAAGAGCAGTGCCGCCACCAGGCCCAGCACCAGGAGGGTCTGCAGGCTGCGGGTCGCAACCCTGCCATAACCATCGCGCCAGAGCGAGGGCGGACCCGCCGGCGGACCGGAGGGCTTGGGGGGCTTACGGGCGAAGAGCGCCATAGGGGTGGTGTCCAATCTGTGACCGTGCGTATCTGCCAGGGTGTCATGCCGGCCGCGACCCGGGCAACCCTAGGCGCCGTGCCGGGCAACCCTAATCACCGCGCCGGGCACCCCTAGACGCCGTACCGGGCAGTCTCCGCGGCCAGTAATTCGCGCAGATCGGCGCGTTCACGCGCGAGGCGGCGCAGCGCGTGCTCGCTCGCGGACAGGCGCGCGGCGAGGAGCTCGCGCAGCGTCGCGGCCGATTCGGGGGCCGGGTCCAGGGCCGCAAGCGGCAGCCCGAGGCGGCGCGCGGCGGCGGCCCGGCGCAGCAGCCGCACATGCTGTTCGTCATAATCGCGATAGCCATTGGCGAGGCGGCGCGGGGCCGGGATGATCCCGCGCGCCTCATAAAAGCGGATGGTTTCGGGATGAACCCCGGTGCGTCTGGCCAGCTCGCCGCGTCTCATGGGGCCCACCTTAACACGCGGGCGCGGGGCGATCGCGGCGGCGGAAAAGAGTATCCCGGGAGTTTGCCTCGCGGCCACCCGGGGGCCTCCCGTTACACCCGGTGGCGATTTATGACCCCCGATGACGGCCGGGCCTCGTGAGCCCCCGGGCGCTTCCGTAATGTGAGATTCACGGCGCTCCCGTGCCCAGGAATCGGGGCCGCGGCGCCCCCGATTTCCCGAGGGAGGGACCCGATGCACGCAGCGCTCACCGCCGCCGGCACCCATCGCGGGCCCGCCCAGGCCCCCGTGCGAGGCCCCCGATGACCTTCATTCTGGCGGTTGCGGTGGATCTCACCGCCGATCTTGATCCGGCCCAGGGCGGCCCGGCCCGGCTGCGGGCGGTGCGTGCGTTGGAGGCCGCGGGCGCGGATTTTGTCACGCTCGGGGAGGGCCCCGGCGCGGCCGATTCCACGCTTGGTGCGCTGGATGTGCTCGCGAAGATCGCGCCGATCACGGCGAATATTGGGCTGGTACCCACCGTGACGGTGGCGCGCCGGGAGCCGGTCCTGGTCTCCACCGCGACCGCCACGCTCGACTATGCCTCGCGCGGCCGCTCGGGCTGGCAGGCGGCGGTGGACGGCGGGGATCCCGCGGGCGAATGGGAGCGCGCGGAGGCGCTGATCGACGTGGTGCGAGAGCTCTGGGACGCATGGGAGGACCGCGCGGTGCGCGATGAGGTGGCCGAGCGCTATATCGATCGCGACCGCCTGCGCTATGAGAATTTTTTGCCCGCCGAGGGGGCCCGGGGCGCGGGCGCAATGCCGCGACCCCCGCAGGGTAATCCCCCGGTGGTCATCGGTGTCTCCGATACCGCATCCCTGGATACCGCGGCGCGCACCGCCGATGTGGTGGTGCTCGCCGATGGTGCGGGCCTGACCACCACGGATGTGCGCTCGCGGATCGTGGCCCACGGGCGCGGCGCCCTCCCCGTGCGCATCCTGCTCTCGGTGCCCTATCCCTATCCGGGCGGGGATGCACTGATCGCGCGCGTGCATACCGAGCTGCGTGATGGGCCGCTGGACGGCCTGCACCTGCGCCCACTCTCGCTGGCCGGCGATGCCCGCGGTATCGCGCATGATCTGATTCCGCGGCTGCGCGCCGAGGGCATCCTGGGGGCCGCGGGCCTGGGCTCGCTGCGCCGCCGCCTGGGGCTCGGGGCCGCGCTGCGCCCCTCGGCCTAAACCGCGCTAGCGGGCCTCGGCCGCCCGCGATCCCTCGGGCCGACCGGCATGCTCGGAGAGTCCATCGAGGATCAGGTTCACGCCAAAACCAAAGCCATCGGCACCGCGCGGATGGGTGATGGCCGCGGGGGCCGCGGCGCTCTCGGGGGCCACCGCCCCGATGCTATCGGCCTGGATGCGCTGCTGCTCATGCGAGACATAGCCCAGCGCGAAGTGAATAAGCACGGCCGCGGCGGCGGAGGCGGTTTCCGGATCCACTCCCCCATCCTCAAAAATCCGGGTGAGCCGGCGCGCGGGTGCATCCGCGCCCAGGCCCAGCGCGAGCGTGCTTGAGACCACCTCGGCCCCGTCCCGATAGGCGAGCAGGCTCGCGCGCAGCGCCTCGGCCTCGGCGGAGGCGGCGGCGCGCCACGGGCCGGGCCGGGCCGGGTTATCCGCGGGCTCGGCCTCGGGGCGGTCCACGATCAGATCGGCGAGGTGTGCCAGGAGCGTCTGCTTATTGGAGAAATGCCAGTACAGCGCGCTCGGCTGCACATCCAGCGTGGCGGCAAGGCGGCGCATCGTGAGATCGGCGAGCCCGTAGTCATCGAGGATCTTGAGGGCGGCCGCGGCCACGTCCTCGCGCGAATGACGGGTCTGCGGGAACCGGGAGTTGCGGGAGGTGGCCATCCCCACACTATACTCAATCCAGGCCTACCTGAACAGCGTTCAAGTGAACGTCGTTCAGGTGGATTTTTCCCCCGAGCGAAAGGGCCCCCGTGTCCACCATCCCCACCCCCACCCGCACCGCGGCAACCTCGCGCCGCTTTGCCAGCGCCGATATCGCGCGCATCGCCGTATTTGCGGCCCTGATCGCCGCGCTGGGGCTGCCGGGCCCCATCCCCATCTTTGGCGGGGGTGTCCCGATCACCGCCCAGACCCTCGGCATCATGCTCGCGGGCGCCGTGCTCGGCCCGTGGCGCGGAGCCACGGCCGTGCTGATCTTTAATATCCTCGTTGCCGTGGGACTCCCGCTGCTCTCGGGGGCACGCGGCGGGCTGGGCGTGTTTATCGGCCCGAGCGGCGGCTATGTCCTCGGCTGGATCCTCGGCGCGTTTCTCACCGGGCTCATCGTGCACTCCGGCGTCGTTCCCACCTGGTGGCGCACCGCCCTGGGCACCGTGGTCGGCGGAATCCTCGCGATCTACGCGGTGGGCATTCCCGTGCAGTCCGCGGTAACCGGCCTGGCGCTCCCGCAGGCGGCCCTGCAATCGCTCGTTTTCCTCCCGGGGGACCTGCTTAAGGCCACCGTGGCCACGGTGCTCACGATGGCCCTATGGCGCGCCTATCCGCGCGCCTTCGGCCGCACCCCCGCCGCCCGGTGAGCGAACCCGACCGGGCGATCCCCGCGCTGCGCCTGAGCGATGTCTCGGTCACCCTCGGGGGCCACGAGGCACTCGCGGGCGTCAGCCTGGCACTCGATCAGACCCGCATCGGGGTGATTGGGCTCAACGGCTCCGGGAAATCCACGTTTGCCCGGCTCCTGAACGGCCTAGCCACGGCCACCTCGGGCAGCGTGAGCGTACTGGGCCTGGACCCCGCGCGCGAGGCCCGCGAGGTGCGCCGCGCGGTCGGATTTATCTTCTCCAATCCCGATGCCCAGATCATCGCCCCCACGGTGGCCGAGGATATCGCGTTTTCCCTGCGCGGCCGCGGGCTCTCGCGCGCCGAGATCGCCCGGCGCGTGGCGCAGGCCCTGCCGAGGTTTGGCCTGGACGCGCGCGCAGACGCACCCGCCCACGATCTCTCGGGAGGGCAAAAGCAGCTGCTCGCGCTGTGCTCGGTGCTGATTGGCGGCCCGCGCCTGGTGGTGGCCGATGAGCCCACCGCCCTGCTGGATGCGGTGAATCGCCGCGTGGTCTCCGATCATCTCTTCTCCGCGGCGGTACCGCGCCTGGTCCTGGTCACCCACGATATGCGGCTCGCCGCGCGCTGCGAGGTGGTATTGCGCTTCGAAAACGGCCGCCTGCACGAGAGCGGCGAGCCGGCCGCGGTGATCGCCCGCTATGAGAGCGATCACGCATGATCGCCCTGTACCGGCCGGGCGTCAGCGTGCTGCATCGCGCCCCGGCCGGGATCAAGCTGCTGCTGATCGGGGCACTCATCGCGGTGGTCTCGGCGGTCCCGCGCTCCCCGTGGGTGCTCGCGGGGGCCGCCGCGCTCCTCGTCTTGGGCTATCTGCTGGCCGGACTGGGCTGGCGCGAGCTGGCCCGCCAGGCCTGGCTCCTGCGCTGGCTCCTGGCGTTTACGATCCTGTTCCAGCTGCTTTTTGTGGAGCCCGCGGCCGTGGCCCAGAACGCCGGGCGCATCCTGGTGGTGGTGATGCTCGCCGCGTTGATCACGCTCACAACCCGCACCACGGAGCTGCTGGATACGCTCGGGCGGGCCCTGGAACCGCTGCGCCGCATCGGCATCAACGCCACGCGGGTGAGCCTGCTGCTCACCCTCACGATCACGGTGATCCCCGTGATTGCCTCCTTTGCCGGGGAGATCCGCGATGCGCTGCGGGCGCGCGGGATTCCCGCGCGGCCCACTACGTTTATCATTCCCCTCCTGGTGGCCTCGATGCGCTATGCCGATGAGCTATCCGACGCGCTTACAGCCCGGGGGCTCGACGCCTAAGATACCCCTCGGGGGTACGTGTTAGGGTGGGGCCGTTAGTCCCCGAACCGGAAGGCCCCAGACCCCGTGACCTCGCTGCGCACCCTCGTTTTGCCCCTGCTTCTTGCCGCCACCCTGGTGGGGTGCTCCGTCTCCGAACCCACCGATACCGATATCCGCGAATCGATGCCGGCCGCGGTAAACGAGGTGGATCTGCACTTTTTGGGCATGATGACCCCGCACCACGTGCAGGCGGTGGATATGAGCGATATCATCCTCGCCGCGGAGAATATCTCCGAGCCCACGCGGGACCTCGCGCGGCGCATCTCCGCGGGGCAATCGGAGGAGATCCGCACCATGACGGAATGGGCCTCGGAATGGGATCAGGGTGCGGTCATGCAGATGCACGCCCCCCATGTGGCCAATGGGATGCTCACCGCGGAACAGCTGGAGGGCCTGGCCAGCGTGACCGGGCCCGAGGCCGAACGGCTCTTTTTGGAACTCATGCATGCGCATCATGAGGGGGCGCTCGCGATGACCCGGGACGAGGTTTCCGGCGGCGGCTACCCCGAGCTCACCACCCTCGCCCAGCATATGATCGACGTGCAGACCGCGGAGATGGCGGAGATGACGCAGCTGCTCGCGGGCTAGCCCGGTGCGCCGCGGGTTAGACTAGGGGCGCATCGATCATCGATACCGGCACAGATGCCCGCCGCGGCGGGCAGCCGATCAAGGAGATTCAACATGAGTTCCGAAGAAGACGCGCAAAAAGCCGCGGCCGAGGAAAGCAAGCGGAAGTTCCGCGAGGCACTCGACCGCAAGAAGGCGCGCACGCAGGGCAAGGGCCAGGACCATATGGACGCCTCGGGTGCGGTACAGCACACGCAGGGTAAGGCCTCCCAGCAGCGCGAGTTCCGCCGCAAGAGCGGATAAAATCCACCGCTATCCACGGTTTTTCCCCGCGGGGTCGCCCGGCATCATGCCGGGCGACCCCGCGTTTTTATCCCCCGTGGGCCTAGCCGGCCAGCGGGCGGTTATTCAGGTTCACCTCGCTCAGGCCGAAGCGGGCCTGTAGTTCCGCGAGGACCGCGGCCACCCGCGCCACCTGGCCGGGATCGGCGCCGTCCAGGGTCCAGGCGCCGAGCCGGCCCCCACCCACCTCCACGGTGGCCACGGCGCCGGCATCCCGGAGCGCCCGATACTGTTCGGCAAGGGCCGTAAACGCATTGGGCAGCCCGGCCTCGAGCACGAGTGAGCGGCCCGGGGCCACGCGCATCTCGGGGATTACCCCGTCGCCGCTGCCCGGGATATAAAAGGTCACACCGCTGCCGCCGCTGCCGCCCTCTCGGGCGAGAATCTCGTCGGTGAGCTCCTGCAGGGCGTCGATATCGGTCACCGTGAAGACCACGTCATTCCCGCGCACATCGCCGGTGGCGCCCAGGCTCGCGGCCAGTTCATCCCGCAGAGCGAGCGCCGGCGCCGTGGCCTGGGCATCCGCGGAGCCGTTCTCGGCGGCGGTCACGATGATCTCCAGCCCGGCATAGCGTTCGGGGCTGAGGCCGTCCAGGAGGGTGCTCACGGCGGCCGAGCTCGGGATAATTCCCTCAAAACCGAGGCGCACGCCGCTCCCGATGGTCACGCTCGCGAGCTGATAGCTCTCCCCGAGGACCCGCATATCGCCGAGATAGCCGGCCAGGTCGGCGCGCGGGGCGTCCACGTCCAGGGCGGGGCTGCGATAGGAGATACCCATGTCCGGCAGGGTCGGGGCGATCGCCTCCCCCAGGGTCAGGGCCTCGGCGAGGTTTTTCTCCGCGGAGGAGCGCCGGACCGTGGTCCGTCCCTCGCCCTCGGCCGGATAGCTGCGCTTAATCTCCAGCGTGGCGGGGAAGCCCACCGCGGCGGCCGCGCGCGTGACGTCCACGATGTTAATGCCCTCACCCGCGCAGGTGGGGCCATCGCCGCTCACGGTGGCGGCACCCTCGCTCACCACATAGTCCACCTCCACGGAGGAGGCCGGGCGCTCAGCACACACCACCTTTTGGGCATCGGCGAGCACAATCGGATCCGCGGGAATGGCCACGGTCACGGTGCCGTTAATCACGCCGGGCAGCGGCTGAGACACGCGAGCCTCGGCCGAGACCACGCCGGGTACCGCGCGCAGGGCCGTGACAAACTCATCCACGCTCTCGCGGGATTGTGGAACGCAACCCGCGGCGGCCAGGACCACCGCGAGCAGGAGCGGCGCGGCAAGAAGGGTGCGGGTGGTATTCCGTGTCATGAGTCTCCGGGATAAAACCTAGGCGGGGGCGAAAAAGAGAAGAGGGGCCCGCGCTGGGTCACCCTCCCCGCGGGGTGGCCCGGGCCAGAAACTAAGCATAGCTATTGTGATCTGTCCCGTATAACGCTCGCGGCATTCGCCCGTTTAGCCGAGCAGTTCGCGGATATCCTGCGCGGTCAGCGCCGAGCTAAACAGCTCCTCGTCGTTAATCACCGCATCAAAGAGCGCGGCCTTGCGCTGCTTTAACACCATCACCTTCTCCTCGATGGTATCCGCGGCGATCATCCGATAGACAAAGACATTTTTGGACTGGCCGATGCGATGGGTGCGGTCCACCGCCTGCTCCTCGCTCGCCGGGTTCCACCACGGATCCAGCAGGAAGACATAATCGGCCTCGGTGAGGTTGAGGCCAAATCCGCCCGCCTTGAGGCTGATCAGGAATACCGGGGCCTCCCCCGTTTTAAAGCCGTTAATGACCTCGGAGCGTTTGCGTGTGGAACCGTCCAGATAGGCATAGGCGATCCCCGCGGCCTCCAGCCTCCGCGCCACGAGCGCCAGATAGGACGTGAACTGGCTAAATACCAGCGTGCGATGGCCCTCCACCACCACGTCGGCGAGCTGATCCATCAGCACGTCCAGCTTGGCGGCGGGCACATCCGCGTGCTCCTCCCCCAGCAGCGCCGGGTCCAGCGCCAGCAGGCGCAGCAGGGTCAGCGAACGGAATACGATAAAGCGGTTGCGGTCGAGGTCTTCAAGCAGCCCAAAGAGCTTTTGCCGCTCGCGCTGCAAAAAGAGATCGTAGAGCGCACGGTGTTCGGGGTGCAGCTCCACCCGCAGCACCTGCTCCTGCTTGGCCGGCAGATCCGCGGCCACGGCCTCCTTCACGCGGCGCAGCATAAAGGGCCGCACCCGGCGGCGCAGCCGGGCCAGCCGCAGCTGCCGGGCACCGCCGATCGCGACCTCGCTGCGCCCGGCACCGATGCCCGTGGAGATGCCGGGTGCGACGCGTTCGATGGGACGCACGTATTCCTCGCGGAAGCGCCGCGCCGAGGCGAAAAGCCCGGGGGTCACGATGGCCAGCAGCGCGTGCAGCTCGGTAAGGGAGTTTTCCAGCGGGGTGCCCGTGACGGCGATCTTCACCCGCACGTCGAGTTCCAGCGCGCATGCGTGAATGCGGGACTCGGCATTTTTCACAAATTGCGCCTCGTCCAGGATCAGCCCGGACCAGCCGGTATCGCGGGCGATGGCCTGATAGGCCTCAAAATCCAGCCGCAGCAGCGCATAGCTGGTCACGATGATATCGGCCCCGGCGGCGAGCCCGGCCAGGGGGCGGCCCGAGCGCGCCTCGGTCGCGGTGATCTCGTGCACCCGCAGGCCGGGCGCAAAGCGCGCCGCCTCGGCCACCCAATTGGATACCACCGAGGTGGGGGCCACCACGAGGAAGGGCGCCTGCCCGGGGCGTTGATCGTGGGCGTGCCGGATCAGGGCGAGGCACTGGAGCGTCTTGCCGAGCCCCATATCATCGGCGAGGATGCCGCCCAGGTGATGCCTCCAGAGGAAGGCCAGCCAGGCAAAACCCTCCTCCTGATACGGGCGCAGCTCGGCGTGGATGCCCGCGGGCAGCGGCACCGGGGCGGGGGCGGCACCCTCGGCCACCGCCGCGAGCAGCTCGCGCCATTCCCGGGCCGGGGTGGCCTGCTCGGCCAGGTCCTCAAACTCGGCCCAGAGATCCACCCGATAGCGGCTGATCACCGGATTGGCCTCCCATTCGGGCAGGTCCTGGGACTCGCGGATCAGCTCGATCAGCGGCTGAAACGCCGGGTGGCCCAGCGAGAGATAGCTGCCGTCCACCAGCAGCAGCTTGCGCCGCCCCTTCGCGAGGGCTTTAAACAGTGGGACAAAGGGGATATCGTGGCCGTCCACCGTGACGATCACGCCCAGGCTGAACCAGTCGTCCTTTTCGGTGGGGACGGCGCTGATCTTCAGCAGCGGTTCGCCGGTGAGTTCCCGATAATCGGGCGCGGTACCGCGGCGATCCACGCGCACCCCGGGCAGCTTTTCCAGGCGCGGCAGCAGCGTGGCCGCGCACTCGGCGGCGTCCATCCCGCGCAGCGATACGGGAAGCGGCAGGTCCTCGCCGGAGCGCCACTCCGCGGGCAGCGTACCCTCGGGCAGGACCGCGGCGAGCGCGGGGGCCTGCGCCCCGCGGCGGGTATTTTCCCAGCGCCAGTGCAGGGCGAGCGTATGCCGCGCCTCAAATGATGCGGTGAGGATCAGCAGCGGGGGCGGGAGCGCGGGCAGCTCCACGCTGCCATCGGCGCTGAGAATCTCGAGCCTTCCGCGCAGCTCGGGCAAATAATCGCTCAGGAACTCCCCCACGCCCGCGGGCGGGATGCTCACCGCATGCGGCACTGTGCTGCGCGGGCGCAGCAGCTCGCGCTGTTCGGGGCCCAGCTCGGCGGGGGCCAATACCAGCCGGGCGGGCGCGGCGAGGCGGAAGCCGTAGACGCCGTGGTCGGCGATCGCGCGGGCGCGTTCCAGCGGCCAGGCCTCCTCGCCGAGGGTCAGGGCGGGGGTGAGCCGCAGGCCCGCGGCGGTGCGGGAGGCGTCCAGGCTCAGCCGGGCGTCTCCCGCGCGGCGCACGGCGGTTTTGGCGGAGGAGCCCACGAGTGCGATGCCAAGCGCATCGGCCTGATCCAGCAGGGTCCAGAGCACGGGGTTGGCAAAATCATCCAGCAGCACCCAATCGGCATCCTGCCCGGGGACCGCGGGGACCGCCGCGCGATAGAGCGCACCAAACTGGCAGAACCAGCTGTGCTGGGCGGGGTCAAGCCCCAGCCGGTTGAGCATATAGGGGAGGTTGGACCAGGTGAGGCTGCCGCGGGCCCAGCCGCGCGCGGTGCGGGTCACGGGGCGCACGCCGAGCGAGAGATCGGCGAGGTCCTCGGTGCCGGATCTCGCGGCGCGCGCGGCCGGCCCGTTCCAGCGATCGCCGCCGCGCGGAATGGCCTCGCGCAGCTCCAGCTGCAGCGCGAGCGCGGTATGGCGCGGCGCGGGGGCGGCCGCGGTATCGGGTACCAGGAGGCCCTCCAGCGCGCGACGCCAGGAGTCTCCGGCGGCGGGGCGTGTGGGCATGGGCAACGGCTCTTCCTGTGCGAGGGATATGGCGCGTTACACCACCCTAGGTACGCTACACCCCGGCACCGACGCGCGGCGGATCGCCTCGTTGCGGGGCATCTCGCCGGCCCACGCCCACACCGGCGCGAACGGGCCGCGGCTCAAAAGGCAACCTTTCACCCCTTTGGGAAAAACCCCAAAATATTTTTCCGGGGGCCGCCTGAACCCACGATATGCGATCACGAGGCGGTAAAGAGGCCACTCGATGCGACCCGAGGTTCGGCATGTTTCCGCGTTAAAACGGCAATAGCGACATGAAAAGCGTGCATTTTGCGACACTTTTCTCGGCATCCTGAGTTCGGGGTTAGTTTTCATCTCAATTGCGTTCTTTGTTCTTAGGTTCACTGTCAACGCAGATTCGCTCTGCATTGGATAAACAAGGATTGGGATTTCATGCTTGAAACATCGTTGCGACAATCGTCGCCGCGCTCGTTGCCTAGTGGCGATGGGGTACCAAAGAGAAGGGGCTTTGCGATTCTCCTCGCATCGCTCCTGGCCACGGGCGGTCTTATCGCGACCCCGATGGCCGCGAATGCCGCTACGGGCGCCGTGGGTGCCATCCACAGCGTGGAGGTCACCCAGACGGGATCGCTTCCGCTGCCGCCTCTGGATCCCAGCTTGACGGACGATATCGTCGCCTCGGGCGATATCGTCAAATGGGCGGCGTCTTATCAGGTGTCCACCCCCGGAACCTATACCTTGACCGCCACGGCCCCGGTGGGTTCACGCTTTAGCGAGTCCTCCATTTCGCTGGGTGAGCCCAAGGGCTCAAGCATCAGCGAGGACGGCCGAACCGCGGTACTCCAGCTCACGGCCGATACCGCGGAGAGTAACGTCTGGGCATTGGAAGCAACGGTTTCCGGCGCTAACGGTGGCGAAGCCGCAATTAGCGTCTCCGCCGAGGGCGGTGCCACGGCGAAGTCTGCGCCGACAAAGATCGTGGCCACCCCCGCCTACGATATTGACGCGCTTGGGCACGGCACGGGTCCCGTCACGCTGGATGGCGTGAACGGCGTCGAGATGCGCTATAACTACGGTGTTTTTGTTCCGTACGATGCCGCCATCCAAACGCGCGGGCACGAACCGTTGCGGGCAAAGGACAGCCTGAGCTTCGATCTTGACCTCAGTGCTCTTCCCGACGGGGTCAGGGCGTCTGCACAAAACTCGCCTATCCATTTCAGCTCGCCTTTCCCCGGTAGCTCGGGCGGTGCCGCAAACTCAGTGACAAATTCCGGAACCCAGCGCGTGGTCGTTGACGAGGCGGCGAAGACCGCCCGCGTCACCATCTCCGGAGCCGATACGACGGCGCAACACGTTCCCACTATTTCCAGCGCGGGCGGTGCCATTCCCGGGGATCGGGCCTATGTGATTACTCACTCGATCAAGCTCTGGGTTCCCTCCACGAATGTGCCGGAAAACACCTCGCGGCAGCCCATCGGGATTTCCAATCTTGAAATCCACTCGCTGAGCGATTCACCTAACTCCATCACTCCGGCGCAGATCCAGCCCACCGTGACCATTAATAATGCTTCCGGAGGCGGTTTCTCCGGGCGCTACATGATTCAGGAGGTGGGCGGCGCGGCCCTTCCCGGATGGGAAAGCCCCCAGACGAGCGGCGGCCCGCTGTATCCCGGTCAGCCGATTGAATACCGCTTGCAGTTGAATAACGACAACCCCCTCGGATTGGAGCGTTCAGACTCCCGCGGGGCCATCGTCCTGACCGGTGACGGGCAGGCGCCCACGGGCGACCTGGAACTCTTTGGGACCGCCTTTACCTTCAAGGATGTTGAATACGGAACCCTGGTCTACCCCGATGACGCCGCGCGAGCAGCGGACCAGGGAGAGCCCGGAGACGGTACACCCGGTTGGTATAAGACGCGACGCGACGCGGAGGCCGCGGGAACTATCTCCGCGGTTCGCTTCAGCATAAATGAGAATATTCCGGCCACCCAGTACGCCCGACTCCTGTGGCCGATCACCGTTGGGGAGTCCGCGGGACAGACCGGTCAAAAGATTGGCTTTTTGGGTCAGCACTTCTCCACCGGCATGGCACGTCCGGCCAGTAGCGAGCGTTATGGATCGTCCTTCAACAGCCAACTCCGCGTAGATATCTCAGGCGCGGAGGGCAAAAACGTTGGTCCCGCTGGTACCCGTGAAGTGGTCCTCAAAACGAGCGTTTTGAATGAGTATATTCCCGGCGCGCAGGTCTCGGATAAGGATGTGTCCGTCAAGGTGGTCCTTCCCCCGTCGGTCTCCTATCAGGGAGGAAGCGCCTCGCAGAACCCGAGCAACGCCGAGACGGATGCTGAGGGAACCACCACGCTGACCTTCACGTTTGCGGAATTAACCTCGGCAGACTCCGATGCAATCACGTTTAACGTGGTCGCAAACCCCAACGCCGCAATGCCGGAAACGGTTAACCTTTCGGCGGAGATCGCCTCGGCCACAAATGCGGAACCCGCGTCCGTTCGAACCGGCACGGACTTTTTTTATATCAATGCACCGTCCAATTTTGGTTATGAGCTGTCCGAATCAACCCGGGTGATTGAGCCCGGGGACGAGATCACCTATAACCTCGCGGGTTTTAACACCCTCGCCACATCCGTCGGCGAGTTTACCGCGGTGAGCGTTCTCCCCTATGACGGAGATATCAACGGAAGTACCGGGATTAAAACCACGCTTCGTTCGATGGAGATCGCCGATACGCTTCGCGCCTGGATCACCGCGGATGACGCGGCATCGGTTCGCACCGCGGTACAGTCCGATGTTAATTCAACGGCCGTTACCTGGATCGCGTTTACCCCCGGCATGGACGGTCTTGAGAAGGCCACCGCCATCAAATTCCAGAAGCCCACTCTGAACGCGGGCGAGTCCGTCTCGGCAAAATACATTGTGTCCGCGGAACTCCTGGGACAGCCGCAGAAGGCGGTCGTGAAGAACTCGCTGACCGCTGTGAGCGCCTCCGCTATCGCCTCGGGCAGCATCTCGAAGGATGTGGCGGGAGTCTCCGCCGATCTGGTGCAGTCCAGCCTGACCGGTATTGCGTATCGGGACGATAACTTCAACGGTAAACACGATGCGAGCGATAAAAAGGTCGCGTCCGCCGTGGCCACCCTCTCGGGCTATTCCTTTGGTCCCGACGGCATCGATTCCGGTGGAAACGGCGATGATGTGGCCGTGCCCGCGGGGGTAACCGTCACCACCGATAACTCCGGCAAGTTTATTTTTGCCGGGTTGCACTCGGGACGGTACTCGGTCTCCGTGGATGCTCCCGCCGGTTTTGAAACCAATGGCGATGTCCTCTCCGAGGTTGTGGTGGCCAGCGATACCGAGGTCATCTCGACGTCAAATATTGGCTTTGTGGATTCCTCGGCTCTTCCCGTAGCCGCGAACGATAGTGTCCGCATTGCCGATGCGAAGGCGACACTGGATGTGGTCTCCGGCACCACCGGCGGGCTGGTCGCCGACGCGGGAACCGATATTAAGCTGAACCCCAAGCACACGCCCGTGGTTGCCCCGCAGGGAGCGGCGACGGCCTCCTATGAGGGTGGCAAGCTCATGCTGACCCCGAAGATCACCTGGGCCGACGCGGAAACCTCACGCGTCGTCACGGTGACCTACGAAATCATCGGTGTGCTGGGCAAGACCAGCACCGCACAGGTTGAGGCAGTGGTCCAGCGTGCCCCGGTGAATACCGGAGACACCACTCTCCCCACCCTGGCCCGGTCCGGGGCACAGGCAACCACAACGGTCTCGGTTGCGACGCTTAATGCCGCCGCGCTGAGCACCGTCGCGGTGAAGACCCAGCCCGCCGGCGACCCCGAGGTCACCGTCACGGGCGATCAGCTCCTCGTGGACTCGAAGGGGGCAGCGGCCGGTGACTATAGCTTTGTCCTGACACTGACCGATGACCTCGGCCAAAAAACCGATGTGACCTATACGTTCTCGGTCCAGGCCGCCCCCACGGGTGCCGCACAGGATCTGGGCAAGGTCGCGGTGGGACAGAGCCTCGCGCCGTTTACCCCCGAGGTCAGCGGCGTGGGTGTCACCAGCGCGCAGAGCGCCGATCCGGCCCCCAGCAAGGGAACAGTGGCGTTTGACGCCGACGGCCGGATCACCTATACCGCGCAGGATGTGGGCGGCAAGGACACGTTCTCCGTGACCTATGTTGACAACCTAGACCAGAGCGTGGTGGTGGTCTATACGGTTGAGGTCGTGGAGGGCATCACCGTGGCACCGGTCGAGGCGCAGCGAGTGGCGCTGAGCGGCACCACCGTCTTCAGCAATGTGATCGGTATCCCCACGGGGAACTCGCTGATCGCGTCCGAGCTCACCGCCGAGGCGGCCACGCTGGGTACCGCGACGGTTTCGGCCGATGGCACATCGGTCAGCTATGTTGCCGGTGACAGCGCGGGCACCGATACCTTCTCGGTCCTGTTCACGGGTGCGTTTGGTGCACCCGTGACCGTGACCTATGAGGTACTCATCCAGGAACTGCCGACGGCAACCGCCGGCAGCGCCACCGTGGTGGAAAAGGGAACGAGTAGCTATAACGCCGCACCGGTTTCCCCCGGTGGGCTGGCCGTGACGGAGGCCCGGGTAACCGGTTTCCCCGATTCGGTATCCTTTAGTGCCGACCCGAGCGGTGAGGTTACCTTTGACGCCAAGGATAATACCGCGGGTACCTTCAGTGCCCAGGTGTCCTTCCGCGATGAACTCGGACAGTGGTCCGTGCCGGTGACCTATACCGTCACTGTTCAGACCAAGCCCGCCGCGGCGGATTTGAGCGCCGTTATCGGTGTGGGCAAGGCCCATACCTTCACCACGGGTGTCACCGGAACCGCGGTCTCGGCCGCGGTAACGCAGCAGCCCACCACGGGTACCGTAGTGGTATCCGCCGATGGCGCGACCGTGAGCTATACCGCGGCGTCCACGGACGGTGCCATGTCCTTTACCGTCACGTATACCGATGATCTGGGTCAGAGCACCGAGGCCCAGTATCGGGTGGTTGTGCAGGCGGCACCGGCGGTCAGCGGAGATACCTCCCTGATCCTGGGTGAGGACCAGAGCGCGGCCTTTGATGCCTCGCTGAGTACCGAGGCCGGACTGGCCTCGGCACGGGTCACGGGTGCACTGCCCGATGGCCTGAGCGTGGACATCGACCCGGTCACGGGCACCGTAACGGTACACTCCGGTGACGCCGCCGCGGGGGAACACCGCTTCACGGTGACCTATACCGATACGCACGGAAATACCTCCGACGTGGAGTACACCGTGACTGTGCAGGCCAAGCCCGTGATCAACGACGGTCTCCCGGTGGAGACCATCGTGCCGCAGAACGGGGAGGTCCAGCTTGATGAGGTTATGTCAAGCACGGGCTCGATCCTGACGCGCGAGGTTATCTCGGCTCCTGCCGCGGGCAGCGTGCGCCTGGCATCGGTACACTACAACGCCGAGGGTGCCGAGGCGGGAACCTACGGGTTCACCGTGCGGTATACCGATGACCTGGGTCAGAGCGTGGACGCCGAATATCTGCCGACCGTCCAGCCCGCTCCCTCCGGAATCGGGCGCACCGTGACCGTGAACTACGGCACCGAGCAGATTGCGCTGGACCCGATCGCCGATGCGAACGGAACCAACCTGATCCCGCTGACCGATAGCGATATTTCGCGGGTCAGTGCGGGTTCGGCCCGGGTAGCCGATGCCCTCGTGGTATTCAGCCCCCCGGCCGAGACGAGCGGGTCGTATACCCTGAGCGTTCAGGTCTCCGATGACCTGGGCCAGAGCGTTGTTCTGGACTATACGGTGATCGTGACCGAGGCCAAGGTTGTGGCCGAGGAGAGCGATAACTCCCTGGCCATCACCGGCGCGCAGATCGGTGGGGCCCTGGGTGTCATGGCCCTGCTCCTGGGGGCGGGGGCCGTGCTGCTATTCCTGCGCCGCCGTCGCGCGGAACAGGAGTAAATAGCCGTTAGCGTTTACGACTAAAAACTAAATATCTGGAGTGCCCCAGCCCTTTCGGGCTGGGGCACTCCGGTGTTATTATGCACTCCAGAATCCAAACAACGGTTATGAATTACGTTTGTTTAAAGCTCCGGATAGTGTCCACGCGAAGAAAGGGTCGCTTGTTGACTCACGACGCTCAAGAATTAGCCGCGCAGAATCCACGGGACTCGGCGCAGCCGGATAAGTTTAAGCGCGACCAAAGACTCCTCCAGGCCCTGCGCGAGGGAGATACCGCGGCCGCCGAGGAGCTTTACCGGCTCCATATCGATGCCGCCAGGGCCCTTGCCTATCGACTCACCGGCTCCTCGGCACTCGCCGAAGACATCGCCTCCGAGGCCTTCACCCGGGTCTTAGAGGCCATCGACCGGGGCAGCGGCCCCACCGTTTCGATGGATTTTTATCTCGCCACCAGCGTGCGTTCGGTGGTCTATAACCAGGCTAGCGATCATGAGCATCCCGTGGACGGCGACTATCTGACCCAGCTCGCCGATGAAAACACTTTTATAGAATCCACCGCCACGGAGAATAGCGATCTTGAGGTGGCGGCCGTCACCGCCTTTAACAGCCTCGGCGAAGCCGATCGAAACCTGGTCTGGTCGCGCGCCATCGAGAATATTCGGGTCATCGACCTCGCGGAAACTCTGGGCATCTCCCCCACCGCCGTCTCCGTTCGTTATAACCGGGCGCGGGCCCGGTTTAGGGATTATTTTCTGCGCGCGCTCTCCTCCGAGGCCGATAACGACGAGTGCAGGCAGATCCGAGACAGCCTCGGGAAGCTCGCGATTGGAACACTCCCGGCAAAGCGAAAGGCCGAGGTGGAACGGCACCTCGCCGGGTGCCCAGACTGTACCGCCGTGGCACAGCGACACCGCGCGATGGCCCAGCGCTTCCTGGTGCTCATTCCCTCCTTCGGAGCGGGAACGGCGCTGGCGCAGGCGGCTCGTACCCCCGCGGCGAGCGCCCTCGCGGGCCTGACCAAGGCGGGCGCGGCGCTGCCCGTGGCCCTGGCCGGCGCGGCGGCAATCCTGCTTGTGGTCGCCGGCTTTGGCCTCGTGCAGCGCGTGCAGGAAACCCGTTCCGCAAGCGAGTTCGCGCTGGCGGGGCTCGGCCCCACGGGAACCTGTTTGGTGGAGTTTGACGACGGTCATGACGGGGAAAAACCGGCCTTTAATATTCTGAACGAGAGTGGCGATAGCTGCGTGGTGACCTATAGCTGGCAGGGATCCCATCTCACCACGGTGAGCGCGCGGGCCGGAACAACCGTGCTGGATGCACCACGAAACGGAACCTATTCCATCACGATCGAGACCTCCGCCGGTCAGATCTCCCGAGACTATACGGTGGGCTAACCCGCGCTTCGCGTATGACAGATTAACCCCGCCCGATTCACCCCCGGGACCACCGCGGTGATTTTGCCGTTTTGGCCGGGATACGCGCGGCGGATCCCCACCATGCGCTACTATTCCAATATTCAATGGAATAAGGGAGTAGCGGCGATGAACGACGCACCATATGAGGACGTGGCGAGGCTCGGGAAGGCCATCGGGCACGGCACCCGGCTCGAATTATTGGAGCTGTTGGCCCAGGCCGAGCAGAGCGTCGAGACGATGGCCGGGTTCACCGGCGCCGGGCTCACCTCGGTATCCGCTCACCTCCAGGTGCTGAAGGGGGCCGGGCTGGTCCTGACCCGCCGCGAGGGCACCCGCATCTTCTATCGCCTCGCCGATCCCGATGTGGCGGGCCTCTTTGTGGCGCTTAAGGCCGTGGCCGCCCGCACCGCCGGGGCCGCCCCGGACGCACTCACGCTCGCCCGGCTCGCCCCCTCCGACCTGCAAAACGCCGTGGTCCTGGACGTGCGCCCCGAACGCGAATATCGCGCGGGCCACTTCGCCGGGGCCGTCTCGCTCCCCCTCGCCGAGCTGCCCGCGCGCGCCGGCGAGCTGCCCGCGGGCCGCCCCGTGATCATCTATTGCCGCGGGGAGTTTTGCCACCTCGCGGCCGAGGCTGCCGAGATCCTGCGCGGCCTCGGCGTGGATGCCCGCGCCCTGGACGAGGGCATCCTGGAGTGGCGCTCGCGCGCCGATATCGCGCTGGAGAAGAGCGCGTGAGCGCCCGCACGCGGGCACTGCCCGAGGAACTCATCGCACACTATCGGGCCGATCCGGCGCGGCGGCAGGCGCTCTATCGCCGCACGCTGAGCATCGTTATCGTCTCGCAGATTTTTGGGGGCGCCGGCCTGGCCGCGGGCGTCACCGTGGGGGCCCTCCTCGCCCGGGACATGCTGGGCTCCACCGGCCTCGCGGGCCTGCCCGCGGCCCTACTCACGCTGGGTTCGGCCGCGGCCGCATTCCTGGTCGGGCGGCTCTCGCAGCGCCGCGGCCGGCGCGCGGGCCTGACCAGCGGATTCCTCGCCGGGGGGATCGGCGCGCTGGGCGTGGTCCTCGCCGCGGTCCTCAATAACGTGCCGCTGCTGTTTATGGCCCTGCTGATCTACGGCGCGGGCACCGCGACCAACCTCCAGGCGCGCTATGCGGGCACCGATCTGGCCACCCCCAAACGGCGCGCAACGGCCGTGAGCATGGCGATGGTCTCCACCACGCTCGGGGCCGTGGCCGGACCCAATCTGGTCACGCCCATGGGACACCTCGCGGAGGGCCTGGGCATCCCCGCATTGGCCGCACCATTCCTGCTGGGTGCCGCCGCCTATCTGGCCGCCGGGATCGTGCTGCTGATCTGGCTGCGGCCCGATCCGTTCCTACTCGCCGCGGCCCTCGCCGAGCACGACCCCGCACCCGCCGCGGATCCCACCCACCCGGATTCCACCCCCGCCGCGCGCAACCGCGGGGTGGTGGTGGGCACCACCGTGATGGTGCTCACCCAGGTGGCCATGGTCGCGATCATGACCATGACCCCGGTGCATATGAGCGCACACGGCCACGACCTGAGCGCGGTGGGCGCCGTGATCGGCGTGCATATCGGCGCCATGTATCTACCCTCGCTCTTCACCGGGATCCTCGTGGACCGGCTGGGCCGGCAGTTCATGTCGCTCACCGCGGGGGTGACCCTGCTGCTCGCGGGAATCACCGCGGCCCTGGCCCCGGCCGATTCGGTCCCGCTGATCATGCTGGCGCTGGCACTGCTGGGGCTGGGCTGGAACTTCGGCCTGATCTCCGGTACCGCGCAGATCATCGATGCCACCCCGCTCGCCACCCGCGCCAAAACCCAGGGCTCGGTGGACGTGCTGATCGCCCTCGCGGGGGCCGGCGGGGGTGCCCTCTCGGGCATGGTCATGGCCGGCTCGGGCTTCACCGTGCTCTCGCTCGCGGGGGGAATCCTCTCGCTCCTGCTGATCCCCGTGGTGCTGTGGTCCCGCCGTCCCCCCGCCGTCGCCGCGGAAGAAACGCTCGGCTAATACCCAGGCTCGCGGCCCTGTCCGCGGGTGGAGGGGTGTGTCAGGATTGAATCATGAGCAGCGAACCCGTCACACTCCCCCGCCCGCTGAGCGCCCGCGTGAGCGCCCCCACCACCGTCACCACCCCGAGCGCCGGGGCCGATCTCACCTGGCGTCCCGCAACCCCCGCCGATCTTCCCGCCATCCTCGACCTGATGCATGCAGCGAGCGCCCTGGACAACCCGCATTTTGTGATGACGATGGACCAGCTGCGCAGCGAATACGAAACCAGCGGCTTTAACCCGGTCACCGATTCGATGCTGGCCCTCGACCCCGCGGGCCGCGCCGTGGCCTATGGTGTGGCGCAGCTCTCCCCCGGCCAGGACACCCTCGTGAAGGTGGAGATCCCCGGCAGCATCCACCCCGATCTCCGCCGCCGGGGCCTCGGCACGGCGCTGCTGACCTGGCAGGAGGAGCGCGGCCTACAGCTGCTCGCGGGCTCCGAGAAGACCGTCCCCGGCTGGCTCAGCACCAGCGCGATGGAACACTCCGCGGGCGTGCGCGCCCTGGCCGCGGCCCACGGCTATGCCGAGGCACGCTGGTGGTTTGAGCTGCGCCGCGACCTCGCCGCCCCGATCCCCGAGGTCGCGCTGGATTCCGAGCTGCGCCTCGCGGTTCCCGATGAGGAGCTCTCCGAGCCCACGCGCGAGGCGTTTAATGATTCCTTCCGCGATCACTGGGGCTCCCAGCCCACCACGCGCGAGGACTGGGAATCCCAGGCCAAGCTGGATACCTTCCGCGGCGATCTTTCGCGCGTGGCCGTGGCCCCGGATGGCACCGTCGCGGCCCTGGTCATGAGCGAGGTGAACCGCGCCGAGTGGGAGCCCGCGGGCTTCAGCTTTGGTTATATCGGCCTCGTCGCCGTGCGCCGCGCCTGGCGCGGCCGGGGCCTCGCCCAGTCCCTGATCGGGGAGGTGCTCGCCGCCTATCGCGCGGAGGGCTTCGAGAAGGCCATGCTGCATGTGGACTCCGAGAGCCCCACCGGCGCCCTCGGCCTCTATACCAAGCTGGGCTTCAGCCCGGATGAGCGCTCGGTGAGCCTGGTCCGCGAGTTTTAGCCATTAACGCAGGGGCGGCGCCCGCTCCCCCACCGGGAACGGGCGCCGCCGGCATAGTGCGGGTTAGCGGACCACCGTGAAGGTCGCGCGCAGCAGTGCCTCCTCGCGCGAGGAGGGACCCACGCGCAGCTCAAACGCGCCGTCCTCGATGATGCGGTTACCCTCGGCATCCACGATCGTGCACTCGGCCACGGGCACCTCCACGCTCACGGTCACCTCGGCACCGGGCTCCACGTCCACCTGCCGATAGGCCTTGAGCTCCTTCTCGGCCCAGCTCACCGAGGTCACGGTATCGCTCACATAAACCTGCACGGTCTCGCGCGCGGGCCGGGAACCGGTGTTTTTCAGGGTGATCTCGGCGCGCACGGTATCGGCATGACCCAGCGTGGTCGCGGCCAGGCGCAGATCCGAATATTCCACGGTGCTGAAGGACAGGCCCTCACCAAAGGCAAACGTGGGGCTCTGCGTGAGGTCGGCATAGCGGCTACCGTGCTGTCCGCGGATCTGGTTGTAATACGTGGGCTGCTGGCCCGCGTGCTTGGCAAAGGAGATCGGCAGGCGGCCGCTCGGCTCAATCTGACCCAGCGCGATCTCGGCGATCGCCTGGCCACCCAGCATGCCCGGGCTCGCGGCCCAGATCACGGCGGCGGCATTCAGCGCCGATTCGGGCAGCACCAGCGGCTTGGAGGCGATCAGGACCACGATCAGCGGCGTTCCCGTCTCGGCGAGCGCGTCCAGCAGCGCCACCTGGCCACCAATCAGCTCGAGGGTCGCGGTCGAGCGGCCCTCTCCCACGAGCTCAATATGATCGCCCACCACGGCAACCACATAATCGGCCGCGCGGGCGGCCTCCACGGCCTCGGCGATCTGCGCGGCATCGGGCTCCACGGGCACCACCACCTGCGGGCGCGGCTGACCATCGGGGAAAAACTCCCCCTCGGGATCGGCCGCGAGGGTCAGGATATCGGCGCCGCGGTGATAGCTCACGTCCCAGTCGGCGGGGCTCGCCTCGCGGAAGCCGTCAAGCACGGTGCGGATCATCTCGCGCGGGTGGCCATCGGGCAGCCAGCCGGCCTGTCCCGAGTTGCCGGCCCAGTCTCCGAGCTGGTTCTGGGCGTCATCGGCCACCGGGCCCACCACGGCGATGCGGGTGCGCGGGGCCGCGGGCAGCGGCAGCACACCCTCGTTGCGCAGCAGCACGATGGAGCGGCGGGCCACCTCGAGGTTCAGTGCCGTGTGCTCGGCGCTGGCGATCACGCGCTCCTGCGCCTCGGAATCGGGGTGGCGCGGGTTTTCAAAGAGGCCCAGCTCAAATTTCAGCGTGAGGATGCGGCGCACGGCGGGGTGCAGCTCCTCCTCGGTCAGCAGGCCCTGGGAAATGGCGTCCAGTGCACCGCGGAAGAACTTCGGCGTGGTCATCACCATATCGTTGCCGGCCTTCACGGCGGCGGCCGAGGCGTGGGCATAATCGGGCTGCACCTGCTGCTCCCAGACCATCCGGCCCACGTTATCCCAGTCGGTGACCAGGGTTCCGGTATAGCCCCATTCGCCGCGCAGCACGTCGTTGAGCAGCCAGTTATTCACGGTGATCGGCACACCATCGGTGCTCTGATAGCCGAGCATAAACGTGCGGCATCCCTCGCGGGCCACGCGCTCAAACGGCGGCAGGAACCACGAGCGCAGCTTGCGGCGCGAGATATCGGCCTCGCTGGCATCGCGGCCGCCCTGGGTCTCGGAATAGCCGGCGAAGTGCTTTGCGGTCGCGAGGATCGCGGTGGGATCGCCGAGCCCGTCGCCCTGATAGCCGCGGACCATGGCCGAGGCCAGCTCGCCGATCAGGAACGGATCCTCACCGAAGGTCTCGTTAACCCGACCCCAGCGCAGGTCGCGGGCGATGCAGAGCACGGGAGAGAACGTCCAGTGCACACCGGTCGCGGCGGTCTCGATTGCGGTGACCCGCGCGACGGCCTCGGTCAGCTCGGTATTCCAGGTGCCGGCCATGCCGAGCTGGGTGGGGAAGATCGTGGCGCCCTCCCAGAAGGAGTTGCCGTGGATGCAGTCCTCGCCCACGAGCAGCGGGATCTGCAGCTCGGTGCGGGCGGTCAGCTCGTGGGCGCGCAGCACCCGCTCGGGCGAGCTGTGCAGGATCGAGCCGACGTGGGTATTCAGCACGTGATCGTCGAGGTCATCGCGGGCATCCAGCTGGAGCATCTGCCCCACCTTCTGCTCGCGGCTCATCCGGCCCAGCAGGTCCTCCACGCGCTCGGGAATGCTCAGGGAGGGATCGCGGAAGGGAAGTTCCGGGGAGGTGTTTTTTACCATGTTGTGTCCTTAAACCCGCGGCGGCACGGGCCGTCCGGGGTGTGTTAAAAGTGGTGGTGGCGGGTTAGTTACCGGCCGGGGGTGCGGGTTCCTCACCCGGGTCCTGGGTGCGCACGGCGGTCACGCTCGAGCTCATCTTGATGCCCTTCTTACGCATCGCGCGGGCCCGCTCGCCGGCGCTACGCAGGCGGGGGTTCACGTATTCATCGATGCCAAAATTGATCAGCGAGAGCGCCATACCCAGCAGCGCGATGCACAGACCGGCGGGCACATACCACCACCAGAAGTCCGGGAACGCACCGTTTTGCTGCGCCCAGAACAGGATGGTTCCCCAGTTCAGGTTGGTGATCGGGATCACGCCGATAAACGCCAGCGTGGTCAGTCCCAGCACCGCGGCGGTCACGGTTCCCACGAAGCTCGACGCGATGATCGCGGTGAGGTTGGGCAGCATTTCCACCGTGATGATGCGGTAGAGCGGCTCGCCATTGGCGCGCGCCGCCTGCACAAAATCGCGGTTGCGCAGCGACATGGTCTGGGCGCGCAGCACGCGCCCACCCCAGGCCCAGCCGGTGATGGCGAGCACACCCGAGATCAGCAGCAGCGAGGGGTTTTGATATTGCGAGGCCACGATGATGATCAGCGGCAGCCCGGGCAGCACCAGGAAGACGTTGGTGATGGCCGAGAGGCCCTCGCTCTTCCACCCGGAGATATAGCCCGCGGTGACACCCACGACCACGGCGATCAGCGTGGCGATGATTCCGGCCGCAAAACCCACCACAAGCACGCCGCGGGTTCCGTAGATGATCTGGCTGAGTACGTCCTCGCCCATATGGGTGGTGCCCAGCCAGTGCGCCGCGGAGGGCGGCTGCTTCAGCGCCGTGAAGTCCTTATCCAGCGGGCCATAGGGCGCGATCAGATCGCTCAGCAGGGCGATCAGGACAAAAAATCCGAGGATGATCAGTCCCGCGATGGACTTGCCGTTGCGGAACATCGAGAACGACTGTCCCAGCTTGGACCAAAAGGTGCGCGGGCGCGGGGCGACCGGGGTGACCGGGGCTGCCGGTTCCTGGGCGGCCAGGACCGCGGTTTCGGGATGAGTCATGGCTTTAGGCCTCCGTCTGGCGGGTGCGCGGGTCGAGGATCGCATAGGCGATATCGGCGAGGATATTCGCCACAAGAATCGTCAGCGTAATGATGAGGAATAGCCCCTGCATCAGCGGGTAGTCCTTGGCGTTGGTGGCGTCCAGCAGGAGCTTTCCCACGCCGGGATAGGAGAACACCAGCTCCATCACGAGCGTTCCACCGACGATAAAGCCGAGGGATAGCGCGAAGCTGGAGAGCTGCGGGAGGATCGCGTTGCGCGCGGCATAATTCATCAGCACGCGGCGCTGGGTGAGGCCCTTGGCCTGGGCCACGGTGACATAGTCCTCATCCATCACGGTCACCATCATGTTGCGCATTCCGAGGATCCAGCCACCGAGCGAGGTGATCACGATGGTCAGGGCCGGCAGGGTGCCGTGTTGGATCACCTGGCCGATGAAGTCCCAGGAGAACGCCGGGGTTGAGCCCTTGTCATAGGCGTGCGAGGCGGGGAACCAGCCGAGCGTGGTGGAGAAGAACGCGATCGCGATCAGACCCATCCAGAAATACGGCACGGTCGAGAAGAACGTGGCCACGGGCACCACAAAATCGGCGCGGCTTCCGCGCCGCCAGCCCACCCAGGCGCCCACGGACGTGCCGATGAAAAAGGACAGCACGGTCGCGATACCCACCAGGCCGATGGTCCAGGGCAGCGCCGAGGAGATCACATCGGTCACGGGGGCGAGGCCCTTGGAGAAGGAGCGCCCCAGGTCGCCCGAGAACAGCAGTCGCCAATAGTCGATGTACTGTTCGAGCAGCGAGCGGCCGTCGTCCAGCCCAAAGAGGGTCTTGAGCGATTCGATCGCGTCGGGGCTGATCTTGCCCTGGTTTTTCGCCAGATAGGCGGAGATCGGATCGCCCTTCATCATCCGCGGGAGGAAGAAGTTAATGGTGATCGCGGCCCACGCGGTGAACAGATAAAACGCGGTGCGGCGGAGGAAAAATCTCACGGGGTCAGCTCCGGGGGGAAGGGGTCGAGCCGGGGGTGGCGAAGTGCTTATCCGGGTCCGGGGACGCATCGCGCAGGGCCCGGGTGTACTCGTGCTGCGGGTTGAGGATCACGTCATCGGCGTTTCCACGCTCGACCACGCGGCCGTGGTGCAGCACCATGATCTCGTCGCTGAAGTGGCGCGCGGTGGCCAGGTCGTGGGTGATATACAGCACCCCGAGGTTGGACTCGCGCTGCAGGTCCCCGAGCAGGTTCAGCACGCCGAGGCGGATCGAGACATCGAGCATCGATACCGGCTCATCGGCGATCAGCAGCGAGGGCCGCGAGGCGAGGGCGCGGGCGATGGCCACGCGCTGGCGCTGCCCACCCGAGAGCTCGTGCGGGCGGCGGTCGATGGTATCCGCGGGAGACAGGCGCACCCGCTCCAGCAGCCGGATCACCTCGTCCTCCACCTGATCCGAGGGCACCACGTGGTCCAGGCGCAGGGGGCGCTCGATGTGGTGCCGGATGGTGTGATACGGGTTCAGCGAGGCGAAGGGGTCCTGGAAGACCATGCGCACCTGCTGGCGATAGCCGCGCAGGGCGCGTCCGCGCTTGGGGATCGGCTTGCCGTCCAGCAGCACCTCGCCCGAGCTTGCGCGCTCCAGCTGGGTGAGGATCTTGGCGATCGTGGACTTGCCGCTGCCGCTCTGGCCCACCAGGGCGATGGTCTTCCCCGAGGTCAGTGTGAAGTTCACCCGGTCGAGGGCGAGAAACTCGCCGGATCCGCGGACCCGGTATTTCTTGGAGACGTCGTTAAATTCGAGGGTCGTCATGGCGGTTATTCTCCGGTTTGCTCGGCGGCGGGCGAGACGGCTCCGCGCACAAAATCGCCGCGCTCACCGGTCAGGCTCGGGAACGAGGCCAGCAGCTTACGCGTGTACTCGTGCTGGGCGTGGGTATAGATCTGCTCGGCGCTGTTAATCTCCACAACCTTGCCCGCGCGCATCACGGCGATCCGGTCGGAGATTTCCAGGAGCAGGGGAAGGTCGTGGGTGATGAAGATCACGGAGAACCCAAATTCGCGGCGCAGCTCGGAGATCTGCTGCAGGATTTCGCGCTGCACCAGCACGTCCAGTGCGGTGGTCGGCTCGTCCATGATCATCAGCTGCGGCTTCAGGGCGAGGGCCATCGCGATCATGACGCGCTGGCGCATACCGCCGGAGAGCTCATGCGGGAATGCGCGCAGGCGGTCCCGGCCCACCCCAACAATATCCAGGAGGCGTCCGCATTCCTCGCGGCGCTCGGCGCGGCCCATCTCGGGGCGGTGGGTCTGGAAAACATCGGCGAGCTGCTTGCCGATATTCACCACGGGGTTCAGGGCGTTCATCGCACCCTGGAACACCATCGAGGCCTTATCCCAGCGGAAGGCGCGCATCTGCTCATCGCTCAGGGTATTCAGGTCGATATCCGTGCCCGATTCATCGTGGAAGATGGCCGAGCCGCCCGTGATCACGGCCGGCGGCTTCAGCAGGCGCTGCACGCCATAGGCGAGGGTGGTTTTTCCGCAGCCGGATTCGCCGGCGAGGCCGAGGATTTCGCCGCGGCGCAGGGTGATCGACACGTCGCGGACGGCTTCGACGGGGGGATCCACGTCGTACATCACGCTGAAGTTCGAGACCGTCAGCAGATTATCGGAGGTCACAATGCTTTCCTGATTCTTTAGAAACGTCACGTTTAGGGGGAGGAGAAAACGTGTTTTCCCGGCAGGGCGGGGGGGGGCCGGACACGCGATGCGTGCCCGGCCCCGACCCCCGGGGTGGCTCGAAGCGGCGAGGCCCCCCGGCCCCCCGCCCCCCCCCCCCGGCCCCCCCCCCCCCCCCCCCCCCCCCCCGGGGTGGCTCGAAGCGGCGAGGTTACTCGGCGGCCTTGAGCTTGGTGAGGATCAGCACGGCGTTCGGCTGGGTCGGGTCCGCGGGAGCATACGCGTCCTTCTCATTGGGCCAGCCGACGTAGCTGCGGGTGTTATACGAACCGATATAGGGGCGGGTTCCGATGGCCATGGCCGGGACGTCCTCCACAAAGATGGTCTGTACCTTGGCGAGGGCCTCGGTGCGGGCGGCATCCTCGGTGGCATTGGCGTATTCGGCCAGCGCGGTGGTCACGGCGGGGTTGTCATAGCGACCGAAGTTGAAGTCGGCGCTTTCGCCGAGGGCCTTCAGGCGGGCGCCGTCCATGATGTCGCCGTAGATGTTGAAGGGCGTGGAACCGGTATCGGTCCAGTGCAGGATGGCCTGGAAGTCACCCGTGCTCTTCTTTTCCCACCAGGTATCGGAATCGGGGGTGGTCACGGTGGCGTCCACGCCGAGGGTCTTCGCGGCGTCGGCGATCAGGCTGATGCCGGTCACGTAGTCGTTCCAGCCCTGGGGCACGGTGATATCAAAGGTCACGGCCTCGCCGGCCGGGTCGTTCAGGGTCTCGCCGGACCAGGTATAACCGGCCTCGGTGAGGGTCTTCTTGGCGGCATCGAGGTCCACCTTGAACTCCTTGCCCTCATACTCGGGCGAGATGAAGGGGTCACCCGCGGGGGTGGGCAGACCGGTGATCGAGCTGATCGAGGGGATTGCACCCTCGCGGGCGATCTCGCGGTGCTTATCGCGGTCGATCACGAGGTTCATGGCCTCGCGGAAGGCGCGGTTATCAAACGGTGCCTTGGTGGTATTCACAAACATCGCGTCGATTCCGAGGCCGGCGGCGGCCCAGTTCACGTTGTGCTCCGGGTCCTTATCCAGGAACGCCTTCTTGACGTTGGGGATGAAGGCCTGGGCCCAGTCGGCATCGCCGTTGGCGAGCGCGGTGGTCAGTGCGGTGTTGTCGTTATAGGACACGTAGTACAGGGTGGGGACGGCGGGCTTGCCACCCCAGTAGTCATCGCGTGCCTTGAGCTCCACGCTCTGGGTGTCAAATTTGCTCAGGGTATAGGGGCCGGTGCCCACGGGGTTGATGTTCTCGAACTCGGCGGGGTTGTCCACCTTCTCCCAGATGTGCTTGGGGACGATGTGCTTATGCAGCACCTTGTCCTGCTTCACGAAGTTGGAGTTGGCGAAGGAGACGGTGACCTTATCGCCGTCCTGCTGCACATCGGTGACGCCGATGGCGGCGGTGTCGAGCTCGGGCTGGTCCTTGAACATGCCAAACGTATAGGCGATGTCATCGGCGGAGAAATCGGTGCCGTCGTTCCACTTCACGTCCTCGCGGGCGGTGAAGGTCACGGACTTATAGTCGTCGGCCCAGACGATCTCCTTGGCGAGCCACGGCTGTGCGGGCTCGTCCGGGGCGATCAGGTTGATCAGGCCCAGGGGCTCCAGGATGGCGTTGATATAGCCGAGCTTAAGGCCGGAGGAGTCGCCAACCCAGGGGTTATTGGACTCGGTGGCGATGGCTCCATCGGGCTTGGCGATGGTCAGGGCCGAGCCCTTGGCGTCGCCTCCGCCAGCGTTATTGCCACCGGCGCAACCGGTGAGCGCGAGTGCGGCCGCCAGCCCCAGGGCGACCAAAGAGGACTTCTTTGTCATGACTCTCTCCTACTGTGAATGGGCGCGCGACGGCCGGATGCCGAGGCGCGGATATTCGATGTGATTGCAGACACCCCGCGGGTGGTGGTGTGTCTTGGGTTACCGCGCTCCTCGATGTCCGAGGCGATTGCGGCCGGAACGGGGTGCACTACGGATAGCGCACTGCCCGGGGCGAGCCGGAATCGGGTTCTGAAAACCCCTCGGCGAGGCGGGGCCGATACCGCGCAGATTTCCCGCGGATTCCACCGTAGCGGTGGTGGCGGGTGACTGCGCTGTCATGGGCTTTCCTCGTCGTTGAGTCGGTAATCTTTTGAAAGGTTACCGGCTTGTCAGTAAGTGCACAAGTGAGAAACAAAAATGTCTGCAATACTTGCCTTCAGGACTTCGCTCCCGGCCCGCCCGGTGGGCGGCCCTCCCCGGCAATACCCGCGAATTCCCGCGGCACACGCGGGGCACCATTCATTTCCGGGGGCGAATTTCGCATGGATCACAGTCAGATAACAGCAGTAGAGGGGGGCGACCGGGACATGGCCACGGCACCACGAAAACCACGCTCGCGCCCCGAGACGATCCTGCGCCGCCGGGAAATCCTCGAGGCCGCCGTCGAAATCTTCGGCAGCAAGGGCTCGGTAAACGGCACGCTCTCCGATATCGCCGAGCAGGTGGGGATGACCCACGCCGGCATCCTGCACCACTTCGGCTCCAAGGATCAGCTGCTCCTTGAGGTCCTGAGCTTCCGCGATCAGAGCGATGTGGAAAACCTCGAGGAACAGCACATCCCTGATGGCATCGATTTTTTCCGGCACCTCGTGCGCACAGCCTTCCGCAACGCCCAGCGCGCCGGAATCGTGCAGGCCTATGCGGTGCTCTCCGCCGAGTCCGTGACCGATAACCACCCGGCCCGCGAATATTTTGAGGACCGCTACCGCACGCTGCAATCCGAGGCCGCCGCGGCATTCGCCTCGGTCTGCGCCGAGCGCGGCGTGGTCCCTCCCGAGACCGTGCGCCACGCCTCCGCGAGCATCCTGGCGGTCATGGATGGGCTGCAGGTGCAGTGGCTGCTCGATCCACTGCACGTGGACCTCGGGGCAGCCAGCGAGTTTGCGATCGAGGCGATCATCGCGCAGGTACTCGACCCGCGCCCGCCGATCCTCGGCGAATAACAACCTCAGGCTTTTTTCAGTCTGTCCCGCTAAGGTGGCCAACGGCCGATTTACGGCCCACGGGAATTGGGGGAATAGGCATGCGCTCTAGCCTCGCCCGCCCCACCCCGCTGCGCGCCCGCGCCACCCTCCTGGCCCTCGCGCTTCTGGCCGTGATCGCCGTGGCGCTCTTTGCGCCGCGCTGCCCCAGCACCGGCCAGGCCCACGTACCGCCGTCCGGCCAGAGCGCCGTGATGGCGCTGGACTCCGCGGCACCGATCGCCTCCGTGGAACCCGCGGCCCCGGCCGCCGACCGCCGCGCCTCGCTTCCCTCCTGCGCGCAGGAATCCTACGCCACCGCGGCGCATCCGCTGGAGCACGGCGTGGATGAGCCCGCACCGGCCCTACCCGCTCCCACCCAGGACGCGGCCGCCGCGGCAGTGCCCGGGCCGGAGATGCCACCCGCGGCCCGACTCGCCTCCCCCACCACACTCACCCCTCAGGATCTGGGGATCTCCCGCACCTAGGCCACCCGCGGCGTCCCCTCCCGGTCGCCCCCGTGCCCGTTCCGGCGATTCCGGCCTGCCCCGGCGTTTTGCGCGCCCGCGCGGACCGGAGTCCCCGATCAGCGCCGCGCCACGTCCGTTATGGACCCGCGCCGCCCCCGCGAGACCTTCCCTCCGTCCTAAGGAATTTCATGAATACCCCCACGAAAAAAACACTCTGGATCGCGGCGACCGCCGTGGCCGCCACCGCCCTCGCGATCGTCATGGTCACGGTGGGCAGCCCCGCGCCCGAGGAGAGCGCCCGGGTCACCTCCCCGATCATCGAATCGGAGGTGCAGCACGGCCCGCAGCCGGAGATCAACCTCGCGCGGCGCATCGACGGCGATACGCTCGCGATCGGCGCGGTGGATGCCCCCGTGGTGATGGTGGAATACGCCGATTATCGCTGCCCGTTCTGCGGCGTTTTCTCCCGCGAAAGCATGCCCAAGCTGACCCAGGAGTTTGTGGACTCCGGGCAGCTGCGCGTGGAATGGCGCGATCTGCCCGTCTTCGGCGAGGAATCGGTGGCCGCCGCCGTGGCCGCGCGCGCCGCGGGCCTGCAGGGCATGTTCTGGGAGTATCACGATGCCCTCTATGCCGCGGCCCCCGAGCGTGGACACCCCGATTATCCGCGCACGGCCCTGGTGGAGTTTGCGCGCGGAATCGGCGTGCCCGATCTGGCCAAATTTGAGGCGGATCTGGATAATACCGAGCTGGAGGACGAGGTCTTTGCCGATCTCGCCGAGGGCAGCGGGCTGGGCATCTACAGCACCCCGAGCTTTGCGATTAACAACACACCGATCGTGGGGGCCCAGCCGCTTGAGGTCTTCCGCGAGGCCATCCTCGATGAGCTGAAGAAGGCCAAATAGTGGATATCGGGTATACCGGGGCCTTTCTGGGCGGGATCCTGACGCTGCTGAGCCCGTGCTCGGTCATGCTCCTGCCGGCGTTTTTTGCCTATGCGTTTTCCAGCCCGGCCAAGCTCTTGCAGCGCACGGGCGTGTTCTATCTGGGGCTGCTCTTTACCCTCGTTCCGCTGGGCCTGCTGGCCGGGGTGCTTGGTTCGCTGCTGACCCAGAATCGCGGGGTCCTGATCACCACGGCCTCGGTGCTGGTGATCGTGATCGGGGCCATCCAGGTTATCGGCATCACCCTGCCCGGGATGACCCGCGGCGCGGCCGGCGAGGGCACCTCGGCGGTATCGGTGTTTATCCTCGGGGCCGTCTACGGTGTGGCCGGGGTCTGTGCCGGACCGATCCTGGGCTCGGTACTCACGGTGGCCGCTACCGGGGGAAACCCGATTTATGGCGGCATCATGCTGGCCATCTTTGCGCTCGGTATGGCGCTCCCGCTGGGCCTGCTCTCGGTGCTGTGGATGCGCTTTAAGCTCGGTTCGCGCGGCTGGCTGAAGCCGCGCCGGTTCCGCATCGGCCCGTGGGAGAACTCGGTCTGGATGGTGGTCTCGGGTGCGCTCTCGATCGGGATCGGTGTGCTGCTGCTCACCACCCAGGGCACCGCATCGCTGGGTGGAATCCTCACCGTGAGCGATCAATACGCGGCCGAGTCCTGGGCCGCCCAGACCTCCTCGCAGGTGTCTAACCTGTGGTTTGTGGTGGTTGCGCTGGGCCTGCTCCTGATCACGGCGACGCTGGTGCTGCTGCGCGGCCGGCGTGCGCGCATGCGCGCCGCGGCATAGCCCGCGCCGCCCCGTGGCACCCGCCGCGGGGCGGCGATTAGGGGCGGGGCTCGGAGGCCAGCAGCGCGTAAATATACTCGCTGCCCCAGGCCCCCTCGGGCGTGAGATCGTTCTCGATCAGGTGTGCCTCGCGGCGCATTCCGAGCCGCTCGCAGAGCCGGGCCGAGGCGGCGTTATCGGCGTCGAGCCGGGCGAAGATCCGGTGGGCGCCGAGCGTGGTGAAGCCATAATCACGCAAGGCCCGGGCCGCCTCGAGGGCATAACCGCGGCCGTGAAACTCGGGGTGGAAGATCCAGCCGATCTCCGTCTGCCGGGCCGCGGCCGAGGTCAGCGTGATGACCACCTCGCCGAGAATGCGAGTATCTTCCGGGCGGCCGACGGCAAAGAGGAGCGAATCGCCGTCCTCCTGCCACCGGGTTGCGGGGGCTACCGTGGCGATCTTCCGCTCACAATCCGCGAGCGTGAGCGGGGCCTGATAGAGATAGCGGGCCACGTCCGGAAGCCCACGATATGCGTGCATATCCGCGGCATTGGCGGGCTCAAAACGACGCAGGATGAGGCGTTCGGTCGGGCGGGGGACGGAGGCGATCGGATCGGTCACCCTCCCAGCCTACGGGGAAATTACGGGGCGTTGTTTTCCGGCACCGGACGGCGTAGGGTGTGTTCCCACCACCCCAATAGTAGGGAGATCAGAATGGGACACCCATCCCCCACCGAGAGCACCCCCGAAAATGCCGAGGAGGAGCGCACCGAGGAGCAGAAAAAATATACGAGGGAGCTCCACGATGCCCAGACCAACGAGGACACCGCCTCCGGGGGCCCCGCCAAGGACTAGGCGCGGGCCGCGGCTCCCGCTAGCGGCGAGGTGGGGCCGCCGCCCGATACGGGGAGACGGTGGCCTCATCGCGTAAATAAAACCGCCAGGGAAACTCCGCGGTCCCCGCGATCCCGCTCACGCCGGTGCGCGGGGAGATCCCCATCTCCGCGGGCGTGATCACGCGCTCCGCGAGCAGGAGCTCGGCACGCGCTCCGGGGGCCCCGTCCAGAGCGTCCACCCCGTCATCTCGTTCCCGGATAAAGCCCAGCGCCTGCGCGAGTCGGCCCGGGCCGCGGGCCAGATCGCGATCCTGATGCGCGGCTCCCCGGCGAGCGCGGGCGAGCTCGACCCCGGTGATGATCTCCCCCGCGCGCAGCAGCACCCCCGAGGCCAGTCCCGCGGGGGAACACACCACATTCACCGCATGATGCATGCCATAGGAAAAATAGACGTAGAGGTGTCCGGGCTCCCCAAACATGCTTGCATTACGTGCGGTCTTCCCCATCCGTGAATGCGATCCGGGATCGGCGCGGTCCCCCACCCCCGGCCCGGTATAGGCCTCGGTCTCGGTGATGCGCACCGTGACCTCCCCCTCGGGCAGGCGCGATATCAGCCGGGCTCCCAGGAGCAGCGGTGCAATCTGTACCGCATCACGCAGAAAAAACTCTCGTTCGGGACGCATATCCCCAGTGTGCCCCGTGCGCGGTCGCCGGGCAATCCCGGCGCTCACCGGGAGGAGCGCCCTTCCCCGGCCGCCGTTCCCGCGTGCTACCGCCGCCGCCCAGGGCAGATCTGCCCCGGGCAGAAAACAGGGCGCTCTCCCCGGGCCGGGCCACACACTGGGGACATGACCGAAAATACTCGACCGCCGTTGCTCGGCGAAGGCGCCCGGGCGGCGCTCAGCGATCGCCGCATCCTGCTCCTGGACGGGGAACTTAATGCCGATAACGGTGTGATGCTCTCGACCCAGCTGATCGCCCTGGCCGCCGCGGATCCCGCCGCCGATATCGCGCTCTGGATTGACTCCCCGGGAGGCTCGGTCTCCTCGATGCTCGCGATTCGTGATCTGATGCGGATCATCCCGTGTGATGTGTCCACCCTCGCGCTGGGTATCGCGTGCAGCGCGGGCCAGTTTCTGCTGTCGGCGGGCACCCCGGGTAAGCGGCGCGCGCTCCCCCACTCGCGGATCCTGATGCATCAGGGCTCGGCGGGTATCGGCGGAACCGCCGTGGATATCGAGGTGCAGGCGGCCGCCCTGCGGCATACCCGCGATACCGTGCTGGGCCTGATCGCCGCGGATACCGGGCAGGCCCCCGAACGCATCTTTGAAGATTCCCTGCACGACCACTGGTATACGGCGCGGGAGGCCCTGGACTATGGGTTCATCGACGAGATTGTGACCGATTTTTCCCTGATCGCTCCCCCCGCGCGATACGCCGCGGGCCTCGGCGGAGAGCTGGCGCGGGCATGAGCGAGTATCTGATTCCCAATGTGATCGTGCAGCATCCGCGCGGCGAACGGGTCATGGACGTATATTCGCAGCTGCTCTCCGAGCGCGTGGTTTATCTGGGCACCCCGATCGACGCGGGCGTGGCCAATGCGCTGATCGCCCAGCTCCTGCATCTGGAATCGGAGGGGCCGGACCGGGATATCCAGATGTATATCAACTGCGCGGGAGGCGATCCCGGCGCGATGCTCGCGATCTATGACACGATGCGTTTTATCCGCCCCGATGTGGCCACCACCTGTGTGGGCGCGGCGATTGCCGCGGGGGCGGTCCTCGCTGCCGGGGGTGCGCCGGGAAAGCGCGCGGCACTGCCGCATGCGCGGCTGGCGCTGCATCAGCCGGTGGCGCAGGGCCGCGGCACTATTCCCGATCTGATTCTGCAGGCCGAGGAGGTCATCCGGGTGCGCGCCGATATCGAGGGGGTACTCGCGGAGCATACCGGGCACGATATCCGGACGCTGCGGGCCGATACCGATCATGACCGCGTGTTTACGGCGGCCCAGGCCCGGGACTATGGGTTGATCGACCTGGTCCTGGATCGCCGCTAGGCGGCGAGCGCAAACGCCGCCGCCCGCACCCGCGGGGATTCGGGCGCGCGGCCGTCGAGGCGGTGCAGCTCGGCGGCCACCGCGAGGGTCAGATCGATCAGGGTCAGGCCGAGGGCCCCGGCCACCGCCTGGAGGATCTCGCTGGAGGGATCCTTCAGCCCGCGCTCCAGCTCGGAGAGATACTGCGGGGAGACGCCGGCGCGCGCGGCGGTCTGCACGAGGGTAAACCCGCGCCGCTGCCGGAGCCGGCGCAGCAGTGCGCCCACCATATGTCGCCACAGCGGTTCCGGGCCGGGCGTGACTGGGCGGGCGGGGTGAGATCCGAGGGGGTCCATATTCCCCATGCTAGGTGCCGTCCCGCCCGGAGCGCCCCGCGTTCTGCTCAGGGCAGAACGCGGGCGCCCCCCACCTAAACGGGCCCGCCGGTGTCCCCGCGGTTGCGGGGACACCGGCGGGCCCGGATGGGTTAACGCCTAGCCTAGGCGGCGACGACGCGCATAGAACACGGCGCCAAGACCCGCGGCGAGGCTCGCGAGGACACCCAGCAGCAGGCCCGCGGCGGGCAGGTTCGCACCGGTCTGGGCCAGTCCACCGGCCTCGGGGGTTACCGGCGGGGTGGCCGGATCGGTCGGGGCCACGGGAGGATCGGTCGGGGTGACCGGCGGAATGACGGGGCTTCCGGCACCCACCACAACGTTATAGGTGTGGTCGATCATATTTCCGTAGGCATCGGTGCGACGCACCGAGAGCGGGAACGTGCCCTCCTCGGTGGGGGTTCCGGTGATGGCGCCCTCGGCGTCCAGGCCGAGCCCGGGGATTTCTCCCGCGGTCACCGAGAACGGTCCGTCCACGAAGGACGGGGTCACGGCCAGCTGGAACTGATAGTCGGCACCCACGGTGGTATTGGGCAGGTCGGCATTAATATAGTCGGCGCGCGTGATCGGGTAGCTCAGCGTGGCCGAGTATCCGGCGGTGGAGCCGGGGAGCGGGTTGCCCGAGATCTGGGCCTCCAGCGCGGTGGCATCCGCGGGGATATCCGACCAGATGGTCAGCCCCTCGGGGGTGGTGATGGCCTCACTCGTTGCGTTTAACACCACACCGGGGAGCATCGTGAAGGGTGCGGTGGTGGCCTGGGTGGTGCGATAGGTCGACTCCGTCGCCGATGCCACAACCGGGATTCCGGTGACGCGCTGGTTGAGGAAGCCCACCTGGCGCAGTGCGGGCCAGGTGTCCAGCATGCTCAGGTCGGACACGCGGGCGCCGTTCACGTTGATGATCGAGAGCGTGGTGCTTCCGGCCAGCGGCGAGAGGTCAGAGACCTCCGTGCTGGGTGCGGATACCGCGTTCAGCTTGGGCTTGCCGGCCAGCGGGGAGAGATCGCTCACCCCGGTCTCCTGCAGGTAGATGCCGATCAATTCGTTGAGGTTCTGTACCGGGTCGATGCTGGTGATCTGCGTACCGGCGGCCTCGATGCGCCACAGCTTGGTGGCGTTACGCAGCGGCTCCAGGTCGGCCACCTTGGTCCAGTTGAACCGCACATAGTCCAGGATCGGCAGGGTGGAGAGCGGGTCCAGGCTGGTGATCGCGGTGCTGCTCACGTTGAGCTGGCGAATCTCGGTGAGGCCGCGCATCGGCTCAAGCGTGGTGATGGGGTTTTTGCTGAGGTCCACCAGATCGAGCTGGCTGGCATATTCCAGCCCGGTCAGATCCGTAATGCCCGCATCGGGCGCCATCAGGTCCCGCAGCGATCGCAATACTCCCCGGGTGAGCGTGGGCTGCTGGGTCTTTTGCAGGATGGCCGCGCTGAGTGCGGCATCGGGCATGTTCACGAGTTCGTTATCGTCCGGGAGCGCGGCGCGGGCCTGCGCGGAACGGGCGATATCGGGGCGGGCGACGGGATCGGATTCCGGGCCACCCTGGCCCAGGGGGATGGAGGTCACGCCCGCGGCGGCGGGCGCGCCGATGGCCTGGGCCATACCGGCCGGGGTGAGGAGCGCGGCCGCGGCAATGGTTGCCGCCACCACGCTCATTTTGGTCAATCGCATGGGGTACCTTCGGGGTTGGGAGCTTGGCGCGAATTCCCGCACCGTACCCCTTTTGGGGGGCTCGCATTTAGCCTAACAGCGCAAAAACCCCGCCCGAGAGATTCGGTGCCTCTGCCCAAAACCTACACATAACAGGCGACAGGAATATGGCAAAAATTCCCGAGTTTCCGGCCATCGCTCCCCGCAAAAACGACGCATTTTCATGCGGCATTCCGTCAGTCAAAAGTGCAATTTGCGCCAGTTTCCCCTCGCCGCATCACGGCCGGCATACTCGGTTCTCCCGAGCCGGCAACTACATGGAGTACGGAGGTTTTGCTCCTCGCGGACGATCCATCACCCACCCGGAGCAGCCGATACCCGTCCGTCCGGTACCCCGTATCTTGGTGACGGAGCCCACCGCGCCCCGCCGTGGGAACCCCGCGCACCGCGTTCGGGAGGAGAGAAACCCGGGCGAATGAGCTGGCCTTTCGGGTTTATGGGCGACTCAGCGAGGACACGTTGACGATCTCGCCCCGCGCTGAAAACCGTTGTGCCGAGAAGGAGACGCGGGGCCATCGGCGCCATTTGCGGCCGCCGGGCCCGGGGCTCTGGACAAGCGCGGGCACCTTGCCGGATCGGCCGGTCGCTTTCCGGACTGTCACCCTCCCGCCGTATTGGGGGTCGTGATCGCCTCGCCTCGCTCTGCGCGGTAGCTTCCGCGGAAACAGGTGGATCCGGTCCCGGGTCGCGCGCATCCACGCGCTCCCGATCCCGGTTGGCACGCGGTTGCGAGAGCGGTGCGGCGCGATCCCCGGGGCGCCGGCCGCCCCCGCGCCTGTGCGAACGCGACCGCCCCGCACCGGGTGTGCCCGGAATCGGGCCGGCCTCCGGACGGGGGCTCCTTCTCCCTGCGGTGGCGCGTTAATCGATCGTTGAGCGAGCGTCCGAGTCCTCCCGCGGCGATGGTGCGCAGCATCCACGCCCCGTGCCCGCGCTCATCACCGGCCCCAAAACCGTCATCGCGGCGGGGCGAACCCGCCGGTCGGCAGAGGAGCGGAACCCGTCAGAGAAAAACACGGGGACCCTCTCAGTGGCCGCTTAGTGGCTCGCGCCCCGTCCGCCCTTCCTCGTCGGTCACCGCGCCTCATCCACGTGCCTCCGGGTGCGAGAGCTAGCCCGCACGGGAGCCGGCCGAGAACCGGTGCAGCGCCTCGGCATATTTGCCTGGATGCTGGCGGGTGTCATCGGTGATCAGGAGCGTTTCTGGTTCGAAAATTCGTGTATATGTGTCAACGCAGGGGATCGTGATGACCCGATTTAATCCGTTTTTCCATGCCGGGATGAGCGCGTCGATCGCGAGACGTTCGGGGGTTGCGTCCACAGGTATTGCGTTTCTGCGGTTGACCTCGTGGTGGTGCTGATCCAACCAGGCATCAAATGATGTGGTGAATGCGGCACTGCCGAATGCCTGCTGCACGCTGGGGCCCGCGATATCGGCGAGTAATGTGGCGCGCTCGGGTGACCCATCCGCGGTGGACAGGAGGCGCTGAATCGCCCGCGGGTCTGAGCCAGAAACGGCGTGATCGAGGCATTCGCTCCACAGCCGCGGCCAGAGTTCCGCCCATTTTTCCGGTGGTGTGGTTTCGGATTCGGGCCGGGTGTTGAGCCGAGGGGGCTGGTCGCCGTGTGAGGCCAGCCCCCAGGCCTCGCGTATCCAGAGCAACTCCAGGAGAGCAGGCGGGGAGTCGTCGATGCGGATCATCATTCCCGCGGGCCATGAGCCCGTCGTGGTACTCGGATCGGTGTTCATCAGGCCTGTCTCCCCTCAAAGCCGCACGAAAGGTTGCATACTGCGTAGATATATGTGGCGCGACGTCGGAGGTCCGAAAAACCATTCATCATGCCACATCGACGGAGTGCGAGACAAAATAGTACGCAACGACTTCGGGCTCACCGACAGGGCGCCCGTCAACCTCAATCCACGCGTGAGCGGTGAACGGCTCGATGCCAAATCCAATTCGCCAGTTTGGTGCGCTGCCGTACAGGCGGCACAGAATCACCACTGCAACGGAGCGCTGTACACAGCCCTGCCCTGCACATCGCCGACTGAATCGGCAAATCTGCTCCCTCGCAGTGCCAGCTTCACTGAAAGTCGCACGTCGTGTGCCGCGGCTGATGCTGTGCACAAGTTGATGCATACGGTTAGGAGGCAGATAGGAAACTAAGCGGGCAGCCGTGATTGCGGTGCGCGCCGCAACCAAGCGTAGTATCTTGCTCGTACTGTAGTGCACGGAAATCTCCTGCTATATCTGGATGAGGCGGGCATCTCTTAGCCGTGCGAGCAAGTTGTCAAGATCGAGTCGGACGCGTTCGGCCTCAACGCCGAACTCTTGCGCCACGCAGTTGCTCACGGATTCCTCTGACTTCCCCTCTAGTAGAAGTTTGAGGATCCTCGTGCCGACCTGATTGAGTCGGTAGTATGATGCGTTTCGGCCACCACTAGTCAGAATCGCCTGCTCATTCGTTTCGGTGAAGGTCGCACCGCGAGTTAGCTGGATCGTCATTATCGTTCTTTCATGGCGTCCGACCCATGGCGTGTACACCGCGGAGCCAACGTTCCGCCGTCGCAATCCGCTCGACGTCGAGAAGGCCAACGTCGTTGCTGGATGGCTCATAGACCACCGATACGATCGTTGGCCGTTCAACTAGGTCATGCTCTGCGAGAAGACAGGACTCGAATTCCTCTGCGAGGGCACCTCTGCGACGCCGGTGCTCAGCATAGATGTCACTTGTGAAATCACTTCGGCCTCGCTTCGCATAAAAGTCCGGCAGGGCAGCATTGCCGATCGCTGCCGCAAGCAGTGGTTTGTCATTTATCGTGGAAAACCGTGCAGTTGCAGGGGCTCGGAGCACGGCTCGGAGCACTCGCACATCAGTAAAGGGACCTCGCCAGTCAATATCGAAATTATGAAACAGCTCGCCGAACTGCCTTAGGATCTTCCCCTGGAATGCGATGGATTCGGTTGTCTGTTGTGCGGCAGGATCTTTACCAAGTGGAGACGGCGGGTCTTCAGCCACTTTCTTGATTTCCTCGACGATGATCGTACGGGCTTTTTGGCTTAGCCATGTGGGCAACACTATCGGCGGGAACCACGAGTATGCGTCAGCGGGACGCAGGTCTGAATCACCGCCATCTAATGCTCGGGCTACACGCAATAGATAGTTAGCGTAGTGCTCCTTACTGGCGGCACCTTTCAGTAGAGGCCGCGGGTCGATTCGCTGACTGAGCTGAAAGTGGCGAATCAAAGCTAGGGCACGGATCCTGTTCTCACGCCAGACGGATCGGAACAGTCCTGGGACGAGGTCGAACAACTCGTCGCCTCCCAAACCCGTGAAGTGGACGTGAGAACCGTCCCGCGCGATCGTAGGAGCGAGAGCTTCTACGTATCTGCGCGAAGCCGCCCAAACTAAAGGTCCTTCCAGAAGCGCACGCGAATTCGTCTCGATGTCGAGATCGAAAGCGGAACTGCTTTCTGCAAGCGGAGCAAACTCCCGTAGCGGAATGTCAAGCTCGCGTGCCACAAGTCGAGCCCGTTCCGTTTCATCGTTTGAAGCGCTCAGGGAGGACGTCCTATAGGTCGTGAAGTCATGTCCCAGATCATGAAGAATGAAGCAGATGCTGGTGGAGTCCAGCCCCCCAGAGAGATCAGAACTCACTAGCGCGCTTTCGATGGATGCCTCCCCAACCGATGAGCAGAGCGCGCTACGCACCGCGAGCGTCGCCTGGCTGCAGTCCAGATCACGTCCGGGGTCCCACCACCAGCGCTCCTCCCTGACTCGACCTGCCGTATCGAAAGTCAACAAATGGCCGACACCGACGGCATGGATGCCCTCCCAGGGCGTCCGTCGAGCGAAGGGCTGGATCGGCAGGGAAGAGATCAGCGAAAGCGTAAGCGCAATCTCGTCAATCGAGGGGTTCAACAGATGATGAAGGATTTTCAACGTGTTCGTAGCCACAGGCACGCCGTCGACGACGCCCCAAAAGATCTGCCTGTCTGTACTGATCGTTCCTCGCACGCGAGACACCTTGTCGATGGTCGTAAGGAAGAACGTATGGATCGTAATGGTGCCAGCGAGCTGGTCGAGATACTGAGGATCGGCGATGGATTCGTTTGGTAATTGCATGCCGATACCTCGCTCCTCGGGTACTGCGACTCGCGCACCTCGGCCAGGTGTTAGCACCCTCCAGCGATCAGGTGCATCAGAAAATAGCCAAGGTCGCCCGGAAGGATGAGTCGAGACGGCTGTGAGCCCGAGGGCGAGCAACGCATCGGTCAGATCACGCTGCACCTCTCGGTCCGGCAATACTGCAAACTCCATGTCGGGTCCTTCTCGTCGTAGTGGCGGTAGATGGGAGTGTGGGCGGGAGGCTAATCTCCCGCCCACAGCGGTTCGTTAATCACCAGGGGGCGATGAACGTGCGCCCACCGAAGACATCGCGGTGGTCCCACCAGGGGTAACCGTTCGTCGCTTCATGGAAGGAGCCAATCCGCTCGAGCGCGGGAGCCATGTAGGTCTGCTTAGTCATGTGATTCACCTCCCTTGCCGATGTAGCACGGACTGCGAGCAGGTCGGTCGCCACCGTGGCGGACCCGAGAAACCTTGGTGCCCCGTTCCGTCCGATCAAACTAACAGAATCGTTACACGCCTGTCTATAATGTTTTTAGTATTGTGATCGATTATTTGAGCGCATAACCCGATAAAAAAGGAAGGCAGCGTAACGCAAGGTGTGGAGTCTTTGGCCGGATAGCGAAGGCTCCGGGCCTAATCCTGCTCCTCCGGGGCAGCGGTGGTGTGGGGACGCTTGCGGTTGCCATCAGCGCGCTGGAAGCGTTGACATCCCTCGCTCTTCCTTCGTTGCTGAATCCGCTGATGCCCGGGGTGAGCGACAGCGGAGGCGTAGGTCACTCACTGCGCCAACCACTTTGGCGTACTCGTTGTTGCTGATCTCTGGTGAGCTCGATGCAATCCAGCAGTATTTACTCGGTCGAGCGGGCCAAAACCCCGTGTTTAACGCCCGACGGATCACGATCCGGGCTTTGCCTCGCCCGCCCATTCGCGAGTTCGATACACAGCCAATCAGTGATCTTATTTCCCACGTCGCAAGTGACACGTGCGTGCAGCAATAAGCGCTCAGGCAAGGGTTTCTCGCATCTGTGTGCGGAGTGGCGACAATGGCGGGTACGATCGTTGCACTGTTCGTCATCGATCCGGGACGGATGGGCCTAATACCCCCGATCTTGGCACTGTTTGCGCTTCTGACTTTTCTCAAATCCGTGGTCGCGCGCGGAGTGCTAGCCGTAGTCTTCAACAACGGATTAGGTTGTTATCAGCAGCGGTTGGCCGGGCAATCCTTGGCATCCGTATAATTCGCGCCGAGAATGCCAGTGACTGCGAAGAGGCTGGTCTCATCGATGTTGCGGCGCAGGAGCGCGCAGGAGTGATGCGGATCACGAAGTTCACTGCCCTCATTGTGCCTATGTAAATGAGGTCCATGCAGAGAGCAGCACTTACGATACTGGCCGTAGGCGGCTCTGGCGTTACCATCGGTGAGCTTTCGGTTGCCAACTTGATTTCGGTCATCATGTACGTATTCTTGCGAGTCGCTCCGCTCAGACAACTATCCTCTTCGCTCGCCTCACTAAACGCCGCGCTCAGCGTAGTTGATCGGATAGGGAAACTCATAAGCATCGCGTCCGAGCGCAATGCCGCTCGTAAAACGGGCCCCGCCTCACTGGGCCAGCGGCCGATCAGTATCGAATTTGAAGACGTAAGTTTCGGCTACATCCCGCGATATAGCGATTGAGCAATAGTCAGACTTGAGCACGTTTCCTTCCGCATTGAGGCTAGACAACGCATCGTCTTCGTCGGCCCGACAGGTGCTGACAAGAGCACGCTCCCTAGCCGGATCGTCCGCGTCTACGAGCTGGCCGCCGGTCGGGTTGTGCTCGATGGGGCAAACAGGTCAACAGTGAGTCCTACGGAATCACGAAGCGGTGTTTCATGCGTTGAGCAGGATTCCCCAGCGTTGCCAGGCACGGTGCGGGAGCGCGTTGCTGTTGTCTCCGGATGCGATCGACAAGGATTAATGGGCTATTTTCGAGTCCAGGCAACTCGACGCGATGGTTCGAGCGCTCCCCCATCATCAACTAGTGGAAGAGGCGGGTGAGCTCCTCTCCGATGGAGAATAACAGCGCATTGCAAGTGCTCGCACCTTGCTAAGCGATCCCCCACCGCTTTTGTTAGATGGATCAACGGCGAGCCTGGATCGTCGAACGTTAACGATCATCCGTGGCGTGCTAGGCAAGGTTGGCCAGAACTGGACCACGGCGACTATCTTCCATCGCCTCGCGGCTGTTCGAGACGCCAAAGCCATCATTCTTCTGGATCGCGTTCATATTATTACTCAAGGCACGCACGCTGATCTCATGACGGACAGTCGTCTCTATCTAGATCTGGCTCCTAACCAAATCATCTCGCAGCAGCGATAAAGATTATCAGGATTGGGTTTTGTGTGGTGCCGGAACGAGCAGCCCACTCTCATAGGCCGCGATGACCAGCTGAGCGCGGTCTCTCGCTGCGAGTTTGGCGAGAAGACTGCTGATGTGGGTCTTGACGGTGTTGCGTGACACGGTCAGGGTAGCCGAGATATCGTCGTTGGGCAGGCCTTTGCCGACGAGGGCAAGAACCTCCTTCTCTCGGGTGGTGAGCCTCGACAACCGTGCCGGATCGGTCTTTTCGGTCACGGCCCGGTGTCCGAGGTAGTACTCGACCAGGGTAGTGAGGATCGTCGGCGCGAAAAGAGACTCCCCTGTGGCGACGCGGCGGATGGCGTCGACCAACTCCTCCGGGCGGGCGTCTTTGAGTAGGAACCCGCTCGCGCCGGCCCTCAAGGCTTCATAGAGATACTCGTCGAGCTCGAACATGCTGAGGATCAGGATGCGCGTGTGATCGGGTGCTGCGTCGTCGATGATCTGCCTAGTCGCCTCGATGCCGTCGATCTCGGGCATTCTGATGTCCATGAGCACGAGGTCGGGGCGCAGCACCCTAGCAGCGGCAATCGCCTCCGCTCCCGTGCCGGCCTCGCCGACGACTGTCAGGTCGTATTCACGATCAATCGCGATACGGAGGCTGCGACGCAGCAACGCTTGGTCGTCGACCAGCAGGAGACGGGTGGGCTGGATCTGGGGATGAGTGGCCACGTAGTGCGCCGTCATAAGGACCCTCCCGGGATCTTCGCGAGGAGATGGAACCCCGTGCTTGTGTTCTCGATTTTGAGCGTACCGTGGTGCACTCCGAGGCGTTCTTCTAAGCCGCGGAGTCCCATTCCGGCGCCTGGGCTCGGAGACCAGCCCGGTGCAGGGCCTTCGTCCTGGATGTCGATCGCGATGCCTGTCGCAGAGCGTTCGATCGTAACGTGAATACTGGTGTGACCGGCGTGCCGCAGAGCATTAGTAAGGCCTTCGCGGACAAGAACGCAGATCGTCAGCTGAATCGCCGGTGCAACATTCCTCAGATCACTCTGTTGGTAGATGACAACGAGTCCGGCGTTCCTCGCCTCCTCGAAGATGCTCGGCAAATCAGGAAAGGGTTGTGTCGGGCGCAAGGGGACGGGGTGTTCTGCGCCGGTGGTGCGTAGGAGCGCGAGCATGCTACGCAGCTCCGAGGTAGTCTCGCGGCTGAGCTGCTCGATGTCCCGCAGCGCCTGCCGACGCTCGGCATCGTCATCGTCGGCAGTGAGATTTGCGGTCGCGGCGCGAACGGTCATCAGTCCGAGCCCGTGAGAGGCCAAATCGTGCAGGTCCCGAGCGATGCGCAGCCGCTCAGCTTGTACCGCGCGGTCAGCGGCGAACCGGACTAGCTGCTGCTCGTATGCGCGCCGGGCGCGACGAGTGCGTAGCAACGCCCAGGTCGTAGTCCCAACTGCAATGGTGACGATCGCCACGATCGCAGCCATCACATATGGCGCGCCCCGTCCGAGCGCCATCAGCACAAGCAGAAGGACAACGACTACGCATGCGGTGATCAGCCATGCGGAGGTGATGTTCCGTCTGTCGGCATTCTCCATACTTTCATCATAGAAATTAGACGACGGATAGTCTTCACCCCAGGGGAGGAGAACGAAAATCAAGATCACCCCTGGCTGTGGTGTTCTACCTTCAATCATCTGCTGGTCTGGAGTCATGTTAACTTTCAAGAACGTGACAAAAATGCGAGGCAACCGCTCCATCCTCACCGGCATCACTTTCACCGCGGATCCTGGCCGGGTCACCGGATTTCTCGGCCCTAATGGAGCGGGCAAGTCCTCGACCCTGCGGATACTACTCGGTTTGGACCGCCCGACGTCAGGCCAGGCACTCGTGGACGGCCAACGTTTCACCACTCTTCGCGATCCACTGCGCCGTGTGGGTGCGGTGCTCGACGGTTCCGGGGCCCATCGTTCCCGAACAGGACGCGCGCACCTGAAATGGGTGGCGCGATCGGCAGGGATCGGCAACGATCGCGTTGAGGAAGTCCTCAAACTCGTGGGAATTCAGGAGGCCGCGGGCAAACGCGTCTCTACGTATTCACTGGGCATGGGCCGAAGGCTGGGACTGGCGACGGCGTTGCTCGCCGAGCCCGAGGCTCTCGTTCTCGACGAACCCGTGAACGGTCTCGACCCCGATGGCATCCGCTGGATCAGGCTCTTTCTGAGGGAGCAGGCTTCGGCAGGGCGCACCGTCCTGGTCTCGAGCCATCTGATGGGCGAGCTCGCCGAGACCGTCGATGACGTGGTGGTGATCCGCGAAGGGCAGATCGTTGCGGATGGCACCCTCGCAGAGGTCACCCGTGGATATAAAAGTCTCGAGGAAGCCTTTTTCGCGCTCACAGGCGGTAAGGGCTTGCAATGAGGGCATTGCGTGCGGAACTGATAAAGCTCGTGAGTCTCCCTTCTGGGTGGGTGGCTCTCATCGCCGGGCTCGTGATCCCAACGGGTATCTGTGTCATCACTAGTCTCACCTCGCAACCGGGCCCCGACACGGGATTCTCCGAGCTGGCGATCGGTGTGCTCGGCGCGATTGTACTCGGCGTCGTCGCGATCGGGAGCGAGTACACCACGGAAGGCGAGGAGTCTGCAGGAGGTCGACAGATCACCACCACACTGACCGCGATACCTTCGCGCACACGGCTCATGATTGTCAAGATCATCACGGTGATGATCGTCGTCGCTGCCCTGGCGATCGTCGCAGTTCTGCTGGCGCATACGACGGTTCATCTGCTGCTCGGCTCGCAAGCACCCGATATTGACGGGGAGACGCTCGCTCGGGCCGGTGGAGCGGTCGCCTACTGGGTGATGATGGCACTACTCGGGTTCGGGCTGACCGTTCTCACCCGCAACGGCATTGTCCCCATGGCGGTTCTGGTCGCCAACTCCTCAGCCGTGACCGTCACCTTTCTGCTGGCGCAGAACTTCCCGGTGGCAAACTACCTGCCCGACCTGGCAGGGATGCGCATGTTCACCACGCTGCACACGAGCGTCGAGATCAACCCGGTCGCCGGCGGATTCATTATGGCCGCTTGGGTAGCGGCAATGCTGGTCGCCGCGGGCATTGTGTTCGTACGGAGGGATGCATGACCACGACGCATGACGCTTCGCGGACACGCGGGCGGGCGTTCGCGCTCGCAGCGGGCGCGGAATTATCGAAGCTCATATCCTTGCCGGCGACCTGGCTCGTACTTGGCGGCACGTTTGTGATCACCATCGTGCTATCGATCGCGTTCGGGACAAGCGTTCCCAATGGGGGCGGCGGACCTTCCGGAGCGAACATCCTCGATTACGGAGTGACCGCGGTGACGTGGACCCAATGTGGATTCTTCCTGCTCGGCGTCATCGCCTCAAGCTCCGAGTACATCGGCGGTCAGATCCGCACCACCCTTATCGCCATACCCGACCGTGTCCGATGGCGCGCAGCGGCCACGCTCGCGCTCGCTCCGCTTGCGCTGTCCGCAGGAATAATCGTCGTGCTCGCCAGCGTGACTACGACCCTCCTGACAGCGCGCATCTCGATGACCGACATCGATATTGGTACCGCTGTGCGCATCGTCCTCAGCGCCGCGGTGTACCTCACGCTCATGACAGTGCTGAGTTCTGCCCTCGGACTCCTCATCCGCAGGGCGATCCCTGCAGCAGCGATGCTCCTGCTGTATCTGATGATCATCAGTCCGCTACTGCAGAGCCAGAACTGGTACTTCCTCCCAGACATAGCCTCATACACGCTCTGGTTCGCCAGCATCCCGAGTACAGCGCCACCCGCGGTCGTATCCTGGCTGGTGCTGCTGGCCTGGACGCTCGCCTTCCTCCTGCCATCCATCATCATCGCCACGCGGCGCGACACCTAAAGCTGTAGGTTCCGGTTTCAGCCAGTGGTCCTTCCAACGCGGCGACCGAGAAACCGGGTCTCCGGAACATCACGGACGAGGCGAGATAGCGATTCAACTCGATTGCCGGTATAAGCCGTAACCACGAATACTCAACCAACGCAATACTTCCGCACAGGCGGTCTGCTTGCGGGTTTCACATGCAACACCGATTCATAATGTCTCCCCTCAGTTGCTGATTTTCCTCATCATGCACCTCAGCGAAACAAGGCCCACGAACCTTCGATACGGGCAACCTATTACGCGTTTTGGTGCGCCTAGGGCAGAGGATACACAGTTCTGTGGCGGTGTCTGAGAGATATCGGTGACACGCGTGATCGCTACTGCTCCGCTGCATCGCTCTCTGTGTTCGCGGGGTTCTACTCCTAAGACCTTGCCATTAGGAGGTGAACGAGCGAAGCCGTTCACCGTTTTCCCCTAGCCAGAAATACGGCGTGGAGCGGTCGCGTGCTCTGAGTACGATGAATGGGCCGAGACCGACGGCCGAGCTGCGACACGCGCCAACGATTCGCAGTTTCGAACATCAAACATTGGTGCCCCTGGAGGGATTCGAACCCCCAACCAGATCCTTAGGACGGACATGCTCTTCCATTGAGCTACAGAGGCGCGGGGCACGCACGGGTGCGGGCCCCGCGGCCGCCTCGGGAATACCCGCAACGGCTGCATATCCACTGTAGCGGAAGTGCGGACGGGCACCGAGACTAACGGTGCCCGGCGCAGGTTAAGACGTGGCCCGGGGCTAGCCGCACGTGGCGGCGGTATAGGCCTCGATCGAATCGGCCTCGCGCACGGCCTCGTCCAGATCGGCGGGAACAAAAACGTCAACGTGTTGCAGGCTATCGGCCACCACCACGGTGAGATAGGAGAGCGTGTCCACCGAGTCGACGATGTCATCCGGCGCCGAGAAGCTCAGGCTATAGGCGTCATCGGCGATCTCGTAGAGCAGATCGGTGGGGCCGGTCAGCGCCTCGTCATCCCCCGCCCGAAGTGCCGCCTCCAGGGCGGTGGCGTCCAGCGCACGCAGTTCGGCGAAGGAGCCCACGAGCGCGGGGGCCTCCCCACAATAGAGCTCGCGCTGCTCGGTATCGCTCAGGTCCTGATAATCGCCATAATCGCCAAAGGAGGAATCGCCCACGCGGTCGGCGGTGGACGCGGCGAAGCCGAGGAAGGCGGCCCCAAAGACCATGGTCATCAGCAGGCCGAGGCCGATCAGGAGGGTGCTCAGCGCGGTGAGGATCGAGCCTACCCAGATCGAGGCCACGCCCAACCCGGACATGAGCCGCCGCTCGCGGCGGGCGCGGGCCGAGGAGACCAGGCCCAGGATCAGGCCCACCACGGGGGCCAGGATCGACAAAATAAACGCGACGATATCAAACGTCTCGGCGGGGGGACGCTCGTTGCCCCGCCCGGCCGGATACTGCCCGTAGCCACCCGCGGGTGCGGAGCCGGGATAGCCACCATAGGGCGGCTGACCGCCCGGGGCCTGCCCGGGCGGGGCATAGGACGGCGCATAGCCCGCGGGCGGAAGATCCGCGGGGGCGTGGGGATATTCGCCGGGTGCGGAAAAGCCCGGGGCAAACCGATCCTGCGCGGGCGGCACAAAGCCGGCGGAATCCGGGCCCGCCCATTCCGGGTGCGCCGCGGCGGGCTCATCGCCGGGGGTGGGATTGGGCGAGTTCGGGTTTTCGCTGGTCATCGGATGGCCTTTCGCGGCGGTGAGGGGAGGTGCCCCCGCGCAGTGATGCCGCGACGTGGAATACACGCGCGGCATCACTGCGCAAAAAGCACACGGCTGCTGCCGCAATACTATCCGCCACCGGCCCGTTCGGGCTGATAATTACCGGCGGAAATATTCCGCTCGGTGGTGACCCTAGCCGCAGTTGGCGGCGACGTAGCTCACCACATCGCGCTGGTCTCTGGCGAGCCCGGTGAAGTCCGAGGCGTCCAGGGAATAGCCATTCGACAGGGCGCGCGCGATGCTTTCGGAGTGGGAGGTGAGGTCCAGGAGCGGGTCCTCGATATCCGTGGGTGAGATCATAAACAGGTCATCGGAGTTAGTGGATACCCGCTCCAGCAGCGCGATCTCCTCGCTCGCCGCGCCCTCGGGACGTTCGGCGAGTTCCATGATGTTGAGTGCGTCCAGGGCGGGGAAATCGCTCGCCAGCACGGGATAGGCATCGCAGAAGCGCTCCATCGTTTCATCGCTCGGGGCCACGCGGGGCAGCGACGTGGTGGGCAGGCTGGTGGGCAGATTGGTGGGCAGGCTGGCGATCACGCTGCTACTCACAAACGCGGTGCCCGCGATCACGACGATCACCATAACAACCGAGAATACGATCCAACCGGCGGTGAGGATTGCCCCCACCCAGACGGAGGCCGCGGCCATACCCGAGGCGCGTCGCTGCTCACGACGGGCCCGCGAGGTGGCCACAATTCCCATGATCAGACCCACGAGCGGGGCCAAAATCGACAGCACAAATGCCGTGATATCAAACCCGGAGGCGGGCGAACGTCCCGAGGAGGGGCCGGCCTGTCCCGCGGGATAGGTGGGGGCGCCGTACGCGGGGGCGCCATATCCGGGGGCCTCGGCGCCATAGGCCGGTGCGCCGTATCCGGGGGCGCCGTTGCCGGGGGCGGGCATCTCCGCACCGGGCACCGGGGGCGCCATCGGTGCACCGGCGGTCGGGGAGGATCCAGACTCGCCATAGTTCGGGGTGGAATAATCCGTCGGGCCCGCCTCGGGGGCCACAAACTGCTGGTGGGCGGGATCGCCGGCACCCGGTACGGAGGCGTCCGGGTTCTCGGGGGTGGGCTGTGAATCGGTCACGGTGGGGCCTTTCGCTGCCGGGAGACCGGACACTCACCGCCAAGACCGGCAAGAAGCGCACTGGTTCCCGCCTATGGAATCGAACACCCCATACAACCCCAAACGGGGGGTATTTATATCACCTGTTGGCGGGCTTTGACGGTACGCGTGTCGCATCCACCCGGCCGCGCTCTCGCTACGATGGACGTCATGGAATCCCCCTCCGCCCCCGAATCCGGATCGCGCCGACCCACCACCGCAAGACGCCGCGAGGAGATCCTGCGGGTGGCCCTGGAGACCTTTGGCCAGCGCGGTTATGCGGGCGGCTCCCTCACGGAGATCGCCTCCCAGGTGGAGATGACCCACGCCGGGGTGCTGCATCATTTTGGCAGCAAGCGCGGCCTGCTGCGCGATGCGCTCTCCCAGCGCCGGGCCCAGGATGCCGACCATTTTCGCGCCGCGGACTCCCCCGCGGGCGCGGCCCTCTTCCACCACCTCACCGAGACCGGGCGCGATAATGCGCAACACCCGGATCTGGTGCGCGCCCATACCGTGCTCTCCGCCGAGGCGGTGATCGAGGGCCATCCCGCGCGCGAGCATTTTCGGGAGCGCTATCGGGCGCTGCGGGCCACGGTGCGCGCGGCCTTTTGCACCTATCAGGGCAGCGAGTATGTGAGCGAGGAGGAACTGGACGCTGCCTCCGCGGCCATCCTGGCCGCGATGGATGGCCTGCAGGTGCAGTGGCTGCTGGATCCCGAGGAGGTGGATCTGGCCCGGGCCACCGAGTATGCGATCGATGCCATCGTCGAGGCCACGATCGCGCGCGCCTCCGCCCGCAGCGTGCCTTAGGGGCGGGATTTCGGCGGAAAAACGGCGCTCCGGTTAGGCTGAGGGGATGAAACTGAGCGTTTTTGCCGATGTGAGCCTGCGGGCGATCCTCGTGCTCGCGGCGCTCGAACCGGGCACCACGCTCTCCAGCCGCGCGATCGCGACCGCCGTGGGTATCCCCTTTAACCACGTCAGCAAGGCCGTCTCGGGCCTGGCCCGGCACGGCCTGGTGGAGGTCACGTTTGGGCGCACCGGCGGGGCCCGCCTGAGCGTGGCCGGGCGCACCGCGAGCGTGGGCCAGATCCTGCGCCTCCTGGACTCCCGGGACGATGTGGCCGATTGTGTGGGTGATCACGCAACCTGCCCGCTCATCGGCGAGTGTGCACTGCGCCATGCCCTGGCCGATGCCCGCGAGGCGTTTTATGCGGCCCTGGATCATCTGGTGGCCGCCTCGCTCCCCACCCCCGGACAGATGACGCCTGTCTTTGCCACGATTGGGCTGCGCCCCCACCTCTAGCCGGCGCCCGCCGCGGCGGAGCACCCCGGAGGTTTTCCACGCCACCCGATTGCGCGGTGCGCCGTCCGGGCACGCCTTTTGCGCCCGGATGGCCCGGCGGCACGTTCAAGCGAGCACACTGGCATCAATATACGCATATTAAATGCGCATATTCACCCCGGGGGTACTACCGGGGTGCCGTCTAAAGAAAGGGCCAGCCATGCTCTCCGAAAAATCCCGCCCCGTGATCGAGGCCACCCTGCCGCTGATCGGCTCGCGCATCGGTCATATCACCCCGGTGTTTTATCAGAAGATGTTTGCCGCCCACCCGGAGCTGCTGGACGGCGTTTTTAACACCGCCAATCAGGGCAGCGGGGAGCAGCCCCAGGCCCTCGCCGGGAGCATCGCGGTCTTCGCCACCCACCTGCTGGCCCACCCCGATACCTATCCCGAGACCATGCTCTCGCGCATCGCCCACCGCCATACCTCCCTCGGCGTCACCGCTGAACAATACGACATCGTCTATGAGCACCTCTTTGCCGCGATCGCCGAGGACCTCGCCGAGGTGATTACCGCCGAGATCGCCGATGCCTGGACCGAGGTGTACTGGCTCATGGCCCACGCCCTAATTGCCCTGGAGCGCGATCTCTACGGAATCCAGGCCAATAACCAGCACTGGGCCCCGTGGCGCATCGTCCACCGCGAGGAGCATGGCGATAGTGCCGTGACCCTCGAATTTGAGCCCGCCGATGAGACCCCCGTGACCGCCGCGGTCGCCGGTCAGTATGTGAGCGTGCGCGTGGCCCTCCCCTCGGGCCTGCGCCAGGCGCGCCAGTTCACCCTCACCGGCGGCCGCGGCACGGGCCGCAGAATCACCGTGCGCCGCGATCGCGATGGCGCGGTATCCCCCGTGCTCTGCGATGCCCTGCCCGTGGGCTCGATCGTGGACCTGTCCAATCCCTATGGGGATGTGGTCCTGGCCACGGGTGAGCACCCGCTGATCCTGGCCTCCGCGGGAATCGGCAGCACCCCCACCGCCGCGATCCTGCGCTCCCTCGCCGAGGATCGCTCGACCCGCGCGGTCACCGTGTTGCATGCCGACCGCTCGGGGGCCGACTGGGCCCTGCACGCCCAGATCGCCGCCGATATCGCCGCACTGGAGTCCGCGACCCTGCGCACCTGGATGGAGGAGCCCGAGGAGGGCGCCCACGGCGGCTATATGAGCCTCGACGGCGTGGATCTGCCCGCAGATGCCGAGCTCTATATCTGTGGCCCGCAGCCGTTCATGAAGTCGATCCGCGAGCAGGCCCTCGCGGCGGGCCTTCCCGCGCGCAGCATCCACTATGAGATCTTTGGTCCCGATGTCTGGCTGCCCGCCACGGCCTAACCCACCCGGGCGCGTGGCCGCGGGATCGGGGTCTCCCCGTTCCCGCGGCCACGCGTGGTTAAGCCGCTAGCGCGCGGCGTCCACCGCGGCGATCAGCGCATCGATCTGCGCGCTATCCACCGCACCGAAGGTCACGAGCAGGCGCAGCGGCATCTGCTCGGCCATCTTGGCCATCTCGGGGTCACCCAGGGCCCCGCCCATCGCGGCACCACCCTCGCCCTGCGCGGTCAGTGCCGCCTGCAGGATCGGGCCTCCCACCGGATCGCTAAACCACTCGCTGAGCGTGGAATCCCCGCTCAGCCGCGCGGGGTTGGCATCCCCCGCGATTGCCACCGTGGAGACGTGGCGCAGATCCCGCGAGGAGGCCCCGACCTCCACACGATACGTGCCGGGTTCCACCACCCAGGCGCCGGCGTCCACGTGATAATAGGCGAGGTCGCGCACAGCAAAGCCCAGGCTCACCCGCGCGGTCTGCCCCGCGGCAATCGCCACCGCGCTAAAGGCGCGCAGCTCGTGCACTGGGCGGCTCACGGCCGCACCGTCGAGCCCGGTATATACCTGCACGATCTCGCGGCCATCGCGCTCACCGGTATTGGTCACGTCGAGGTCGATCACCACGCGATCGCCCTCCACCCGCACGGTGGGCTCACCATAGCTAAAGGTTGTATAGGACAGGCCAAAGCCAAACGGGTAGGCCACCGCGGCGTCGCGGGTATCGTAGTGGCGATACCCCACGTAGAGCCCCTCGCCGTAGTGCACGCGGCCCTGCTCGCCCGGGAAATTGGTATAGGCGGGTACGTCGCACAGGCGCTCGGGAATGGTCTCGGCGAGGCGGCCCGAGGGATTCACCCGGCCAAAGATCACGTCCGCGAGGGCGCCACCCCCGGCCTGGCCCAGGAGCCAGCCCTCGAGCAGCGCGGGCACCGTGCCGGACCACGGCGAGAGCCGCACCACGCCGCCGTTGCTGAGCACCACGATAACGCGGGGATTCACGCGGAGAAGCTCGGCCAGCAGGCCGAGCTGATCGGCGGGCAGATCGATATCGGCGCGGTCAAATCCCTCGGATTCGGCGGCATCGGGTAGACCGCAGAAATACAGCACGGTCTCGGCCTCCGCGGCCGCGGTGATTGCCTCGGCGGTGAGCCCCGCGTCCCGGGTTCCGTCGAGCCGGAAGCCCGCGGCAAAGCTCACCTCCAGGGTGGGGGCCAGCGCGCGGATCTCGTCCAGGGCGTTATCCAGGCGGGTCGGCACGATCTGCGAGCTGCCCGAGCCCTGATAGCGCGGGGTGCGGGCAAATTCGCCGATCACCGCGAGCGAGCCCGAATCGGTGGGCAGCGGGAGGATCCCGCCCTCATTGCGCAGCAGGACCACGCTCGCGGCCGCCGCCTCGCGGGCGAGGGCATGATGCGCGTCCACATCGATACTGGTCTCGGGGCGGCGGTTTTCCACCCCGCGCAGCGCGAGCTCAATCACGCGCGCCGCGGATGCGTTCAGCACATCCTCCGGGAGCGTTCCGGCACGCACGGCGGCCACCACCTCGGCATCGGTGCGGCCACCCGTGGTGGGCATTTCCAGGTCCAGTCCGGCCGCGAGTGCCGCGGGCCGATTGGATACGGCGCCCCAATCGGACACCACCAGCCCGTCAAAACCCCAGTCCTCGCGCAGTACCTCGGTGAGCAGCCAGCGGTCCTCCGAGGCAAATACCCCGTTGATGCGGTTATAGGAGCACATCACGGTCCACGGGGATTCCTCGTGCACGATGCGGCGGAACGCGGGGAAATAGAGCTCCCGCAGCGTGCGCTCGTCCACCTCGGCGCTCACGCGCATCCGGTCGGTCTCCTGATTATTCGCGGCGAAGTGCTTCACCGAGGCCCCCACACCCCGGGACTGGATGCCGCGCACGAGGGCCCCGCCCAGCACGCCCGCGTGCAGGGGGTCCTCGGAGAGGTACTCAAAATTGCGGCCACAGCGCGGATCGCGCTTGATGTTAATGCCGGGGCCCAGCAGCACGCTCACGTTCAGCGCGAGCGCCTCCTGCCCGAGCGCGCGCCCCACCCGCTCGATCAGCTCGCTGTCCCAGCTGGAACCGAGCCCGGTCGCGGGCGGGAAGCAGGTTGCGGGTTCCCCCGAGAGCAGGCCCAGGTGGTCGCCGCCCGTGGCCTGCTTGCGCACGCCGTGTGGCCCATCGGAGACGGCTATCGAGGGGACCCCTGCCCGCTCGATCGCCACGGTGCTCCAGAAATCGGCGCCGCTGAGCAGCGAGGCCTTCTCCTCCAGAGTGAGGGTGGACAGTATGGACGCAACCTGGTTTTTCTGCATGATCCGTGGATCCCTTCGCGGGTAGTGCTCCGGCCTTTTGAGAAAGCATACAGTGTTCGGTTTTGCGGATGCAATGCCCCGGCTGGGATACGATGGTGGGCATGCCGGGAAGAGGAAGCTCCACCAAGGGCGCGGCCAAGCGCGAGGAAATTCTGCGCTCCGCGCTTGAGCTCTTTGCCGTCGAGGGCTACCGCGGCACCTCGCTGCGCACGCTCGCCCAGCGCTGCAATATCAGCCTCGCGGGCCTCATGCACTATTTTGATTCGCGCGAGGACCTCCTGGTAAAAACGCTGCAATTACGCGATGAGGTGGCCCGCGCAAATACCGAGGGCCTGCCGCCGATGCGGGGCTTTATCGCCGTCCTGCGTGCAAACGCCAATGAGCCGGGCCTGATCGAGCTATTTGTCACCCTCCTGGCTGCCGCAAGCGACCCCGAGCACCCCGCCGCGGCGTTCATGGCCGAGCGCTTTGATCGGCTGATTACCGGGCTCTCCGAGCTGATTTGCACGCAGCCCGATGGCCGGGAGCTCTCCCCCGCGCAGGTGCGCTCGCATGCCCGCCGCCTGATTGCCGTGGCCGATGGCCTGCAACAGCAGTGGGTTGTGGACCGCGGCATCGATATCGCGGAGGAGTTCCTGGCCTATACCGCCGCCCAGCCCCTCGCGGGCCTGAAGCCCTAAGCACCCGCACCCGCGCCCGTCGCCGCTCCCGGGAGGGAACGGCCGGACCCTAGGCCGCCTGCTCCAGATACTGCTCCCAGGACGGCAGCGCCCGGTCCGCCCCGCGCATGGTCCAGGTGGCCCCGCGCGGCGGCACGGGCGCCCAGCTCAGGCTCCAGCCCATCTCCCGCGGCGTGCGGTCGGCCTTCTGGTTATTGCAGCGCGTGCAGCAGGCCACCAGGTTCTCCCAGGAGCCGGCACCCCCGCGCGAGCGCGGCAGCACATGATCGATGGTATTGGCCGGCAGCCCACAATAGGCGCATGTAAACGCGTCGCGGCGCAGCACACCGCGCCGGGTAACCGGCACCCGCCGCGTGCGCGGCATGCGCACATATCGGCCGAGCACGATCACGAGTGGGCGCTCATAGCTGGCGTCCGCACCGGTCACGGGATGTTCGGCGTCGGCCTCGATGATCGTGGCCTTGTGGTTAAGGACCAGGACCAGGGCGCGACGGAAGGAGACGATGGCAAGCGGTTCATAGCCCGCGTTGAGCACAAGTGTACGCATGGGTATTTTTCCTCTCGAATGGCCGTGACGGCTTCGCGGTTATTCGACTGCAGTACCGCAGCGGGAAGCGGGCCCCCGGAAAACAAAAATGGCGCCGTCTTTTCAGACAGCGCCACGGTGGCAGACTTCACGTCGGCCGATATCCGGGGGGAAAACCACATCTCTCGCACACCACGAGCATCCTTGGGTGGGACGCCGGGTATTCGGGCCATGATCTTCCGCTCCTTCACTACGAGGTAACGGCTTTACCCTAATACACCAAAGGCGCGTTTTCCGAGGAAAACGCGCCTTTTGGTCGGAAGCAATTATGGAATTAGATTCCCACGCGGACGATCGACCAGTTCTTGGCGTAGATCGGACCGATGCGCAGCGGGGTTCCGGGCTGCGAGGCGTGCAGGATCATTCCGTTTCCGGCGTAGAAGCCGATGTGTCCGGCACTCACCACGAGGTCACCGGGCACGGCATCGGCCACGGCGATCTTCTTGCCCATGTTGCCCTGGGTGGTGGAGTTATGCGGCATGTTGATGCCGAACTTGGCGAAGACGTACTTCACAAAGCCCGAGCAGTCGAAGCCGGCGGGGGTGGCCCCACCAAAGACATACGGGACACCCTGGTACTTCAGGGCCTCGCTGAAGACGGCCGAGAGGCTGTAGTCGGGCATTGCGGCACCCGAGGTGGAGAGCAGGTCGCTTGCGCTCGGGCCGCTATAGGCTGCCTGCTGCGCGGCGAACTGGCTGCGACCGGCGGCGGCCTGCTCGGCGCGAGCCGTGGCGGCGGCGACCTGGGCGGCCTGGGCGATCTCGGCGTCGCTCGTGGCGGTATAACCCTCACGAGAAACGGCGGTGGCCTCGCTGGCCTCATCGGCGGCGGGGGCGGTGAACGCCTGGGCGCCCGCGTCCTTGGCGTCCTGAAGCGAGGTGCCGGCGGCGTCCGTGTTGTTATTGATGGCATAGGCCGGGAGGGCCACGGTGCCAAAGAGTGCGGGGACGGCCAGGGCCACGGCTACCGTGGAGCCCCAGCGGCGGCGCGGGGCCGCGGGTGCCGGTGCGGCTGCCTGGCGGCGGGGAGCGGGTGCTGCGTCACGGGCCAGTCGGGTCTCCCGACGGGTCATCGCCTGGGTCCGTGCGACGGTCAAGGAGTCTGCGTTCGACTCGTTGGTACCTACTTCAGCCAAAGTTGTAACCTCCGACGCCCCCACAACATGCAAGTTGCTCGTCCACATCAAGAATTCTTGGTGTCTCGATAGCGAGGAGACGATTGGGTAGGCGCCTCGCATCGGGTCCTGCGACCTAGTTAGGCCTTCGGACTCAACCGAGAATACGCGAAGATGAGCCCGTTGTCATCTTCTGGGGGGATATTTCTAACAAATTGGTAACACGACTGTCGCATTGTCCCCCTTAAAGAGGACGAGCCTCCCGTCGTGTCCACCAAATGGTGGAACGAGGGAGGCCCGTAGATCCGCGGAAACTAGAGGGTTTCTGCGTAAATATGGGTGGCTACCTCATTCGGCAGCTCAAGTCCATCACCAAAACCTTCAACCTGTACAAGAACGTAAGATCCGGCCTTGGAAAACTCGCCCACGCCGCCGGGCATCACGCCGGCCTGCTTCAGCTGAAGCAGCAGCTCGGGCTCAAATTGCACCGGCTCGCTCAGGCGGCGAATGGTGCCGCGCACGGGTGCCTCGGCCTCGGCCACGAGGTTCACCAGGCTGGTGACGCCCGTGATGAACTCGGGGGCGGCCACGCCGCCCAGCTCGGACAGCCCCGGGATCGGGTTGCCATAGGGGGACTCCGTGGGGTGGCCCAGGACCTCCAGCAGCTTGCGCTCCACCTGCTCGCTCATGACGTGCTCCCAGCGGCAGGCCTCATCGTGCACAAGCTCCCACTCCAGGCCGATGACATCGCTCAGCAGGCGCTCGGCCAGGCGGTGCTTACGCATCACATGGACGGCCTTGCGGCGCCCCTCGGCGGTGAGCTCCAGGTGGCGGTCATCGGAGACAACCACCAGGCCGTCTCGCTCCATGCGCCCCACGGTCTGCGAGACCGTGGGTCCCGAGTGTCCAAGGCGCTCCGAGATCCGGGCGCGCAGAGGAATGATGTTCTCCTCTTCCAGGTCCAGAATGGTTCGGAGGTACATCTCTGTGGTGTCAATGAGGTCAGCCATCGTTCTCCCTAGTCGCCCGCGGGGGTCGGTGTTAGCTTACTGGGTTACCCCGACAAGCTGTCGATAGCGTGGCCTGCTCGGCGTGCCTTTCGACCGAAACGGAGCAGGGTGCGGGCGCCAAGACCCCTAGAATCGTTTCATGCCTGAGATTTCGATCCCCACCGACCTCCTGCCCGCCGACGGCCGCTTTGGTTGCGGCCCCTCGAAGGTCCGTCCCGAGCAGATCGCAGCCCTGCTCGCCTCCGGTTCCGAGCTCCTCGGAACCTCCCACCGCCAGGCCCCCGTGAAGAACCTCGTGGGCCGCGTGCGCGAGGGACTCTCCGAGCTCTTCCGCGCCCCCGCGGGCTATGAGATCGTCATCGGCAACGGCGGGTCCACCGCGTTCTGGGATGCCGCCGCGTTTGGCCTGATCGAAAAGCGCGCCCAGCTGCTGAGCTTCGGCGAGTTTGGCTCCAAATTTGCCAAGGCCGCGGGTGCCCCGTGGCTCGAGGCCCCCGATGTGCGCACAGCCCCGGGCGGCTCGCGCAGCGAGTTTGAGGCCGTTGCCGGCGTGGATGTCTACGCCTGGCCGCATAACGAAACCTCGACCGGTGTGGCCGCGCCCGTCACGCGCGTGCACGGCGATGACGGTGCACTCACCGTGATCGACGCCACGAGTGCCGCGGGTGGAATCGACTTCTCCGCCGCCGAGGCCGATGTTTATTATTTCGCCCCGCAGAAGAACTTCGCCTCCGATGGCGGCCTGTGGTTTGCCCTGATGTCCCCCGCGGCCATCGAGCGCGTGGAGCGGATCGCGGCCTCGGGTCGCTATATCCCCGAGTTCCTGAGCCTGAAGAACGCCGTGGATAATTCGCGCCTGAACCAGACCCTGAATACCCCGGCCCTCGCAACCCTCGTGATGATGGATAGCCAGGTGCAGTGGATGAACGGCAACGGCGGACTCGCCTGGGCCCACTCCCGCACCGCGGAAAGCTCGGGACACCTCTACGACTGGGCCACGCGCACCGAGTACACCACCCCGTTTGTGGTAAACCCCGAGCACCGCTCGCAGGTGGTTGTCACGATCGACTTCGAGGACGGCATCGACGCAGCCGCCGTGGCCAAGGCCCTGCGCGCCAACGGCGTGGTGGACACCGAGCCCTATCGTAAGCTCGGCCGCAACCAGCTGCGCGTGGCCACGTTCACCGCGATTGACCCCGCCGATGTGCGCGCCCTGACGGCCAGCATCGACTACGTGGTCGGCGCCCTCTAGGCTCCCCAGCATAAAACGGCCCCGCCCCCGGATCTTGTCCGGGGGCGGGGCCGTTTTGCGGTGGGATCGCGCCTAGCGGCGACGTCCGCGTCCGCCACCGCGCGAGCGGTTATAGCGGTCTACATCGCGATAGGTGTCCTCATACTCGTCAAAGGCCGGTGCCCGCGTGCGTCCGCGGCGGGCGGTCTTGCGCGAGTATTCACCCTCGGCATCGCTCTCGAGCGCGGGGGCGGGCTCGGCCTCGGGCTCGGACTCGTCTTCCTCATCCTCATCCGCGTCGTCCGCGGCGAGCGCAAGCGCCTCGTCCACGTCCACGCCGTCGATATCCCCGCCGTGCAGCAGTGCGCCGCGCTCGTCGAAGTCATCCTCGTGATCGTCTTCGTGGTCATCGTCTTCGTGATCGTCGTCGAGGTCATCCTCGTGATCCTCGGCGGCGAGGAGGGCCGCGGCCTGCTGCGTGGCACGATAATCGGCCAGGCGCTCGGACCACGGGATCCACTCGGGAGAGAGGAGGGCCTCGGTGAGATTGGGCAGCAGCGAGATTTCCAGCACATTGGGCTCGGACTGCGCGTCCACGCGCCCCATCGTGACGCTCCAATACCAGCCCGGATAGCCGCGCAGGCGGTTCTCAAAGAGCAGCGAAAGCGCAAATTCGCCATCGGCCTTATTGCCCACGTGACGACCAATATCGGATTCCGGAATCACCTCAAGCAGTGCCGCGCGGGCCTGCTCCACTGCCACGGCCAGGACGGGGTCCGGGGCGTAGATCACGGCCTCGGGGGCGGCCTCCTCGGGCTCCGGGGCAGCCTCGGGCTCCGCGGCGGCCTCGGCCACCGGGGCAGCCTCGGGCTCCGCGGCGGCCGGCTCGGCCTTCGCGGCGGGTGCCTGCGTCCGGGCCTCGACGGGGGCGTCCGCGTCGGCGGTGACGGCCGGGGACTCCTCGCGCGCGGCGGAACCTGCACGCGAGCGGCTGCGGCGCGAGCGACCCCGAGCCGGGGACTCCCCCGCGGGCTCCTGGTCGGTGCGGGGCTCCTCCGCGGCACTCGGCTCGGCCACGGGCTCGGCGATAACCGGCCGCTCCCGCCGCGTGGTGGGGGCGGTGCGGGCCGGGCGCTCGGGCGCCTCGGTCACGACGGCCGCCGCCTCGCGGGCCGCGAGCGGCTCCCCATTGGCGGTGATTTCGGTGCCGGCCACGGCCACCGATACCCGGCGCGAGCGGCTCTTGGCCGCGGGACGCTCGGTGACCACGGGGGCCACCACGGGAGCGGGGGTCGCGGGAGCGCTCTGAGCGGGGACCGCCGGGGCGGCCTCGGGGACGATCAGTCCGGTGCCGCCGGTGCTCACCACGGACGTGGTGGCGCGGCGCGAACCCGTGCGACGCCGGGGCGCCTCGGGTGTCTGCTTGCTGTCTTCGGTCACGATCTCCTCGTTGGTTCTATCGCGGGCATCGCCCGCGGGATCGGCGAAATCTCCGCCGGAAGTGGTCACGCGTCCAGCTCGTCGGCGACGCGGCGCATCAGCTCGGCCACCTTATGCGAGTGCGCGTTATCGGGATAGCGGCCCTTGCGCAGGTTGCCGCCGAGGCCGTCGAGGACCTTAACGAGGTCCTCGATGATGATGGCCATATCGTCGGCGGGCTTGCGCTTCAGCTTGACCATCGAGGGCGGTGCATCCAGGACGCGCACGGAGAGGGCCTGCGCACCGCGCTTGCCATCGGCAATCCCAAACTCGAGACGCATTCCGGGCTTCACCGCGGTCACGCCGGCGGGCAACGCGGAGGCGTGCAGGAACACTTCCTGTCCATCGTCGCTGGAGATAAAGCCAAAGCCCTTATCCTCGTCGTAAAACTTGACCTTGCCGGTAGGCATCGGTGTAACCTCACCCCGTTGGGGATCGCGCATCGCGGCGATCCAACCTGAAGCACCCGGCCGTATGGAGGGCGCTACGAACGTAACGTCCGTGAGGCCCAGCTTACCGGGCCAGCCCCCAAAAAGGCGGCTCCGTGCCGCGGCGATGTTCGCCCCGACACGCTGGGGCGACTATCCTGAAGGGGTGACTACCGACAAGACGAGAAGTGTTTCCCGCGTGGAACGCAGCCTGGCCTATGTGCTCGTGGCGCTGATCGCCGTGTCCGTCATCGCGTTCTTCGCGATTATGATCGGCACGGGGAACGGAATGGCCCAGGCCGATTTTGATACCCCGCTCTGGCGTGCCATTACGTTTGCGCCCTGGGTGGGTCTGCCCGGTGCCTTTATCATCGTGATCGCCCTGGTCCTCGGCGGAGGCCGCGGACGTTCCCGGGCCAATTCCCGCTCCGGGGTCACCCACTGAACCCCACGGGCGGTTCCCCGGTACCGGATCTCCGGTCCCTCGCCACGTCCCTCGCCGGTCTCGACCCGGTGAGCCTGGGCACACTCCTGCACGCCCGCTGCGTGCCCGGCAATACCCGGGTGGCCGATTTTTTTGATCTGGCCGATCTGCTCCTGAGCCGCGAGTCCATCGCCCGGGCGCTGACCCACCTGGATCGCGAGGCACTCGCCCTGCTCCGCGAGCAGCCCGACCGCCCCGCCCCCGCGCTGCGTGCAGTGCTCGCCGGGCTGGGCCTGATCCTCCCCACTGCCGAGGGCACCGACGCCAAGTATCTGGACTCCGTGACCGAGGCCGTGACCGATCTCGCGGGCGCCTCCCTGGATACGCCCGAGCTTCCCGCGGGCCCCGACCCCGTTCCCGGTCTTCCCGGAATTGGCCGTGCCGTGCGCGGCGTGGGCATCATCTCCGAGCTGGTGCTGGGCCTGGGTGAGACCCCGGCCCGCGAGCTCAGCCGCGGCGGACTATCCCAGCCCGAGACGCGACGCCTCGCGGCCGAGCTTGATGTGGACCCCGCGATCGTCCTGGACACCCTGCACCTGGCCCGCGGGGCCGATCTGGTCTCCCTGGAGCCCGAGGGCTGGCTGCCCACCGAGGCGGGCGAGCGCTGGCTCCTGCTCTCCGCGGCCGAGCGCTGGGTATCCCTCGCCGCTGCCTGGGCCCTGGTGCTCCCCGCGTCCTTTCCCACCGCCGTGGCCGCCCACCCCACCGACGATCTGGGCACCCTCTTGCGCTGGTGGTATCCGGCCGGGGGCGAGATCATCGCCGCCGAGCTGGCTACGTTCCTGCTCCAGGGTGAGCTCCTGGGCCTGCAACAAAACGGCCGCCTGGAGGAGGCGGGGCTGCGCGCCCTGACCGCCCCCGAGACCCTCACCGAGCTGCTCACCGATGCCTTCCCGCCGCCCGTGGCCGGTTTTTATCTGCAGCACGATCTCACGATCATCGCCCCGGGTGTCCTGGACTCCGAGGTCGAGCGCACGCTGCGCGGCTTTGCCGATCTGGAGGTGCGGGCCGAGGCATCCAGCTATCGCCTCGGCGAGACAAGCATCATGCGCGGCCTGAGCACGGGTGTTACCGCCGAGGAGATGCTCGAGTTCCTGGGCCGGGTATCGCTCTCCGGGCTGCCCCAGCCGGTGTCCTATCTGATTAATCAGTGTGCCGAGAGATTTGGGTCGATCCGGGTGGGCCAGCTCTCGCCGCCCGTGGACGGCCACTCCAGCTATGTGCGGGCCACCGATGCGCGGGTCCTGGACCAGATCATGGTGGATCGCAACCTGATGCCGCTCTCGCTCCTGCGCGAATCGGATCTGGGTGCCGTGAGCCGCTTTGATTCCGAGGTGCTGTTCTGGGCCCTGGCCGATGCCAAATATCCCGCGGTGGCCGAGTCCGCCGATGGCTCGTTCCTGCGGCTGCGCCGGCGCCGCGTGGGCCGCTCCGGGACCGGCACGGCTGCGCCCGACTATACCGAGCTCATGGCCCGCCTGCACTCCGCGGCGGCCGCCCTCCTGAATCACGGCGATGAGGCGTGGCTCGCCCGCCGCCTCCTGGTCGCGCTGAAGGCCAAGACCACGCTGGAAATCACCGCGGTTCTCCCCGGCCGGGGCGAGGTCACCTTTGTCTTGGAGCCCACGGGCATCGCCGGTGGTCGCATCCGCGGCCTGGATAAGGCGGCCGATACCGAGCGCACACTCCCGCTATCCCTCATCACGAGCGTCACTGAACGGACGAGTTCCTAACCGGTGTTCGCCCGAGTAAGCTTATAGGTTATGTCAGACGGCCCCCTCATTGTCCAGAGCGATCGCACGGTCCTGCTCGAAGTAGCCCACCCCCTCGCCGAGGATGCGCGCCACGAGCTTGCGGTATTTGCCGAGCTGGAGCGCGCGCCCGAGCATATCCATACCTATCGGATCACCCGGCTGGGGCTGTGGAACGCGCGTGCCGCGGGGCATAGCGCGGAGGACATGATCGGCACGCTGGAGCGCTTCTCCAAGTTTGCGATCCCGCCGAGCGTGACCCTGGATATCGCCGATACCGTGAACCGCTATGGCCGCCTCGTGATCGAGCGCGATGCCGAGGGTGCGCTGATTCTGCGCTCCGAGGACGAGGCGGTCCTCGCGGAGGTCGCCGGGTCCAAGCGCATCGCACCGCTGCTAATCGGCAACCCCACACCCGGCACCTATCTGGTGGAGCCGTGGGCGCGCGGGCAGCTGAAGCAGGACCTCGTGAAGATCGGCTGGCCCGCGGAGGATCTCGCGGGTTATACCCCGGGTACCCCGCACGAGATCACGCTGCACCAGGACGGCTGGGAGCTGCGCGGTTATCAGCAGAAGGCGATCGATAATTTTTTTGCGGGCGGCTCGGGTGTGGTGGTGCTGCCCTGTGGCGCCGGCAAGACCCTGGTGGGCGCGGGGGCCATGGCCACCGCGGGCACCAATACGCTGATCCTCGTGACCAATACGGTCTCGGCGAGGCAGTGGCGCGATGAGCTCCTGCGCCGCACGAGCCTGACCGAGGAGGAGATCGGCGAGTATTCCGGCCAGACCAAGGAGGTTAAGCCGGTGACGATCGCCACGTATCAGATCCTCACCGCGCGGCGGAAGGGCGAATATGCCCACCTCGCGCTCCTGGACGCGATGGACTGGGGCCTCGTGGTCTACGACGAGGTCCACCTGCTGCCCGCGCCCGTGTTTAAGCTCACGGCCGAGCTACAGGCGCGCCGCCGCCTGGGCCTGACCGCCACGCTTGTGCGCGAGGACGGCCGCGAGGGCGATGTTTTCAGCCTGATCGGGCCCAAGCGTTTTGATGCACCGTGGAAGGAGATCGAGGCCCAGGGCTTTATCTCCCCCGCGGAGTGTTTTGAGGTGCGCGTGGATCTGCCGCACGGCGATCGCATGGCCTATGCCGCGGCCGCCGATGAGGACCGCTATCGGCTCGCGGCCACCGCGCAGGCAAAGCTCCCGATCGTGCGCCGCCTGCTCGAGCGTCACCGCGGCGAGCGCATCCTGATCATCGGCCAGTATTTGGATCAGATCGATGAGATCGCCGAGGCCCTGGGTGTGCCCCAGCTCACCGGTTCCACCGATGTAGACGAGCGCGAGCGCCTCTTTCAGGCGTTCCGCGTGGGCGAGATCGAGGTGCTGGTGGTCTCCAAGGTGGCCAATTTCTCGGTGGATCTCCCCGAGGCGAGCGTGGCCATTCAGGTCTCCGGTTCCTTTGGCTCGCGCCAGGAGGAGGCCCAGCGCCTGGGTCGCCTGTTGCGGCCCAAGGAATCGGGCAAAACCGCGCATTTTTATACCCTCGTGGCGCGGGATACCCTGGACCAGGATTTTGCGCTGAATCGCCAGCGGTTCCTCGCCGAGCAGGGCTATAGCTATACGATTCTGGACTCGGATTCGGCGGAGCTGGACGCGCCCCCGGTCGGGGCAGGGGACGACGCCGCCGCGCTTCTCCGATAACGTTCAGGATTTATCCAGACAGCTCGCAGATACTGAATACATGACCGGACCAAGAATTCTCATTGTCGACGATGAACCCAATATTCGCGACCTGCTGACCACAAGCCTGCGCTTTGCCGGCTTTGCGGTACGTGCGGTGGGAAATGGCGCACAGGCCATCTCCGCCGTCCTGGAAGAAGAACCAGACCTCATCATCCTCGATGTCATGCTCCCCGATATGAACGGCTTCGGCGTCACCAAGCGCCTGCGGGCCGCGGGCTATACCGCCCCCATCCTGTTCCTCACCGCGAAGGACGATACCGAGGATAAAATCACGGGCCTCACGGTGGGCGGCGACGACTATGTCACCAAGCCCTTCAGCCTCGATGAGATCGTCGCCCGCATTAAGGCCATCCTGCGCCGCACGATGCAGGCCGATGAGGACGCCATCATCCGCACCGGCGAGCTCACCATGGACCAGGACACCCACGAGGTTCTGGTCGGCGAGACCCCGATCGAGCTGAGCCCCACCGAGTTTAAGCTCCTGCGCTATCTGATGCTCAACCCCAACCGGGTGCTCAGCAAGGCGCAGATTCTTGACCACGTGTGGGAGTACGATTTTAACGGCGACGCCGGCATCGTGGAGAGCTATATCTCCTATCTGCGCCGCAAGCTCGATCAGTACTCGTCCGAGCCCCTCATCCAGACCAAGCGTGGCTTTGGATATATGCTCAAGACCTCGAAGGCGTAGCCCCGAAATACATGCATGACTCGATCAGCGAGTGGTGGAATACCGTCTCGCTTCGGTCGAAGATCACCGGCGTCACCGTCCTGGTCTTGGCCTTTGGAATTCTCGTCGCGGGCATCGGCACGATGGCGATGCTCAAGCCTGCCGTGCAGGGCCAGCTCGACGCGAAACTTAAGGCCACCGCCGAGAGCTACCTGAATAATAATAAGGTCATCCGGCCCACCGCCTCGAGCGGTGTGGCCGGCTCGGGCTCCGGTAACGACTATTACACCGCTGTATTTGAGCCCACGCGCGGGGTATTCCTCACCTCCAACTGGATGGAAAAGCCCGCGGGTCAGCGACCACAAATCCCCGCCACCCTGGTCATCTCCGATGCCGTGGGCAGTGCGGGCATCCCCTTCTCCGTGGATAGCGTGGACGGCAATACCCATTTCCGGGCCGTGCTGCTGCGCGCCACCATCTCCAATTACGATGAGCCCGGCGTGCTGATGGTGGCCGTCTCCACGGCGGAGACCGAAAAATTCATCGCGATGTATCTCACGATTTTCTTCGGCCTGGGCCTGGGCGTCATTCTTTTTGGCGCCGCCCTCACCCGCCTGCTGGTCACCAGCACCTTCACTCCCCTGCGCGAGGTGGAGCATATGGCCGCGGCCATCGCCGAGGGCGATTTCAGCCAGCGGCTTGCCGTCTCCACGCCCAATACCGAGGTGGGCAGGCTAAACCGCTCGCTCAACACCATGCTGAACCGCATCGATCGGGCCTTCTCCGATCGGGCCAAAACCATCGGCCAGATGCGGCGCTTTGTGGGCGATGCCAGCCACGAGCTGCGCACCCCCCTGGTCACCGTGCGCGGCTATGCCGAGCTCTACCGGATGGGCGCCCTGCAAACCGATGAGGACGTGGCGCAGGCCATGGAGCGCATCGAGAAGGAGGCGATCCGGATGGGCACCCTCGTGGAGGACCTCCTGGAACTCGCCCGCCTGGACGAAACCAAGCCGCTGAACCTCGCCGTAATCGACCTGGCCGCAATCGCGCGCGATTCCGTCATGGACGCGCGCGCCGCCTCCCCCGGGCGCACCGTTAACGTGGTGATCGACCACCCCGAGCCCGTTGCCCCCGCCGTGCCTGCCGCGCCCGAGGCGGCGGATACCGGCGAGGCCACCGCGATTCCCCCGCGCCCGCCGCTTCCCCCCAATCACGATGCGCTGGGCGGCCACCCGCCACTCACGCGCCCGCCCGCTACCGATGAAATCCCCGGCGTGGGCGTTGAGCCCGCCGCCGCGAAGCCGGGTGCGCGCGGGGCCGGCCGCGGCCGCGGCGCACGCGATCAGGCCGGCGCCGAGGCCACGCCCAGCGGGGCAATAGCGCTGGTTTCCCGGCTGCGCGGACGCCGACCCCGCCGCGCGAGCGAGCGCGGGGCCGCCGCGGAGCTGCCGCCCACGCCCATCGCCTCCACGACCCCCCGCGTTCCCACGCTGGAGGTCCCCGCGATGGTCCTGGCCGAGGAAAATAAGATTCGCCAGGTGGTCACCAACCTGATCGGTAACGCGCTGCGCTTTACCCCCGTGGAGTGCCCCATCGAGATTGGCGTCTCCGCCAATCCCGAGACCGGCGAGGCCACGATCGCCGTGATTGACCACGGCGAGGGTGTCCCCGAGCAGATCCGCGAGAAGATCTTCCAGCGCTTCTGGCGCGCCGATACCTCGCGTGCGCGGGAGACCGGCGGCAGCGGCCTGGGCCTGGCGATCGTCTCCTCGATCATCACGGCCCACCGCGGCTCGGTCACCGTGGGAGAGACCCCGGGTGGCGGCGCCACGTTCCGGGTGCGGCTGCCGCTGATTGCCGCGACCCCCGAGGCTCCCGAAGCGGACGCGGAGCCCGGGGCCTAGCCCTCGACCCGCAGCAGCACCGCGAGCATCACCCGGGTGGCCGGATCGCCGAGGTCCAGCCCGCTGATATCGGCGATCCTTCCCAGCCGATAGCGCAGGGTATTGGGATGAATCCCCAGCGCCGATGCCGCGGTGCGGACATCGGAGAACGCATCCAGATACGCGCGCAGCGTGGGCACCAGCGCCCCGTCCCCGCCCGCGTCGTGTTTGTGCAGGAGGTGCAGGCGCGGATCACGCAGCGCGGGTTTGGCCGCCACCAGGTCGATGATCTCGCCGAGCAATACCTCGGAGCGCAGGCCCGCGAGGGTCACCACACTCGGATGGCGCGGATCGGGACGCCGGGAATCGCTGCGCAGGGTATCCAGCAGGTGATCCACGGAGATTCGCGCCGCGGGGAGCGTGGGAATATCCTCCGGCGCCTCCGCGAGGCCCGCGCGCAGCCCGGGGCCAAAGCGCCCGCGGGAGTCCTCGATCGCCACGCTCGCCCAGCGCTCCAGGTGCGGTATCGCCGCCGTTGCGAGCACACCATAGAGGCGTCGGCCGTGCCGGGCCAGCGGCAGGGGCCGCCGGAAGCTCGCGGCATGCAACCGCAGATAGCGGGCAATCTCCGTGAGGATCTCGCCCGGATCGTCCTCCCCGGGCGCCGCTCCGGGTGGCAGCCACTCAAAGCCCACCACCGCGAGCATCTCGCCCGCCCGCGGATTTACCTGCGCGGCCAGCGCATAGCTCTCGGTGATGCTCGGGGCCTCGCCCGGGGCGCCGAGCCCCAGGCCCAGCAGTACCAGCCTGTCCTCGCGCGGGGCCACGGCCACCCGGCCGCGCATAATCTCGGCCGCGAGCCGCGCGGCCCCGGGCACCAGGGTCTCGGCATCCGCGGAAAACTCCTCGCTGCCGCGCTGCACCCAGAGGTTGCCGAGGTGCTCGCCGTCGTGGAAGATCCCCGCGGCGAGCCGGGCCTCGCGGCGCAGCTCGGGGGCGGCGGGCACCCGCAGCACCCCGCCCTCGCGGGCCAGCGCCGAGAGCACACCCTCATCGCTGAGCCGCCGCATCTGATCGGCGGGCCCGCGGCGGCCGAGAATCGAGGAGATTCGGAGTTCATCCGCGCCCGCCGTGACCCGGGAATAGGCCAGCACGTCCCCGCCCAGGTCCTCGATGGTTACCAGGCCGCGCACCTGCGCGGCAATATTCTCGGCGAGGGCAAAGAGGTCGCCGCGTTCAGCACTCTCGGCCCGGGTGCCCTCGTTTTCGGCAAGCAGGCGCTGCAGGATGCCCGTGAGCTGATCCCAGCCCGCATCGGGGTGCACCCGCACCAGGGCCAACCGGCGGCGGCGGATCAGGGCCATAATCGCGGGATCCGCGGCCGGATCGGCGTGCTCGGCGAGCTTCATGAAGACCACGGTGCCCGGGCGCACAAGCGGCAGGAGCGCGGGCAGGTCGCTTTCGCGGGCGCCGATCACAAGGAGCGCATCGGCGCCGGGCAGGCTCGCGGAGCGCAGCTCCTGGGCCTCCACCACCGCGACCGAGGCGAGCGGGATATGCCCCGTGGAGGCGGGGGCCACGAGGCGGATCAGCGGCTGGCCCACCGTGCGCAGCACCCCCGCAAGCGTGACCGCCGCGCCCCCGGTTGATTCCGCCATACCGTTCCCCCAACCACTCCGTGACTCTTGTTCAATTGAACCATGAACCAGCCCACCATTAGTGCAATCGACCTAATGATTGGGGGGATGGGGCTCGTATATTAAAGAGCGAGTATGCCCGTCCCCGGACGGGAGCGCATGCTCGCCCTCATCAGTGCCCCGCAACGAAGGATCCTCATGGCCGATTCCCCCTCTCCCTCCACGCCCCGCACCGAGGTCTCCGGCGCGGATGCCGTGGCCCTCGTCGAAAAATGGCTCACCGCGAGTGAGGCCTTTGCGCCGAGCAAATCCGCGTCGCTGCTCGCCGAAACCCTCAAGGATCCCGCCGGGCTGGACTTCACCCTCGGCTTTGTGGACCGCGTGGTGCGCCCCGAGGATCTCTCGGTCGCCGCACGCAACCTGCGCCTGCTGGCCAAGGACGCCCCCGGCTTCCTGCCCGCCTATATGCGCGGCGCAATCGCCCTGGGTGGCGCAATGGCCCCCGCCTTCCCCGGAATCGTGGTGCCCATCGCCCGCAAGGTCCTGCGCGGAATGGTTGATCACCTGATCCTGGATGCCCGCGAGCAGAAGCTCGGAAAGGGAATCGCGCACCTCACCGCCGAGGGCAACCGCCTGAATATCAACCTGCTCGGTGAGGCCGTGCTCGGCGATGCCGAGGCCAACCGCCGCCTCGAGGGCACGCGCACGCTGCTGAGCCGCCCCGATGTGGACTATGTCTCGATTAAGGTCTCCTCGGTCGTTAACGAGCTGAGCCTCTGGGACTATGACAATACCGTGGCCAAGGTGGTGGAGCGCCTGACCCCGCTCTATCGCCTCGCCGCCTCCTCCCCCACCCCCAAGTTCATCAACCTGGACATGGAGGAATACCACGATCTGCACCTCACGATCGACGTGCTGAAGGCCATCCTGGACCGCGAGGAATTCCTCACCCTCGAGGCCGGAATTGTGCTCCAGGCCTATCTGCCGGACGCCCTCGGGGCCCTGCAGGACCTGACCGCCTGGTCGCAGAAGCGCCGGGCCCGCGGCGGTGCCGCGATTAAGGTGCGCGTGGTGAAGGGTGCCAACCTCGCGATGGAGAACGTCGCCGCGATCACCCACGGCTGGCCCCTGGCCACCTATAACACCAAGCTGGATTCGGATACCAACTATAAGCGTGTCCTGGACTGGGCCCTCACGCCCGAGAATACCGATGCCGTGCGCCTCGGAATCGCCGGACATAACCTCTTTGATATCGCCCACGCGCACCTGCTCTCGCAGAAGCGTGGCGTGGAGGACCGCGTCGAATTTGAGATGCTGCTGGGCATGGCCGAGGGCCAGGCCAAGGCCATCACCCGCGATGTGGGAACCCTGCTGCTTTATACGCCCGTGGTTGCCCCGGAAAACTTCGATGCCGCGATCAGCTATCTGGTGCGCCGCCTCGAGGAAAACGCCAGCACCCAGAACTTCATGTCCGCCGTGTTTGAGCTCACCAAGAACCGCGAGCTCTTTAACCGCGAGCGCGATCGTTTCCTCTCCTCGCTGGCCGCCGTGGATGCCACCGTGCCCGGCCCGAACCGGGTGCAGTCGCGCCTGCACGATCTTGCCCCGCTGCCCGCCGCAGCCTTCGAGAACACCCCCGATACCGATTCCTCGCTGCCCGATAACATCGCTTGGGCCGGTGCCATCGTGGACCGGATCCCGGAGTCCGTGCTGGGTGTGGCCGGGATCGAGGCCGCCGCGATCACCGATACCGGAGCGATCGACGAGGCGATCCGTGGGGCGCGTTCCGCCCAGGCCGCCTGGCACTCGGGTGGGGCCTCCGCGCGGGCAGATATCCTGCGCCGCGCCGCCCAGCTGCTCGAATCGCGCCGCGGCGACCTGATCGAGGTGGCCGCGTCCGAAACCGGCAAGACCGTGGACCAGGCCGATCCCGAGGTCTCCGAGGCCATCGACTTCGCCGTGTACTACGCCGAGCGCGCCGCGGAGCTGGACCAGGTTCCCGGTGCCGCATTTACCCCCGCCACGCTCACCGTGGTGACCCCGCCGTGGAACTTCCCGATCGCCATCCCGACCGGTTCGATGCTCTCGGCCCTGGCTGCCGGCAGCGCCGTGATCGTGAAGCCCGCGCCGCAGGCCAAGCGCTGTGCCGCCGTGATTACCGAGATCCTCTGGGAGGCCGGTATTCCGCGCGACCTGCTGATCCTCGCCGATATTGCCGAGGGCGATCTGGGTCGGCACCTGATCTCGCACCCGGACGTGGATCGGGTGATCCTCACCGGCGCATTTGAGACCGCCGAGCTGTTCCGCTCCTGGCGCGATGATCTGCCACTGCTCGCGGAGACCTCGGGGAAAAACTCGATCATCGTGACCCCGAGCGCCGATATTGACCTCGCCGTGGCCGATGTGGTCTACTCCGCCTTTGGCCACGCCGGGCAGAAGTGCTCCGCCGCGAGCCTGGTGATTCTGGTGGGCAAGATGGGCACCTCCGCTCGCTTCCTCGACCAGCTTGTGGACTCGGTCTCGAGCCTGCGCGTGGACTATCCCACCAACCGCGCCACCCAGATGGGACCGATCATCGAGCCCGCCGCGGGCAAGCTGGAGTGGGCACTGACCACGCTGGATAGCGGCGAGTCCTGGGCCGTACAGCCCCGCCAGCTGGACGAGAGCGGCCGGCTGTTCTCCCCCGGCGTGCGCCTCGGCGTGAGCGAGGGAAGCCGTTTCCACCGCAATGAGTTCTTTGGCCCGGTGCTCGGCGTGATCTCCGTACCCACCCTCGAGGATGCCATCCGGGTGCAGAACGGCACCGAGTTTGGTCTCACCGCCGGGCTGCACTCGCTGGACCCCGAGGAGCTGCGCACGTGGCTCGCGAGCGTTGAGGCCGGAAACGTCTATGTGAACCGCGGCATCACCGGTGCAATTGTGCGCCGGCAGCCCTTTGGCGGCTGGAAGCGTTCGGCTATCGGTGCCGGGGCCAAGGCCGGCGGACCGAATTATCTGATCGGAATGGGCTCCTGGCGGCCCACCGAGCTGCCCGCGGTGGGCGAACTGCCGCTGGGCGGCGACGTATCCGCAATCCTGACGGCCGCGCTGGCCGAGACGGGCGTGGATGCCGCCGCACTGACCACCGCCGCCAACCTGGATGAGGCCGCGTGGCGCGCACACTTCGGCGCCACCACGGATGTCTCGGCCCTGGGTGTGGAGCGCAACGTATTCCGCTATCTGCCCGCACCCGCGGCGATTCGTATCGCCGAGGATGCCACGCTGAGCGATGCCGTGCGGGTGATCCTGGCCGCCGTGCGCGCCGGAAACCCCGCGCCGGTATCCGTGGGAATCATGGTGCCCGCCGCGGTCACCGCGGCCGCCTTCGCGGCCGGAGTATCCTTCACGGCACAGACCGATGCCGGCTGGCTCGCCTCGCTGGCCACGGCTGCCCCGGCCCGTATCCGCCTGGTGGGTGGCTCCGCCGCGGCCGCGCATACAGCGCTGGGTGGCCGCCCGGATGTGGCCCTCTACGCCGATCCGGTCACCGTGGCCGGACGCCTGGAGATGCTGCCGTTCCTGCGCGAGCAGGCCGTCTCGATCACCGCGCACCGTTTTGGTAACCCCGATCCGTGGTCCGAGGCCGTGATCTAAACAGGTTTTTCCACCCGCGGGCGCGGGATCCTCTGCGGAGGGTCCCGCGCCCGCGGCGTTAAGCCGTGGGCGGTGCGGTGCGCCGCGTGCGACCTGCCGGGTGCGTCCCCTTGGTCCGTCCTCCCGGGTGCGTGCTCCCGGGCCGTCCTCCGGGTGCGTGCTCTCGGTCCGTCCTCCCGGGTGCATCCTCCCGGGCCGTCGTCCCGGGTGCATCCTCTGGGGCCGCCCTCTGAGTCCGTTCTCCCGGGCCCGTCCTCCCGGGTGCGTCTTCCGGGTGCGTCTTCCGGGTCCGTCTTCCGGGCCCGTCCGCGCGGGTCCGTCCTCCGGGCAGCGGTTATGCCCGCCCGCCGCGGGCCGCGCGCCACCCGGTTTCCCGCGGGGCAACCCCCGGCGGACTATCCCCGGGCTTAAACGCCGCATGGGCACCCTCCCGAAGGAGGATGCCCATGCGGACTGCGGAGGATCCGCGGGGGATGGACTAGAAGTCCATACCACCCGTGGGGTCGCCGGCCGGAGCGGCATTGCGCTCGGGCTTATCGGCCACAACAACCTCGGTGGTGAGGAACAAGCCGGCGATCGACGCGGCGTTCTGCAGCGCCGAGCGGGTGACCTTGGCCGGGTCGATGATGCCCTGGGCAATCATGTCGCCGTACTCGCCGGTGGCGGCGTTGAGGCCGTGTCCGACGGGCAGCTCGCGCACCTTGGCGGCCACAACACCGGGCTCGAGGCCCGCGTTGAGTGCAATCTGCTTGAGCGGGGCCTCGATGGCCACGCGCACGATGTTTGCACCGGTAGCCTCGTCGCCCGAAACCTCGAGCTTCTCGAAGGCGAGCTTGCCGGCCTGGATGAGGGCCACGCCACCACCGGCGACGATGCCCTCTTCTACGGCAGCCTTGGCGTTACGCACTGCATCCTCGATGCGGTGCTTGCGCTCCTTGAGCTCCACCTCGGTGGCCGCTCCGGCCTTGATGACCGCAACACCGCCGGCCAGCTTGGCCAGGCGCTCCTGCAGCTTCTCGCGGTCGTAATCGGAGTCGGTGTTCTCGATCTCCTTGCGGATCTGCGAGACGCGACCCTCGATGGCCTCGGCATCGCCGGCGCCCTCGACGATGGTGGTCTCGTCCTTGGTGATGACAACCTTCCGGGCACGGCCCAGGAGGTCCAGGGTCACGTTCTCGAGCTTCAGGCCAACCTCTTCCGAGATGACCTGGCCGCCGGTGAGGATCGCGATGTCCTGCAGCTGAGCCTTGCGACGGTCTCCGAAGCCGGGGGCCTTCACGGCTACCGACTTGAAGATGCCACGGATCTTATTGACCACCAGGGTGGCCAGGGCCTCTCCGTCAACGTCCTCGGCGATGATGAGGAGCTGCTTGCCGGACTGGATGACCTGGTCAACGATGGGCAGCAGGTCCTTGATCGCGGAGATCTTGGAGTTGACGATCAGGATATAGGGCTCTTCAAAAACAGCCTCCTGACGGTCGGGGTCGGTGACAAAATAAGCCGACAGGTAGCCCTTATCAAAGCGCATACCCTCGGTCAGCTCAAGCTCGGTGCCGAAGGTATTGGACTCCTCAACGGTGACCACACCCTCCTTACCGACCTTATCGATGGCCTCGGCGATGATCTCACCGATGCCCTTATCGGCGGCGGAGATCGAAGCCGTGGCGGCGATCTCTTCCTTGGTCTCGATTTCCTTGGCGGCGCTGGTCAGCTCGGCGCTGACGGCGGCCACGGCCTTCTCGATACCCTTCTTGAGGCTGATGGGGTCGGCTCCGGCTGCGACGTTGCGCAGGCCTTCGCGAACCAGGGCCTGGGCCAGGACAACCGAGGTGGTCGTGCCGTCACCGGCGACGTCGTCGGTCTTCTTGGCGACCTCCTTGACAAGCTCCGCACCGATCTTCTCGTACGGGTCGTCGAGCTCGATCTCCTTGGCGATGGATACACCATCGTTGGTGATCGTGGGGGCGCCCCACTTCTTCTCGAGGACTACGTTGCGACCGCGCGGGCCAAGGGTGACCTTGACGGCGTCGGCCAGCGTGTTCAGTCCACGCTCAAGACCGCGGCGGGCCTCTTCGTCAAAAGCAATGATCTTTGCCATGTGGTTTTTCGTCCCTCCCGGACGTCGAAATCTGGGTTAGCACTCTGGGATTGTGAGTGCTAACTCGATTCTGGCACTCTCCCTGCGTGAGTGCAAGCCGGTGAGCCTGTGTTAAGCCTGAACAACGATACGGATTCGCGCAGCGCGAACGCGCGGGCACTACTCGGACAGGAAGGCCACCTCGGCGCCCGAGATCAGCGGCACCAATTCGATCCAGGTATTGCCGGGGGCCAGCAGTGCGGGATTGCCATCGGCCAGGGTCAGCGTGATCGGGTCCTTCGCGGTGGCCTTCGACCAGGTCACCGCAACCGACTGACCGCCCGTGGCGATGCGCCCCTCGCCCGTGCCCTCGAGCATGGTCATCGGGACGCCCTCATAGCGGTTATCGATATTCACGCGCAGCACAATGACGTTCTGGGCGCTCAGCACCCGATCGTTTTCCCCGATATCGGGCTTATCCTGCTGCGAGCGCTCATAAACCCCGGCCTCGGCGCTATAGGCCCAGGACTGGCGCCGGCTCGTGGAAAACGTGGCGTTGATCCGGGTGGCGGGCTCACCCGCGGTCGCGGAGGGGCTCTCCTCGCCCACCGCATAGGAGAACTGCGCGGGCGGCGGCGCGAGGTCGCTATGCGCCTCGATCAGCTTCTCGGCGCGCAGCACCACGTTATGCGGGGCCTTGCGCTTGGTCGAGCGATACATAAACGCATCGGTATTGGCCTGGCCGTGGATCGCGTTAAACAGGCCGGTATCGCGCATCTGATTCACAAAGATTTCCTGGCCACCCGAGTAGGCCACGATCCCGCCAAACGGCGAAATGATATCCGGGTCCATCGGCCGGATCGAGCGCAGCGGGCCAAGCTCCTCCGGGATATCCGAATGCCATACCGCGACATAGCGGGTAAGCCCGCCCTCAACAAGCTCCTCGATCACGATATCCGCGCGGTCCAGGCCCCACTGGGGGCGGGCCTCCACGTCGTTGCCGATCTTTGCGGCGATCGACGGGTGGAGCACCGCGGAGCCCTGCACGGGGGTACCGCGCAGGGGAAAGAGTTCGGGGGCCGGCGTGCTCGGCGAGGGGCTGGCCGGGGCGGTGACCGCGGGCTCGGGTCGCGTGGCACAGCCGGCAAGCAGCAGCGCGGCACCGCCGGCGATCCCTCCGAGGAATGCTCGGCGGCTGGCGGGCACGGAAAAAACGGGGAGATTCGCGCGATCCATGCGGCTACAGTATCCCGCGAATGCGCTTTGGGCGCGCCGACGGGCGGATCCGGCGGAATTTTCGGCGGATCCGCTCCGCCGCTAACTCACGTGAACGTTTTCGGCCTGGACCCCCTTGGAGCCCATTCCCACCTCAAACGTGACCCGCTGCCCCTCGTCGAGCAGCTTATAGCCGCTCATTTCGATCGCCGAATAGTGCACAAATACGTCCTCACCATCGTCCATGGTGATGAAGCCGTAGCCCTTATCCGCGTTGAACCATTTAACGACACCCGTCGCCATGATGTTTCCCCCGTTACTCGTGTTGACCCGGGAAGGCCGTTCGCCGCCCGGACGGCCGCACCGGGAGTTGATACCGGGTACAACCGGTCACGAGTAAAGCGCATAAAGCCGGGGATTTCTCGGGAATGGGCTGGCATCACGCGGGCCGCAGGCCCACCCACCGCGCCGCGCTAGGGTGCGGGAACGTAGTCGGCGCCCAGCACCACCACAAGCTGCAGGACCGGCTCGGAACCATCCGTGGGCACCACGGCGTATTCCTCCGATTGCACCGGGGTTCCCACGCCAAGCGCCTCCACCAGGCCGCGAGCCGAGGCCTCCTGCGAGGCGTTCTGATAGTAGACGATGGTCTCGGTGGCATCCCGCTGCTCGGCATCGCCGGGCTCGATGTCCTGGGTCCAGCCGGCGGTATTCAGCTGGTGGATGGCCTCGGCCGCAAGACCGCGCGTGGAGGTGCCGTTGAGCACACGCACCGCGGCCTCGGTATCCACCGTGGGCTGCGCCTCATCGGGGGTCTGCGCCTCCTCGGAGGAGCTTGCACCCGGGAATACCCGATCAAAGTTCAGGTTCATATTTAGCACGCCGATCGCGATCACGCCGGCGATCACGAGTGCAGCCGTGGCGCCAAGCGCAATGAATACACCCCGGCGGCGCGGCTTTCGCGCGCCGGCCGCGCGGTGCGAGCCCACGCGCTTCAGATCCGAGGGGGTGCTGTCAAAGCGATCGTGCGGGAAACGTTCTGGCATAGCTAGGAGCTTATTCCATGCCGGTAGCGCGGCGCTCCCGCGCGGCCAGTCTGGCCTGCCGCAGCCGCAGAAGCCGCTTCACCAGCATGGGGTCAAAAATGAGGGCATCGGTGCGATCGATAAGCCCCGAAAGAATCTGATAATACCGGGCAGGCGAGAGCTCAAGCTCGGCCCGAATGGCCTCTTCTTTAAGCCCCGCGTGCTGCCACCAGCGATTCTCGAAGCTGAGAATTGCCTTATCGCGCTCGGTGAGGCCGTGTCGGGGGGAGGTCTTGTCGTGCGTCGATTCGGTAGCCACGATGTTTTCCCCCACCCGTTAGTGTCCGGTGCCGCGATCATTGCGACTCCCCTGGGGCCCAGTCTAACCCGATTTTTTGGCCGGCTCGGCGCGCCGCCGGGCCCACGCGACGGAATATGTCATTGCGCGGAACATAACGACACCGGAGCGCGTTAGATTATTCAGAAGAACGTTGATCGGAGTGGGCATGGAATATCAGGTACAGAAGACCGATGAGCAGTGGCGCGAGGAACTCTCGCCCGAGGAATACGAGGTCCTGCGCGGCGCCGCTACCGAGCGCCCCTGGACCGGCGAGCTGCTCGATGAGGAGCGCGGCGGGGTATATACCTGTGCGGCGTGTAACGCGGAGCTCTTTAAGAGTGGAACCAAATTTGATTCCGGCTGCGGATGGCCCAGCTTTTATGAGTCGGTCCGCCCCGAGGCGGTGCAGCTGATCGAGGACACCAGCCTGGGCATGGTGCGTACCGAGGTGCGTTGCGCCGCGTGTGGCTCACACCTGGGCCACGTTTTTGACGATGGTTTTGGCACCCCCACCGGAGATCGCTATTGCATGAACTCGATCGCCCTGGACTTCTCCCCGGCGGCCGAGTGAGCGACGGCGCCTACCGGGCCGCGCTGGCCCGCAGATCCTGGTCGAAGGTCACGCCCGAGGCGCCGAGTCACGAGGAGCTCGCGCGCCTGGTGGCCGCGGCCGGCCGCGTGGCCGACCACTCCTCCCTGGCGCCGTGGCGCCTGATCGAGCTGCGCGGCGAGGATCGCCTGCGCCTGGGTGAGGCCCTGGCCGAGGCCGAGGGGGAGAAAAAGCCCTCCTCCAAGCCCCTGCGGGCCGAGCTGCTGATCGCGGTGGTGGTCTCCCCGCGCGAGAGCAAAAAGGTGCCGTACTGGGAGCAGGAGGCCGTGGCCAGCGGAGTGGCTCATGTGCTGAGCCTGCTGCTGCACGAGGCCGGCTGGGGTGTGCTCTGGCGCACCGGCGGACTCACGCGCAGCGAGCCCGTGGCCCGCATGCACGGGCTCTCCCACGGCGAGCAGCTTCTTGGCTGGCTCTATGTGGGAGGCATTCCCGCCGATGCCAAGCCCGGACGCCGCAAGGAGATCGACCCCGAACGCTTCCTGGGCACCCTGTCCTAGCCCATGGCAAAACGGCCCCGCTCCCGAAGGGGAGCGGGGCCGTTCTGGGTTTCTAGGACAGCGGGTCCACGATGCGGTGTCCACGCGCGAGCGCCGGGGAGGGCAGGCTTGCAATCAGCGCCGCGATCAGGGCCAGCGCGGCCCCACCGATGGTGGAAAACCCCACCCCGGCCACCCCGTGATCCACGATGTCCAGGATCACCCCGGTGATGAGCTGACCGGCCACGGTACCCATTCCGAGGAGCAATACCCCTGTGTGCTGCACGATAAACGCCGAGAGTGCGATGAAGGTGACCCCGAGCACGCCGCCAAGATACAGCAGCGGGTTGGAGGGAAATACCAGCGTATGCGGCTGGAGAAGCCCATGAATCAGGGCCACCGAGGTGAGCACCACGCTGCCCACGATGAAGTTGATAAAGGTCGCGGATAGGGTGCTGCCGGCGGCCACGCGCACGCGCCCGTTTACGGCCTGCTGCAGGCCCACCAGGATTCCCGAGATCACGGGCAGGGCAAGCGCCCCGATTCCGATATTCTCCGCGAGTTTCCCGGAGACCGACCAGCCCACGGCCCCGAGGATCAGCACGGCCCCGCCCAGCCGGGCCACGGTGAGCGCCACGCGGCCGCTCGGGCCAAAGCCCACGCCGTCGATCACCAGCCCGGAGAGGGTTTGTCCGGCCACGACGGCCACACTGAACATGGCGATTCCCACGAGCGCCCCCACCAGGCTCTGGCTCAGCACAAAAAAGGCACCACCGAGGCCACCCAGCACGGTAAACCAGGGAATGCTTCCGTCGCGCAGGCCACGGACCACCCGGCGCAACCCGGCACGGGCCACGGGCGAGAAACTGACCGCGATCAGGCACAGCAGGAACCCCATGCCAAAGGCGCTCGCGGCGGCCGTGAAGCCATCGTCCAGGCGCGAACCGAGTTCGCCGTTGATCCGCACCTGGGTCGCCATCATCGCGCCCACGAGCATCGCGATCGGCAGGGCTATCCAGCGCGGAAACGGGTGTTTCTGTGCGGTCTGCGGCATCGGGGTTCCTCCGTCCTCAAAGACCCCAGCCTAGCCCTCCCGCTAGCGCACTCCCGCAAAGAGTCGCAGGATGGGGCCACGCAGGAGCAGCAGCGCGAGCCCGATCACGATGGACACGGCACCCAGAATTCCAAAATACGGAACCTCGGTCTGGGCCGAATAGAACTGGGCGAGCGATCCGGACAGCGCCGAACCCAGCGAGACCGAGAGGAAAAAGAGCGCCACCATCTGGGTGTGGAACGCGGCCGGGGCCAGCTTGGTGGCCACCGACAGGCCCACGGGCGAGAGCAGCAGCTCGGAGACCGTGAAGATGAACAGGATACCCACCAGGGCCAGCAGCGGTGCACTGCCGGGGCCACCGCCGGACATCGGCAGGAACAGGAGGAAGGCCACACCGATACCGATGATCGAGAGGCTGAACTTGACCGGGGTACTGGGCTGGCGATTACCCAGCTTGGTCCACAGTGCCGCGAAGACACCGGAGAGGATCATGACAAAAATCGGGTTGATCGACTGCACCCAGGACGGCGGCATCTCCCAGCCGAATACCACGCGGTTCAGGCGGGAATCCGAATACGCGGCAAGCACGGTGAACTGCTGCATATACAGGGCCCAGAACGCCACGCTGCCCAGGAAGAGCGGAATAAAGCCGTATACGCGGCGACGCTCGATGGTGGTGATCTTTTTGCTGGAGAGGATCACAGCAAAATAGACGACCGCTGCCGCGCTGATCAGGATGGACACGCTCACGGCGATATTTTCGGCCGTCACCACACCCGTCAGCAGCAGAACGGCGATCACGGCAATCGCCGCAATGGTGATCAGGATCCAGCGCCCGCGCTCGGCACGCGGCAGCGGATTGGCCACGGCCTGTGCGGCAACGGGCAGGCGGCGACGGCCAAAGGCGTACTGGGTCAGGCCCGCGGCCATGCCCAGCGCGGCGAGGCCAAACGCATAGTGGAATCCGACCGTGCTCTGGACCAGCCCGGTCAGGATCGGGCCGAGGAAGCCTCCCACGTTAATTCCGAGGTAGAACAGCGAGAAGCCCGCATCGCGGCGCGAATCCTTGGCCGTATAGAGCAGACCCACGATGCTCGTGGCATTGGCCTTCAGCCCACCACTGCCCAGGGCCACAAAGACCAGACCCACGGCCACACCGATAAAGCCGGGAATCACGGCGAGGCAGATATGTCCCAGCATGATGACCACGGCGGAATAGAACAGCACGCGCTCGGGGCCGAGGACCCGGTCGGCGAGCCAGGCGCCGACGATCGTGAACAGGTAGACGGTTCCACCATAGGCGCCCACGATTCCCAGGGCGGTGGACTGCTCCATGCCCAGGCCGCCGTCCACGGCGGAGAAGTAGAGGTAGAACGCGAGGATGCCCTGCATTCCGTAGAAGGAGAAGCGCTCCCACATTTCCACACCAAAGAGTGTGGCCAGGCCGCGGGGCTGTCCGAAGAAGCTACGGTCCCCCTCCTCGGGTTCAACGTGTCTCACCGGTACGGCCTCTTTTTCGCTATTCACCGGCCCATTTTCGCATAGGTTTGCCCGATCCCCCGAATTATTCGCGGGTTATTGGTCCTCCCGAGGCCGGGTGCGTGGGTCAAGAATCCCGGAATTCCGCGCCTCCCACGGGGGACCGAGAATTGTATTCAATATTCAGAATAAGGATTCCGGAGTGGGTTTTCCCCTTAAAAACAACACCGCCCGGCCGGGGAATCCGGACGGGCGGTGGGGTGGAGCCGTTTGCGAGAATCGAACTCGCGACCTTCGCATTACAAGTGCGGTGCTCTACCAACTGAGCTAAAACGGCGGTTGGTGCCGCGGTCGGCACGGTCCAATTATAGGGCACGGAGGCGGGCCTGCCGCCACCCGCGCACCGGTGTGCCGCGGCGCGGACTAGCCCGCGGCGGGGGCCTCCTCGGCGGGAGCCTCCTCCGCGGGGGCCTCCTCGGCAGGCTCGGGGGTTGCGCTCGCGGTGGCCTTATTCTGTGCCTCGCTCGCAACGGAGAGGACAAACGCGCGGAATTCCTTGCTATCGCCGGGGGCTCCGGTATAGACCTTATCGTTCACGATGATGGTCGGAACGCCCTTCAGGCGGTCGAGCTTGGAGTCCGGAATCGGATCCGCGAGGGCGCGATCGGTGGCATTGGACACCCAGGTCTTATAGGTGACCTTATCGATGCACTTACCGATCTCGCGGGTATCGCTCGCCCCGGCCTGCGATGCGATGCTCAGCAGCTTCTTATCGTCGTGGCCCGTGGTGCCCTCGGTGGGCTGATCGGCAAAGAGCGCCTGGTTAAAGGCGAAGAACGTATCGGGCGAATAATTGGCCACGCAGGCGGCGGCATTGGCCGAGCGCAGCGAATACTGGCTGCCCGCGGACTTACCGGTGAGGATGGCCAGCGGGTGAATCTCCACCGTGGCCACGCCGTCCTGGGCGAAGCCCTTCAGCAGCTCGCCATTGGCCTTCTCAAACTCGCCGCTATCGGCGCTGAGGTAGTCGATATAAACCCGAATATTGGGGACGGCCGGATCGATCGGCGTGGGTCGGGGGGCATCGGTCACGGGAAGGGACTCGGTGCGCACGGTTTTCAGATCGGCGCCCACCACGGCACCGTTGCTCGCCATATTGGCCGGCCCGGTATTGGCCGAGGTCTCGGTGGTGGCGAAGGTCATGGTCACGGCGACCACGATTGCGGCAACCACGATCACGCCCGCGCCGATCAGCAGGGAGCGGAGCGCGATGTCTTTTTTGCGCTGCGCGCTACGGATTTCCGCGGCACGGACGCGCACCGATTCGCGTACCGATGAGCCTTCCTGGCGATCGGGTTCGGTGCTGTTACTCATAGATCCTCGCTTCAGATACGTGCGCTCTGTGCCATCCGACACGGCACACACCTACCTATCGTAAATGTCCTGCCTGCATAATAGCCAAACGAATGGAATTGAATTGTTATTTTGTATACAGTTCGCGTCGTATCAAAAGCGTGCCATACTGGCCTAGCGCCACTGTCGTCGCACCCCCGCACGTGTTATCGCGGCGGGGTATCCATCACAACGGATCGTCCGGCACGTACCTGCCGGTGAAGGAGAAGAAAATGGCTTCGGTCACTTTTGATAACGCAACACGCATGTACCCGGGCGGAACCCGCGCCGCGGTAGATAAGCTCAACCTCGAGGTCGCGGATGGCGAATTCCTCGTCCTGGTTGGCCCCTCCGGCTGTGGTAAGTCCACGTCGCTGCGCATGCTCGCCGGCCTCGAAGAGGTTAACGACGGCCGCATCCTGATCGGTGACCGCGACGTCACCGATATCCCCCCGAAGGACCGTGACATCGCCATGGTCTTCCAGAACTACGCGCTCTACCCCCACATGACCGTGGCCGAGAACATGGGCTTCGCCCTGAAGATCGCCGGCGTGGGCAAGGAGGAGCGTGCCGCTCGTGTCCTGGAGGCAGCCAAGCTCCTCGACCTCGAGGACTACCTCACCCGCAAGCCCAAGGCCCTCTCGGGTGGTCAGCGTCAGCGTGTGGCCATGGGTCGCGCAATCGTGCGTCAGCCCCAGGTATTCCTCATGGACGAGCCGCTGTCGAACCTCGACGCCAAGCTGCGCGTACAGACCCGTACCCAGATCGCATCGCTGCAGCGCCGCCTCGGCGTCACCACCGTATATGTGACCCACGACCAGACCGAGGCGCTCACCATGGGTGACCGCATCGCCGTGCTCAAGGACGGACTGCTCCAGCAGGTGGGAACCCCCCGCGACCTGTACGAGAAGCCCGAGAACGTCTTCGTGGCCGGCTTCATCGGTTCGCCCGCAATGAACCTGCTCCAGGTGGGCCTGACCGACGGCGGCGCCCAGTTCGGTTCCTCCATCGTCCCGGTGGAGCGCGAGACCCTCTCGCAGACCTCCGCCCCCAAGGCCACCATCGGTGTGCGCCCCGAGGACATCCGCGTCACCGAGGACCCCAACGCGGGCCTCGAGGTGGTTGTTGACCTCGTGGAGGAGCTCGGAGCCGATGGCTACCTCTACGGTCACGCCGATATCGACGGCATCCGTACCGACCTGGTTGCCCGCGTTGACGGCCGCATCCACCCCTACGCCGGAGAGACCGTGCGCCTGGAGGTTCTCCCGAACCACCTGCACGTCTTCGACGTCGAGTCCGGCCTGCGCCTGAGCAAGCCCACCGTTTCGGCCTAATCACGGCCCTCGCGTTCGCGGTGTCGGGGTTTCCCCGGCACCGCGAACGCATCCGTACCCCGCGGTTTCGAGCTCGGTTTCGACTCGGCTCATTGCCGAGCGAGACCGATTTTTGCGTTAAGGAGCACCATGAGTGGATCGCTGAATATCACGTCGGCCACCGTTGACCCCGCCCTGCTGGACCTCCCCTGGGACCTGCCCCTCGAGGCCTGGCCGAGCGAGACTATCGCGTCACTGCCGAAGGGAATCTCGCGCCACCTCGTGCGCTTCGCGAATCTCTCCGGCTATGTGGTGGCCGTGAAGGAGACCACCACGGAGATGGCCCGCGGCGAATACGACATGTTGCGCACGCTGCAGCGCCTTGATATCCCCTGCGTGGACCCCCTGGCCGTCATCACCGGCCGGGCCACCGGCCACGGCGATGAACTGCCCTCCGTGCTGGTCACGCGACACCTGCGCTTCTCGCTCCCCTATCGCGCGCTATTCTCGCAGCAGTTGCGCCCCGATACCGCGACGCGGCTGGTGGACGCCCTCGCGGTGCTGCTGGTGCGCCTGCATATCGTGGGCTTCTTCTGGGGCGATGTCTCGCTGTCCAATACGCTCTTCCGCCGCGATGCCGGCGCATTTGCCGCGTATCTGGTGGACGCCGAAACCGGCAAGCTCTACCCGGGCGGGCTCTCCAACGGGCAGCGCGAAAACGACCTCGAGATCGCGCGCGTAAATATCGCGGGCGAGCTGATGGACCTGGAGGCGGGGGGCCGGGCCGATGAGGACCTGGACCCCGTGAAGCTCTCCAATGGAATCGTCGCTGCCTATCGCTCGCTGTGGACCGAGCTGACCGAATCCGAGTCCTTCTCGTCCACCGAGCGCTGGCGGATCAGCTCGCGCGTGGACCGCCTGAACGAGCTGGGATTTGATATCGAGGAGCTCGCGATCCGCACCGATGAGGCCGGCACCACCGTGCGCATCCAGCCCAAGGTGGTGGACGCCGGACACCACCAGCGCCGCCTGCTGCGCCTCACGGGCCTGGACACGGGAGAAAACCAGGCCCGCCGACTCCTGAACGACCTCGACGCCTATATCGCCGCAAACGGCAAGCAGGACCTGGACGAGGAGATGGTGGCACACGAGTGGCTGATCCGCGTCTTTGAGCCGGTCGTGAAGGCGATCCCGCGCGATCTGAAGGGCAAGCTGGAGCCGGCCGAGGTCTTCCACCAGCTGCTGGAGCACCGCTGGCACCTCTCCGAGATGTCGGGGCGCGACGTGCCGCTCGCGGAGGCGCTCAGCTCATATATCAACGATGTGCTGCGTCACCGCCGCGATGAGGCCACCGTGATCGCCCCCGCGACCGAGGCAATCACGCTGCCCGAGGATATCGAGGAGGCCCCGCCCGGCACCGATTGGCGCGACCTGGTCTAGCGCTTAAAATAAAAACCCCCGCATTCCGGCCTGGCCGGAATGCGGGGGTTTTTCTCACCGCTATTTTTTGGCGGCCGCGGTCTCGGCGCGCAGGCGCGAGATCTCGTAGAGCGTGACCGACGCAGCAATACCGGCGTTCAGCGACTCGGTGGCCGCGCTGATCGGAATCGAGACGATCGCATCGCAGTTCTCGGTAACCAGGCGGGACAGGCCCTTGCCCTCGCTACCCACCACGATCAGGATCGGGCGATCGGCCAGTTCCAGGCCCGGAAGCATGGTATCGCCGCCGCCGTCGAGACCAATCACAAAGACGCCCGCCGCCTTAAAGGCCTTGATGGTCTGCGTGAGGTTGGTGGCCATCGCCACGGGGGTACGCGCCGCGGCACCGGCCGACGTGCGCCAGGCCGAGGCGGTCATGCCCACCGAGCGACGCTGCGGCACGATAACGCCCTGCCCGCCGAAGGCGGCGGTCGAGCGCAGGATCGCGCCGAGGTTGCGGGGATCGGTGATGCCGTCCAGGGCCACAAACAGCGGCTTCTGGGCGCGCGAGATGGTCTTCTGCAGCAGCTCCTCGGGGTGCTCGTACTTATACGGCGGCACCTTCAGCGCGAGGCCCTGGTGCACCGAGTCGAAGCTGACCATGCGGTCCAGCTCGGGACGCATGACCTCAAGAATCGGGATGCCACGACCCGTGGCGATCGTGATGATCTCCTTTACGCGCTCATCGTATTCGATGCGCGTGGCCATATACAGGGCACTCGCGGGGATCTTCGCGCGCAGCGCCTCAAGCACGGCGTTGCGACCGGTGACGATCTCCGACTCATCGGCCTGGCGGGCCTTCTGCCGGCGCGGCTGGGGGGCCGGGGCGGCGGTGGAGGAATTGGCATCGGTGCGCTTGGAGGCCGCGGGTCCACGACCGCCGCGCGCGGCGGCGAGGCGCTCCTGGGCGAGCTTACGCTTGCCGGCCACGTGATACGTGCGGTCCTCGGCCTTGGGGGTCGGGCCCTTGCCCTCGAGGGACTTGCGGCCGAGGCCACCGGTGCCCTTGCTGGCACCCTTCTTCGCCTTGCGCATCGCGCCCGGACGTCCGTTATTACTAGCCATCAATACTCCAATGTGCCCCGGAGGGGGTGTCTTCAATCGTGATCCCCGCGGCCTGGAGGTCATCACGGATACGGTCAGCGGTGGCGAAGTCTCGGTCGGCCCGAGCCTGTTCGCGTTGCCCCAGCAACCGCTGAACCAGGGGGTCCAGTGCGAATAGTGCCGCGCTCTCCCCCGTCTCGTTCCAGGTTGCCGAAAGTGGGTTGATGCCGAGGATATTGGTCATGGCAATGACCTCGGCCTGGGCGGTAGCGGCGGCGGCCAAATCATCGCCGTCGATTGCGGCATTACCCGAGCGAATGGTGTCGTGCAACACCGCAAGCGCCTGGGGAACGGCCAAATCATCGTCCATCGCCGCCACAAAATCCGCGGGCGGCACGGGGGTACCGGACCCGGCAAAGCGGGTCTCGGCCAGGCGGCGCTCCACCCGATCGAGGAAACTCTCGATCCGGTCCAGCGCCGCGGCGGCCTCATCGAGCGCGCCGTCGTGGAAATCAATCGTGGAACGGTAGTGGGCCTGGCCCAGGTAATAGCGCAGCACAATCGGGCGGGCCGAGGCCAGCAGATCGGCGGCGAAGAGCGAGTTACCGAGGGACTTGGACATCTTTTGTCCCCCCACGTTCACGAGGCCGTTATGCACCCAATAGGAGGCAAAACCGTCTCCCGCCGCGGTGGACTGGGCCAGCTCGTTCTCGTGATGCGGGAAGCGCAGGTCGAGCCCACCGCCGTGAATATCAAAACTGCCGCCGAGATAACGGCTCGACATGGCCGAGCATTCGATATGCCAGCCGGGGCGGCCGGGGCCCCACGGGCTTGACCAGGTGGCGGAGGCGGGCTCGCCGTCCTTGCGGCCCTTCCACAGCGCAAAATCATGCGGATCGCGCTTACCACGCGGATCGGCGTCGGTGGCGTCCTCCATGGCGTCCACGCTCTGGCGCGTGAGCGCACCATAGGCAGGCCAGCTGCGCACATCAAAATACACATCGCCCGAGTCATCGGAGGCGGCATAGGCATGGCCACGATCGATCAGGCGCAGGATGATCTCGTGCATCTGCTGGATACTCGCGGTCGCGCGCGGCTCATAGGTGGGCGGGGCGATGCCCAGCGCCCGGTAGCCGTCGTTAAACTCCAGCTCCATGCGATACGCGAGGGCCCACCAGGGCTCGGCGTCGGTGGCATTGGCCAGGACCTTATCGTCGATATCGGTGACATTGCGCACGAGGGTCACGCGATAGCCCGAATAATCGAGCCAGCGGCGCAGCTGATCATAAACCAGCGCCGAGCGCAGATGGCCGATATGCGGGGAGGACTGCACGGTGGGTCCACAAACGTAGATACCCGCTTCACCCGGATTTAACGGGGTAAATTCGCGAAGTTCTTGAGCCTTGGAGTCATAGAGGTGCAGTGCCACGCCTCTAAGACTACTTGGCGCGCGGGCTCTCGGCACGCCGGGCACCCAATATCTCGCAGGATTTCCCGGAGAATCGGGTGAACTAAGGGTGTTATCCGGCGGTGGTGGCGCGCAGCGAGGCCGTGGCGATTGCCGTGAGGCCCTCGCCGCGGCCGGCAAAACCCAGCCGGTCCGTGGTGGTGGCGCTCAGGCTCACGGGTGCCCCGATCAGGCCCGAAAGCACGGCCTCGGCCTCGGTGCGGCGCGCGGAGAAGCGCGGGGAGTTACCGATCACCTGCACCGCGACGTTTTCGATATGGAATCCCGCGGCGATCAGGCGCTCGCGCGTGGCAATCAGGAAGACCTCGCCGCAGGCCTGCGCAAACCGCGGGTCATCGGTGCCAAACATCGACCCGATATCGCCGAGGCGCGCGGCGCTGAGTAGAGCGTCGGTCATGGCATGGGCCACGGCATCGCCATCGCTATGCCCGGCCAGCCCGGTCTCCCCCGGCCAGTGCAGCCCGGCCAGCCACAGCTCCTGATTATCGTCATAGGCGTGCACGTCCACGCCGACCCCCACGCGGATGCCCTCCGTGCCGCTCGGGCGCAAGAGGTGTTCGGCGCGGTTCAGGTCCCAGGGCGTGGTGATTTTAAAGGCGCGGGCGTCCCCGGGGATCAGCGCAACGCTGCCGCCGGCCGCGGCAAAGAGCGCGGCATCATCGGTATATTCGCTATCCGCCCGGGCATATGCGGCATCCAGCGCGTGGCGCGGGAAACCCTGCGGGGTCTGCATCGCGCGCAGTTCCTCGCGGTCCACGGTCTCCACCACCATCTCCTCGGAGTCCACGCGTTTAATGGTGTCGGTCACGGCAAGACCCGGGACGATGCCGCGGGCATTGGCGGCCACGGCGTCCACCACGTTATCCAGCAGGCTCACCGGGGTCAGGGCGCGCGCGGCATCGTGTACCAGCACGATCCGCACCGAGGGCAGGAGCGCACCAAGGCCCGCGGCCACGGACTCCTGGCGGCTGGCCCCACCCACCACCACGGAGGCATACTCCTGGGCGGCACCCGCCACGTGGGTCAGCATCGTCTGTGCCTCGCCCCGAAAGGCCTCGGGGGCGACCACGACCACCTGCGCCTCGCGGCGCATCTCAAAGACCGGATGCAGTGCGTGTTCCAGGATGCTGCGGCCCGCGAGCGGGCGGAAGGCCTTGGGCAGATCGCCGCCGAGGCGGGTTCCACTGCCGGCGGCGACGACGATTACGGCCACAACGGGTTCAACACTCATGTTTCGAGCGTAGCGGGCACTTCGCCGCGGCGGGGCAGCCCGCGCGTATCGGGCCGGGACGCGCCCGCGGCGAGCACGGCGGCACGGCGTTTTCCGGGCCGGCCGCTCCCTGTCATTATGCTCCGCGGTTTCCCGCGAACCGGCAACGGTATGTGATAATACTCGTTTTGCGGTCACGCGCCCGCAACCACTCAGGCTAGACTGGTGGTTGTTCTAGCCCTCGCATGCGTGTAATCCTGCGCGCCTGCCACCCGTCTTGTTCTTGGAGGACCAGTGAAGGCGCGTTACTTGACCACGGCCGTTCTTGCCGCAACCGTTTTGATCGGCACCGCCGGCTGCAACATGATTGCCCCGCAGGCCACCCTGAAGCAGTACGATGCGAGCGACGGAATCGGCACCAACGTGGGTTCGCTTGATATCCGCAACGCCCTGATCATCGCCGATGGCAAGAAGAACGGCGTGCTTGCCGTCACCGTGATCAACCAGGGCGATAAGCCCCAGGACCTGCTGATCGAGTACCCGGGTGGCTCCGTCACCGTCGAGGTGAAGGCCTCCGGCTCCACCGCATTTGGCGTGGGCAAGGAATCCGGCATCCTCCTCGAGGGCCTCACCACGCCCTCCGGTGCCGATGCCGCCGTGTTCTTCCAGTACGCCGATGAGACCGGCTCCGAGGTGCGGGTTCCCGTGCTCGACCCGGTCCTCGAGGAGTACAGCAACCTGACCCCGGAGCCGATCCCGAGCTCCTCGGCCACCGTGGAAATCGACGACGCCGTGGACGGCGCCACCGAGCAGAAGACCGGCCACTAACCGATCCTCTCCACCAGCACAAAGGGCCCCCGTCACCGACGGGGGCCCTTTGTGCTGCTGCGCCGGTTATCCCTCGAAGCGGTAGCCCAGGCCGCGCACGGTCAGCAGCATCTTCGGCTCGGAGGGCACATCCTCGATCCGCGAGCGGATGCGCTTAATGTGCACGTCCAGCGTCTTGGTATCGCCAAAATAATCGCTGCCCCAGACCCGGTCAATCAGCTGACCGCGGGTGAGTACGCGGCCGGTATTACGCAGCAGCATCTCCAGCAGCTCAAATTCCTTCAGCGGCATCGCGACGTTTTCTCCGCGCACCTGCACGGTATGGCGGTTCAGGTCCATGACCACGGTGCCCGCGCCCAGCACGGTATCGTCCAGCCCGGGATCCTCCTCCTCGCTCACGCGGCGGCGCAGAACTGCGCGCACGCGGGCCAGGAGCTCGCGGCTCTTATAGGGCTTGGTGATGTAGTCATCGGCCCCCAGTTCCAGGCCCACCACGATATCCACCTCATCGGATTTTGCGGTGACCATGATGATGGGCACGGCCGAGTCCTGGCGGATCTGGCGGCATACCTCGGTGCCGGGCATCCCGGGGAGCATCAGGTCCAGCAGGATCAGGTCCGCGGGCGTGGCCTGGAAAGCGGCCACCGCGGCGGGGCCGTCCTCGGCGAGCTCCACCGTATAGCCCTCGCGCTCCAGCAGATAGATGAGCGGTTCGCTGAGCGAGGGTTCGTCCTCGACGAGCAGGATGCGGGGCATTTAGTTCTCCTCTGTGCTGGTACTGGCTGAAAGCTGGTCAATCTGGGCCCGGGCATCGGCCGAGGCCTCGGGCAGGCGAATGGTGAACGTGGACCCCTGGCCCACGCGGGACCATACCCGCACCTCTCCGCCGTGATTCTGCACGGTGTGCTTCACGATGGACAGGCCCAGGCCGGAGCCGCCGGTATGGCGCGAGCGGGCCTGATCCACCCGGAAGAAGCGCTCAAAAATGCGATCGCGTTCCTCCTCGGCGATTCCGGGGCCCTGATCGGTCACCGCGATCTCTACGATGCCCTCGCGCACGGCCACCCCCACACCCACGCGGGTGTGATCCGGCGAATAGGTGATGGCATTGGCGATCAGGTTATGCACGGCGACCACCAGCAGGGCACGGTCGCCGATGACCACCACATTTTTTTCGGTGCGGGCAAAGATATCCACGTGATGACCCTCGGCCACCACCCGATTCTGGTCGATGGCCGCGGCCACCACCTCGGAGATATCCACCAGATCGGGTTTACCAATCGCATCGGCCGCCTGCAGCCGCGTGAGCTCGATGATATCCCCGGTGATTTTGGTCAGGCGCTCGGCCTCCAGCTCAAGCCTGGTCGCGAAGGAGCGCACGCGCTCGGGGTCATCCGCCGCCGGGTCCAGGGCCTCGGCCAGCAGCGCGACGGCGCCGATCGGGGTCTTCAGCTCGTGGCTGATATTGGCGATAAAATCGCGCCGCACATCGTCCAGCCGGCGTCCCTCGGTGCGGTCATCCACCAGCAGCAGGATATAGCGCGCACCGAGGCGGGCGCCGCGGGCCACGAGGTGCCGGTCGAGCTCCCCGAATTTATCGCCGCCGAGATCAAACTCGCCCATCGTGGTTTCGCCGGTATCGCGCACCACCGTGGCCAGATCATCCAGCGCGCCGTGGGTGATCACGCCATCGCGCACGAGGCCGAGGGTATAGGCACCATTGGAGGCCTTGACCACATTGCCCGAGGGATCCACCACGATTCCCGCGCCCTCGAGGGCATCCAAAACCTGCTCCACCCCCTCGGGTACGCGCGGGGCAGCCACGGCCGCGACGCGTTTTCCGCGGCGAGAGGCGAGGATAAAGAGCAGTGTGAAGCCGGTACCGAGGCCCAGGCCCAGGGCCAGCGCGGCGATCACCAACCAGGTGGAGTGCATAGGACTAGATTAGAGGGTAGGCAGCACCGGACACCGGAGGGCTACCGTACCGACCAGGGTTTTTTGTTATTAGTTCAGGTAAACGGCACCAAGTGTTTACCTTCACAGGCGATCCTGGGACAACGCGCCCGGGTTCGGGCCCCGGCTTTTTGCCGCACCGTAATTTTTTGAGGAGAAGTATGCGCCAGGTATTCCAGCAGGAGTTGCGAGAGGTTCAGGACCGCCTAATCGCCATTTCGGAACTGGTTGTTATCTCCATCGAGAACGCCGTACGCGCGTTTAACGAAACCGATGTGGCCGTGGCCGAGGAGGTCATCGAGAACGATACCCGCATCGATATCCTCACCAAGGCGCTTGATGAGCTGGCCATTAACATCCTCGCCCGCCAGCAGCCTGTGGCCCGCGATCTGCGCACCGTGGTGAGCGCGCTGCGCATCTCCGCCTCGCTCGAGCGCATGGGCGATATGGCCGAGCATATTGCCCAGCTCGCCCGCTACCGCTTCCCCGAGCGCGCCGTGCCCAAGGGCCTGCGCTCCACCTTCGCCGAGATGGGCCGCCTCGACGTGGACATCGCGCGCAAGCTCACCGAGCTGCTGCGTAATCAGGACGTGGAGCTCGCGGAGGAGATCCAGCGCGAGGACGACCGCATCGACAGCCTGCACGTGGCCGTCTTTGAGAAGGTCCTCGGCGATAGCTGGAAGGGCGCCACCGAGGCCACCGTGGATGCCACCCTCGCCTCGCGCTATCACGAGCGTTTTGCCGACCACGCGGTCTCGATCGCCAAGAAGGTCCAGTATCTCGCCACCGGCGACTGGGCCCCGGAGCCCCTCGAAGACTAGTCCACGGACCGCGGCGCCCGTGTCCCCCTCGGGGGCACGGGCGCCGCGGCGTTAAACGGGACCGGGCCCCGCCCCCGAGGGGACGGGGCCCGGCCGGCCACTACTACTTCTTGGCGCCCTGCGCGGCGACCGCGGCGGCTCCCGCTGCGGCGGCCTCGGGGTCCAGATATTCGGCCGGGGCGATGGGCTTGAGGTTTTCATCCAGCCGGTACACCAGCGGGATGCCCGTGGGGATATTCAGCTCGGCGATGTCCTCATCGGAGATGCCATCGAGGTGCTTCACGAGGGCGCGCAGCGAGTTGCCGTGCGCGGTGACCAGGACGGTCTTGCCCGCGGTGAGCTGCGGGGCGATGGTGCCCTCCCAATAGGGGAGCATGCGGTCGATGACGTCCTTCAGGCACTCGGTATCGGGGATGGCTCCGTCGATATCGGCATAGCGGGGGTCGTTTACCTGCGAGTACTCGCTGTTGTGGTCCAGTGCGGGCGGCGGGACGTCGAAGGAGCGGCGCCAGGTCTGGAACTGCTCGGGGCCGTATTCGGCGAGGGTCTGGGCCTTATCCTTGCCCTGGAGCGCACCGTAGTGGCGCTCGTTCAGGCGCCAGGAGCGGGTGACCGGGATCCAGGCGAGGTCGGCGGTATCCAGCGCGAGGTTTGCGGTCTGGATGGCGCGGGTGAGGACCGAGGTGAACAGCACATCGGGGCGCAGGCCGGAGTCGGTCAGAAGCTGGCCGGCACGGCGAGCCTCCTCGACGCCCTGATCGCTCAGGCGCACATCGACCCAGCCGGTGAACAGGTTCTTCTGGTTCCAGTCACTATTACCGTGACGGAGAAGGATGAGGGTATAGGGCTCAGACATGCCCCCAGTCTATCGGCGACACCACAAAAACGGGAGGTTTATCCGCTGCACGGATATCCGCGATTCGCGGCCCCATACGCGCGCGAACCGAGCCCGCGCGCTAGCGGCGCGCGCCGAGCCGCGGAAGCTTGGGAATATCGGCAACCGACCCGGCATCGGAGGGCACAATGACCTCCTGGCCGGCGGCAATCCAGCCCTCGTCCTGGGCCACGCTCAGGTCGATCGTGGGATCCACCGCGCGGCGGATCAGCGCGAGGGCGATCGGCCCGAGCTCATAGTGCAGCGCCGAGGAGGTAATGGCCCCCACGATGCGCGGCTCGTCATTGCGGAACGCCCGCACCTCGCTGCCGGGATCGGGGAGGAACCCCTCGGAGCCGTCGAGGTTGAGCATGACCAGGCGGCGCGGCGGATGCCCCAGGTTATGCACCTTGGCCACGGTCTCCTGCCCCCGATAGCAGCCCTTATTCAGGTGGACGGCGGTGCGCAGCCAATCGCTCTCATGCGGGATGGACTTATCGTCCACCTCGGTGCTCTCGCGCGGACGCCACGCGGCAATGCGCAGCGCCTCGGCGGCCAGGGAGCCGGCCACGGGATGCGCGGCGGCAAGCGCACCCAGCCCCGAACGCTCCAGCAGAACCTCGCGCCAGGCGAAGCCATCGCCGGGGTGTCCGCCCGCGGAATCGGCGGCGGCATACTGCCATCCGCCGGGCACCACGGCGGCCCAGGGATCGCGCCAGATCAGCGGGACCCCGTGCGGGGCCACGGCGTTCAGCGAGGAAAACAGCGGGGCATCCGCGCGCTCCATCACGCCAATGCGGGCGTAATCGGCGGTGCGATCGAGGATCTCCACGCGCGAGCGGAAGCGCATCTTCAGCAGCCAGGCCCAGAGCGCGGGGGCCGAGGAGGCCTCGGGCAAGAGCCAGAGCGAAACGCCGTCCTCGATCAGCGGCACCGCGTGCTCGATGCGGCCCTGCGGATCGAGGAAGAGGGTCTCCCCGGAGTCCCCCGGGGTCAGCGCAAGCAGATCGGCCGAGGTGATCGAGTTGATCCACGTGAGGCGATCCTCGCCGCGCAGCTCAAAAACCGGACGCGTGGACAGATCCACAAGCGCCAGGCCCTCGTCGAGCCGGCGCTGTTCGGCAAGCGGATTGCCGTAGTGGCTCGGGACTCCGGCGTCGGCGGCCGACTCGAGCGCCACGGCGGAGGGCAGCCCGAGGAACGGCGAGGGGTCCACTACTCCGCCTTGGACAGGCGGGCGGAGGCGTGCGAGCGCAGGTCCTGGCCAAGCGCGGCGATATCCCAGGCCCAGAGCAGGTGAGCATCCACCAGCCCATACATGCGGGTGGCGGCCGTATAGTCTTTGGAACCCGCGGCACGCAGCACGGCATCGGTGCTGATATCGATGCGCGGGCCGTTGACCTGACCCAGATAGAGTTCGCTCACGCCATCCGGGTGGATGATCGAAGCCTGAATATCAAAGCCCCCGGCCTCATTGCGCAGGGTTTCCACGGACTCGGCGTCGGTGAACCCGGCGGCCTCGCGCGCCGGCAGCATGGCCGGGCCCGGGTCTCCGGGGGTGAGGGCGCGGTGCAGGCGCCAATAGCCGGTCTCGGCGGCGAGCGGCTGCACGGGATCCTCCGGGTTTTCCCCGAGGACCCACGCATAGGAGCTGTAGTTGAGATAGGGCTGGCCGTCGTGGCTGAAGCTCACGCGCTGACCGAACTCGCGTTCGATTCGCTCCTCGCCCACGGTATAGGAGAGCACACCGGTGCCCTCCCAGACCCCCAGAAGCCAGGACAGCGGGACGATCTCGGCGGGAAGGCCGACCGGAATCTCAATCACGGCCGTGGACCCTAGCGCTGACCGCGGAAGAGGTTCACGACGACGACGCCGGCGACGTAGAGGATGGCGAGGGTGGCAAGACAGAGCAACCCGATGAAAAACAGTTCAAGTGCGAGCATGAACCTAGTCTAGCCCGCGAGGAGCTTTCCGAAACCCATGATGGTGCTCATGACACCCAGAATCACCACGGAACCCCCGATACTCGCGGCCACCCGATCAATAAATCCGGTTTTTTTCGCGCCGTAGAGCTGTATCCCAAATGTGACCATGGTGGCCACGGCGAGGGTGATCGCGAGCCAGGTGAAGGCGGAGGTGCCGGGGGCAAAAATCCAGACCAGGATGCCGCCCACGAGGGCCACACCCCACACCACGAAGATATCGCGGCGGCGGGGGACGGCGACTTCGGAGAATTGGTTCACACCCCCATTCTGCCCGATTCCGGCGGCGCTGGCCATCGCCCCTAGTCACGGGGAGGAAATTCACAACAGTAGGATGGGCCTAGATCACCACCGGAGGAGAACGAACCCGTGGCACGACTCTTGATACTCACCAACCAGGGAGAGACCGAGGTGCTGCCCGCGCTCGGATTGCTCTCGCATCAGGCCCGCCAGGTTCCGGCCCGCGCCGATCGACTCGCGGCGGCCCCCGATTCGGATGCCGTGATCGTGGACGGCCGCGGCGATCTCGCGGCGGCCCGCTCGCTGTGCAAGATCCTGCACGGCACCGATCCCTCCACGCCGCTGTTTATTGTGCTGACCGAGGGCGGGCTGTCGGTGGTGAACGCCGACTGGGGCATCCACGATGTCCTGCTCGCGGGCATCGGCCCGGCCGAGCTGGACGCCCGCCTGCGGCTGGCGCTGGGCCGCGCCCCCAGCGAGCCGGCCGCGCGGCGCATCCAGACCTCGGGTGTCACGATCGACGAGACCAGCTATTCGGCCCGGGTCCAGGGGCGCGCGCTTGATCTGACCTATAAGGAATTTGAGCTGCTGCGGTTTTTTGTGGGCAACCCGGGGCGGGTATTTACCCGCGAGCAGCTGCTGAGCGAGGTCTGGGGTTATGACTATTTTGGCGGCACCCGCACCGTGGATGTCCACATCCGGCGGCTGCGCGCCAAGCTCGGCGATATGGAACAACTGATCGTGACCATTCGCAATGTGGGCTATCGCTTTAACCTCGCCGAAGACACCCCAGAGGAGACATCATGAGTAGTCCCCGGATTCGCCCCGCCGCCGATCTCTCCGAGCTTGAGGACCTCGCCGGCCGGGCCGCCGCGGTGGACGGCCAGCGCGCGTTTAACGATCAGGCGCTCTTCGCCGCCCGCGCGGGCTCCCGCACGGCCACGGTCCTGGACTGGGACGGCGAGATTCTGGGCGCCGCCCTCACCGGGGAGGGCGAGCTGGAGGCCGTGATCGACCCCGAGTATCGCCGCCGCGGCCTGGGCGAAACGCTGCTGAACGCGGTGCTGCAGCCGCAGATTCACGCGGCCTGGGCGCACGGCGATCACGAGGGGGCGCGGGCCCTCGCCCTGAAACACGGTTTTCGCCGCGACCGGGTGCTCTTCCAGCTGAGCGCCCCGCTCTCCGGCGAGGCGGCCCCCGCCGAGTCCTTTTCGACGTTTATCCCGGGCCGCGATGAGGAGGCCTGGGTCGCGCTGAATGCGCGGGTCTTTGCCGATCATCCCGAGCAGGGCAAGATCACGGTGGCCGATGTGCTCGCGCGCGAGGCCGAGCCGTGGTTTAGCGCGGAGAACTTCCTGCTGGCCCGGGAGGGCAATAACATCCTGGCCTATCTCTGGCTCAAGGTGGAGCCGGGGGCGAGTGACGGCGAGATCTATGTGATCGGCGTCAACCCGGAAAATGCCGGCCAGGGGCTGGGGCGTCGGCTCATGAATGCGGGGCTCGCCCGGCTGCGCGCGCTGGGGCTGAGCACCGCGAGTCTCTACGTGGACGAGTCCAATAGCGGGGCCGTTGCGCTCTATCGCTCGCTGGGTTTTATCGAGGCCACCGTGGATGTGCAGTACCGGAGGATATGAACGGCGAGTTAAATCGCTCGGGGATCGCGAAATATTCTTGGCGTTACCCCGAATAAGGTGCCACGATGGGTCAATGGCACTGCAAAATATTCCGATGGATACCGGCCTGGGCGGCGATGACGACGATTTTGATATCGAGGTCGACGCCATGGACCCGAGCCTCCCCGAGGGTCGCTATCTCGACCGCGAGCTGAGCTGGCTGGCATTCAACCAGCGCGTCCTGGAGCTCGCCGAGGATCCCACGATCCCCGAGCTGGAGCGCGCCAATTTCCTCGCGATCTTTGCCTCCAACCTCGACGAATTTTTCATGGTGCGGGTGGCCGGGCTTAAGCGCCGCATCCTGACCGGCCTGGCCGTGCCCACCAATGTGGGCCGCGCACCCTCGGATGTGCTGGGCGATATCTCGCTCAAGGCCCACGAATTGCAGGAGCGCCACGCGCGCGCCTGGCGCACCCTGGTCTCCCCCGCCCTCGGCGAGGCCGGCATCGGTGTTGTGAACTGGAGCGATCTGGACGCCGCCGATCGGGAACGCCTCGACGTCTATTTCGCCGATCAGCTCTTCCCCATCCTGATGCCGCTCGCGGTGGACCCCGCACACCCGTTCCCCTATATTTCGGGGCTGTCGATTAACCTCGCCATCCGCATCCGCAATTCCAAGACCGGCAGGCAGGAGTTTGCACGCCTTAAGGTGCCGCAGATGCTGCCGCGGTTCATTCGCGTGGACCGCTCGGAATCGCTGCGCAACGCGCGCTTCATCTCCCTGGAGGAGGTGATCGCCAACCACCTCGACGATCTATTCCCCGGCATGGAGATCCTCGAACACCACGTGTTCCGGGTCACCCGCAACGAGGACGTAGAGGTCGAGGAGGACGAGTCCGAAAACCTCATCCAGGCGCTCGAGCGGGAGCTGCTGCGCCGCCGCTTTGGCCCGCCCATCCGGCTCGAGGTCTCCGAGGATATGGACCCGGTCACGCTTGGTCTGCTCGTGCGCGAGCTGGATATCACCGAGCAGGAAATCTATCGCCTCCCGGCCCCGCTGGACCTCGGCGGCCTGTTTAGCCTGGGCGGGGTGGATCGCCCCGATCTGCGCTTCCCCAAGCGCCTGCCCACCACCGCGCTCGCCCTTCAGCCCTCCGAGGCCAATGGCAAGGTGGACTTCTTCGACGTGATCTCGCGCGGCGACGTCCTGCTGCACCACCCCTATGAGTCCTTTGCCACGAGCGTGCAGGAGTTCCTGGAGCAGGCAGCGGCCGATCCGCACGTGCTCGCCATTAAGCAGACGCTATACCGCACCTCGGGGGACTCCCCCATCGTGGAGGCCCTGATCCAGGCGGCCGAGGCCGGCAAGCAGGTGCTGGCGCTGGTGGAGATTAAGGCGCGCTTCGATGAGCAGGCCAATATCACCTGGGCACGCAAGCTGGAAAAGGCCGGCGTGCACGTGGTGTATGGCCTGGTGGGACTCAAAACCCACTGCAAGCTCGCCCATGTCATCCGCGCCGAAAACGGCCGGCTGCAGAGCTATAGCCATATCGGTACGGGCAATTACAACCCCAAGACCAGCCGCATCTATGAGGACTTCGGGCTGCTGACCGCCGATGCCCAGGTGGGCAAGGACCTCACCCGCCTCTTTAACGAGCTCTCCGGTTATGCCATCGAGAAGAAGTTTAAGCGGCTGCTGGTGGCACCCCTGCACCTGCGCAAGGGCCTGCTGAAGCATATCGATACCGAGCGTCGCAATGCGCTTGAGGGCAAGCCCAGCGGCATCCGCATTAAGGTCAACTCGATCGTGGACGAGGCGATCATCGACGCCCTGTATCGCGCAAGCAATGCCGGGGTGCCCGTGGAGGTCTGGGTGCGCGGCATCTGCAGCCTCACCCCCGGCGTGCCCGGGCTGAGCGAGAATATCCGGGTGCGCTCGATCCTCGGTCGCTTCCTGGAACACTCCCGCATCTTCGCCTTTGAAAACGACGGCGACCCGCATACGTTTATCGGCAGCGCCGATATGATGCATCGCAACCTCGACCGCCGGGTCGAGGCGCTGGTGCGGCTCGTGGAACCCGCCCACCTCCAGGAGATTCACGAGATCTTTGACCTCGCCATGGACCCCGGCACCTCGGCCTGGAATCTGGGTCCCGATGGCGTCTGGACGCGACACAGTTTGGACGCCGAGGGCGCGCCGCTGGTTGATCTGCAGGATAAACTGATGCAGCAGATCACGACCCGTCGACGCCCGAGGACCCGTAGGTGAATGAATAAAGCCGTTTATGCCGCCGGAGCGCTGTGCTGGCGCCCCATCGAGGGCAAGATCCACATCCTGGTGATCCACCGCACGGAATACGCCGATATCACCATTCCCAAGGGAAAGGTTGATCCCGGCGAGACGCTTCCGCAGACCGCCGTGCGCGAGATCAAGGAGGAGACCGGCCTCGGTGTGCGCCTGGGGGTACCCCTGGGCGTGAGCCGCTACCCCCTCGCCTCCGGCAAGGAAAAGGTGGTGCACTACTGGGCGGCCAAGGTCACCGAGGCCGCGGTGCGCGAGTCCACGTTCCGCCCCAATGGCGAGGTGGCCGCGCTGGAATGGGTCACGCTGCGCAAGGCCAAAAGCTATCTGAGCTTCGCCCACGACGTGGAGATCGTGGAGCAATTTGAGCGGCTTGTGGCCGAGGGGGTCACCGATACCTTCTCGATCACCGTGCTGCGTCATGCCAAGGCCACGTCGCCCTCGGAGTGGAACGGCCCGGATGCCACCCGCCCGCTGACCCCGCGCGGGGCCCGTCAGGCGCAGGCAATTGTGCCCACGTTGGAGGCCTTTGGCCCGCGCCGCATCGTGACCAGCGATGCCGTGCGCTGCGTGACCACGGTGGCGGCGCTCGCGGCCAGCACCGGAATCGAGCCCAAGCGCACGGCCCGGATCAGCCAGGACTCCTTCGAGGAGGGCACGGCCGATCCGCGCTCGGTGGTGGGTAAGCGCGTGCGTTCGGGTAAGAATGCCGTGATCTGCTCGCACGCCCCGCTGGTGCCCGAGCTGCTGCGCGAGATCGCCCTCGCCACCGGCAGCGTGACCGGCTCCTATCTACACAGCGCCGCGGCGCTGGGCACCGCCGCCTTCTCGGTGGTGCACCTCTCGGCGAGCAACCCGAGTTCGGGCATCATCTCGATCGAAACCCACGACGCACCCGACGTTTAGGCCCCCGGACCCCGCCCGGCGCGCGCCGGGCGGGGCCTATCGCGCCCCAAAATCGATGTTCCCTGTCCCCCTTGGGGTGACACCGGGCGGCACCGTTCCGCGTGTTCCCGAGGAAAATCGGCCCGCGGCACCGAGCATTCACTCGCGTTAACCTTCCGTTTACCCACGCATGGCAAGTTGGTCACCAACGGCGCATAGCGTACAGAACGAGCCCGCACCAGGAGCTCGTCCTGTGTTCATAACGAATGGATTTACTCGTGAAGTTTTCCCCGGTAGCCCGCGTCTCGGTCATCGCGGCCATTAGCGCCCTCGCTCTCACCTCCTGTGCGGCAAACGAGGGTGGCGCAACGCCCTCCGAGTCGGCCAGCGGAGCCCCCGCCAGCACCCTCTCGGGTGAGCTTGTTGGTATCGGAGCCTCCAGCCAGGGCACCGCCCAGGACACCTGGATCGCCGCCTTCCAGACCGCCAACGAAAAGGTCACCGTCAACTACGACCCCTCCGGTTCGGGTGCCGGCCGCAAGGCCTTCATCGCCGGTGGCTCGGCCTTCGCCGGTAGCGACTCGGCCCTGTCCGATGAGGAACTCGCCGGAAGCTTCGGCACCTGCAAGGCCGATACCAAGGCCATCGACATCCCCGTATATATCTCCCCCATCGCCGTGATCTTCAACGTCGAGGGAGTGAAGGACCTGAACCTCGACGCCTCCACGCTGGCCAAGATCTTCGCCGGCCAGATCACCTCGTGGAACGACCCCGCGATCGTGGCCCTCAACGCCGATGCCAAGCTCCCCGATGCCAAGATCAACGCCGTGCACCGCTCGGACGGATCGGGTACCACCAAGAACTTCGCCGACTACCTGAACCAGAACGCCGCGGATGTCTGGACCGAGAAGCCCGCCGATGACTTCCCCGCCGGCTTCGGCGGCGAGGGTGCCAACGGCACCTCCGGTGTGGTTGACGCCGTGACCAACGGCACCAACATGATCGGCTATGCCGACGCCTCGCGCGCCGGTTCGCTGGGTGTTGTCAAGATCAAGGTTGGCGAGAAGTTCGTTGGTTATAGCGCCGAGGCCGCCGCGGCCGTGGTTGCCGAATCGCCCCTCGTTGAGGGCCGCTCCGCCAATGACCTCGCGATCAAGCTCGACCGCAAGACCACCGACCCCACCCACTACCCGATCGTGCTCGTGAGCTACGCCATCGCGTGCGAGGAGTATAACGACGCGGCCCAGGCCGAACTGGTCAAGGGTTACCTCGGCTATATCACCAGCGAGGCCGGCCAGAAGGCAGCCGCGGAGAAGGCCGGAAACGCGCCCCTCTCGGCCGACCTGAGCGCCAAGGTCGCCACCGCGATCGCCAGCATCAAGTAATACACCCCACCCAGGCGTGGCCCGGCCTTTCTCAAGGCCGGGCCACGCTTTCGACCGAAGGATCACAGGGCCTCGCCTACCATGACCACAGAAACCGCACGGCCCAAGCCCGTCATCCGCCTGGGTGACCGCGTTTTTGCCCGGAGCAGCCTGATCGCCGGAAGCCTGATCCTCGTGGCCCTCGCCGCCGTGGCCATCTTCCTGGTGGTCGAGGCGATCCCCGCCTTCTCGGCCGATTCCACCCAGCTCAAGGGCTCCCCCTCCAGCTTCTGGGCCTATGTGGGCCCCCTCGCCTTCGGAACCATCTGGGCCGCGTTCCTCGCCCTGATCATGGCCGTTCCGCTGGCCACGGGCATCGCGCTGTTTATCAGCCACTATGCCCCGCGCCGCCTCGCCCAGACCCTCGGCTATGTGATCGACCTCCTCGCCGCCGTGCCCTCCGTGGTATTTGGCCTGTGGGGCATTAAGGTCCTCGCCCCCGCGGTGCAGCCGGTATATACCTGGCTCACCGAAAACATGGGCTGGTTCCCCCTCTTCGCCGGTCCGGTCTCCGGAACCGGCCGCACGATCCTCACCGTGGCCATCGTGCTCGCGGTGATGATCCTTCCGATCATCACGGCCATGGCCCGCGAGATCTTCCTGCAGACCCCCAAGCTGCACGAGGAGGCCGCCCTGGCCCTCGGCGCCACGCGCTGGGAAATGATCAAGATGGCCGTGCTGCCCTTTGGCCGCTCGGGCCTGGTCTCCGCCTCGATGCTGGGCCTCGGCCGCGCACTCGGCGAGACGATGGCCGTGGCGATGGTGCTCTCCCCGAGCGTCGTGGTGAGCTTTGTGCTCCTGCAGTCCACCAACCCCAATACGATCGCCTCCAATATCGCCCTGAACTTCCCCGAGGCACACGGCGTGGGCATTAACGTGCTCATCGCAACCGGCCTCATCCTGTTTGTGATCACGTTCGCGGTGAACTTCGTGGCCCGCGCGATCGTGGCCCGCCGCAAAGACTTCTCGGGAGCCAACTAATGTCGCATACAGCGCCTATTGCCAATGCCCTCACGGCCGGCAAGCTGCCCAGATTTGCCCCGCTGTGGATCTGCCTGGTCTCGCTCGCCGTGACCGCCGCGGTCTTCCTGATCCTCGGGAATGACTCGATTGCCGGAATCATCGTCACCGGGGCAATCCTGTTTGTGGTGCTGGTATATACCCTCTCGCTCGCCGTGGAGGGTGGCCGCAAGGCCAAGGACCGGCTGATGACCGCGCTGGTGACGCTCGCGTTTGCGCTCGCGCTGGTACCGCTGATCTCGGTGGCCGCCACCACGATCGGCATGGGCATGGCCCGTTTTGACCTGGAGTTTTTCACCTCCTCGATGCGTAACGTGACCGATGCGGGCGGTGGGGCGCTGCACGCGATCACCGGAACCCTGCTGATCACGCTGGCCACCGCGATCATCTCCATCCCGATTGGTATTCTCACCGCGATCTATCTTGTGGAATACGGCCGCGGCCGCCTCGCCAAGTGGATCACCTTCCTCGTAGACATCATGATCGGTATCCCGTCGATCGTTGCGGGTCTCTTCGCCTATGCCCTATTTGGCCTGATCTTTGGGCCCGGGGTGCGCATGGGTATCGCCGGTTCGATTGCGCTCTCGCTGCTGATGATCCCCGTGGTGGTGCGCTCGACCGAGGAGATGCTGAAGCTCGTCCCGAATGAGCTGCGCGAGGCCTCGCTGGCCCTGGGTGTGCCCAAGTACCTCACGATCCTGAAGGTGGTCCTGCCCACCTCGCTGGCCGGAATCATCACCGGCGCGCTGCTGGCCGTGGCCCGCGTGATCGGCGAGACCGCCCCGCTGCTGGTGGTGGCCGGATTCACCCAGTCGATGAATTACAACCTCTTTGATGGCCGCATGATGTCGCTGCCGCTCTTTGTATATAACTCCTATGCCCAGCAGGGAGCCGATCCGCAGCCCTATCTTGACCGGGCCTGGACGGGCGCGCTCACGCTGATTCTGATCGTGATGGCGCTGAACCTCATCGGCCGCCTGATCGCCCGCATCTTCTCCCCGAAGTTTTCCCGATAGAACACCCGAAGGATAACCGTGTCTAAGCGCATCGAGGTCCGCGACCTCAACGTCTATTACTCCAAGTTCCGCGCCGTGGAGGGTGTTTCACTCACGATCGAGCCGCGCAGCGTTACCGCGTTCATCGGCCCGTCCGGCTGTGGCAAGTCCACGTTCCTGCGCACGCTGAACCGCATGCACGAGGTCATCCCGGGTGCCCGCGTGGAGGGCGAGGTGCTCATCGACGGCGACGACCTCTACGGTCCCGGCGTGGACCCGGTGCTGGTGCGCCGCCAGGTGGGTATGGTGTTCCAGCGCCCCAACCCGTTCCCCACGATGTCGATTAAGGAGAACGTTCTCGCGGGCGTGAAGCTGAATAACCGACGTATGGCGAAGTCCGATTCCGAGGCCCTGGTGGAGTCCTCGCTGCGCGGCGCAAACCTCTGGAACGAGGTGAAGGACCGCCTGGATAAGCCCGGTTCGGGCCTGTCCGGTGGCCAGCAGCAGCGCCTGTGCATCGCCCGCGCGATCGCGGTATCCCCCGATATCCTGCTGATGGACGAGCCCTGCTCGGCCCTCGACCCGATCTCGACCCTCGCGATCGAGGACCTCATGGAGGAGCTCAAGCAGGAGTATACGATCGTGATCGTGACCCACAACATGCAGCAGGCCTCGCGGGTATCCGATAAGACGGCATTCTTTAACATCGCCGGAACCGGTGCCCCCGGAAAGCTCATCGAGTACGCGGATACCAATACGATCTTCACGCAGCCCTCCGTGCAGGCCACCGAGGACTACGTCTCCGGCCGCTTCGGATAGGCCCTCCCCGCGGCGCGGCCCGATACCCCGGATCATCTCCCCGATGATCCGGGGTTTTTATATCCCGGCGAACCCCGATCGGGGAGCGGGAAATCGCGGCAGGATCGATACCCGGGCGGCGGGGGACATCCGCCGGGGGCCAAGCGCGTGCGGCTTAAAAGAAGGTGCCAGGCCGCAGGAACGCCTCTCGGCGGAAGGCCGCTCGCGGCGGCAAAAATTGGAGCCCGGGGTTCTGCGGCCCGGCGTATTTAGTGTAACAAATCTCCCGCCGCGGTGTTCCCGCCCGGGGCCCAAATTTTTCGTTGAGCGCGAACGGGCGCGGAATCCGCGGCGCGGCGGAGGCCAAAAATATTCGTTTAGTCCAGCGAGTCGGTGCGCCAGAGCCGGGCGCAGGAGGCGAGATCGGAGGCGAATGTGCTGTAGCGCAGCGCGCGCCGCGTGAGCTCCCGTGCCCGCTCGGGGTGGATCAGCTCGGCATCCGCCGCGAGGGCGAGGCAACCGGCGGCACTCACACGGCAGAAGGCGGCGGCGCGCTCGAGGGCGATCGCAAAATCTCCCTCAAAGATGCCGCGCAGGATCTCATCGGCCAGGGCGGTGATCTCGGCCACGCTGGTCGGCTCGGCCGCGCCGGCCACCACCGGGTCGATGGTGATCAGTTCCTCCACGCCGCGGCGATAGACATAGCTCGCGGTCTCGGAGTCCTGGTGCACCAGCAGGCGGATGAGATAGATGCGCCAGAGCGCACCCGGCAGGCTGCGCGCGGTCGCGGAGGACCAGAGTTCGGCGATGGTCTCGATGCCGTGGTCATCGGTATAGGCGATCAGTCGATCGAGGATGCCTGAATCGGGATCGGCCCGCACCCGGGACAGCAGTGCGTGCGCGGTCTCATGCGAGATCCGGCTGGTTTCGGCCGGATCGGCTCCCCCGATAAACGCGGCAAAAAGCGCGCCGGGAAAGAGCGTGGGCTTATGAAATTCTTCGGCGATGACTGGGGTCCTTCCCGCGGATAAACGACGATTTCCAGGCTACCGCCACACCCGGCGAAACACTGTCCACGAACGGTCAGCGAAATCCGTTACACTGGTGATGTTCACCTTTTTATGATGGTCATTGGTCACGCCACTTTCCACCATAATTTGAATGAAATGTTGGGCCTGTAGCTCAGTTGGCAGAGCATCGGACTTTTAATCCGCGGGTCGCGGGTTCGAGCCCCGCCGGGCCCACTTCCTGGGGCGTCTTGGACGCACCCTTCTCCGGGCGGTCGCCTCGCGCACAGCGCTAATTGCGGCGCCCGCACCGCCGGTTTCTGCGCGGGCAGGGGCGGATGCGCGCCGCCCCGGGCCGATCCGCCAGGCGGGCCATCGGCGCCGGAAAATTCCTCACGAAATTCACGGGGTGCGCCTACAATACAGTGACATACCACCTGATATCTGCGTGGTGTGAACAAGGGGATACACCCCCGGTGACGGCGGGTGTGAAATAGGAAGCGGCGGCTCGGGGCGGTCTGTGGGCTCCCGCCGAGAGGGGCACACGGGACTCGTGTTGCTCCCTGATAAGGGGAAAAATGAATACACGTTCACACGCACGTCCGTCACGCCCTCCGCGGCCGCGACGCTCGCGGCTCGGCGGTGCACTTGCGCTGGGGCTTGCCTCCCTCCTCGCCCTCGCCGGGCTGAGTGCCCCGGCGAGCGCCACGCAGCTTGAGGGCATCACCCCCGGAAGCATCAGGATCACACAGACCTCCGGCGGGGTACCCCCGGTGATGCTCTATGACACGCTACGCGTGGATGCGGACTGGAGCGTTGATGCCTCCGCACAACCCGGCGATGTATTTTCCCTGCAGCTTCCCCTCGAGTTTCAGGTCAACGGCGGAGACCCCTTCCCCCTGGAAACCACGTCCCTCCAGCCGGCCGGATCCTGCACCGCGGTTCCCGCGCAGCTGCCCCTCCCCGCCCGCATCGACTGCATCCTCTCCGATTATGTGGCCGGCCGCGACTTCGTGGCGGGGAAACTCTGGTTTATCGTGAACGCGGTCACCGTGACGGAGAGCACCACCGTGGTTTTTGGCCTGGAAAGCGGCAGCGTCGCGATCCCGCTTCCCGGCGGAACGGGAATCGTCCCCCGCCCCTCCCCGATGCCCACCGAGATACAAAAGGGCGGCTTTGTGGTGCCGGGCAATGAGGACGTCATCGCCTGGAAGCTCGTGGCGCCCGGGGATCAGGTCAGCGGAGCGGGTGACCTGGTGATCCGCGATGTTTATGCCAATGACCTGGAACTGATCAGCGATAACCCAAGCTTCCCGTTCCTGGTGCACTCGATGCCCCGAACACAGGAGGCCTGGGAGGCGAATATCTGGGACCCGATCACCACCGCCACCGTGACCTTCGACCCGGAGAACCACGAGTTTAGGGTGAGCATCCCCGGCCCCATCGACCCCAATCGGTTTTATGAGGTCTTTTATCACACCCGCATCGCGGTGCCCCATTTCCCGGGAGATACCTTTTCCAATAGCGCAAGCTTTAACGGCATCGAGCGCACCGGCGTTGTCACGCTCAGCGAGACCGGCGGCGGAACCGGATCCGGCATCCCGCGCGGCGGCATCACCCTGGAAAAGCGCGTCCTGGGCGGGGCCCCCGCCGATATCCGATATACGGTGCGCGCCGAGTTCACCCGCTTTGGCGTGGCCGAAACCCGCGTCCTCACCCTCATCCCGGGATCCGCACCGGAGTCCCTGAATAACCTTCCCGCGGGCACCGAGGTCACCCTGAGCGAACAGCCGCCCGAGGGCGCCACCGCGCTGCCCTGGAATACTCCGCTATTCCAGGGCAACGGCGTGGTGGACCACGGCGATGGCACCGCGACGGTCACCGTGATCGCCGATGCACACATCAACATTCTGCTGATCAACAGCCTGCTTCCGCTGGAGCCCGGCAGCGGCGGACTCCGCATTACCAAGACGGTCACGGGGCTAAACACCGCGTCCCTCGCCCCGGGATCCACGTTCACCGTGGGCTATAGCTATCCCGCCGGGGAGGGCACCAGCACCGGAACCCTGACCCTCGCCCGGGATGGCTCGGCGGTACTCGAGGGGCTGCCCGCGGGAACCCTCGTGACACTCCACGAGGCACCCACCGCCGCGATGACCTCCGCCTCGGGGGAGGCCATTGCCTGGGGCGCACCGGAGTTCCGGATAGCCGGGGTGGCTCAGGGTGCAACGGCCACCGTCGCGATTCGCGCTGAGAGCACCGTGCAGGTTGATCTGGTGAACCCCGCGCTTCTCACCCCGACCGGCGCCGGAACGACGGGGCTCTCCGCCACCGGAACCTCGCTCGGCGATATCGCCCCGGCCCTGGGCGCGGCGCTGCTGCTTCTTCTCGGCGGAGCGCTTCTGCTCCGGAGGCGGGCGCACCCGGCGCATACACACTGATCGATAGAGAAGGGGGCCCGCTCCGCCATAACCGGCGCGGCGGGCCCCCTCCGTGGTACTGTCCGCGGTTCCGTACCCGGGCAAGGGGGCCCGGACCCGGGCGGAGAGTACCGGGTGATCTCCCCTCCCCCGCTCGACAAGATTGCGCTGCCGGCGAGGGGGCACCGTGCGGAAAATCGGAGCACGGAGAGGGGATTGCTGACCACCCATCGGACCGATCCTAGGCACCACAGCCCCGAGCCGGCCCGACAGAGATAAAGCGTTGGACTGTTTTGTCCGTCGCTATATCTAATCACTAACACTTGTAATCTGCCACCCGGACGGGGGGTATGTCGGGATTTTTAATGCGCCCTGTCGCCTAGCCGAGGAGCCGCCAGGGGTCCTCAACGAGGCCGCGCAGGGTCGCCAGGAACTCGGCGGCAAGCGCACCGTCGATGATGCGATGATCCGCGGAGAGGGTGAGCCGCATCCGCTCCCCGGGAACCACCACCCCCGCGCGCACCACGGGTTCCGCGAGAATCGCCCCCACCGCGAGGATCGCGCCCTGGGGCGGATTAATAATCGCATCAAAATGGGCCACACCAAACATGCCCAGATTGCTCACGGTAAACGTGCCGTGGGCCATCCGCTCCGGGGTGAGCGTGCGATCCTGGGCCGCCCGGATCAGCTCGCGGGAGAGGGCGGCCAGCGAGTCCAGCGCCCGGATATCCGCGTCCCTGATCACCGGGACCACAAGTCCCGCGGGTGCGGCCACGGCGATTCCGATATTCACAGCGCTATGCAGCAGCGTGGCGCCTCCCCCCTCGGGATCATGGGAGGCGTTCACCCCGGGGTGCGCGCGCAGCGCGAGGGCACTCGCGCGCAGCAGCAGATCGTTTACCCCGATACGCGGGCGGCCCGCCTCCTCCCGACCCTGGTTCAGCCGGGCCCGCACCTCCAGGAGGGCTCCGGCATCCGCGATGACCGTCACGCTGAAATGCGGGATATCCCGCGCGCTCTGGGCCAGGCGCGCCGCGATCACGCGGCGCACGCCGTCAAAGGGGACCCGCGTGGGCTGCCGGAAATCGGCCGCCTCCGGGATCAGGGGCGGCAGCGGCTCGGCCGCCGGCTCCGCGCCGGGCGCGGCACGCAGCGCCTCCACATCGGCGCGGATGATGCGTCCGCCCGGGCCACTCCCGCGCAAGGCGCTCAGATCTAGCCCCTCCTCGCGCGCGATTCGGCGCACGAGCGGGCTCGCCGGCGGGCGGACGCCGCGCCCATCGCTGCGGCTCGCGGCGGGCGCGGGGGCAGCCGCTGCGGGGGCCGCGGCCTCCCCCGCGACGGGGCCGGGCAATTCGGGCCCGGAGCCATCGTCCAGCAGCGCAATCGGCGTGCCAATCTCGGCCACGGTGCCCTCCTCCACGAGGAGGCGGTGCAGGGTGCCGGCCTCATAGGCCTCCAGCTCCATCGTGGCCTTATCGGTCTCGATCTCGACCAGGACATCCCCCACGGCCACCGTGTCCCCGGGGTGCTTGAGCCAGCGCGCGATCGCGCCCTCGGTCATCGTGTCGGATAGGCGGGGCATCATGATGCTAAGCACGGGTTTCTCCCGGGGTCTGGCGACGCCGTCCCACGGCGTCGAGGGTATCGTGGATGGCGGATTCCAGGTCCGCCTCGGAGGGGAGTGCCGCGGCTTCCAGCTCGGCGGCATAGGGCAGCGGCACCTCGGCCATGGCCACCCGGCGCACGGGCGCGTCGAGATAATCAAAGGCCCCATCGGAGATGGTCGCGGCCAGCTCGGCCCCGATCCCATAGGTGAGCCAATCATCCTCGATGATCACGGCGGCCCCGGTTTTTTGGACCGAGGCGATCAGGGTGGGCCGGTCCAGCGGGCGCAGGCTGCGCAGGTCGATTACCTCGATATCCAGCCCCTCGGACTCGGCCAGGCGCGTGGCCACCGCGAGTGCCACCGCGGCGGTGCGCGAATAGCCGATCAGCGTGAGGTCGGCACCCGCGCGGCTGATCCGGGCGCGGCCGATCTCCGCGGGTTCCAGATCCTCCGGGACCTCGCCGCGGGTGTTATACAGCGAGAGGTTTTCCAGGAAGAGCACGGGATCGTCATCGCGGATCGCGGCCATCAGCAGCGCCCGGGCATCGGCGGGGGTACTCGGGGCTACGACCTTCATGCCGGGGATAAACGCATAAAAGAGTTCGATATTTTGCGAGTGGGTGGCGCCGAGCTGTTGCCCGCCGCCGCCGGGCGTGCGGATCACCAGCGGCACACTGGTCTGGCCGCCAAACATGCCATAGATTTTGGCGGCGTTATTAACGATCTGGTCCAGCGCGAGCAGGGAGAAGTTAATGGTCATGATCTCCACAACCGGCCGCAGCCCCAGCATCGCGGCGCCGATCGCGGCCCCGGTGAACCCCTCCTCCGCGATCGGTGTATCGCGCACGCGCAGCTCACCAAACTCGGCCAGCAGGCCCTGGGTGATTTTATAGGAGCCCTCAAATACCCCGATCTCCTCCCCCATCAAAAACACGTCTTCATCGCGCAGCATTTCCTCGCGCAGGGTCATCCGCAGCGCCTCGCGGTAGGTCATCTCACTCATGCGTGGGCTCCGGGGATCGGGGCGGCCGGATACAGGGCCTCGCCCGGTAGCCTCCGCGAATCATTGGCCACCGCGGTGGCATAGGTATAGTCAAATAGCGTGTCCACGGCGGGCGGCGGGCTCGCCTCGGCGCTCGCGACGGCCGCCGCCACGATGCCCGCGATCTCCGCCTCGAGGGCGGCATCGGCCGCGTCGTCCAAGACCCCGGTTTCGCGCAGGCGCGCGCGCAGACCGGCCACCGGATCGGCCTCGCGCAGCGCGGCCACCTCCCCGGCATCGCGATAGACGGCGGGGTCCACCACCGAGTGTCCGCGCAGCCGGCCGCTCAGGGTTTCCAGGAGGAACGGGGTGCCCGCGCGGGCGCTTAAAATGGCCCGCTCGGCGGCGGCCCGGACGGCCTCGGGATCATTGCCGTCCACGCGCTCGGCGGGCATCCGATAGGCGGCGGCGCGGCGATAGAGTTCGGGTTCCGCGGAGGAGCGCTCCACGGTGGTGCCCATTCCGAGGCGATTATTAATCACGACAAATACGATCGGCAGGCCCCAGAGGGCCGCGATATTCAGCGATTCGTGGAACGCCCCAATATTGGTGGTGCCGTCACCCATCAGGCACATCACCACCTCATCGCCGCCGCGATAGTGGATGGCCTGGGCCGCGCCGGTGGCCAGCGGGATCTGGCCACCCACGATTCCATAACCTCCGAGCAGCCGCGCCTCGCGATCAAAGATATGCATCGAACCGCCCCAGCCGCGCGAGACGCCACCCGAGCGGCCGTAGAGCTCGGCCATAATCCGTCCCGGCTCGATTCCGCGCGCAAGCGCATAGCCGTGCTCGCGGTAATTGGTATAGAGATAATCGCTGGGCCGCAGGGCCGACATCAGGCCCACCACGGTGGCCTCCTCCCCGAGGTTCAGGTGGCAATAGCCGCCGATCTTGGCCTCGGTATAGGCGCGGGCGCTGCGCTCCTCGAAGCGCCGAATCAGGAGCATCTGCCGATAGTCCTCGAGGGCGCCCGGCGGGGAGCCCGCCTCCTCGGGTGTGCGTTTGGGGCGGGATTTATCCGGGGTATGTGCGCGTGCTGCCATCGTAGTTTTCCTCTCGGCGAACCCTCGTGAGGCCCATTTCCTGGGGCGCGCCGCGGGGAAGCGACACACCCCCTCGTTAATGACACTGAATCGTATCATTAAGTATCGCGGGATACGGAACCAACGGAACCCGGGGAAAAACACGGGCGGCGATCCCGGAACCTCCGGAATCGCCGCCCCCTACGCCGCCAAATCTAGGCGCGCGATGCGCGCTGAATCGTGCGATAGACCACCGTATGGTCCTCGCCACCCTCACCCGCGTCAACAACCCGCTCAAAGAGCGAACGCACGCCCTCGGTCACCACCAGATCCACGCCGCGTTCACGCGCGGCCTCGCGCACAAAATTCAGATCCTTAAGCTGATAATCCGCGCGACCACCCGGCTCAAAACGCTCATGGAGCCAATGCTCGCGTTTTTGCGCAAGCACCTCGGAGGATGCCAATCCCCCCGAGAGCACCTCCAGCAGCGACGCAATATCAAGACCGGCGGAGCGCGCCAATACCATCGCCTCCGAGATACTGGCCACCGTGGCGGCGACAATCATCTGATTACACGCCTTGGCCAACTCCCCCGAGCCCACCGGCCCCAGATGCCGCACGGTAGTCGCCATCGCCGCGCAGACCGGAAGAACCCGCCGCACATCGGCGGATTCCCCGCCAAGCATGATGCTCAGCCGGCCGCTCTCGGCCCCGCGGACGCCGCCGCTCAGGGGTGCGTCCACCACCCGCACCCCCTCCGCGGCGAGCTCCGCGGCATATGCGGCGAGCGCCACGGGGGAGACGGTACCCATCACAACAAGAATGGGGGCCTCCGCACCGCGCTCGCGCCACCCCACGAGAAGCCCGCGCGGCCCCTCCACAACGGCGCGCACATCGGGGAGATCCGGGAGCACGGTCAGGACGATATCGGCCGCCGCCCCCGCGGGGTCGGTGGCCACCCGCGTTCCGCGCCCGGCAAATTCGAGCGTTTTTGCGAGGCTGCGATTCCAGACGGTGAGGTCAAATCCCGCGGCCTCGGCATTGCGCGCCATCGGCAATCCCATCGCGCCCAGACCGAGGATCGATACCGTGTCCCGAATACCCACCGCGGCTAAACCTCGAGGAAGGTATCCGAGACCAGGGCCTCGGTCTCGCGGCGCAGCGTGATGGCCTCGCTCAGGCTCTCATCGATCACCACATCCTCCCAGCGCACGATCTGCCCCTTGGCGATCGGGTTTTTCAGCACCACGTGATGGGCCATCGCCACGGGCAGCGCCCCGGCGTCCACCGAGGCCTGGGCGGAGATGAGCTTGCCCCAGACGGTATAGCCACCCTCGCCGTCGAGAATATCCCCGGCGGCGAGATCCTTCTTCGCGGTGGCAACCACATCGGCATAAAATCCCACGGGCGCACCGGTGGGCACCCCGCGCAGCACGGCATTGGCGATCGAGATATTCAGCTCCAGCCCCACGTAGTGATACGGGCGATAAAGCGCCGCGTACTGATTGGTGGGGTCGCGGTGCCAGGGGTATTCGGCAAAGCAGCTCGCGACATAATCATTATTCGCCTTGACCACCACAAATACGCCCTCCTGGGTATTGTGATCAATCCACTCGCCGTCGCGCGTGACACTGGACATCACGTCCACGGTTCCGGAAACCTCCAGAACACCACCCACGGATTCGGGGCGGCAAATGGTCGCGATCTCCTCGAGGTTGCCGGGGGTAAAGGTCAGCCCCGAATCGGAGGGCTTAAGGCGCGCGGCATTGGCCACCGCGGCCATCTCGATCGCGGCCTTGGTGCCATCGCGGAACGACGTGTGCATATAGGGGTTGAGCTGGCCGGAATCGGTCAGTTCCTTGGAGAACTCCCAGTTCTCCCAGACGTTATCGGGGTTCATCTCGTGATAGTGCGGCAGGTACTTCGCACCCTTACCCGCGCAGACCACGTCAAAGCCCGAGGTGCGCGCCCAGTCCACAAGCTCCCAGATGAGGGCGGGCTGATCGCCATAGGCGAGCGAGTAGACCACTCCGGCCTCCTGTGCGCGGCGGGCCAGCGCGGGCCCGGCGAGGGCATCGGCCTCGACGTTCACCATGATGATGTGCTGCTTCTGGGCAATCGCGGCGAGAGCGTGACGGATGCCGATGATCGGATTTCCGGTGGCCTCCACAATCACGTCGATATCCGAACCAAAGAGCGCACCCGAATCGGCGACGATCGTGGTGGAGCGCGCGGCGAGGGCCTCGGGGATACTCTCGGCGATCGCCTCGGCGGGCCAGTCCACGAGCGCGAGTGCGCCGCGGGCGCGCTCGGTATTAATATCGGCAATCGCCACCACGTGAATGCCGGGGATATTGCGGGCCTGGGCGAGATACATGGTTCCGAAGCGTCCGGCACCGATGAGTCCCACCCGGATGGGGCGACCCGCTTCTTCGCGGTCGGTTAGGAGTGCATGGAGGTTCATTGCGGGGTCCTGTCTGGGGTAGTAGATCTGTGTTCTGAACGTGTGTTCATGAAAAGTGTAACCGATACCACTTTTGTTACATAGCGATTTTCTGTAAACGTTTTACTACACGCGCTAGACTCGTTCTCGCTCCGCCTCACCGCGGGGATAGAGCGAGGAGAAAGAATTGGCGAAACCAGCAACCATCCGGGATGTATCCGAGCGCGCGGGCGTGTCGATCGCGGTCGTCTCCCGCGTCCTCAACCCGGGATCCGGCCCCGTGGCCCCGGATACCAAGCTGCGCGTGCAGCAGGCCATCGGGGAGCTGAGCTATCGCCCGCGCACCGCCGCCCGCGAGCTGAAGAGCCCGGGAACCACCACGCTGGGCCTCATGCTCGCGGATGTGGCAAACCCCTTTTTTGCGCGCCTCGCCGATAAAATCGTATGGGAGGCCCGGGCCCGCGGAGTGAACGTTCTCCTGATGACCACACAGGAGGATCAGCACCTCGAGGAAGAGTGCCTGAACACCCTGTACGAGCGGCGCGTCGCCGGGGTCATCGCCACCCCCACCTCAACCAACCGCGCCGCCTGGGAAAAGCTCGATGACCTCAATACCCGGGTCGTTTTTGTGGATCGCACCATCGAGGGTGTGGACTTCGCCGATAGCGTGGGCATCGATAACGATCTTTCCGCTCGGCGAGCCACCGCCCACCTGGTCTCGCTGGGACATACCCGCATCGGCTTTGTCTCCGGCCCCACCACTACCAGCACCGGACGGGCCCGCACCGAGGGCTATCGGCAGACCCTGCGCGAGCACGGCCTCGACGTGGACGAGAGCCTCATCCGGCATATCCCCTTCCGCGGCGACCAGGGCTCCGATGCGGTCAACGCCCTCCTGAGCCTGCCGCAGCGGCCCACCGCGCTGATCATCGCCAATACCGCCCAGGTCATTCCGAGCCTGCGCCGGCTGGCCTTTTCCGGGCTGAGCATCCCCGAAGACCTCTCCGTGATCGTTTTTGATGACGACCCTTGGACCGAATTATTCACCCCGGCTCTGAGCATCATTAAGCAGCCCACCGAGATGCTTGCAGCCCATAGCATCGAGCTTGCGCTTAACACAGCCGGCGAGCGCGGGCGCACCAACCTCCTGGTGCAGGCCGAATTTATCGAGCGCGGCAGCACGGCCCCTCCCCGCGGCAGCACGCCCCCACGCGACTAAACAAAAAGAAAACGGGCCCCGGTTGATGATCAACCGGGGCCCGTTTCTAGTGCGCTACTGCCCGTCCTGGATCTGCGTGATCCACTGCTGAACCTGCGGGGCGAGGGTGCCATAGATGGGCTTCACGGCCTCCACCCACTGCTCACGATCGGTGATCTTATTAAACGTGGCCCCACCGTTTTCAAGATCCTCGCGGTACTTCTTGGCGCTATCCACCGTGGTCTTCGAGTATTCCCCACCCACAACCTCGGCCGCCTCGCGGATAATCTTCTGGGCATCCTCCGGGAGCCCGGTGAGATAGTCCTCCCACATGATGAAGTGATAGTTCGCGTAGACGTGACTCGTGAGGTTAATATTCGGGGCTACCTCGTACATGCTGGTGAACAGGATCGAGTCCAGCGGGTTCTCCTGCCCATCCAGAACACCCGATTCCAGCGCCGAATAGGTTTCATTCGCGGGCATCGCCTCGGCGCGCGCCCCGAGCTCCTTCCACGTCGCGAGCATGGTCGGGGCCGAAGGCGTGCGGATGGTCATGCCCTGCAGCTCGGAGAGCGTGGTGACGGGCTTTTTGGTATTCAGCTCGCGCGGGCCGCGATAGAGATTACCCAGCAGCTCATATCCCGAGGCCTCGCTCACCGCGGTTTTAATCTCCGTGCCCAGTTCACCATCCCAGACTTTAAAGAAGTCCTCCTGGCTGTCGTAGAGGAACGGTGCGGTCTCGATACCCGAAAGATCGGTATAGGACTCCACGGCCAGCATCGACTCGATCACCACATCGGTGGTGCCCAGTTGCAGGCCCTCGATCATTTCCTCCCACGTGCCCAGGGTTGAGGAGGCGTAGATTTCCACGGTGATATCGCCGCCGCTCTTTTCCTCCACGATCTCCTTAAGGCGCGTCGCGGCCACCTGCCGGGCATCGGTCTCATTGCCGGCATGACCCAGCGTGAGCGTAATCTTTTTTTCCCCGCCGGAACCGGCCTCCGGGGATCCCGATGAGCATCCGGTCAGAACGAGGGTTCCCGCCGCGAGACCGGCAAGAACGATTTTTGTGATTTTCATAATCACTCCTTTGTGAGTAGGGGTATTACAGGGGATGAATGATCGCGCGCGGGCGGCCGCTAGGGCATAAGCCAGCCGGGCAGCCAGAGCGAGATCTGGGGGATATACGTAATAAGCAGGAGGAAAATACCCGAGGTGATGAGGAACGGCCAGACGGCGCGAATCGCGCTCACCATATTCACCCGCGCTATCTCCGCGGAGAGCATCAGGGTGAGTCCCACGGGCGGGGTGATCAGGCCGATGCCGAGGTTACCCACGATGATGACACCCAGATGCACGGGGTCCACCCCCATCTCGATGGCGAGCGGGAACAGGATCGGGGTCAGAATAATCACGGCGGCATTGGCCTCGAGGAACATACCGATCACGATCAGGAGCACGTTAATCAGCAGGAGCAAGACCAGGGGGTTCTCGGTGACCGAGAATAGGCCATTGGCCAGGGCCTGCGGGACCCGCCCCTGGGTCAGGGCCCAGGAATAGAGCTGCGCGGCGGCCAAAACAAGCATGATCAGACCCACCACCATGCTGGAATCCACGAGCGAGTGAATCAGATTTTTGATCTTCAACTCGCGGTAGAGGAATGCCCCCACGATGAGTGAGTACAGCACCGCGACGGCGGCCGCCTCGGTGGGGGTGAAGATTCCAAACCGGATTCCCACCAGGATGATCACGGGCATCAGCAGGGCGGGGATGGCCTCATAGAGCGAACGCCAGAACCGCGGTCGGTCCGCGGGGGCGGTCTTCCCGATCCGGGACAGGTCTCCCTTGGCCTCAAGCAGCGCCTCATCCGTGAATCCGCGCTTACGCACCACGAGGTGCACCGTGATCATCAGCAGCGCGATATACAGGAAGGCGGGGATCAGCCCGGCAAAAAAGAGCTTACCGATCGAGGTACCGCTCACCACGCCGTAGACGATCATCGCGATGCTCGGCGGCATCAGCGGCGAGACCACGGGGGCCGCGGCGGATACGGCCGCCGAGAAGGCAGCGGTGTAATTGCGCTGCTTCATCGCGGGGATCAGGATTCGACCAAAGCTCGATACGTCCGCCACGGCGGATCCCGAAATGCCACCAAACATCAGCGAGGACAGCACATTGGCCTGGGCCAGGCCGCCGCGCATTCCCCCCACCACGGCATCGGCGAGATTCAGGAGGCGCTTGGTGATTCCCCCGGCGTTCATGAGCCCACCGGCGAGCACAAACAGCGGAATCGCAAGGAGCGGGAACGGCGTCATGCCCGCGACCACGCGCTGCGCACCCACGGTCAGGGGCACATCGGACATGATCCACAGCGTGATGAAGGAGGCCAGGGCGAGGGCAAAGCCCACGGGGATTCGGGCCAGGAGCGCGAGGAAAAAATTCCCCAATAGTGAAATACCCACGGTTAGATTCCCTCGGTAGCGGGCTGTGTGGCCTCGGATTTTTGGAAGAGGATGGGTGCGGCCAGAACATCGGTATCCCGCGGGGCATGGAATACCTTCCACCAGGCCTCAATGGCAAAGATCAGGCTGACCAGGCATCCCACCGGGACGGCAAGCGATACCCAACCAAACGAGATTCCGAGCCCGGGTTGGAGGCGGCGAAAGGCGGGGCCAAGCATTTCAAAGCCAAACCAGATCAGCAGGACCAGCACCACGGCGACGCCCAGCGCGGCGATGGTATCGATCGTGCGAATAAGCCAGCGTCGATAGGGCAGATACTCCCAGATATCGAGCTTCATATGGCGTCCGCGACGCACGCCGAGGGCAATGGCAAACATCGCGAGCCACACAAAGGCCATCGACGCAAGCTCACTGGTCCAGGCGGAGGAGGCCGAGGAAACATAGCGGGCAAAAACCTGCCAGCAGACCGCAAACGCGATCAGAAGCAGGAGGACGGCCACAAGAATCTGGACGATCTTGTCGAGGCCCCCGAGCAGGCGGGCAATGAGGGATGAATCGTGAATGATCGCTCCTTTGCGGGGTCAAACGGGGAGGAACAGGGGCCCGGAGGCGCGAGTGCGGATCGGGTGGGGCGGCGGGAGGGTGCCGCAAGGGGGAAGGGCCGGGGCGAGGGCCTAAAGCGCGCCCAGCCGGACATCTCCCGCGGGCACGGCTGTGAACCGCTCAACCAGGACGGGGCGGGCAAGGAACGGGGCGATCGCGGCATCCAGATCCCGCACGGCGGGACCGGCGGCATGGGCATCAAGCAGATCCGCGCTGCTCCACTTCTCGATCATCAGGAGTTCGCCCGAGTCATGGGAGTTCAGGGCGTAGAGCTCGCAGCCCGCCTCGGCGTGGACCGGGGCGATCGCCGCGATGAGGGCCTCGACCAGGGCCGCCTCCTGCCCCGCGCGGGGGAAAAAACGTGCGTTAACGATCACGGGCGTGGTCATGGGATCTCCTTTGATTAGTAAACCGATACCACTTTAGTTCCATTTTATGGTTTACAACAAGGCGGAGAAGAGAAATTACCGGAAAGACGCCAAATATTGCCACGGCAGGGAGGCCGGATAACCCATATACGAGGCCGCGGCCCCGATGATCGGGCCGGGCATAATAGGGGAAAAGGAAGGCCTCCGGACAGGAGGGGGAAGCGCGGGTGGTTTAGGGCCGGCCCTCGCCCAGGCCCAGGACACGCAGCGCCGCATCGGCATGCCGCGCAACCTCGGAATCGGTGATCGGGCCGAGGATCCCCAGCAGGCGGCGGCGATGGGCCTCGCCCAGCAGCAGGGAGAACAGTGCCTCGGCGAGCGCCTCGCGGGCGATACCCGAGCCCGCGGTGGCGATCAGGCGTTCGGCCAGCAGCGCGCGATAGCGTTCGGGGCCGGCCCGATAAAACGCCGCGGCCAGATCGGGGAAGCGGCCGGATTCGGCAATCACCAGCCGGTGCAGGGCCACGGCCTCCGCCGAGTGCAGGGTGCGCACGATGCGACGCGAGAGCTCGGGAAGGCGCTCGGCGCGGTCCTCGGCCTCCCGAATCACCCGATCGTGCAGGCGCCCCACGGCCGCGGCAAAAATCTCGGATTTATCGCCAAAATAGATATACAGGGTGCGCTTGGTGACCCCCGAGCGCTCGGCAATCGCGTCCACGCTGACATGCCCATAGCCCTCGTCAAGAAAAAGCGCCACGGCGGCATCAAGAATAATCTCGCGGCGCTCCTCGCGCTCGCTCGCGGTGGGTCGCCCGCGCTTACGCTCGCCGGTCTGCCCCGTCATCCTGGCCTCCGTCCGCGCCCCTGATCGCCCCGCACGGGGCTCCCCCCGATACTATCGGCCCTCCCCGCCGCGCGGCCACGCGAGACTCACAACGGCCCGCCGCGCGGGCACGCGAGACCCACAACGGGGAGGCGCGGACCCTCGTGGTCCACGCCTCCCCGTTGTTCTGGATGCTAGGCGGCGGGCAGGAACTCCGCGATCGCGCGTCCCGCGTATTCCGGGACACACAGCCCGGTCAGGCGCAGCTCCTCCACGCCCAGGTCCCGGGCCGTCCACTCGGCGCCGTAGAGCACACCCGCGGCAGCCCCCACGAGCGCCGGCAGCGAGGCCGCGTTACGCCCCTGGGCCAGCGCCCCGAGCAGCAGCGACTCCGCGTTTTGGGCCCGCGATACGTGGGCCAGCAGGAATCCAAACGTCTCCGGCGCGGTCACCGGATAGCTATATACCCAGTCCCCCAGCTCGGTGCTCAGGCGGCGGGCCAGATCCAGCGGCCCGGCGCTGCCAGCGGCGATCTCCAGAGCGCCCGCGGCCATCCGCGCGCTCCAGGTCTCGGGCGGAAGCGAGGCGGCCGCGACCGCGGCGGCCTCGGCCGGGGCATCCCCCGCGAGCAACCGCGAGAACAGCAGCGCGGTTCCGCGGGCACACCAGACGCCATCCAGCGAGTGGGTGACCTCGGCATCGGCCACCGTGGCGGCGAGGATCTCCTCCTCGTTGCCCGCATATTCCACCACGGCGGCGAGCGCACGCGACATCGCAATATCGTCAAAATAATGCGCATTATCGTGACCCGATTGCGGCGGGCGGAGCCCATTGCGCAGATTGGTCAGGGCCAGGCGCGTGCCGATCCGCGAGCGCACGGGCTCGGGACGCTCGGCAAGATCAATCCAGGCGGCATGCAGCAGGTCCCGCGATCCCGTCCCCGCGGTGGCGCGATGCCCCGCGAGGGTAAAGGCAAACCACTCGAGGTTATCCCCCGCACCCGGGTGCAGCGCCGCGGGCGGCGTGGCATGGGCAAACGGCCGCGGCACAATCGTGGTGCGATCATCATCGCCGAGCTTGGAGAGAATGCGCAGCCGGTTCACGCGCTTGGCGGGGAGCGAGAAGATGCGGAAATCGGCGTTCATCCAGCCCGCGGCCTCCCCCGCACCCATCCCGCGCACCAGGTTTCCGATCACGTCTGCACTCATTTTGCTTCACTTTCAATCAGGCGCACGAGATCCTCGGCGGCGTCCAGGGGGTGGATTCCCGCTACCGAGCGGATGCACGAGCCCACCACGGGCGCAAGCCCGTCGAGCCACTCGCGCGGAAAGGAATCGGCGCCGGAGATGGCCCCGGCAATGCAGCCCGCGATGGCCGCCGTGGTATCCGCGTCGCGCCCCATATTCACCGCAAAGAGCATGCTCTCCGCGAAGGCACCATTGCCGTGCAGCACCGAGGCCATGGCCAGGCCCACGGCCTCGGGGGCGATATCCGCCCAGAAATAATCCACCACGGCCAGGCGGTCGTGCAGGGCCACGGCAAGCGCATCGGGCTCGAGGCCCGAGTCCACCAGGTCGCGGGCATCACGCAGATTGCGCGCGGTCCAGGAATCCTCGGGAATGGCCGCGAGGCCACCCTCGAAGCACTCGCGGGCGCTGCCGCCGGTCATCGCGATCGTCACGGCCACCGATACCACCACCCCGGCAAGAACCCCCTCCCCGCTGTGGCTAACCACGCCGTCCTCGGTGGCCAGGTGGGCCGCCAGCGCGCGGTCACCATTGGCCACCACACCCAGCGGGGCCACACGCATCGCGAGGCCATCGCTCCAGGCGTGCACGTGATCGCCGCTCAGGGGCGGCTCGATCCCGCGGCGCAGGTTATCAATCGCCGCCATCTCGCTAAATCCGCCGCCCTTAAAATCATCGGCCTGCGGCAGCACATCCTCGCGCCAGGTCTCGGCAAAATCATGGCGCGAGGCCCCGAGCCCCACCCGATGCACGGTCTTGGCGGTGAGCAGCGCATATTCGGTATCGTCGCTGCCCGCGGGCTCATCGTCGATATAACCGGTGACCCGGCCGTATTGCTCCTGGATCTGGGTCGCGGAGAGCCCCTCGACGGGGCGGCCGATGGCGTCCCCGATGGCGAGCCCGGCGAGGGAGCCGCGGGCGCGGTCGCGCAGGGAAATCTGCGGTGAAGCGGTCATGTCACTTGCTTTCTGTGAGGAAGTTATGGGCCAGGGCGCTCGTGCGCGCGGCCAGCGAGCCGATGCTCGCGTTATGCATTCCGGGCAGGCTGGTGGCGATGCGGTTATCCAGCGGGTCCACCCAGCGCGATTCCAGCGCGGCGGTTCCCCCCAGTGCCCCCGCGATCGAGCCCACGGTGGCCCCCGCGGAATCGGTATCCCAGCCGAGCATCACGGCCGCGGGCGCGGCACGGGAAAACTCGCCCTCGCTCGCGGCGAGCGCATAGGCGATCGACGCGGCATTATTTACGGTGTGGACCCAGTGCAGGCTGCCAAACTCGGCATGCAGCATATCTAGTTCGGCGTCCAGCCCGCGTCCCGAGCGGCCGATTTCGGCCCCGCGGATCACGGCCCGGGCCAGGTCGCTCCCCTCGGGAATCACGCCGATCCCCGCGGCCAGGACCTCGTCCACGCCGGAGCACACCAGCGAGGCGGAGGTCAGGGCGGCCGCCCACATTGCGCCATACACTCCGTTGCGGGTATGGCTCAGGCGGGCATCGGTCCAGGCCATGCGGGCGGCCTCGCGCGGGTGGCCCGGCGCGGCCCATCCATAAACATCGGTGCGGATCAGCGCGCCGATCCACTCCCGGAACGGGTTGCGCACCCGGCCCGCGTGGCCCGGCTCCACCCCGTCCAGCAGGTTGCGATAGGCGATGCGCTCGGCGGTAAAAACGCGGCCCGCGGGCAGATCATTCAGCCAGGCCCGCGCCACGTCCTCGGTGCTAAAGCCCCGCCCGTGGCGCTCCAGCAGCGCGAGGTTCAGCAGCGGATAGTTCAGGTCGTCATCCTCGGGCATGCCGTCGATATTCTCCACGAGGGACGTCGCGCCGGAGACCTTATTCCACGGCCAGCGTTCACTCACCGCGGCGGGCACGCCCGCGGCGCTGAAATACTGCGTGAGCGGCCAGCGACCCGCGGATTCCAGCAGCGCCCGGATTCCCTCGCGCGGAATCTTCTCCACGGGCTTGCCCAGCAGGCAGGCCGCCGCGCGTCCGCGCCAGGCGGCAAGGATGCGGTCGTCCAGATCCGCCCCGGCCGCGGGCAGTGCGGCGGGTTCGGGCGGCAGCAGCCGCAGCATCTGCTCCCAGGTATCGGGCTCCTGCGCGGCGGCGGAGACCCGGTCGAGCCGCTCAAGCAGGTCCCGGGCCACGCGCAGGCGCGCCTCCGGGGCCCGCGCGGGGGAGGCCCCTCCGCGCGGCGGCACGGGGTCTCCTCCGGCCGCGATCCACTCGGCGGTGAATCCGCTTATATCCGCGCCCTCCGCGCGGGCCTGCGCGAGTTCATGCGCAACCAGGTCCTCCGGTTGGGTCCAGGTGACCCTCATCGGGCGGCCGCCACGGCCTCAAGGCTCGCGATCTGGGCGCGGGCCCGGTCCAGGTCGAGCGCGGCAATCTCCTCGGCCACATCCGCGAGCTTTTCCGCATAGTGGCCAAAGTCCATGCGGCTCGCCTCGGCGATCGCGTCAAGCCAATCGGTGGCCACGGCCTCGGCACCGCCCAGGGCCCCGGCGATCGAGCCCACCATGCTCGCGATGGAATCCGAATCGCGGCCATAATTCACGGCACCGAGGATGCTGCCGCGGAAGTCCCCCGCATAGGCGATAAGCATGCCCAGCGCCACCGGGAGCTCCTCGATGGCCTTGGTGCGCGAGGGGATCCGGGCGTCCATATTGGGTTCGCGATATTTTTCGCCCACGGTATCAAAGGGGCGGATCGCATCGCGCAGCACCGCGATGATGTCCTCGTGGCTTGCGCCCGCGGGCAGGGCCCGGGCGGCGGCGGCCACGGCCTCGATCGCGGCGCGCGTGCCATCGTGGGCATAATTGATGCTCACCGCGATTACGGAGTCCACGGTTGCGCCCGGCGTCATGGCCTCGGCCACGGCGGCGGCGAAGATTCCCGCGGCCTCGCGGCCATAGCTGGCCTGGTGGGCGCCGGCCATATCAATCGCCTCGTCATAGGCGCGGCGGGGGTTACCGGCGTTCACGATTCCCACGGGGGCCATATACATCGCGGCGCCACAGTTAATCACGTTACCCACTCCCGCCTCGCGGGGGTCCACATGCCCGTATTGGAGGCGGGTCACGAGCCATTTTTCGGCGAGGAAGACGCGCTGCAACAGGATCGACTCGCGTTCCAGCTCGGGGATCCACCGCCACTCGGTCTGCAGCAGCGGCACCAGATCGGAGGCCATTGCAAAGGCGTCCAGGTGGTCGCGGCGCTGCGCATAAACCTGAATCAGCGCCTGGGTCATCAGTGTGTCGTCAGTGATGTGCCCGTCACCCTTATGGTACGGACTCACCGGCCGCTGGGTCTTCCAGTTTTCGTAATACGGGGGCACGATGCCCTCGACCCGTCCGCCATAGCGCTGGCGAAGCTGTTCGGGGCTGAACCCCTCGGTGGCGCCGCCCAGGGCATCGCCGATGGCGGATCCCGCCAGCACGGCCGCCGTACGCTCTCGTACCCAATTCATCGCAAAGTCCTTCTGTGTTTGATGGTGAGTCTCCGCCGCGCGACCGGGAGCCGGCCGCGCGGCGGGGAGGGAAAAATCTACTTATTTACCTGGGCCCAGCCGGCCTCAAGATCGGTCGCGAGCCGGGCTCCGTCGATCTCCTTGCCGAGGAACTTCTGGAATCCGGGGGTGGCCACGGTGTCCTTCCAGCGCACATAGCCGTCGGCACCGAGGAACGTGGGGCCCTTCAGCCCGGCCGCGGAGGCGAGGATCGCGTCCCATCCGTTCACGCCGGCGTTCTGCTCGGCGATGGCCGCACGGGCCGAGGTGGTGGTGGGGATGAGCCCATCGGCGGTATTCATCTTCACGAGGTTGTCGGTCTGCATGAAGTAGTCGATGAACTCGGCGGCCTGCTTCTGCACCGCGGAGTCGATGTTGATCGACAGGGTCTGCGGGGTGGCCGCCTGGGCGATACCGGCGCTTCCCTCCAGCGGGGGCAGCACAATCCAGTCCATATCGGCGGGCGCATCGGCCGCGACATTGGCGATCTGATAGGAACCCTGCACGGTCATGGCGGCCTTGCCCCCGTAGAACGTGGCAAGCACATCGGAGCTGGACTGGGTCACACCGATCGGGTCCAGCGATCCGGCGTCGATCATGGCGCGCACCCGGTTGGGTACCTCCATCTCCTTCTCGCCCACGGTCAGGCTGACGTCCTTACCGGTTCCAAAAAACGTGCCGTCAAAGCCCAGGCCGAGGCTGAGGAACGCCGCGGTGGGGCTCTTCAGGCCCCAGGCAGCGCCGTGAACCTCGGGGGTGGTGGAGGCCTTGGCGATCTCGGCGAAGGTATCCCAGGACATCGAATCCCCGGTGGGGATGCTCACGCCGGCCGATTCCAGCAGGCCCTTATTGGCAAAAACCACATAGGTCTGTAGCTCGGTGGGCGCTCCCACGATCTTGCCGTCCAGGGTCACGGAGTCCAGCACACCCGGCTCGATATCGTCGAGGGTCTTCTGCGAGAGCAACGAGGAGAGATCGGCGATATAGCCATCGCGCGCAAACGGCGCGATGCCCTGGATCTCGTAGTGGATGATATCGGGGGCAACCTCGCCCGCGAACTGCGTGGTGAGCTTATCGTCGAGGCTATCCGAGGGGGCCTGGATCAGCTTGATCTGGGAGTCAGCGTGGTCCTTATTCCACGCGGCCACGATCTCCTCGGTCGCCGCGATGGCCGCGGGCTGATCCGAGAACGACTGGAATTTAATCTCCACGGGGCCCTCGGACTGCGCGGGGGTTCCGCCCGCGGAGCACGCGGCGAGCGAGAGGGATACAACCGCCATGGTGGCGACCGCTACGGTGCGGTGAAGCTTCATTACGTCAACCTTTCTCTGGTTATGGGGGTAATACGGGAAATCTGGGGTTAGCCCTTGACCGCTCCGGTGAGCAGCCCGCCGGCGAGGCGTTTTTGCAGGAGGGCAAAGAAGATCACGCTGGGGATGCTGGAGAGCAGTGCTCCCGCCGCGAGGGGGCCAATCGCGACCTTGCCCTCGCCTCCCACAAACGTGCTGAGCGCCACCGAGAGCGTGTAGTTCTCGGGTGATTGCAGGAGCACCAGCGCGAAGAAAAACTCGTTATAGGAGGACACAAACGTGAACATCGCGGTGGCTACCAGGCCCGGGGCGAGCAGGGGGAAGACCAGCTGTCGCAGCACATTGAACTTATTCGCGCCGTCGATGGATCCCGCCTCCTCGATATCAAACGGGATGGAGGCCACATAGCCCTGCAACATCCAGAGCGAGAACGGGAGGGTATACACCACGTGCACCACGATCAGTCCGAGCAGGGAGTCCACGAGTCCCACGGAGCGGAGAATAAAAAACAGCGGGATGATCACCAAGATCACGGGGAAGATCTGGCTGATGAGCACATAGCCGGTGCCGATCGTGCGCAGCTTGCCCTGGAAACGCGCCATGACATACGCGCCGGGCACGGACAGGAGCGTCACGATCAGCGTGGTGACCAGCGCCACGATGAGGCTATTCATGGCCGAACGCAGCAGGCCCTGCCGGTTCAGCGCAGCCGTGAAATTCTCCAGGGTGGGGGAAACGGGGAAGAGGTTTACCGCGAGCGAGTTGATCTCGGCGGAGGATTTAAACGCCGTGGACAGCAGCCAGATCAGCGGGAATCCGAGGAAAATCAGGAAACCAAATAGCGCAAGATACTGCAGGGTTTTCACGAGTGTGCGGTTCACTTGGGGATCCTTTCGCCGCGCAGCTGACGCCAGAGATAGGCCACAAGAATCACGATGAGGAAGAGCACGATGACATCACCCATCGCCGCGGCGGATCCGGTATGGCGCGATTTAAACGCCTCCAGATAGGTAAAGAGCATCGGGAGCATGGTGCGCCCACCCGGGCCTCCCTCGGTCATCACATAGACGATGCCGAAGGAATTAAAGTTCCAGATGAAGCTGAGTGAGGTGATCGAGATGATCACCGGCTTAATCGCCGGGAACGTCACGTGCTTAAAGCGCGACCAGGCGCCCGCACCGTCCACCGCGGCGGCCTCGGAGAGTTCCGCGGGAACCTGTTGCAGGCCCGCGAGCAGCGTGATCGTATTCTGCGGCATTCCCACCCAGACCCCAACCAGGATCACGGCGGGCAGGGCGAGCGAAAAATCGCCGAGCCAGTTAATGCGTTCGGGGCCGCCGAGGGTGCCGATCAGCCAGTTCAGCGGGCCGTTGGTGGGCGAGTAGATCATCTGCCACATGATCGCGACCACCACGGGCGGCATGGCCCAGGGCATGAGCGCAAGCAGGCGGGTGAGGCCCTTAAATTTCAGGTCGCTATTCAGCAGCAGCGCGAGCGAGAGGCCACCCAAAAATTGCAAGACCGTGACCGAGACGGACCAGATAATGCCGATGCCAAAGGACTGCCAGAAGAGCGAGTCGCTGCCCAGGTTGATGAAGTTTTGCAGGCCCACAAACGAGGTCTCGTGATTGCGGGCGAGGGTGGAATCGGTGAAGGCCATGCCGATGCCGATCAGCAGCGGGATGACGCTGAGCAGCACGACGGGGATCAGCGCGGGGATCACCAGGGCGGCGGCCTCATTGCGGCGGGCCCGGGCGAGGCCCCCGGCGCGGGGCTTGGGGGGAGGGTTATGCGCCCGCTGGGGGCGAAGTGCGGTCATGAGGTGGGATCGCTTTCGGACGGGTGGGTGGACGGGGACGGGGTGCGGACGGTGGACTGGCGGATCTTCAGTTCCGGCTGCACGGTCAGGGTGTGGTGATCGCGCGAGGGGTCCTCGAAGCGCTCCAGGAGCAGCCGGGCGGCCAGTTCCCCGCGCTCCCCCGCGCGCAGGGACACGCTGGTCAGGGTGGGGTTATAGACCGAACCGATCTCGGTATCGTCGATGCCGGTGATCGCAAGGTCCTCGGGGATGCGCAGCCCGCGGCGGGTCGCGGCGCTGATGGCCCCGACCCCGATCAGGTCATTCGCGGCCACGATCGCGTCGATGCCGGGATCGGCGTCCAGGAGCCGTTCCGCCGCAGCCATTCCGGCGGCCACGGTGAAGTCCTCCGCGGCGCGCAGGTGTTCCGGGTTGATGCCGCGGCCGAGCCGCTCCATCGCCGCGAGGAAACCGCGACGGCGCGCGGCGCCGGGGTTGGTATCCATCGGCCCGTTGATCAGGGCGATGCGCGAGCGGCCCAGCGCGTGCAGGTGCTCCACGGCCATGCCCACGGCGAGCGCGGAGTCCACGCGGACGCTATCGATATCGATCTCGCGGTGGAGCGAGCCGATGACCACCACGGGCACCACGGCATCCAGGAGCGCGCGGCGCAGTTCCGGGGTGACCCGGATGGGCGAGATGATGAGCCCATCACCCAGACCCATGTTCATGCTGCGGACCAGATCCACGGTCTGTTCGGGGCGGCGGCCCGTGGCGGAGATGCTCAGGCGCAGCCCGGTATCGCCGAAACTGCGTTCAATCGCGCGCAGCATCTCCACATAATTGGGGTTGCCAATATCGTCCACGGCAAAGATCACCTGACGGGTCCCGCCGAAGCGCAGGGAGCGGGCGGTGGCATCGGGCAGATAGCCGAGTTTTTTGGCGGCTCCGCGGACACGACGCACCATTTCGGGACTCGCGGAGTTGCCGGTGAGGGCGCGCGAGGCGGAGGCGAGGGACACCCCCGCGGTCTCCGCGACCTGGTGCAGTGTGGGTTTGGCCTTCATGGATCTCCTCATTGAGAGTGTGAATGGTGATGCCGTGTGGATACGTTTCCAGGAGCCATTTGGAAACGTTTCCAAATTGGGCCGTAGGGAAGTGATGTCACTGTAGACAGGTTCCCCCCGGCTGTCAATAACGTTTTCCGGCCCTCCCCGCCGCGCGCCCCGTAGCCAACCGTCATCGGGGCGTTACGCGCCGGAAATACGGGGCTGTCAGGATGGGGTTGTGCGCAACGGTCGACAGCAACGGCCGCGCACGGCCCTCCCCCGTCGCTGGGGAAAAATCTGGGGCATCTACTGGCCGCGGCAACGATTACTGCCTTGATCGTTGCCGCGGCGCACCGGACCGGCGGGTCCCGGGGAGGGTACAGAGGGCTCCCCCGGGCCCGTTGTCGCGGCGGCGCGATCCGGCCCGGACCCACGGATCCGCGGGGTCCGCGCCCGGGGACCCCATCCGGGCAGCACTCGCGCGGGTCTGCCCGGCATCGCCTCGCGCCCCGGCAAAAAACGGGCCCCGCGGGATCCACACCGCGGGGCGCACAACCCTCCCGCCGGGGCCGCGGCGCGGGCCCGACGGGAGGAAACCGGCTATCGCGGCGCGACCTCCCCGGGGTCCCCCGCACGCACCGCGGCGGCCACCGCCGCGGCCACCGCATCGGCCACGCGCGGATCCATCGCGCCCGGCACAATATAATCGGCCGCGAGATTATCGGCGGCCAGGGCGGCAATGGCCTCGGCCGCGGCGATCTTCATCTCCGGCGTGATCCGGGTGGCACCCGAGTCCAGCGCCCCGCGGAAGATTCCGGGAAACGCCAGCACGTTATTAATCTGATTCGGGAAATCGCTGCGGCCCGTGGCCACCACGCGCGCATATTTCGCGGCGAGCTCGGGCGAGACCTCGGGGGTGGGATTGGACAGCGCAAAAACAATCGCGTCCTCCGCCATTCCCGCGAGGTCACCCTCGGGCACCACCACGGAGGAGACACCGATAAACACATTTGCCCCGGCCAGCGCCTCGGGCAGCGCACCCCGCCGGTCTTCGGGATTGGTCCGCGCCGCATACTCGGTCTTGATCTCGGTGAGATCCCCGCGCCCGGAGTGGATGATTCCGCGCGAGTCCACCAGCACCACATTGCGCACACCCGCGTTCAGGAGCATCTCGGCACACGCGATACCCGCGGCACCGGCCCCCGAGATCACCACGCGCAGATCGGCCACCTCGCGGTTGATCACGCGGGCAGCGCCGATCAGCGCGGCATAGACCACCACGGCTGTGCCGTGCTGGTCATCGTGCATCACCGGGATATCCAGCGCCTCGATCAGGCGGCGCTCGATCTCGAAGCAGCGCGGGGCGGAAATATCCTCGAGGTTGACCGCCCCAAAGCTGGGCCGCAACCGAATTACGGTCTCGATGATCTCCTCGGTATCGGTGGTATCCAGCACCAGGGGGATCGCGTTCAGCCCCGCAAACGTGCGAAAGAGCGCGGCCTTACCCTCCATCACGGGCAGCGAGGCCGCGGGCCCGATATCGCCCAGGCCCAGCACGGCGGTGCCATCGGAGATCACGGCCACGAGGCGGCCGGCCCAGGTATGGGATTCGGCGAGCGTGGGATCGGCGTGGATCGCGGAGCTTACCTCGGCCACGCCGGGGGTATAGGCGATCGATAGGTCGCGCTGGCTGGCCAGCGGATGGATCGTATGCATTGCGAGCTTGCCGCCCACATGGGCCTCAAAAATTTCCTCGCTGCTGGGGCGCGTGGTGACGGGGGTGGGAACTACTGCGGACATAAACAACACCTTCCTCGGGGCGAAATCTGGGATGCCGGGAGTATCGACGTGCACGGTTCCGAGGATCTCTCGGGACCGGGGGCGACGCTCGACCGGGCACTAAGCCGGTGGTGATGACTGACCGCAACCATAACAACTTCGCACCCCCGCGCCCCGGGGTTTTGTCGCGTTCCACGCCTTAACTTCGGGGATTCTTAATAAATTCGAAAACTCGGCGCGGTGCCGGATGCCACCCCGATGGGTCCTAGCCGCAAAAACATATGCCTTGTAATGTTTAGCCATGACGATCCTCCCGCCGCGCCGCCGAGCGCCGCTTCCCCTGCTTGCGCTCACCGCCGCCCTGGTCCTCCTGGCCGCGCCGCTCTCCGCCGGAGCGGCACCGCGACCGGACCCGGATCAGAGCCACCGCAGCGCCTCCTCCCCCACCTCGTTCCGGCAGGCCGATGCCGTATACGTGGCGCAGCCGTTCCGCCCCCTCCGCGATGGCGACGCCGCCCGGATGCACGTCTGGTTTTTTGAAACCGCGCATAATACGGTGGCCTCGGCGGCCATCCACGCCTGGCCCGAGGACGCGGCCGAGCCCGATGCCGCGCCGCTGGCCGGGGGCCGGGGCACGCTGAGCTATCCGGAAACGGATCAGGACTCCTTCCCCACCCCCACCACCGTGGGTACCGTGCGGGTGGACTTCCCGGGCCATCCCACACTCGCCGCGGGCACCCGCTATGCGCTGGTGCTGGATACCACGGACGGCTCACCGCCGATCTCGCTGCTCCACACGCTCTCCTGGACGCCGATCGAGAATAAGGTGATCTGGAAAAATACCCGGGGCACGATCGGCGCCAATACCGCCTATCTCTGGCATGACCTCTTCCTACTCGCCCCCGGACAGGAGGAACCCACGGCCACCCCCACGGGCGATAGCGCCACCCCCACCGGGCCCGCACTCCCCACCGATACCGGCACGGCCACGGGCACCGCAACACCCCCGGGGACAACCCCCACCGGTTCCGCGGATGGACACGGAGACTCCGCGCCGACCCCCGCGATCACCGCTGAAAGCGAATACTCCGCCAGCCCGATCCCCCCGGGAACCACCGCGGGTGGTGCCGGCCTGGCCACTACCGGATCCCCCGGCTCGGCGCTGCCCGGAACCGCCGCGCTTGTGCTGCTCCTGGCCGGCCTGCTCGCCCTGGGATATCACCGCTCGCGGCTCACCGGGCTGCGCTGAGCCGACCGGGCTGCGCCGATCCGATAGGCCGCACCGATCCGACCGGCCGCGTTCCGGGCACCGCCCCCGAACGCGGCCAACGGAGCCATAACGCCTAGAATGGGGGTATGGCTCGTGCACGCTTTTCCCCCGTCCGCGCCGTCGTTTCGGCGGCGGCCCTCGACGCGCTCCTGATCATCATTTTTGTCATGATCGGGCGGCGCAGCCACGAGGAGAACGGCGATTTCCTGGCCGTGCTGAATACCGCGTGGCCCTTCCTGGCCGCGGCCGCACTCGGTTGGGTGGTCACCCTTGCGTGGCGCAATCCGATCGCGCTGCGCTGGACGGGACCGCTGATCTGGCTCTCCACCGTGGTGGTGGGTCTTCCCCTGCGGGTCTTGGCCGGGGGGAATGCCCCGATCGGGTTTATCATCGTCACCGCCGTGGTGCTCGCGGTCTTTTTGATCGGCTGGCGGGCGCTCGCGCTGCTCGTGATCCACCGCCGCTCGCGCGCCGAGAAGCGCCCCTAGCCCCAATAAAATTCGGCGCGGAATGGCCATGCCATTCCGCGCCGAACCCGATGCGTATCCGCCGCGATCACCCGGATCGCCGCGGAAAGTTACCGCCTAGTCGCGCAGCTTATCCTTGGCGTCATTGCGCGCCTTCACGGAATCGCGCTCGGCCTCGGCCTTCTTAACATCGGCGTCGGCCTTGACCTCGTCGATTTTATCCTTGGCCTTATCTACGGCGTCATGCGCGGCGCGGGAGACCTTCTCTGCTCCGGCTTCAATGGTTTCTTTTGCGTCGTCGATGAATCCCATATTTCCTCCTTGAGCGAATTGATACTTAACGTTATTGACTCTTCCTGAAAGCGAACTGGGAAGCAATGCCCCGGGGGAAAATGAAAAACCCCGTCCGGGGGACGGGGTTAACACGGGGTGCGGGCCAGGGGCTAGCCGCGGCGAACGCGGCGGCCGGTTCCCGTGCGGAAGCGCACAAATACGCCGATCGCGTGGATGATCAGCGAGGCGATCAGCACGCCCAGCCCGATAAACGTCTGCGTGGGGCTCAGGTGATATACCGCAAAGCCCACCAGGACCAGGCCGGCGATGATGCCCAGAATGCCAACCGCCGAGCACGCCGCCGCAATCAGGGTGGTGGCGCGCGGCCCGGAGGCCGAAACTTCTACGTTTTTTGCAAACATGCGGGTCCGGGGTTAACGGCCTCGCATCATGTTTGTGGGGATCGCGACGCCGACGGAAACGGCGATGATTCCGGCGAAAAAGACGAGTGCCTGGAACTCCTCCAGGTTAAACGCGAGACCAAAGAGGTAGATGCCACCCAGGAACAGGACCACTGCAAGTACGAAAGCCATACCTACAGCATACCGAGGAGTTGCCGAGAATCTCGATTCGGGCCCTTTTCTCGTGCTACTGAAAATCGCGGGAGCGGGTTCCGGGGGCAATCGCGAGGGTCTCAAAATTATCGGCCAGGAGGTTGATGATGCCCTCGGGGCTGCGCTCCAGAATGCCCCGCACCAGGAGCGCGGGGGACTCGCGGACCACCGCGCGATGACGCTGCCAGAGCCCCACCCCGCAGATAACGTTCACAAGACCACTCTCGTCCTCGAGGTTGATAAACGTGATGCCCGAGGCGGTGGCGGGGCGCTGGCGATGGGTCACCACGCCCGCGATCCAGACCCGGCGGCCGGGCTCGGCCTCGCGCAACTGCGCGGCGCTGAGGATGCCGCGGGCGCGCAGGCCCTCGCGCAGGGGCCGCAGCGGGTGGTCCCCCGGGGAGATTCCGGTGGCCCAGAGATCGGAGACCAGCGCCTCCTCGGGGCTGAGCAGGGAAAACAGCGGGGGCTGAATGCTGACCGCCGTGCCGGGGAGGTGATCGGGGCGCTCGCGCGCGGCCGGCCCCGCCTGCCAGAGCGCCTGGCGGCGATCCACGGACAGGCAATCGCAGGCCCCCGCGGTGGCGAGGGCCTCCAGCTGGGCAGCGTTCAGCCCCACCCGACGCGAGAGATCGGCGAGGTCCAGATAGTGCCCGCCGCGCTCGCGCTCGGCCACGATCTTAGCGGCGAGGGGGCGGCCGATCCCGGTGATTCCGGCCAGGCCGAGACGCACCCGATGGCGACCATCGCGGCGATGCTCGGCGTCTCGCACGGGCGCCTCGGGATCAAACGGGCCGGGCTTCTCGGCCGGGGAAACCAGGCACTCGGGCATCCCCGTGCCGCCCGCGGCGCCGGCCTCCCCGGCGAGGGGTTCCAGGCCCGCCTCGACCCCGGAGAGGTGCAGATCGGGGCGCAGGGTCTCCACGCCGTGCCTGCGGGCATCGGCCACAAGCGATTGTGCGCTATAAAACCCCATGGGCTGGGCCCGCAGCAGGGCGGCGAGGAAGGCCCCCGGATAGTGCAGGCGCAGCCAGGCGCTGGCATACACGATCAGGGCAAAGCTGATGGAGTGGCTCTCGGCAAAACCAAAATTGGCGAAGGCCTGGATGCGGCCGTAGATTTGATCGGCCTGCTCGCCGCGGATGCCGTTTTGGGCCATACCGGCATAGAGTTTTTCCCGCAGCGAATCGATTTTTTCCAGGCCGCGCTTGGAGCCCATCGCGCGGCGGAGGAGGTCGGCATCCTCGCCATCGCAGCCCCCCACCACCATGGCCATCTGCATCAGCTGCTCCTGAAACAGGGGGATGCCGAGGGTGCGTTCGAGTACCGGTTCCAGGCTTGGATGCAGATAGCTGACCGGCTCCACCCCCGTGCGGCGCTTGATATAGGGGTGGACGGCGCCGCCCTGAATGGGGCCGGGGCGCACCAGCGCCACCTCGATCACAAGATCGTAGAAGGTGCGCGGGAGTAGGCGGGGAAGCATGCCCATCTGGGCGCGGCTCTCCACCTGAAAAACACCGATGCTATCGGCGCGGCAGAGCTGATCATATACACCGGCCTCCTCCTTGGGCAGGCTGTGCAGGTCCCAGGTCTCCCCGCAGTGTTCCGCGACGAGATCAAAGCAGTACTGGATGGCGGCGAGCATGCCCAGCCCCAGCAGATCAAATTTCACCAGGCCCATCCAGGCGCAATCGTCCTTATCCCATTGCAGGACGGTGCGGCCGGGCATGCGCGCGTGCTCGATGGGGCAGACCTCCCCCACGGGGCGATCGGTGAGGACCATGCCGCCGGAGTGAATCCCGAGGTGGCGGGGGAAACCCAGCAGCTGCCCGGTGAGATCGCGCAGGTCCTCGGGGATCTCGGTATCGGCGGCGAGGCTGTGCGAGCGCTCGACCCGCTTGGACCAGGCATCCTGCTGGCCCGGGCTATATCCGAGGGCCTTGGCCATATCGCGGATGGCAAATTTGGGGCGATAGGTGATCACATTGGCCACCTGGGCGGCGTTATAGCGGCCGTATTTTTCGTAGACGTATTGGATGACCTCCTCGCGGCGGTCGGAGTCGAAGTCCACATCGATATCGGGTTCCTCCTCGCGCAGGCTGGAGAGGAAGCGCTCAAAGGGCAGCCCATAGTCGATCGAGTCCACCGCGGTGATCTCCAGCAGATAGCACACGGCGGAGTTCGCGGCCGAGCCGCGGCCCTGGCAGAGAATGCCGCGCCCGCGCGCAAACTGCACAATATCGTGCACGATCAGGAAATAGCCGGGGAAATCCTTTTCCTCGATGACAGCGAGCTCCCGCTCGATGCGTTCGCGCGAGCTCTCGGGCATATCCGGATAAAACCGGGCCGCGCCCTGCCAGGTGAGGTGCCGCAGCCAGCTCATCGGGGTATGCCCCGCGGGGACCTCCTGTTTGGGCAGGCCCGGGCGCACCGCGCGCAGCCGGAAGGAGAGGTCATCGGCCACCTCCACGGTATGCGAGACAGCTCCCGGATAGCGCTGGAAGAGCCGGGCCATCTCCGCGCCGGAACGCAAAAAGGCGGTGCCCGAGCCGGGCAGCCAGCCCTCAAAATCGGTGAGGCTGCGCCGGGCGCGCACGGCGGAGAGCGCCTCCGCGAGGCGGTGCTGTTCGGGCCTGGCATAATGCGCCGCGGTGGTGGCCACCACGGGCAGCACGAACTCGCGGGCGAGGGCCGCGAGGGCATCATTGCGGGCGGTATCGCCGGGATGGGAGTGGTCGCTGAGTTCTATCAGCACACCGTCGCGCCCAAAGAGGGAGACGAGGCGGTCGAGTTCCCGGCGCGCTGCCTCCGGCCCGCCCGTGGCGAGGGCCTGGGGAACCGCGCCCTTTCGGCATCCGGTGAGGACCATCGCATGATCGCGCACGGCGGCGGCGGTCTCCTCCAGCCGATAGCGGGGTGCGCCCTTCTCTGCACCCTCGGCCAGCTGGGCGCGGGTCACGGTGGAGGCGAGGCGATGATAGCCCTCGGTTCCGCGGGCGAGGAGGAGGAGATGGGACCCCGCGGGATCAAGTGCGCCGTTTTGTGGGGCGTCGAGGCCCAGCGATAATTCCACCCCAAACATGGTGCGCAGGGTGGGATGGCGTTCGGCGGCCTCGGCGGCACGCACCGCGCCGTAAAAGCCGTCGTGATCGGTGAGCGCAAAGCCGTGCAGCCCCAGGCGGGCGGCCTCGGCGATCAGGGCGGAGGGCTCGGAGGCGCCGTCGAGGAAGCTGAAATTGGAGTGCGCATGCAGCTCGGCATAGCCGATGCTCTCGGCCGGGTCGGTGGGCTCGGGGGCGGGTTCGGGCGCGCGGGGGGCCTCCGGCTCCGGGGTGTCGGGCGCGGCGGCGCCGGATGCGCGCCCGCGCAGGCGACGCTCAAATTCCGACCAGGGGATCGGGGGATTAGAAAAGCCCATCGGGGGCACTCCTCTCGGGATGGGACGGGGTGAGGTCGGGGCCTGCAGATGCGGTGCCCGGGCGGCCGAGGGTGTCGAGGTGGCCGGGGACCCCGGGAACGGCGGGTATTCCCCTCGGTATCGCGGTGAAAGAGCCGGGGTGCACTCGCGTAGTGGGCCACAAACCGGGGGCGCTACTCCCGGGGACGGGACGGGCCGAGGCCGTGGGATTCGGGGTCGCGGAACCGGCGGCGATAAAACCGCGGAACCGGGAAGCGGGGGTGGCGCGGCTAGTCATAGCGGGCCTCAACCCACCAGGAGTGTTCACCGTGAACGGCCAGCCATCCGTGTCCGCTCTCGTCCACAAGCTGGAAGCGGTCGGCCCGCCCCGAGGCCGCGGAACCCGCCCACCAGCGTTCCCGCACGGGCCAGGGCCCCGCCCAATCGCCGAGCGCAAACGCGCGCTCCCCCGGGACCGCGCGCGGCGCCCCGGAAGAACCCGCGGCCGGGGCCGGATCCGTTCGGGCGGGAGGGAGCCGCCCCGCGGGTGGATCGGCGGGAAACAGGGCAACCACGCGCGATTCCGGCCCGCGCGGCAGGCCGCGGGACTGCCCCGAGACCTGCCCCGCCACCGCGCCGCCACGCGCCGCACCCCCGCTCACCGCCGTCCCCCGCCCTTCGCCCGCACTCGCCGCAATCCCGCCGGCCACGGCCCCGGCCCCCGTCTCGGCGGCGGGCGTCGCCCCCAGGAATAATATGCGCGGGGCCGCCGAGACAGCCCCCCGCTCGTCTACCGTGACCGCCTCCCCCGCGGCATCGCATACGCGCGCTGGACGCGGCGGATCAAAAACGAGCCCCGGGGCGGAGCCCGGCAGCCGCCCGGGCCACGGCGCCGACTCCCCCGCGGCCGCGGGTGCGCGATCACCCCAGGGCACCAGCGTGGTGCGTTCGCGCGGGGAACGGCCGCCCGTGATCGCCGCCGTGAGCACACCATCGTGGCCCACCATCCCCTGTAGCCTGGTGAGGCCGTTATGGATGCGGGTATCGGGGCCCCCGCCCCAGAGGCCGGGCTCGTGGGTGCCCGCGGATTCCAGGGTCTCCGGCTCCACCCGCAGCCGCGCCACGGCCTCGGCCAGGCCGCTGCCCGCGCCGCCCGCACCCTGCAATTGCCAGCGCACGCGGTCAAGCACATCGCCCGCGTTAAGCCAGCGCGGATGCAGCCAGCTGCGCGCCGAAAAACCCCCGCGCTCCCCCGTGACCTCCACCCGGATGGCCGTGGCCACCAGCTGCACCTCGGCAAGCCCGTGGATAAACCGTTCGGCGGCCGAACGGAAGCCAAACGCGATCTGATCGGCGCGATCCAGCGCCGGCTCAAACTCCACCATAACCGCGAGCTCGGCCGCGGGGATCCGCGGGCGCACCCGGCGCGGATCCTCCCCCGCGGCGATCAGGTGGGCCTGCACGCCCTCGGCCCCAAACCGCTCGCGCACCGCCGCGCGATCAAGCCCGGCAAAGGCCCCCAGGGTATGCAAACCGAGCTTATGCAGCAGCACCGCGAGCTCGGGCAGCCCCAAAACATCCACCGGCAGCGGCGCCAAAAACGCGGGCGAGGTATCCGGGGCGGCGCTGCGCACGCGGCCCGGACCCGGCGTAAAGGCCACCCGCTGGGCGGCAAAAATACCATCGGCGATGCCCACCACGGCGCCCGTGGCAAGCGGATCCTCCAGCGCCGCAAGCAGCCGCTCCGCGGCCTCGGACTCTCCCCCGTAATAGCGGGCGGGGCCGCGCGCGGGCAGCAGGCAGAGGCCGGGCCGCAGCAGTTGAATGCCCGGCACGATCTGTTCCAGCAGGGCAATCAGCGGATCAAAGAGGCGATGATCGGCCGCCTCATCATAGGGAATCACCACGAGTGTGGCGCAGCGCTCCTGGGCCTCGCGCAGCCGCAACCCCCGCCGGATACCTTCCCGGCGGGCCGGCGCGTTGGCCGCAAATATCTCTCCGCGCAGGGACAGCGCCACCGGGGCCTCCGCGGGCAACCGTTGCTCGCGCGCGGCGGCATGCACCGACCAATCGGGGATCCACAGGGCCATCACCCGGGCCGCGCTCATCGGGGCACCCCCGAGACGTCTCGCGGGAGACGGCGCGGGCCACGCGCGGTTTCGGGCACGGCCAGCGATATCGGCACGGATACCGGGGCCCCGCCGCCAAGCCCACGCCCGGCCGGGGAGGGCTCGGGGGAAAATAAAAACCCACGCGCGAGCGCCGCGCGCGGCCGGCCCGGCGCACCGGGGGTTGCCCCCCGGTGCGGGCTGGGCCCCGACCCGATACCCCGGGCCGGGGCCGCGGCGGGCGTCCCCTCCGCACCCGCGGCGGCGCGCCCGCTCCGGGCCTCACCCTCCACGGGAAATACCCCGGGGCCCTGCGGCAGGGCAACCCCGCCGGCCTCGGGAAAGCGCAGCGCACCGCGCCGCGCTCTCCCCGCGCGGTCGGTGATATCGATCCCCACCTCGCGGGACCCCAGATAGCCGTGCCCCGCGCCGATCTGCTCCCAGCGGCTGCCGCGCGCCCGGAGCGTGGCCTCGCTCTGCGGCCAGTCGCCCAGCGTGATGAGGGTGGCACCGCGCTGCCGCAACCGCGAGCTCAGCCGGGCCACCTCGCCCGCGGGCAGCCGGGAGGGAGGGCTCGCGAGCACCACGGTGACCACATCGGCGAGCGCCGCCGTGACCTCCAGCCATTCCCGCCCCGGGCGAGGAACCAGCACCAGGCGTTCGAGGTTGATGCCGATCTGCGCGGCCGCCTCGAGCCCAAACTCGGGCAGCCCCACCACCCCGCACCAGGCCCCGGCCGCGCTGGGCCCGGCCATGAGGGCCATCGCGAGGGAGACCGAGTCTTGCACCGAGTAGACGGCGCCCGCCCGCAGCGCCCGCCCGGGAAGGAGCCGTGCCACGGGCTCGGACGTCGGTAGCGGCTGGGACTCTAGTTCCGAGCGCTGCATCGAGGAGATGCGCTCGCGTAGCCGCGCCACGGTATCGGATTGTTCCGGCACCGCGGCGCCCGGGGCCGACCCGGCGGGGGCCGGATCGGGTACGGAGGCAAACGCAAGAGACATGCCCTAATATTCGAATAGATATTCGATTAAGTCAATTGCCGCGGCGTGTCCGCCCCGCGCCGCCACCACGCGCAGAAACGACCGCAATTACGCGTATTTATGGGCCTTAATCGCAAAAAGCCCGCCGAATAAAACCCCTATTTAGCGATAAAAGACCCCCGGGCAACCCTCGAGTAAAGAGTGAGGTAATTAGAATATTTATTCCCCTCAGACCCGGCCCCGCGGCTTAGATTCCGTGCGTAGTGACACCCCAGCTGGCACCCCAGGTCTCGCCCGGCGCAATCCGATACAGCCCCTCCCCGGAGTTAAACGCATTGGCCGGGGCGCTCATCGGTTCCAGGGCCACCACGGCATGGGGTCCGGGATAGCTCGTGGGGTTAAAGACCTGCCAATAGCCCAGCGCCTCATCCCCCCATACCCGCACCTCGCGTCCGCGGTCATCGGCCAGCACATGCGTCACGCGCCCGTCCACCACCGCGCCGCCGGTAAATCCGTGATCCAGCACTACCTCGGAGAGCGGGCGTCCCGCGCGCAGGTCAAAATCTCCCGAGACCGGCACGGCACCGGTGGGGATCTGGTTTCCGTCCACGGTGAGCACCGTATCGCAGGCGAGCGTGAGCGTGAGCTTTTCCGCCGGCACCCCCGCGATCGTGAAATACGGGTGTGCCCCGAAGCCCGCCGGGGCCTCCTCGGCCGAAAGATTACGCAACCGGTGCGTGACCGTGAGGCCCGCGCCGGAGAGCCGATACTCCACCTCGGTATCCAGGTGGAACGGGTAGCCGTGCTGCGGATAGACCGTGGCGGCGAGCGTGATGGCCGCCTCCTCGCGCGCCAGCACCCGATACGGGCTGAAGCGCAGCAGCCCGTGGATCGCATTGGACTGCGCGGGCTCGGTGATATCCAGCTGCTGCGGCTCACCCCCGTGCTGCCACAGCCCGCCGGCCACCCGGTTGGGCCAGGGGGCAAGCACAATGCCGCTGGCCATCGGCCGCGGCAGATCCGCCGGATACGGGGCCAGCACGTCCACGCCGCGCACGTTCAGCACACGCAATCCCGCCGCCACCTCGGTGATTTCCGCCCGAATCTCGCCCGCGGAATCGCGATGGATCAGCTCAAAGATTTCACCATTGGGGCCGGGGGTCTGGGCGGTATCGCTGAGCATGGGGCTCTCCTTCGATTGCGGGTTCTTCTCCGAGCGTAGTGGGTGATGTCACCCCCTTCCAGTACCCTGTTTTTATGTCACTTAGCTTTGGATTTATTGGCCTCGTTACCCGCGATATGGCCGCCACCCTGGGGTTCTATCGCACGCTCGGTTTTGAGATCCCGGCCTCCGCCGATACCGAACCCCATGTGGAGCTCACCCCCTCGCCCGGCGTGCTGATCGCCTGGGATACCGAGGAGACCATCCGCGGCTTTGACCCCTCCTGGGTGGCCCCCACCGGCTCCCACCGGGCGGCCCTCGCCTTTTCCTGCGAGAGCCCCCTCGAGGTGGACACCACGTATGCCACGCTGGTGGAGGCCGGCTATCGCGGGCATGTTGCGCCCTGGGATGCCTTCTGGGGTCAGCGCTATGCCACGCTCCTCGATCCGGACGGCACGTCCGTGGATCTCTTCGCCGCCCTCTAGGAGCGCGCCGTCTCGCCGAGCCCACCCCCGGTTGTTATCTCCAGGTGCAGGGTGATTCCCAGCCGGCCCAGGAATTCCTCATCGTGGCTGACCACCAGGAGCGCCCCGTGGTATTCCCCCAGCGCCTCGACCAGGCGATCCACGCTGCCGATATCGAGGTTATTGGTGGGCTCGTCCAGGATCAGCAGCTGCGGCGGCGGATCGGCAAAGAGGAGCCGGGCGAGCGCCACCCGGAAGCGTTCCCCGCCCGAGAGTGAGCCCACGGGCCGGTTCACGGAATCCCCGCGCAGGAGCAGCCGGGCGAGCAGGTTGCGGATCTCCCCGGGGCTCGAACCCGGGGCCACCTCGGCCACGTTATCCAGCGCGCTGGAGTGGGCATCCAGGCCGTCCAGGCGCTGGCTGAGATAGCCCACCCGCTCGGTCAGGAGCCGGCCGGCGGGTCCCGGCCCGGAGATCAGCGCCCCGAGCAGCGTGCTTTTACCGCTGCCATTGGGCCCGCGCAGCGCCACCCGCTCGGGCCCACGAATCACAAATTCGCGGTCCGGGCCGCGCAATTCGGCGATGCGCCGGCCGGCGGCCACCTCCGGATCGGGCAGCGTCAGGTGCAGGGTCTCCTCCTCGCGCACCCGGGCCTCGGCCGCGCGCGCCGCGTCCCGCGCGGCCTCCAATCTTTCGCCGCTGCCGGTCTTCAGCTTGCCCGCGGATACCTGCGCCGAGGCCTTATTCTGGTTCATCACCAGCTTCGAGGCGGTGCGGTTCTCGAATTTTTTCTTGCCCGTGCGCACCCGCCGCGCGAGTTTAATCTCCGCCTCGGCGCGCTGTTTTTTCTCCGCCCGGATCGTCTGTTCGGCGGCGCGCCGGGCCTGGATCGCGGCTGCCTGTTCTCCGTCCAGGGCCTCCCGCCAGGCGCTATAGGGCCCGCCAAATACAGTGAGTTCCCCGGCATAGATCTCGGCGGTATTATCCATTTTTTCCAGCAGTTCCCGGTCGTGGCTCACGATGATGAGCGTTCCCGGCCAGGAGTCGATCAGCGTATAGAGGTGCTCGCGCACGCGGCGGTCCAGGTTATTGGTGGGCTCATCCAGCAGCGTGATCGGGGTGCGGCGCACCCGCAGCCCGGTCAGCGCGATCAGCATCGCCTCGCCGCCGGAGATGCCGTCCACGCGCCGCTCCAGCGTCGTATCCGCAAGCCCAATCGCGCGCAGTGCCTCGATCGCGCGGGACTCGATATCCCAGTTATCGCCCACCGTCTCAAAGTGTTCCTCGGCGATATCTCCCGATTCGATCGCGCGCACGGCGCCCAGGATCGGCGCTATTCCCAGCAGATCGGCCACGCTGGCCCCCACGTCGAGGATCAGGTTTTGCGCCAGATAACCCACCTCCCCGCCGGTACGAATCTCCCCGGTCACGGGCTGTAGCCGCCCGGCGATGAGCCGCAGCAGCGTGGATTTGCCGGAGCCATTGGCCCCGATCAGCCCGGTTTTTCCGGGCCCAAAGCTGCCCGAGATCGCGGCCAGGGCGGGCTCGCCATCGGGCCAGTGGAAACCGACATTATTCAGGGTGATCGAGGAGTGTAGTGCTGATGACACGATGGTGTCCTTCCAAAAATGCGCAGGCTGCGCCCGGGATGCCCCGCGTGCGGGACGGAAGGGAACCCGCCGCGGCGGGCGTGCCCCTCGCGCGCGGGCACGCCGAAGGGCGATCCCACGCGGGAGATAGACACCGGGGGTGGACGGGAGCCGGAATACCGGGACTCCGCCGACGCGGGTGGGAGCCTTTGCTCAACCACCTGCACCACCCTGCGGGAGGGTTAGGCCCTGTCTATCTCGTCAATCTCCATGCCTCGACCGTAACAGCCGCCCCGCGGGCGGTCAATTCGCCCGCTGCCCACGCCCCCGGCGCGGGAGCCGCGCGCGCAAAAAAAGAAGGGGATATCGCGCCGCGATATCCCCTCCCGTATTCCGAGTATTAGAGCCGCTCGGCGGCCTCAACCACATTTTTTAACAGCAGTGCCCGGGTCATCGGACCCACCCCGCCCGGATTGGGCGAGAGGAAACCTGCCACCTCGGCCACGGCCGGATCCACGTCTCCTGAGAGCTTGGCCCGTCCGCTTTCGGTGGTTCCCACGCGGGTCACGCCCACGTCGAGTACCGCCGCGCCGGGCTTCACCCAGGAGGCCTGCACGAGGTGCGGGACACCCACGGCGGCCACCACGATATCGGCGCGGGAAACCTCCGCGGCCAGATCGGGGGTGCGCGAGTGGGTCAGGGTCACGGTCGCGTCGATGCCCTTGCGGGTCAGCAGCAGCGAGAGCGGGCGCCCCACGGTGATGCCGCGACCGATGATGGTCACGTGCTTTCCGGGGATGCTCACGCCGTTGCGGGTGAGCAGCTCCACGATTCCGGCGGGTGTGCACGGCAGCGGCGAGTCCAGCTCGCCGCCCACGCCCAGCACCAGCTTGCCGAGGTTGGTGGGATGCAGGCCATCGGCGTCCTTGGCGGGGTCGATGAGCTCCAGCATTTGATTCTCGTTGATGCCCTGCGGAAGCGGAAGCTGCACGATATACCCGGTCACGGCCGGGTTCTCGTTCAGCTCGCGGATGGCCGCGCTAATGGTCTCGGCATCGGCGGTCGCGGGCAGGTCCACGCGGATCGACTCGATTCCCACCTCGGCACAATCGCGGTGTTTGCCCGCCACATAGGAGCGGGAACCCGCGTCATCCCCCACCAGAAGCGTGCCCAGGCCCGGGGTGATTCCCCGGGCCCGCAGCGCGTCGATGCGGGTGCGCAGCTCCTCCTTGATGGCGGTGGCCGCGGCCACCCCATCCAGTCGCTGAGCCGTCATTACTGGGCGAGGCCCGGGTACAGCGGGAAGGCCTCGGTCAGTCGGGCCACGCGGGCGCGCAGCGCCGGGAGGTCCGCACCCGGGCGCAGGGCCAGGGCGATCACATCGGCCACCTCGGTGAACTCGGCATCGCCGAAGCCACGGGTTGCCAGCGCGGGGGTTCCGATGCGCAGACCCGAGGTGACCATCGGCGGGCGGGGGTCAAACGGAACCGAGTTGCGGTTCACGGTGATGCCCACCTCGTGCAGCGCGTCCTCGGCCTGCTTGCCGTCCAGCTCGGAGTTGCGCAGGTCCACCAGCACGAGGTGCACATCGGTGCCCCCGGTGAGAACGTCGAGGCCCGCGGCCTTGGAGTCCTCGGCGGTCAGGCGCTCGGCGACGATCTTGGCGCCGGACAGCGTGCGGCGCTGGCGGTCGGCAAATTCGGGGCTCGCGGCGATCTTAAACGCGGTGGCCTTACCGGCGATCACGTGCATAAGCGGGCCGCCCTGCTGGCCGGGGAATACGGCGGAGTTGATCTTCTTGGCCAACTCCACCTCATTGGTGAGGATGAAGCCCGAGCGAGGACCACCGATGGTCTTATGCACGGTGGAGGAGACCACGTGGGCGTGGGGCACGGGCGAGGGGTGCACGCCGGCGGCGACGAGCCCGGCGAAGTGGGCCATGTCCACCCACAGGGTGGCACCCACCTCATCGGCGATCTCGCGGAAGGCCGCAAAATCAAGCTGACGGGTATAGGCCGACCAGCCGGCGATGATGACCTGCGGCTTATGTTCGCGGGCCTGGGCGCGTACCACGTCCATGTCTACGAGGAAGGTTTCGGGGTCTACACCATAGGACACGGCGTTATAAAGCTTGCCGGAGAAGTTGAGGTGCATTCCGTGGGTCAGGTGGCCGCCGTGGGCGAGCTCCAGGCCGAGGATGGTGTCGCCGGGCTTGGCGATCGCGGCAAGAACCGCGGCATTGGCGGTGGCGCCGGAGTGCGGCTGTACGTTGGCGTATTTGGCTCCGAAGAGCTCCTTCACGCGGGCAATGGCGAGGTTCTCGGCCACGTCCACGGCCTCGCAACCGCCGTAATAGCGGCGGCCGGGGTAGCCCTCGGCGTATTTATTGGTGAGCACGGAGCCCACGGACTGGAGCACGGAGACGGGAACAAAGTTCTCGCTCGCGATCATTTCCAGATAGTCGCGCTGGCGGGCAAGCTCCTGATCCAAAACCGCGGCAATTTCCGGGTCTACCTCGGACAGGGGGGCGTTAAATACATCGGTCAAAACTGGCTCCTTTTATGACATCGGCGGACAGCAAGGGTTATCCGTATCGGCCCAGGCGTGCGGTCGAATCCGTGTCGGTCGCTCCCCGATGGTGACCATCTTGAGCGGATCACCGAGGTGAACCCACATACGCCAGTCGCGACGGATTCAGCCTAGCATCTGCGCGCACCCCGCGGGGTGAAAACCCGGGGGCGGGGCCGTCCGGCTCCTCCACGCACGGAGGAACCATGGGGCGAATTCCCGGCCGATTCGCGCGGCGCGGTGCCGTGATCGGCCTCTCCTCGTTTCTCCCCCGCAACGCATAAGGACGGTGAGTCTCAGTGAACGCAGCCCTCCCCGGGCGCGACCCCGCGCCTTCCCCGGTATATGTCATCCCGGGCACCGCCGCCGCAACCGCCGCGGGTTTATGGCTCGGGGCCCGGGGCCCCTTCGCGGGCCCGCTGCTCTCAGCACTCGCCGCGCCGGGAATAGCCGCGACCACGGCCGCGCGCACGGGCCCACCGTCCCGGCCCCTCGCCCCGCCCTCGCCCCGGCTGCGGTCGCTCGCGATCGGCCTGGCCTGCGTTGAGTTCATCCCGTCAGTGCACTCCTGGCGGCACCCATCGGTCCCGCCTCCCGCCGCGCTCTGGCCACTCCCCGGGCTCGCGACGATCTCCTATCGGCTGCTGGTGCTTCTGGTGCTGCGCCTGACCGGGCCCGCGCCGATGCCTCCGTGCGCGGCAGGCCGGGCCCCGGCGCCCTAGGGCGCGGAGGGCTCGGCAGCGAGCAGCGCGAGGGCGTCCTGGACCGGGCCAAAATAGATCATCGGATCGAGGACCGGGGCGGCTCCGGGATCGGCCACCTGGAGGGTGATCGCATAGAGTGCGCCCTCCGGGCCGGCCACCAGCCAGCTTCCGGCGAGGACCCCGGGGGCACTGCCTCCCTTAAACGAGAGGATATCCAGCCGGTCCGAGGGAACGGGCAGGCCCGGATTGGCCGCAAGAATCTCGGCCAGGGGCTCCCCCGCGGGGGTCTGGGCACGGCGGTGCAGGGCAAGCTGCGCGGCCTCCACCTCGGCGGGCGAGGCAAACCAGTCGAGCCCCTCGGTCCAGACCGGGCGCGTGAGTGCCGCCGGGTCCACCGTGATGGCGCCCGTGGGCACCCCCGCGAGCAGCGCGCGGCGCGCGCTCTCATCGCCGGTTTTCCAGGACTCGCGCACCCCGGGCTCGGCCGCCCAGCCCAGCCAGAACAGGTCGCGGGTGGTCAGGAAGGGAACGTTGCGGGCGGGCTGGCCGGGCTCCTCCCGCTGCCCCATCCGCGGCAGCACCGCCTCCACGGCCTCGCGCCCGAGGGCGGCGATCAGCAGGTCGGTGCCGGTATTATCGCTGATTTCGATGGCCTTTTGCGCTGCCTCACGCACCGTCACGGTGGCGCCATCGGGCAGGTTTTGCAGCTGCCCCGAGGGCAGGGAGCGGGTGCCCTCGGTCACGGTGAGCTCATCGTCCCAGCCGATTGTGCCGGCCTCGATGGCATCCACGAGCGCGCCCAAAACATAGAGCTTAAAGATGGACCCAAGCGGGCGCGGCGCGCTCTCGCCGGACTCCACGATCACCTCGGGGATATCGCCGTCCACTCGGGCCACGCGCAGCGAGGTATTGGAGGGCAGGCCCACCACCTCCTTGCCCACCTCCTCCCAGCTGGTCGCGGGAGTGCGCGGCGGGGCCACCGCACCAAACCACAGGGTTTCGATCAGATCGGATTCGTCCAGGATCAGCCGCATCGAGAGCTCCCCCGCCCCCTTGGACCCGGAGATCACACCCTCGGCCGCGACGTCCAGCGAGTCGAAGGAGGTGAGGGTCCAGGGCCGCGCCTCCTGCAGGTTTTTAAAGACCTCGATAAAACCCGCGGGGGTCACCTGCGCGAGGCTTCCCGGGGCCAGCAAAGCGGTGAGTTCGGCCTCGGTGGGCGGGGAGGCGGCGTTGAGCAGCTGGAGGACGGCACCGGCGCGCTGCCCCACCACGGTATCGGGAAGGACCGGCGGCAGAGACTCCGCGGAGGCACTCGCGGGCGAGCCCTCAGTGGGAGTAGCGGCGCAGGCACCCAGCCCCAGCAGCAGCGCGGAGCCCGCGAGCAGCGCCACAACGCGGCGCGAGGCGCGCCCGCGCGGGCGGGGTCCGGGGGCGTGCGGGGAGGGCCGATCCAAAAAAACCATATAACCAGTCTGCCCCGGCCTTCCGGCACGGTCCGGCCAAATCGGGAATTCGTTGGAGAGGTGTTACTTTCGCGCGGGCGCGGTAGGCTCGATTTATGCGCACCCTGATCCACTCTGCCACCCTGATCACCGGCGGCGTAGCCGTAAAACACGGCTGGGTCGAGTTCTCCTCCGATGGCCGGATCCTTGCCCGCGGCGAGGGTGATTCCTGGCGGCTGCGCGAGGAAACCGCCGAGCTCATCGACGCCTCGGGACAGATCCTCACCCCCGGTTTTATCGATATCCACGCGCACGGCGGCGGCGGGTTCTCCTATGAGGACGGCCCCGCGGCGGTGGACGCCGCGCTCTCGCTGCACCGCGCCCACGGCACCACCCGCTCGGTGCTCTCCCTGGTCACGGGGGATGTGGAGGAGCTGATGCGCCGCGTCGGGGTGATCGCCGATCTGGCCGAGGATAACCCGCTCATCCTGGGTTCCCACCTGGAGGGCCCGTTCCTCGATCCCGGGCATCGCGGGGCACACGATCCCGAGTATCTGATCGAGCCCGATATTCGCGATGTGGATCGCCTGATCGCGGCGGGCCAGGGCACCATCTGCCAGGTCACGCTTGCCCCCGAGCTGCCCGGTTCGGCGGAGGCCATTCGCCGCTTTACCGCCGCGGGAATCGCCGTGGCGGTGGGCCATACCGATGCCGATTATGAGGGCGCGCTGGCCGCGTTCTCCGCGGGAGCCAGCATCCTCACCCACGCCTTTAACGCGATGAACCCCATCCACCACCGCGCACCGGGCCCGGTCCTGGCCGCCGCCGATAGCCCCCATGTCACGCTGGAAATCGTGAACGACGGCGTGCACGTGCACCCGAGCGTTGTTGAGCTCGCATTTGAGATGGCCCCGGGCCGCGTGGCCCTGATCACCGATGCCATGGCCGCCGCGGGCAATCACGATGGCCACTATCTGCTGGGTACCCTCGGCGTCATCGTGACCGATGGTGTGGCCCGGCTCGAGGAGGGCGGGGCCATCGCCGGTTCCACGCTGACCCTCGACCAGGCGCTGCTGCGGGCCGTGCGCGATTCCCATATCCCGCTGCCCGAGGCGGTGCGGGCCCTCACCGAGACGCCCGCCCGCACGATCGGCCGCGGCAATGAATTTGGGGCACTCGACGTGGGCTTCGCCGCCGATATTGTGCTCCTGGATCAGGACCTGAGTGTGCTGCGCGTCTGGGCCGATGGCGAGCCTGTCCCGCGCGATTAGCGGCCCCGGGAAAACGGCACCGCGGTCCCGTTCCGCCCGCCGCGAGTCCGCACCGGGCCCGCGGCCGGGTGGCGCTTAGGCCCGCGTGGGGTCTTCGTCGATTGCAGGCTCGGCGGTGGGCTCCGAATAGTCCTCGGGATCGGGATAGTCCAGGCCCAGCAGGTGATTGCGCCCGCGCAGCTCATCGCGGATCAGCACATCACTGGTGAACTTCCCCGTGCGATAGGCCGCGCGGCCCACCATATGCGCCGAGATCGGGGCAGTGAGCGCCTGGAAAAAGATGATCGAGAAGCCCATCGTGATGGTGCCCACGGTGGGGGTGGAAAACACCACATCCGCGACCACCAGGATCACACCCAGCACCTGCGGCTTGGTGGCGGCGTGCAGGCGGGCAAGCACATCCGGGAACTTCAGCAGGCCCACGCCCGCGGCCAGACACATGATTGCAGCGCCCAGGACCAGCACCAGCGTGACCAGGTCGCGCCAGAAATCTCCGGTCAGCTCTCCCGTGGTGCTCGGATTGCCAAAGCCGTCCTCCACCATCGTATAAAGCGTGCGCATCACGCCTCCGCCTGATTCGACATAAAGCGGGCCACGCTCACGGAGCCGACGATCGCAAACATCGCAAGCACCAGCATGACCGGCAGGGTATTGGTATGGCGGTTAATGGCCATCTCGGCACCCAACGAACACATGATCGTGGCGACCAGCACATCCGAGGCCACCACGCGGTCCAGCAGGGTCGGGCCGGTCAGGATGCGATATACGGCGCATAGCGCCGAGGCACCAAACATGGCCACGATAATCCAGAGGATGACGGTCATCATTTTACCTTCCCCTTTTCGCATTTTTCGCGGTGGGCCCGGGTGACCCGTTCGGCCTCCACCCGGGAGCCGATCGCCATCACGAGGCGGCGCTCCGTGTCCAGGACCTCGCCGATGAAGTGCTGAATATCTTCCTCGTTATGCACGTCGAGGACGTGCACATAGAGGATGGAACTATTGCGGTCCAGGTCCACCACGATCGACCCCGGCACGATGGAAATGGCCGTGGCCGTCCAGCTCATGATCAGATCCGAACGGGTATTCAGCGGGATACCCACGATGGCATTGCTGGGCTTATAGCCCGGACCCAGCGAGAGCCACGCGATCTGAATCGATGCCCGCACGATGTCATAAAGCAACACCGCAAAAAAGACGATCACGCGCCAAATATTCACGCGCCCGCTGAGCTCCACGCCCGGCAGATAAAACACCACCGAGACACCCACCGCCACGATAAACCCGGTGAGGATCGTCAGCAGCGTGAAATTGCCCCAGAGCAGGCACCACAGCAGCACCAGGCCGAGGGCCAGCAGGAGCCGGCTAATGCCGGCGAGGCGTCGCTTTTCGGGACTGGGACTCATTGGAAGCCTCCCGGGAACACGGCGTTGACATAATTGGAGACGTCACCGATGGTGATCGCCGCGCGCTGCGCATAGGCGAAGATCGGGCCGGCGAAGATCGTCAGCAGCAGGGTCAGGCCCACCATTCCGGCGGTGGCCCCGACCATCATCTTGGAGGTCTGCTTGGTGGCCACGGTGCCCGAGTCCTCGGGGCTCTCCGCGAGCGATTCCAGCAGCGGCGAGGAATAGCCGTCCACCTCGCCGCGGGTGCGCCAGAACGCCATATTCCAGACGCGGGCCAGCGCATAGAGCGTGAGCAGCGAGGTCGCGGCTCCCGCGGCGATCACGATATAGGACAGCACGGTGCCGTTTTCCACGCCGGCCTGGAACAGGCCCACCTTGCCGAGGAAGCCCGAGAACGGCGGAATACCGCCGAGGTTCAGCGCCCCGAGGAAAAAGAGGACCGCCACAAATGGCGCTGCCTTAAGCAGCCCGCCGAGGCGGGAAATCGAGGTGGTTCCGCCCACGCGTTCGATCAGACCGGTGGAGAGGAAGAGCGTGGTCTGCACCACAATATGGTGCACCACGTAGTAGATGGTCGCGGTCAGCGCCATCTCGCCACCCACCGCGATGCCAAAGATCATATAACCGATATGGCTCACCAGGGTGAACGAGAGCAGCCGCTTAATATCGGCCTGCATGACCGCACCCATGATGCCCACCAGCAGGGTGAAAAACGCTATCACCATGAGGGGAACCTGCAGGGGCACGTCCACAAACATCACGGTATCGGTGCGGATGATCGCATAAACACCCACCTTGGTGAGCAATCCGGCGAATACCGCGGTGACCGGTGCGGGGGCCGTGGGATAGGAATCGGGAAGCCAGAAGGACAGCGGGAACACCGCCGCCTTGACCGCGAAGCCCAGCAGCAGCGCGGCGCATAATATCCACTGCACGTCCATCGGGAGATCGCGCACCCGCTCCGAGATCAGCGCAATCGTGACGGTGCCCGTGGCCCCATAGATCAGCGCAATCGCACCCACAAACAGCAGCGAGCTCATCAGGCTGATCACGATATAGGTCACGCCCGCGCGGATGCGGGCGCCGGTGCCGCCGAGGGTCAGCAGCACATAGCTCGCGCCGAGCAGCATCTCGAAGCCGACGTACATGTTAAAGAGGTCGCCCGCGACAAACGCGTCAAATAGACCCGCGGAGAGCACCAGATAGGCGGGGTGGAAGATCGAAACCGGAGTCTCGTTATCGTCGTCCACGATGCCCTGGCCGATTGCGAAGATCAGCACTCCCAGCAGCATCAGCGCCGAGACCAGGAGCATGATGGCCGAGAGCCGGTCCACCACCAGCACGATGCCCCAGGGTGGGGCCCACTCGCCCACGTTGACCACCACGGTGCCGGTCTGGTCCACCGCAACCAGCAGGACCGCGCTGATGGCCACCACGGCGGTCAGCGCAAGCACGCTCACGGTGATCTGAATCTTGGGGCGCTGACCAAAGATCAGCGCGATGGCCGCGCCGAGCAGCGGCAGGGTGACTACGAGGGGTACCAGCGCGTTCATTTGCCGGCCTCCCCTCGGTTATCTTCGGAAATCTGTTCGGATTGCGCGGGGATCATGCCGGTCGCGAACTCACCCGAGAAGCCCTCGCTGTGCTCGTTACTGGCGTCCAGTACCCGCTGAATGGCCTCATCGTCCTCGTCCACCTGGCGGAAGGCCTCCTCGGAGTCCTGCTCGGTATCGTGCAGGTGGTCATCGGGCAGGGTATCGCCCTCATCGCCGAGCTGCGCGAGCCACCAGGTGCGGTAGATCAGCGCAAGCACAAACGCGGTGACACCAAAATTGATGACAATCGCGGTGAGGATCATGATCTGCGGCAGCGGGTCCACCATGTCGGCATCGCCCGGGCCGCCCGTGACCAGGGGCGCGTTTCCGCTGTGCCCACTCATCAGGAAGATCAGGATATTGGTGGCGTTTCCCACCAGCAGGAAGCCGATCAGGAAGCGGGTCAGGCTGCGCTCAAGCATCACATAGATGCCCACCGAGTACATCAGCGACATCAGCAGGACGAGGGTGAGGGAGGCGCTCATTTTTTCTCTCCTCGTCGGCTCGAAATCCAGGCATCGTCATTGGGTTGCTGCTGGCCGGGGCTGAACTCATCGGTGCTCTCATCGGCGATATTGGCCAGGTCCTGCTGGCGGTCCACCTCGGCACCCAGCGAGCGCAGGATATCCAGCACCAGGCCCACCACCACCAGATAGACGCCAATATCAAAGATCGTGGACGTGCCAATGGAGATATGTCCCAGAACCGGAATATCCGTGGAGAGATATGCCGTGGTGAGAATCTCGGCGCCAAAGAACAGCGAACCAATCGCGGTACCCACGGCCAGGAACAGCCCCAGGCCGAGGAGTTTTCCGGCGTCGATCGGGATGGCCTCGCGCAGTTCGTGGCGGCCCCCCGCGAGATAGCGGAATACCAGGGCGAGGCCCGCGAGCAGGCCGCCGGCAAAACCGCCACCGGGCGAGTTATGCCCCACAAAGAGCAGGAAGATCGAGACCACGATGGCCGGGTGGAACATCAGGCGCACCAGCACCTCAAGCAGGATCGAGCGGTTGGCGCTCGCAATCGAGCCGCCGCCCACGAGCCAGGACTGGCGCTCCTCCAGATGGGTATTGGGCACATCGGGATCGGGCAGCGGGGCCATCCGGCGGGCGCGGGCACCCACCACGCGGCGGGCCACGCGCGGCAGCAGATCCGCGCGGCCGGAGACAAAGAGCAGGCTCGCGATACCGGTGGCAAAAACCACCAGCACGGAGATTTCGCCCATGGTGTCCCAGGCACGGATATCCACGAGCGCCACGTTTACCACATTGCGGCCGTGGCCCTCCTCAAACGCCAGCTGCGGCAGCTTCAGGGCGATCGTGGGCTCGCCGCGGGCACCCAGCGCGATCAGCGCGATCGCGCCCATGACCGCTCCGGTACCGATCGCGATGATCGCGCGGCGCACGCGGTGCACCCGGTTCACCAGCTTCTGGCTCTTGCCGGGCAGGCGACGCAGGACCAGCACAAACGCGATGATCGTGATGGTCTCGACCAGCGCCTGGGTCAGCGCGAGATCCGGGGCGCCGTGGAAGGCAAAAAGCGCGACCATTCCGAAGCCGGTCACGCCGACCAGGAGCACCGCGGCCATGCGCTTGCGGGTCCAGGCGGCGCCGAGGGTGGCCAGGGCCATGACCACGGCGATCACAACCTGCTGCGGATAGTCGAAGAGGCGCACCTCCTCGGGCCAGCTGCGGCCGATCACCGCGAGCGTGCCCAGGGTGAGAACAAAGACCACCAGGATCGTGGACAGATACTGGGGCAGGCCGCCGCGCTGGCCAAAGATTGTGACCTTCGCCGAGACGCGGTCCACCACGCGGGTGACCGTCCAATAGCCGCGCGAGGAGTCCACGAGGGGCGGCAGTGCCTCCTGCAGGCGGGCCACGCGGGCGCGCTGCCAGAAGATCAGGCAACCGATCAGGATCACCACTGCGGACAGGCCCAGCGCGGGCTCAAAGCCGTGCCACAGCGCGAGGTGCGCATGCCCCTCGCCCGGGAAGCTGCGCGGATAGGCCTCGACCCAGGGGTTCAGCGCGGTGGCGAAGATGCCCAGGCCAATCGAGGCGAGCGAGAGAATCGCGGGGGCCACCAGGATTCCGCGGTCGCGGTGGTGCAGCTTGGTGGCCTTCTGACCGCGGCGGGTGGCAAATGCTCCCCAGAAGAAGCGCACGCTATAGGCCACGGTCATGGCCGAGCCGAGCGCGGTACCGATCAGCGCAATCCAGCCAAAAACATCGCCGTGCAGCGCGGCATCAAAGAACGCACCAAATACGGCCTCCTTGGCGACAAAACCAAACAGGGGTGGCAGGCCCGCCATCGAGGCGATTGCGATTCCGGCGATCACGGCGAGGCCCGGCATGCGCCGGCCCAGGCCCGAGAGCTGACGCCAATCGCGGGTGCCCGCGGTGTGGTCGATGATACCCACCGAGAGGAAGAGTGTGGCCTTATAGACGGCATGGGCGAGCAGCAGCGCGATACCCGCGAGCGCGGCATCGGGCGTACCAAAGCCCACCACCACCATCAGGAATCCGAGCTGGCTCACGGTGCCATAGGCCAGGACCAGCTTCAGGTCGTATTGCCGCAGGGAGCGCCAGGCGCCCACGAGCATGGTCCAGACGCCCAGGCCGATCAGCACGGTCTTCCAGCCGGGGGTATCGGAATAGCCGGGGGCGAGGCGGGCCACCAGATAGATGCCGGCCTTGACCATCGCGGCGGCATGCAGATAGGCGCTCACGGGGGTCGGGGCGGCCATCGCGGCGGGCAGCCAGAAGTGGAACGGGACGATCGCGGACTTGGAGAGTGCGCCCACCAGGATCAGCAGGATGGCCACGGTGGTGGCCGGGCCCGTCAGCGCGGCCGCGACGATTCCCGAGAGCGAGGTGGTGCCCGCCTGGACCGAGATCATGATGACACCAACCAGCATCACGAGCCCACCAAAGGTGGTGACCAGGAGCGCCTGAAGCGCGGCTCCGCGGCTCTCCTTCTTGCCCGTATAGTGGCCGATCAACAGATAGGAGAGCACACTCGTGATCTCCCAGAACATGAACATCAGGATCGCGTCGTCAGCGGTGACCAGCCCAAACATGGTGCCGGCGAAGGCAAAGAGGAGCGCGGCAAAGCGGCCGAGACCGGGCTCGCGCGGGCTGAAATAGCGGGCGCAATAGATCAGGACCAGCGCGCCCACGCCGGACACAACCAGGGCCAGCAGCCAGGCGAGGGTGTCCATGCGGAAGGAGAGCGCCAGGTCCAGCTGCGGTACCCAGGGAATGAACTCGGTGATCGCGCCGTGCTCGCGGATGGTATTTCCCTGCAGCAGCGTCCAGACGAAGGTGCCGGCGGGGACGAGGGCGATGACGTAGAAGACCCTCGTGGAGAGGACACGGGTGAGAAATGGAGTCGCGACGGAGAGCACCAGGAAGATGGTCAAAATCGTCGCCATGAGGTCTCCGTCACGTGGGTGGCCTGAGGTAACCAATCTACCAAGTCCGCGCGGGGTCGCCCTACCGGTACGGCCAAAATTCCGGAATATTTCTGTCAATCGGGCCAAATTGGGACCCCAATTCGGAAAAATACGCGGAAAATTATTCGCTGTGCGCTCGCGGCGAACGGCCGTGTCCCGGCTTCCCGGCGGCACGGATATCGCGCCGAATATTGCGTCTTGCACGAATGTTATGTAGCCTCGCTTGCGCGTCTTGATACCCCATACGGCGGAAGCCCGCCCGCAGGACGTCTCCGGAGTTGCGCCCCGGAATTGCAGTGAAGGAAGGACTACCCGTGTCCGCGATCAACCCGAACGACCCGCGAACAGATGCCGCACTAATTGCCGCCGTCAGAGCCGGAGACCAGCGCGCCTTCGCGGAGCTCTGGCGCAGGCACAGCCCCGCCGCCCTCGCCGTGGCCCGCGCCACCACCACGCGTTTTGACGCCGAGGACCTGGTGCAGGAATCATTTAGCCGGATCTATCGTGCACTCCTGGGCGGGTCCGGCCCCGAGAGCGCGTTCCGGGCCTATCTCTTCACCACCGTGCGCAATACCGCCGCCGCCTGGGGACGCGGCCAGCTCGAGGACGCCGATCCGTTCCTCGACGAGGTGATTCATCCCGATTCCAGCGAGGAGGCGCGGGCCCTCGAACTCGACGGCACGTTTCTTGGCGCCGCCTTTCGCACGCTCCCCGAACGCTGGCAGGAGGTGCTCTGGTATACCGAGGTAGAGCGGCTCAGCCCGCGCGAGCTCACGGTGGTCCTGGGCACGGATTCCAATTCCATCTCCGCCCTCGCCTATCGGGCACGCGAGGGGCTGCGCCTGGCCTGGGTCCAGGCGCACCTGGCCGAGCCCGGCCTCAACCCCGAGTGCGAGTGGAGTGTGCCCCGGCTCGGCTCGCATGCCCGCGGCGCGCTCTCGGCCCGGCATCGCGAGCGGCTGAGTGCCCATCTTCTGGGCTGTGTGTCCTGTAGCGCGGCCGATCATGAGGCGCGCGAGGTGGTCTCGCATCTGCGGGTATTGCTGGCCCCGCTGCTGCTCGGCGGCGGCGCGGCCGGTTATCTGGCCTGGCTGGATCTGGGCTCCTCCGCCGCGGTCGCGGCACCGCTGCCCGCGACGCTCGCGACCGATCCCGGGGCCGCTATTCGGCCCACCTCGGTGGGGACAACGGCATCCGTCTCCGCCTCCGCGGCCCTCACCCTGGCGCTGGTGGTGGGAGGCGCGGTGCTGGCCGCGAGCGGTGTCGCCGTGTTTTATCCGCAGATCTTTGGTGGTTCCGAGGCGGCGGCCCCGGGCAGTTTAGGTGCGCCGGGGCCCGCCGAACCGGGAGATTCCACGCCCCCGGCCACCCCCTCCCCCGGGCCGCTCCCGGGCGCGCTGCCCGCCGAGCCCCGGCGCGGGGAGGCCTCCGCGGAACCCCTCGGGCCCGGGGAATCCCCGCTCCCCTCCGCCGCACCGCTCCCGGCGATGGGGACTCCGCTGCGGCCCGCGCCCACCCCGGTTCCCTCGCCCACCCCCACCTCCACCTCCACCCGGGTTCCCACGCCCACCCCCACACCTACCTCGGCTCCCTCGCCCACGCCCACCCCGGTTCCCACGCCCTCTCCCACCGGGGACCGCCCCTCGCCCGTCCCCGCGGTTCCCGGCTCGCTCGCGGTGGATACCGCGGGCGGCACCCTCGCGCCGATCCTCTCGGGCAGCGGGGAGCCCGGCGCGCTCCTGAGCATCCACGCGGAGGCGAACGGCCCCGCGCTGGCCACGCTCACGGTGCCCGGCTCGGGACTCTGGGTATCCCCGCCCGTGACGCTGGCGCGCGGGGAGCACACCCTGATCGTGCGGCAGGAACTAAATGGCCGGGTCTCCCCGGATGCGGAACCGCTGCCGGTCACGCAGGAATCCCCGCGCTTTCAGCTGCCGGAGACCCTGCGGCTGCCCGCGATAGACGGCCGCTATCACGTGGCCGTGACAGGGATCCCCGGCACCCGCTTCCGGCTGCTCTCCGCCGGGGTAATCCTGGACGAGGGCAGCATCCCCCCGCATGGCGTGGGGCTCGCACAGATCGAGTCCGCGGATATTGCCCCCGGTGAGCACACCCTGGAACTGCTCTATCGGGACCCGGCGGGATCGGAACGGATCGGCCCCTCGCGTTGGCTCAGCACCCGGGTGGGTCCGGGCTAATCCTCGCGGGAGTGATTGGCCCCGTCAGATTCATACACGGAGCCATCCCCGCGCGTGATTTTAATGCTCACCCCGAAGTCCTCACCCGCGAGAAATTTACGCTCCAGCTCCTCGGCATCATCGGCGATTTTTTCGCCCTCGGGGGTGCCCGAACCCGTGATCTGAACGGCGAATTTCAGGTCGTTAAGCAGGTAGAGGAAATCGCGTGCATAGCGTTCGCCGGCCTCGGTCTGCGGCACCTTCGCGCGGGCCTCGCCGCGCATCCGGTATTTTTCGTCGAGCGTAAGCACCCGCACCTCGGCATCGTCCAGGGAAGGGGGCGGTCCCGCGGTGATGCGGGGCCACGAGGACGGGTCCGGGGCGCGGGTGGGCAGGGAAGTGGGGGTGGGCGCGGGGGCCTCGGCCCGGTCGGAATGCGCGGGAAGAAGGCCGGTGTGCGGCTCCGCGGGAGGCGAGAGTAGGGCGGCCACGATCAGCACGATCGCGACCACCAGGAGCGCTGCCCCGCCAAATACCAGCCCCAGGAGCCAGCCGCGCTGGACCGGCTGCCCCTCGGGACCCGGATAATCCGGAGGCGCGGCCGGGGGAAACCCATCGGGAGGAAAACCCCCCGGCACGAAACCGTCATGGGGGCCACCCGCCGGGGGAAAACCGGCGGGGCCAAGAGGCGGCGGCTGTGCGTGCCCAGAGGCGGGAGCGGGACCACCGGCGGGAGCGGTATGAGCGGACGACACAACCGGACCACCCGGCGGGGGAAACTCCCCGGCAGGAGCGGGGCCACCGGCGGAAACAGGCCCACCGGTAGGAGAGGCGGGAGCGGGCGACACAACCGGACCACCCGGCGGGAAAAACTCCCCGGCAGGAGCGGGCCCACCGGCGGAAGCAGGACCGTTGACGGGAGCGGGCCCAGAGGCGGGAGCAGGCCCAGAGGCGGGAGCGGGCGACACAACCGAGCCACCGGCCGCCGGCCCAGCCGCGGCGGTGGAGGGGCCAACTCCCGGAACCTCGGGAGCGGGTCCGGGACCGGAGGGAATGTGCGGCGGCGGCACGGGACCGGCGCCGGATGGGGGAAGTCCCCCGGTGGGAGCGGCGGGGGCCTCGGGAAAAAGCAACGGCGGGCCCGAGGCCACACGCGGACCGGGCGAGGCTGGCGGGGCTGGCGGGGCGGGTGGGACTGACGGCCGACCCGGCGGGCCCGCATTCTCGGCGTCGGCCTCGCGCTCGCCCTCGGCCTCGGCCTCGGCCGGGTGATAGATCCTGACCGGCGGCAGATCCGCGATGGGCCCATAGCTGGGCAGCCCAAAGGCGAGCACCCCCGGCTCGGGGCTCTGATATTCCCCGGGGGCACTCGCCCCGCCCGCGGCCTCCGCCCCGGGCGCGGGCGCGGGCGCACCCTCGCCGGTGGCCCCGGAGGTGGGGGCGCCCTCCCCGGCCGGAGGCGGCTCGACCGCGTCCGCCCCTGCGGGTGTTCCCGGCCCCGGGGTATGGCCCGGGGTATGGCCCGGGAGATCCCCCGGATCCGGGGTTTTGCCCGTCTTTTTTATGCCCATGCGATTCCTCCACCTCGGACCAGCGGGCGGCAACCGGGCCACCCTGCGCAGCTAATAAGCCCGCACTATACCGATCGAGCCCCGGAACCACCTGCGGATTCGGAGGAAAATTTCCGCGCGGTGCCGCTAGGAGTTGCGGGCCACCGCGTCCACAATCGTGCGGCGCGAGATCAGGAAGAGGATCAGCGCCACCGCGGTGAGCGTCGCGGCAAATACCGGCAGAGCACCAAGCCCGATATTTTCCAGCAGCACGGCCCCCACGAGCGCCCCGCCACCAATACCCACGTTAAACGCGGTGGTATAAAACGCCCCGGCCGTATCGCGCTGCCGCGGCGTGGCCGAGCGCAGCATCGTGGTCTGCGCGAGCGGGGGAACCAGCCCAAAAAAGAACCCCCAGAGGCCCATCGCCGCGAGCACGAGCCACGGGATATGCGCGGAGACCGCCACGATACTCACCGTCACGGTGATCCCGGCCAGGCCAATCACCACTCCCGGAATCGGGTAGCGGGTGAGGATTCCGCCGGTGAATACCAGCGACAGGGCCCCCGCCGCACCAAAGACCAGCAGCGCCACACTCAGCAGCTCCACCGGCAGCCCCACCCGATCCAGCAGGAACGGCGCAATATAGGTCAGGAACGAGTAGTACCCGGTCATCGTGAGCGCCACCACCACACAGAGCAGCGCGATCGGCGCAATATTACGCGATCTGGGTGCACCCTCCTCGCGCGGGGGATCGGCGGGATCCGCGGGCACCCGCGGCAGGAAAATCGCCACGGCAATCGCCCCGATCAGCAGCGCCACGGCCACCCCGGCGAAGGCAAAACGCCAGCCCACCGCGTGTCCCAGCGCGGTGCCCAGCGGCACACCCAGCACCATCGCGAGCGTGCCACCGGTCAGGGCGATGGTGATCGCGCGACCGATCAGCTCGGCGGGCACCAGCCGCGCCGCATAGGCGGGGGTCAGCGCCCAGAACATGCCGTGGGCGAGCCCGCCGATCACGCGCGCCGCCACGATCCAGCCATAGCTGGGCATCACGGCGGTCAGCACATTACATACCGCGAGCGTCACCAGGATCGCGATCATCAGGGCATGCCGCGGCAGCCGCTGCGTCACCCGGATCAGCGTGGTACTTGTGAGCACCACGGTAAACGCGAAGATCGTCACGAGCAGGCCGATCTGGCCCTCGGAGACGCCAAGCTCGGCGCTCATCTCGGGCAGCAGCCCGGTGGGCATCATCTCGGCGGTGATCGAGAGAAAAACGGAAAAGGACAGCGCAAGCAGCCCCAGCATCGGCAGGCGGGTGCGTGCCGGCGCCGCGGGAGCGGACTGAAGAGAGGAGGTCATCGGAAAAATTTCCCATGATGGCGTTCACCCGTCATAGCGCACGGGCACACCGTGCTGCCGTGCCGGCTAGATTCGCGCCCACCGGGGGAATACCAAATCTTCAGTGCCGACGGGTTCGTCTACGCGCCGATGTGCGCGCCCAGGGCCCCAAGAAACGTCGGAACCGTTGGCCAGTCTACCCCCAGATCGGACAGAATTCCCAGTATTCTCCAACAGGCAATACTCTAGAGCGGTGATTACCAATTCCGAAGCCCCCGCCACACCGCACCACTGGGTCATGACGCTGAACTGCGCCGATCGACCCGGAATCGTCCACGCCATCAGCGGCGCGATCGTGGCCGCGCGCGGAAATATCACCGAGAGCCAGCAGTTCTCGAGCGCCGATACCGGCCGCTTTTTCATGCGTCTACAGGTGGAGTCCCTCACCGAGCAGTCCATATTTGCCGAGGCACTGCGCGAGATCGCGGCTCACTATGACATGACCTGGACCCTCGACGAGGTGGGCCGCCCGCTGCGCACCCTGGTGCTGGCAAGCAAGGCCGCGCACTGCGTGAACGACCTGCTCTTCCGCCAGCGCGCGGGACAGCTGCCCGTGGAGATCCCGCTGGTCCTCGCCAATCACCCCGATCTTTCCGATCTGGCAGCGTTTTATGGCGTCCCGTTTGAGTCCCGCGCGGTGACCGATCCGGCGAGCAAGGCCGCATTTGAGGAGCGCGTGCTGGAGGCCGTGGCCGAGCACGATATCGAGCTGGTGGTGCTGGCGCGCTATATGCAGATCCTCTCCCCCGAGCTGTGCACGGCGCTCGCGGGTAAGGCCATTAATATTCACCACTCCTTCCTGCCCGGCTTTAAAGGGGCAAATCCCTATCGCCAGGCGCATGCGCGCGGCGTAAAGCTGATCGGTGCCACCGCGCATTTTGTCACGAGCGATCTGGACGAGGGCCCGATCATCGAGCAGAACGTGGTGCGCGTGGATCACTCGCGCTCGCCCGAGCAGCTCATCTCGATCGGCCAGGACGAGGAGAGCCGCACCCTGACCCAGGCCGTGCGCTGGTTCTCCGAGGATCGCATCCTGCTCGATGGTGCCCGCACGATCATTTTCCGCTAGCGTCGCACCCGCAATTCGCGCGGCCATGGCCCATAATGGAGCCGTGACCGCCGCCACCCCGTCCAGCCCGGGCTCCCAGACCCTCTCCCGCGGGATTCGTGCGCTCGAAATCCTGGCCGAGTCCCCCGCCCCGCTCATGATCGGGGACCTGGCCGAGCGCCTCGGGGTGCACCGTTCGGTGGCCTATCGCATCGTGCGCACCCTCGAGGACCACTCGCTGATCTCTCGGGATGACGCGGGCAGGCTCGCCCCCGGCCTGGGACTCGCGGCGCTCGCGCGCGGGGTCTCCCGCGATCTGCAGGCCACCGCGCTTCCGGTGCTCACCGCACTCACCGAGGACCTGGTGATGACCACATTTATCGCCGTGCTCGACCGCACCGAGGTGGTCACGCTGCTGAGCGTGGAACCGCGGCATGCGGTGGCCACCGTGGCGCAGCGCCCGGGCACCCGGCATCCGCTGTCCGAGGGGGCCCCCGGGCACGCGATCCAGGCCTCGCTCTCCGCCACCGAGCACACCCTCCTGGCCGGGGGGATCCCGCGGGCAGCGGGGGTGGACGCAGTGATCAGCAGCGGCTATGCCACGAGTCATGACGAGGTCATCGCGGGGCTCTCCAGCATCGCCGTCCCGCTGCGTATTCCCGGCAGCGCACCCGCCGCACTGGCCGTGGTCTTTGCCGGGACACCCCTGGGGGATGAGCAGATCGCCGAGAGGCTGAGCGCCGCGGCCCGTGCAATCCGCGTCGCTTTTCCCTAGGCATACATACGCCACCAGGGTCTGGCTGATAGCATCGCGGCATCGCGGCAGCCCGCCGCGCCGTCGATCGCACACCGAGGTGATGAATCGTGACCAGCCTTGCCCCGCGGGCAGCCCCGGATCTCACGCTGAGCGAGTTCCGCCATGCCGTCTCCGCGTCCTTTGTGCCGCTGCGGGTGGACAGCCCCGAGGGGCACGCGTTCCGCGGCCGCATCCGCAGCGCCCAGACCGAGGGCATCCACTTCACGGAGGTCTCCGCGGGCCCACACCGGGTCGAGCGCACCCCCGAGCTCATCCGGCGCACCCGCCGGCAGTTTTATAAACTCAGCCTGCAGCTCAGCGGCACCGGCACGCTGCGCCAGGCCGGGCGCGAGGCGGTGCTGGGTCCCGGAGATATCGCGCTCTACGAGACCGACCGGCCGTATCGGCTGGAGTTTTCCGGCCCGTTCCGGGTGCTGGTGGTGATGTTTCCGCCGCGCGTTCTTGCGCTTCCGCCCGAGGTGGTCTCCACCCTCACGGCGGTGCGGGTGGGTTCCGAGTCTCAGCTCACCGCGCTGATCACGCCGTTCCTATCCGGCCTCGCCGATCATTTTGAGCTGCTCGGCGGGGAGACCGGCCGCCGGCTCGCCCATAATGCGCTGGATCTGGTGTCCACCGTCTTCTCCCATGAGTGGGCCCCGCGGCGCGATGCCGAAAGCCCCCGGCACGCGCTCCTGCGGCAGATCCTCGAGTTCATCTCCGACAACCTGGGGGTCGCGGGGCTGGGCCCGGCCAGCATCGCCGAGGCCCATTTTATGTCAACCCGCTATCTGCATGCGCTCTTCCACGAGCGCGGCACCACCGTCTCCTCCTGGATCCGCACGCAGCGGCTGGAATATGCGCGCCGCGATCTGGTCTCCCCCGCCCGGGCAGCCGAGCCCATCGCCGCGGTGGCCGCGCGCTGGGGTTTTCCGGATGCCGCGCATTTCAGCCGCGTTTTTCGGGCCGAGTTTGGCCAGTCCCCGAGCGGCCTGCGTCGGCTCGCGCTGAACGCCCCGCATCCGGCTCCCGCGCCGCCCGGCTAGCCCGCGGCTTGTCTGCCCGCGCAGGAACTGGACGGCAACGCACGATCCGGCCCGCGCCCGAATATCGGTGTCAGGATGGGCTCGCGGGACGCGTCGCGGAGGCCGAGGAACGCCCCTGAACCGCGGGGAAACCCGGGCTCCCCCACGCGCCGCATCCACAATATTCAGGCAAGGGAGCGCTGCAATGACCACCCAACTTTTTATCAACGGCGAATGGGTCCCCGGCTCGGCGGCCGCCATCAACACGCTGAATCCCGCCACCGGGGAGGTGATCACCGGGGTGGCCTCGGCCTCCCCCGCGGAGGTGGACGGCGCCGTGGCCGCGGCCCGCGCCGCCCTCGCCGCCCCCGCCTGGGCCGGGCTGCTGCCCGTGCAACGCGCCGCCCTGCTCTTCCGCCTCGCCGATCTGATCGAGGAAAACGCCGAGGAGCTCGCCCGGCTGGAAACCACCGATCAGGGCCAGCCGCTCGCGATCTCGCGCGCCGTCTCGGTGACGGGCGCCGCCGAACACTTCCGCTATTTTGCCGGCTGGGTCACGAAGATTCAGGGCAGCACCAATCCGATCTCCTATCCGGATACGCTGCACTATACGCGGCGCGAGCCGATCGGGGTGAACGCGCTGATCACGCCGTGGAACTTCCCCCTGATGATCCTGTCCTGGAAGCTGTCACCGGCGCTGGCCACGGGCAATACCGTGGTGATTAAACCCTCCGAGGTGACCCCGCTCAGCGCGCTGCGGCTCGTGGAGCTTGCGGTCCGCGCCGGTTTCCCGCCGGGCGTGATCAATCTGGTCACCGGGGATGGCGCGGTCGGGGCGCTGCTCTCCGCGCATCCCGATGTGGACCACCTCTCCTATACCGGCTCCACCGCGGTGGGGCGCGTCATCACCCGGGCGGCGGCCGATTCCAATCTGAAGCGGCTCACGCTGGAGCTCGGCGGGAAGGCCCCGTCGATCATCGCGGCCGATGCCGATATCGACGCCGCCGTCGCGGGGAACCTCGCCGGGGCGATCCTCAATAGCGGGCAGGTGTGCGCCGCCTATACGCGGTTTTATGTGGACGCCGCGCGCGAGGCCGAGTTTGTGGACAAGATGGCCGCGGGCCTCGCGGCACTGCGCCTGGGCCCCGGGCTCGAGGAGGGCACCCAGCTGGGGCCGCTGGTATCGGAGCGGCACCTGACCCATGTGCGCGACCTGGTCGCCGGCGGCCTGCGCGCCGGCGCCGAGGTGATCACGGGCGGGCAGCGGGCCCCGGGCGCGGGCTATTTTTTTGAGCCCACGCTCCTGACCGGGGTGCGGGATGACATGGCCATCATGCACGAGGAGGTATTTGGTCCCGTGCTCGCCGTGACCGCCTATGACGCAGCCGAGGAACTTGATGCCGTGATCGCGCGGGCCAATAACACCGAATACGGGCTTGCCGCCACGGTGTGGACCCGGGATATCGCCACCAGCCAACGCCTGGCCAATGGCATCCGCGCGGGTGCGGTCTTTGTGAATATGCCGCCGATCCCGGATATGGCGGCGCCCTGGGGCGGCTATCGTGCCTCGGGCTGGGGCCGCGAGATGGGGCCGCAGGCCCTCGACGCCTATACCGAGACCAAGGCGGTCTGGCTGCATTACGGCCGGGAATAGGCGGGGATCACCCCGCCCCGGTCGCTCAGCGAGCGGGGGCCCGGCCGCGCACTCGGCGCGGCCGGGCCCCTTCGGGGTGCGGCTATTCGCCGTTATTGGCGGCGCCCTGGGCGGCGATCTGCGCGCGCACATCGTCCATATCCAGGGCCTTCACCCCGAGCAAGACGGTGTCCAGCTGGGCTGCATTCAGCGCGCCGGGCTGCGAAAACACGATGATATTCTCGCGGAAGGCCATGAGCGTGGGGATCGAGGTGATCTGAAAACCCGCGGCCAGTTCGCGCTGCGCCTCGGTATCCACCTTGCCAAATACCACGTCCGGGTGGGCCTCCGAGGCCCCCTCAAATACCGGGGCAAAGGCGAGGCACGGGCCACACCACTCGGCCCAAAAATCCACCAGGACGATGGGGTTCTCGGTGATCGTGGTTTCAAAATTTTCGACGGTGATCTCGCGCGTGCTCATGCCCTCAAATATACCCAGAATGCGCGGGCGCGTCCCCGTGATCCCTGCGCCGTGCGCGAACGGGGACGCCCCGCCCGGCTAGCCCTCGGCGAGCATCAGATCGGCGGCGCGCTCCCCGATCAGCAGCGCCACCGCATTGGTATTGCCCGAGGTGATCGTGGGCATGATCGAGGCATCCGCGATGCGCAGGCCACGCACCCCGTATACGCGCAGCTCGGGATCCACCACCGCCAGATCATCCACCCCCATCCGGCACGTCCCCACGTGGTGGTGATAGGTGGTCACATAGCGGCGCATATATTCCTCCAGCGCCCGCTCATCCTCGCCCTCCGGGCCCGGATAGATCTCGCGCGCACCCCAGTCCCGCAGCAGCGCATCCTGCGCACCGATCTCGCGACACTGCCGCAGCGAGGCGAGCAGCGCGGCGGTATCCCGCGGGTCCGCCAACACATTGGGATCGATCAGCACGGGCTCGCGCGGATCGGCCGAGGCGAGCGTGACCCGGCCGCGGCTATACGGGGTGATCAGCCCGGCCATCAGGGAGAATCCGTGCTCGGGCGCGCTCATGCCCTCCTGCACCATCGGCCGGTGAAAAGCCAGCGGCTGAGTATCGGGCACCTCGAGCCCGGGGCGGCTGCGCCAGAACCAGTGCACCTGGCTCACCGGGACCCCCGAGATCGGTTCGCCCACGGCCCGGGAGGTCTCAAAGATCACGGGCACCAGGAGATGATCGTGCAGGTTTTCTCCCACCCCGGGCAGATCTTGCAATACCGGGATGCCCAGCCGCCGCAGGTCCCCGGCCGGGCCGATGCCCGAGTGCAGCAGCAGTCGCGGGGAATCCAGCGCCCCCGCGCATAACACCACCTCCGGCGCCCGGAACTCGCGCGGCCCCCGATCGGTATCGGCGGAGACACCCACCACCGCGCCGTCCTCGATCAGCAGGCGGTGCACCCAGGTATGGCAGTGGATTTCCAGCCGCGGATTTTCCCGCTCCTCGTGCAGATATGCGCGATAGCTCGAGAGCCGCCTCCCCGCGCGCAGGGTGAGCTGCTCCCAGGACACCCCCTCCGGATCGCCCACGTTATAGTCGGCGGTGGCGGGCAGGCCCCAGGCCAGTGCCGCGTCGTGGATCGAGTGTGCCAGCGCCGAGTGTGGGTATTTTGTGGTCACGTCCTGCGGCCCCGCGAAGCCGCGGCGGGGATCGGCGGGGCCGTCCCAGTTTTCGATCCGCCGATAGAGCGGCTCGATGCTCTCCCAGCCCCAGCCGGTGGCGCCCCGGGCCTCCCAGCGGTCAAAATCGGCGGGCTGGCAGCGCACCCAGATCGCCGCGTTCAGGGAGTGCGAGCCACCCAGCACCCGGCCGCGCGGCAGTTGCATGCGCAGGCCGCGGGCGTGGGCCTGCGGGACGGTGCGATAATTCCAGTCGTCCTCGGATTCCCAGAGCGCGCCCATCCGGGAGAGATCGTGGATATCGGGGTTGCTATCCGGGCCGCCGGCCTCCAGCAGGACCACGTGATGGCCCGCGTCCAGCAGCCTCCGCGCCAGGACGGAACCCGCGGAGCCCGCCCCCACGATAATGACCCGGCGCTCGGCCGGGGTGGACTGTACCGATGTGGTCATCACAGAATCCCTTTTCTCCCGCGCCGCGCGCCGCTGCGCAGCCCCGGGAATCCCACGCTACGCCCCGCGTTCGGGGCACGCTTGCCCGCGAGTGAACACTCCTTGTCTGCGCGGGAACGGGTATGGCGCACGCATAGGCAATGCGGGCCGGACCCTGGACGACCCCGCGCACATCGTATACGATCACAGATACGGGTGTTCCCGTCCCCGATGAACACGAAAAGAGGTGTGCTCAGTGCTGAGCCCCGAACAGATCACCGAGATCGCCGATGAGCTCCTCGGAGCCGACCGCTCGCGCGCCACCGTGCCGCTGCTGAATACCCGCTATCCGGGCATGGAGGTTGAGGACTCCTATGCGGTGCAAACGCTCTGGAAGCGGCGGCGCATCGAGGCCGGCCATCGCGTGATCGGGCGCAAGATTGGGCTGACCTCCCGGGTGATGCAGGTGGCCACGGGGATCACCGAGCCCGATTATGGCGTGATCTTCGCCGATATGGTGCACGAGAACGGCGCACGCATTCCCTTCGATTCCTTCTCCAATGTGCGGATCGAGGTGGAGCTCGCGTTTATCCTGCGCGAACCCCTCGAGGGCCCACACGTCACGCTCTGGCAGGTGCTCGACGCCACCGCCTATGTGATGCCCGCGCTGGAGATCCTCAGCTCGCGCATCGAGATGACCGGGCGCACAATCGTGGATACCATCGCCGATAACGCCGCTCTTGGCGGGATCGTTCTGGGCGGCACCCCCGTCGCGGTGGATGCCGTGGACCTGCGCTGGGTCTCCGCGCTGCTCTATCGCAATCAGGAGATCGAGGAAACGGGCGTGGCCGCGGCAGTGCTGAACCACCCGGCCTCGGGCGTGGCCTGGCTCGCCAATAAGCTCGCCCAGCACGGCGGCCGACTGGAGGCGGGCGAGGTGATCCTCGCCGGCTCCTTTACCCGGCCGATGTGGGTTGAACGCGGCGATACCGTATCGGCCGATTATGGAACGCTGGGGACGATCACATGTCGTTTCGAGTAGCGCCCACGTTTGCCGAGGCGCTGGCCGGCTCCGCGCACCCGCTGCACGGCATGTGGATTTGCTCGGGCAGCCCGCTGATCGCCGAGATCTGCGCGGGCGCGGGCCTCGACTGGCTCCTGATCGATTCCGAACACTCCCCCAATGGCCTGGAATCCCTGCAGGCCCAGCTGCAGGCCGTGGCGGCCTCCGCTACCCCCGCTATGGTGCGGGTGGCGGCGGGAGATACCGTGCTGATTAAGCAGACCCTGGACCTGGGCGCGCAGAATATTCTTGTGCCGATGGTGGATACCGCCGAGCAGGCCCGCGCCGCGGTCTCCGCGATGCGCTATCCCCCGCTCGGCGTGCGCGGCGTGGGCTCGGCCCTGGCCCGGGCCAGCCGTTGGAACCGGGTCGAGGACTATCTCGCCCGCGCCCACGAACTGGTCTCGCTCTTTGTGCAGGTGGAGACCGCCGAGGCGGTGCGCAATATCGATGCCATCGCCGCGGTGGACGGCGTGGACGGCGTCTTTTTGGGCCCCTCCGATCTGGCCGCCTCGCTGGGCCACCTCGGGCAGCAAAACCATCCCGAGGTGATCGCCGCGGTGGAACACGGCATCCGCCGCACCCGGGCCGCGGGCAAACCGGCCGGGGTCAACGCCTTTGATCCCGAAATCGCGCGGCGCTATCGGGAGGCCGGTGCCACGTTTATCCTGGTGGGCGCCGATGTGGCGCTGCTCGCCCGCTCCACCGAGGCCCTCGCGGCCCTCCATCACGTCCCCGCCGAATCGGGGAGGGACATCCGCCCCAGCTATTAGGGTGGGAGTTCACGCATCAACACTGTTCGACGGCATCGGCGCCGTTGTGTTCGAAAAAGGGACACGAAACAGCGGGACCGGGAGTCTTGCTGCGAGACATATACGGATTAATCACCGCTATCTGTCTTGCAAAGGAATACCCATGACCTCAGTATCGGCGCTGATCGCGCGCACCCTCTCCACCCATGTCTCCGAGGTATTTGGGGTGATGGGCAACGGAAACGCCCATTTCCTGAACGCCCTGCTGGAGGGCGAAACCGCGTTTACAGCGGTGCGCCACGAGGCCGCGGCGGTGGCCGCCGCGGACGGCTATTATCGCGCCTGCGGACGCCTCGCCGCGGGCACCGTCACCTATGGCGCGGGCTTCAGCAATACCGCCACCGCGCTGGCCGAGGCCGCGCAGGCGGGGATCCCCGTGGTCCTCGTGGCGGGGGATGCCCCCGGCAGCGGGCCGCGGCCCTGGGATATCGATCAAGTGGCGCTGGCCGCGGCGCTCGGCGTGAGCACCATCACGGTGACCGCCGAGAACGCCGCGGAGTGCACCCACGAGGCGGTCGCGCGGGCGCTGAGCGAGCGCACCGCGGTGATCCTCGCGATTCCCTATGACCTGGTGGAGGCTCCCGCCGCCGCGGGCGGCGCGGACCCGCTGCCCCGCCGTGCGCCGGACGCGCCCGCGCCCGATCCGGCCCGGATCGCCGAATATGCGCACGCGCTGCGCGGGGCCGCGCGGCCGCTGATCCTCGCCGGGCGCGGGGCCTGGGTCTCCGGGGCCGGGCCGGCCCTCACGGAGCTCGCGGCATCACTCGGCGCCCTCACCACCACAACGGCGCTCGCGCGCGGGCTCTTTGCCGATGCCTCGGGAGACCTCGGGGTATGTGGCGGTTTTGGCCAGGAGGCCGCGATGGCGCTGGCCGCGCGCGCGGACGTGGTGCTCGTGGTGGGTGCCGGAATGAACCAGTTCACGCTGGGCTTTGGCTCCGTGCTCGGGCCCGAGGCGCGCGTGCTGCGCATCGATGATCGGGCCCGCCCCCATCCCCGCGTGGACGACTCCCTGATCGCCGATGCCCGGCTCTCCGCCGAGGCGCTGCTGCGCGCGATCCGCGGCGAGCAGCGCGCGCTTCCCGCGCGCTGGGGCGGCGACGCCCCCGATCTGGAGAGCGCCGAGTTTCGGGCGCGCGCGGAGGGGCGCGGCGTCCTGGCCGATGGCCTGCTGGACCCGCGCTCGGTGGCCGCGCGGCTGAATCGGATCCTGCCCGCGGACCGCGTCTCGGCCACCGACGGCGGCCATTTCATCGGCTGGGCCAATACCTATTTTGACGTGTCCTCCCCCGATCGCCAGATCATGGTGGGCACCGCGTATCAGTCGATAGGACTGGGGTTCCCCAGCGCCGTGGGGGTGGCCCGGGCCCGGCCCGAGGCCACCCTGGTGCTGCATACAGGGGATGGCGGCGGCCTGATGGCGCTGGCCGATCTGGACTCCGTGATCCGGGCCACCCGGCGCGGGGTTATCGTGGTGTGGAACGATGCCGCCTATGGAGCCGAGGTGCACGTATACGGGCGGATGGGCCTCAACCCCGGGCCGATGCGGATCGGCGGGGTGGACTTCGCGGGGATCGCGCGCTCGCTCGGCGCGCGCGGCGATATCATCCATACGCTTGAGGACCTGGACGCTGTACACGCGTGGCTGGCCTCGGGCCAGGAGGGTGTATATCTCCTGGATTGCCGGGTGTCCCCCACGGTGACCGCCCCCTTCCAGGAGGAGATCTACCGGGTTAATAGCGCCGCCCGGCACGCATAGGGGCCCGGCCGATCCGCCTTATCGAGGCCGGATCGGCCGGGCCCAGGGCCGCGCACCCCCGCGCGCGGCCGCCGCCGGGGTCTAGGAGGCCATGCCGTAGATCTGCCCGGTGGTCTGTTCCTCCTCGTGATCGGGTCCGAGGGGGATATTGGTGCGGTCGCGCAGCAGCAGCGTGGCGGCAAATGCGATCAGCGTGAGAATCGCCAGATAGAGCGTGACCGAGAAGGTGGTGCCGGTGCGCTGAACCAGCCACGTGGAGATCATCGGGGCAAATGCGCCGCCGAGGATCGCGCCGAGCGCATACGTGATCGAGACCCCGGAATAGCGAATCGACGCGGGGAAAAGCTCGGCGAAGAAGGCCGCCTGCTGGCCATAACTAAACCCGTTGCCCATCGTAAACAGCGATAGGCCCAGGAAGAGGAACCAGATATTGCCGGTATTCACGAGGGGGAACAGCAGGAATACGGTGCCCAGCTGCAGGGTCCAGCCGATGATATAGGTATTGCGGCGCCCGATTTTATCCGAGACGCTGCCCGCAATCCATGTGAAGATCAGCCAGATCACCGCGGAGCCGGTCACCGCGAGCAGCACCGGGGTGCGCTCGAGCCCCACCGGGCCCTCCGGGTTGGTGGCATAGTTTTGGATATATCCGCCCGTGGTCATATATCCGGCGGCGTTATTACCGGCGAAGGTCAGTGCGGCCAGGATCACCAGAAGCCAGTGGTTTTTAAAGAGCTGCACGATCGGCACGCGGGTCTGCTCCTTGCGCTGCGCGATCTCCTTAAATACCGGGGACTCATCCACGCGGTGGCGCACGATAAAGCCCACGATGATCAGGATAAAGCTGAGCAGGAACGGGATCCGCCATCCCCATTCCAGGAACGCCTCGCCGGGCGAGATCACGCCGGTCATCAGGGCGAGGACGCCCGATGCGAGCAGCAGGCCCAGCGGCACACCGATCTGCGGGAACGCGCCATAGCGGCCGCGCTTTCCCTCGGGTGCGTGCTCCACGGCCATCAGGGCGGCCCCGCCCCACTCGCCTCCCGTGGACAGGCCCTGCACGATCCGCAGCAGAATCAGCAGCAGCGGCGCGGCTATGCCCACCTGGGCATATGTGGGCAGGACGCCGATCAGCGTGGTGGCGGTGCCCATGGCAATCAGCGTGATTACCAGCATCGCTCGGCGGCCGATCCGGTCGCCGAAGTGCCCCGCGAGCGCGGCGCCGATCGGGCGGAAGAGGAAGCTCACACCCACCGTGGCGAAGGAGACAAGAATCGCCAGATCCTTGCCCATCGGCTCAAAAAACAGGTGCGAGAACACCAGGCCCGCGGCGCTGGCGTAGAGGAAAAAATCGTACCACTCGATCGTGGTGCCGATCACGGTGGCCAGGGCCACCCGGCGATGATCATTGGAATAGCGTGGGGACGCTTTTTTGGCTGCAACAGACATCTCTTGACTCCCTTGTCGTCGAGGAAGATCCGCGCAGAACCCGGCGATTCCGGGAGGGGCACGGTTCTCTAGCGTCATCGTATACGACTTCTGATGTACGTCAAATAAATTTTTTGGCCACCCCGCGAGCCCGCGCCCCGCGGCACCCGCCGGTTTTCACCGCGAGATCCCGGGGCTCGGGGTCTCGTGGGACGATCCGCCCCGGCGACCCCTTGCGAGATTATCCAGATCGTATATCATTTGGAATATACGCATTCCGAGACGAGGAGGTCACGATGCCCGGCAGCATAAGCACCGCGGTACCCACCGCCCCCGGCAAGATCATTGCCGTCCACCTGAACTACCGTTCGCGGGCCGAACAGCGCGGGCGCACTCCCGACTTCCCCAGCTATTTCCTCAAGCCCGCCTCCTCGGTCACGATCGGCGAGTCCACGATCACCCGCCCCGCCGGCACCGAGCTACTCGCCTTCGAGGGGGAGATCGCGCTGATCATCGGCCGCCGCACCCGCCGCGTGGGTGTGGCCGAGGGCTGGGCCGCCGTATCCGCCGTGACCGCCGCCAATGATTTTGGCATCTACGATCTGCGGGCCGCCGATAAGGGCTCCAATGTGCGCTCCAAGGGCGGCGATGGTTTCACCCCCCTCGGGCCCGTGGCCCTGGCTGCCGCCGGGCTCGACCCGGCCACGCTGCGCGTGCGCACCTGGAAAAACGGCGAGCTGGTGCAGGAGGACACCACCGCGGGTCTGCTCTTTCCGTTTGGCCAGCTGATCGCCGATCTCTCCCAGCTGATGACGCTGGAACCCGGGGACGTTATCCTCACCGGAACCCCCGCGGGCTCCTCGGTGGCCGCCCCCGGTGATGTCATCGAGGTGGAGGTGGATGCGCCCACTGCGGAGGGCTCCCCGGGCACCGGCCGCCTGCGCACCACCGTGATCGCGGGCACCGATGCCTTTGGCGAGTTTGGCCTGGGCCCCGTCGTGGACGACAACCAGCGCGCCGAGGCCTGGGGTTCGCGCGAGGCAGCGGGGCTGGATACCGCACCCGCCCCGTTTATCCTCACCCCGGAGCTCGCCGAACGGATCAACTCGGTGGGGGTGGCCACGCTCAGCGCCCAGCTGCGCCGCCGCGGCTATAACGCCGTCTCGATCGACGGCCCGCGCCCCACCCGCCCCGAGGCCCGCCTGCTCGGCCGCGCCCGCACGCTGCGCTTCATCCCCCAGCGCGAGGATCTCTTTGCCGCCCACGGCGGCGGCTATAACGCCCAAAAACGCGCGGTGGACGGCCTCAACCCCGGCGATGTGCTGGTGATCGAGGCCCGCGGCGAGACCGGCACCGGCACCATCGGCGATATTCTCGCGCTGCGCGCCCAGGTGCGCGGGGCAGCGGGGATCGTGACCGATGGCGGCGTGCGCGATCTCGCCCTCGTGGCCGCGCTGGATATCCCCACCTATCACAACGGGGGCCATCCGGCGGTGCTGGGCCGCCGCCATGTGCCCTGGGATACCGATATCACAATCGCCTGCGGCGGGGCCTCGGTCCAGCCCGGGGACGTCATCGTGGGCGACTCCGATGGTGTCATCGTGATCCCCCCGTTTCTTGTGGCCGAGGTGGTCGCGGATGCCCTGGAACAGGAGGCGGAGGAGGTTTTTATTGCCGCCCGGGTCGCCGAGGGTGAGAGTGTAGACGGACTGTATCCGATGAATGCCGCGTGGCGCGCGGCCTATCAGGCCTGGAAGGCACAAAATGACCCCCGATAATCTCCCCTCCTCCCCCGCCCCGGCGCTCAGCAAGTCCCAGCGGGCCTATGACTGGATCCTGGAACGCATTAACGACGGTCGCTATGTGCCCGGCTTCCGGCTCGTGCTGGGCAAGATCGCGGAGGAACTGGATATCAGCGTGGTGCCCGTGCGCGAGGCGATCCGTCGCCTCGAGGCGCAGGGGCTTGTGACCTTCGAGCGAAACGTGGGCGCGCAGGTGGCCCTCGTGGAGGAGACCGAATACCTGCATACGATGCAGACCCTCGCGATCATCGAGGGCGCCGCCACCTCGCTCTCGGCCCCGTATATCGACGCGCAGGATATTGCCCGCGCCCGCGCGATCAACGCCCGGATGATCGAGAGCCTGAATAATTTTGACCCGCAGCTTTTTACCGCGCTGAACCAGGAGTTCCACTCCGCGATCTTCACCGCATGCCCCAACCCGCATATTCTCGACCTCGTGCACCGCGGCTGGAATCGGATGGCCGTGCTGCGCCACTCCACGTTTAGCTTTGTGCCGGGCCGCGCCCGCGAATCGGTGGACGAGCACGAACAGATCCTGCGGTTAATCGAGACCGCCGCCGATGCGGAGGATATCGAGCGGGTGGTGCGGGCCCACCGCACCGCGACCCTCGACGCGATGCTTGCGCATCAATCGCACCAGAAGCCCCCCAGTGAAGGAAAGAGTCAACGATGACACATCACGTTCCCGAGGGCCTGCCCTCGACCATTCGGCACTATATCGACGGTTCCTTTGTGGACAGCGTGGGCGGCGAGACCTTTGAGGTTCTTGAGCCCGTGGCCAATACCGTTTATGCCCGGGCGTCCGCCGGCCAGTCCGCCGATATCGATCTTGCGGTTGCCGCTGCCACCCGGGCGTTCACCACGGGGCTCTGGCCGGGCATGCAGCCGCGCGCCCGCGCCCGGGTACTTAACCGCATCGCCGATCTGGTGGAGGCCCAGGATGCGCGCCTCGCCGAGCTGGAATCCTTCGACTCGGGGCTGCCGATCACCCAGGCGCTGGGCCAGGCCCAGCGCGCCGCCGAGAACTTCCGGTTTTTTGCCGATCTGATCGTGGCCCAGGCCGATGATGCCTATCGGGTGCCCGGCCGCCAGATCAACTATGTTAATCGCAAGCCCACGGGTGTCGCGGGGCTGATCACGCCGTGGAATACGCCGTTCATGCTGGAGAGCTGGAAGCTCGCCCCGGCGCTGGCCTCGGGCTGCACCGTGGTGCTGAAGCCCGCGGAGTTCACCCCGCTCTCGGCCAGCCTCTGGGCGGGGATCTTTGAGGAGGCCGGGCTGCCGCGCGGCGTATTTAACCTCGTCAACGGCATCGGCGAGGAGGCCGGGGATGCGCTTGTGAAGCACCCGGACGTGCCGCTGATCTCCTTCACGGGGGAGAGCCGCACGGGGCAGCTGATCTTCGCCAATTGCGCGCCGTATCTTAAGGGCATGTCGATGGAGCTGGGGGGCAAGTCCCCCGCGATCATCTTTGCCGATGCCGACCTGGATGCGGCCCTGGATTCCACTCTTTTTGGGGTGTTTTCCCTGAACGGCGAGCGCTGCACCGCGGGCAGCCGCATCCTCGTGGAGCGCCCGGTCTATGACGCGTTTATCGAGCGCTTTGCCGAGCGCGCCCGCGCGATTGTGGTGGGCGATCCGCAGGATCCGCGGACCGAGGTGGGGGCGCTGGTGCATCCCGAACATTTTGCCAAGGTCATGAGCTATGTGGAGCTGGGCAAATCCGAGGGTCGCCTGCTTGCCGGCGGCGGCCGCCCCGAGCACCTGCCCGAGGGAAATTATGTGGCCCCCACGGTATTTGCCGATGTTTCAGCGGATGCCCGCATCTTCCAGGAGGAGATTTTTGGGCCGGTCGTGGCGATCACTCCCTTTGATGCCGAGGAGGAGGCGCTGGAACTGGCCAATGGCGTGCGCTATGGGCTCGCCGCCTATGTCTGGACCAGCGATCTCACCCGCGCCCATAATTTTGCGCAGTCCATCGACGCCGGAATGGTATGGCTGAACTCGCATAACGTGCGCGACCTGCGCACCCCGTTTGGCGGCGTGAAGGCCTCCGGGCTGGGGCACGAGGGCGGCTACCGTTCGATCGATTTTTATACCGAGCAGCAGGCCGTTCATATCACGCTGGGCGAGGTACACACCCCGCGCTTTGGCGCCCACTAGAACCACCCCGAAAATTTCAACGAGGAAATGATCATGACACGTATTAATACCCCTACCGCGACCCCTCCCGATATTCTGCGCTGCGCGTATATGGAGCTGGTGGTCACCGATCTCGCCCGCTCGCGCGAGTTCTATGTGGATATCCTCGGCCTGGTGGTCACGGAGGAAACCGAGAACGAGATCTATCTGCGCTCCTTTGAGGAGTTCATCCACCATAACCTGGTGCTGCGCCTGGGCCCCGTGGCCGCGGTGGCCGCGTTCTCCTATCGGGTGCGCGCCCCCGAGGATCTGGATCGGGCGGTGGCGTTTTATGAGGAGCTGGGCTGCCGGGTGGAGCGCAATCCGCGGGGCTTCACGCGGGGCATCGGCGATTCGGTGCGCGTGGTGGATCCGCTCGGGTTCCCCTATGAGTTTTTCCACGAGGTGGAGCACGTGGAGCGCCTGGCCTGGCGCTATGACCTCTATGGCGCGGGGGCCCTCGTGCGGCTGGATCACTTTAACCAGGTGACCCCGGATGTGCAGCGGGCGCGCGGCTATATGGAGGACCTGGGATTCCGGGTAACCGAGGATATCCAGGACGAGAACGGGGTGACCTATGCCGCGTGGATGCGACGGAAGTCCACGGTGCACGATACGGCGATGACCGGGGGTGATGGCCCGCGCATGCATCACGTGGCCTTCTCCACCCACGAGAAGCATAATATTCTCTATATTTGTGACAAGCTCGGGGCCCTGCGTAAATCCGATCTGATCGAGCGCGGCCCCGGCCGGCACGGCGTCTCGAATGCGTTTTATCTCTATCTCCTGGACCCGGATGGTCACCGCGTGGAGATCTATACCCAGGACTATTACACGGGCGACCCGGATAATCCGGTGGTCACCTGGGATGTGCACGATAACCAGCGCCGCGATTGGTGGGGCACCGCGGTGGTCCCCTCCTGGTATACCGAGGCCTCGCTGGTCCTCGACCTGGATGGCAACCCGCAGCCGGTGGTTCATCGTGATGAGCCGAGCGAGCTCGCGGTCACGATCGGCGCGGATGGCTTCTCCTATACCCGCGAGGGTGATCGAGACGAGGGCTATAAGCTCGGCCATACGCTCTAGGCCGCGCCGCGGCGGTCAAAGGTCAAGAAAATGTTGGGCTCAGCGCGAGAAAAAGCCAAAACATGTAATCGCGTCATATATACGCGGTGCGATCTGCCCAAGCAAAGACCTCCGCAAAAGCGCGAGGATTTCGAATGAAGCCAGTGAGCCACGAACTAACGCACAAATCGAAATTCCACTTTCCCCAATGACCGATCGACACGCACCGAAAATGTTTCTCAGCTCTCCCCTGTTTAAACCAGATCTCTCTTCATCACTTGGTGACGTCTTATCCAAATAAAACGGCGACTCTGCACGGGGTCAGAGAGCGACACACGGTACGCTTTGTGCACCTGTTCTTCAAGTGAATTATTGTTCCGCTCTCCTGAAAGGAATCTGCCTAGAACAACCACTAACCATGATTCCTCAGAAAAGCTTTCCAGGCACGATTCCGTTCATTGGAGACTGACTCAGGAACCTCAAATTTAAGCGGCACTGTCAACGAAATGTTTTCTCCCTGAGACAGTCGAGGACTAATCCCATCCGCGAGATCACGATAATCAAACACAAACCGATGCATCGCCTCAATAGGTTGATCTGCAAAGGCTGAAATCGCTTTAATCACCATTCGACCTTCATCCGATTGGGCCGCAAATGACAGCATTGTTGCTTTCCAATTCAAAAGTCTCTCGTAAAGTGTGATAACACGTTCGGCGAGGCTTTCGATCAGAGCCGGATTCCCCTCTTGCCCCGGTTTACCAGTTGCCTCTTCCTGTGCAGGTCCTAGCAATAGCGATTCGAGCATATCTGCTATAGCGCTAGGGATGATGACTTGCTGCGAAACAGTTTCGCCCAAATCTTCATCCGCGAGGAATACATCAGGTATCGCAAAACCAAGTCGATGATCAGCATATTGCCGCTGCAATAATTCCATTTTATTAAAAAGATGATATGCCAAAGAGAGATACTCCCATGCGGGAGGACGCTCTCCAAGCAGCACCCCGTGTTCAGACGCCGTCCGAGGCACCCTCCCGTTAAAAAGACGAGCACCATCTTCGACTACGCCTGAAGCACCCAGCTTTCTACAAATTGCCGTTGCGACCTCAGCAGGTTTTTCTAGCTGTGCATCGAGATATCCAATTGTTTCACGTACACCGGGAAGATTCGTAGAATCAATTCGTACCGGAAGCAGGTAACTCTTTTTTTCGTTTAGAGCGCGGGCTAGGACACTACGCCGCTCTAACCGAGCCCAAGGTTTGACCGCATAATTTTTTGAAATGAACATCACTACATAACGTGATCGACGCTCATAAACATCCGGAAAATATTCGGTGAGATCCTCGCCCCAAAATTCAACTTTTTGGTCTTCGTCATAGAAAACCTTAAATCCAGCATCCTTCACAATTTTTACTACGCTTTCAACATATGCACGGTCTTCTCCAGCGAACGAAACTGCAACGTCAAAATCATGGTCCGTCATGCGTCTATCCTATTGAACTCAAACGAACATAACCGAGCGCGTCTTCCCTCGTTGGACTAAACCGGGTGCCCCGCGCCCACGTACCGGACCGGGCGTCGGCATCGCCTAGACTGGAGGGGTGTCTGACGCAACCTCACGCCCCCGGTTTGGGCCCAACGATATCCTCCGCTTTTTCCTCGAGCTCGTCGCGATTGCGGCCGTGGCAATGTGGGGTATTTTCTCCTGGCCGTTCCCGTGGAATATCGGCGTGGGTATCGCCGCCCCCGCGCTGGTCATCCTGATCTGGGCGCTGTTCAACTCCCCGCGCGCGGTTTTCCACCTGGATCTTTTTGGCCGCTCGCTGGTCGAGATCATCGTGATGTTCGCCGCCGCGCTTGCGCTCTTCAGCCTGGGTGGGCCGATGCAGATCGTCGCCGCCGTATTTGCCGTGGTGGCCGCCGTCTCGGGCCTGATCCACGGCCGCCGCCAGCTGGCCGACTAGCCTCCCCTCGTTACCGCGCACCGTAGAGCCACCCCCGGGTGGCACTACGGTGCGCGGTTTTTTGCGCCCCTAGGCTACTACCGCAAGACCGCCGCGGGAGAAAAAGCATGACCTCACATGACGACACATGACAGCACATGACGGGGTGCCCGGCGGGTGGTCGCCTCCCCCGCCTAGGGTCAAGGGAATCTTTTCCCCCAGCAGAATGAGGACACCACCCATGGCTCCCCGATCACTCCGCGCCGGCGCGACACTCCTCGCCGCCACGCTTGGACTTGGTGCGCTGGCGCTTGGCCCACAGGCCGCCGCCTCCGCCGAGGATGACCTCGCGTATCTCTATACCGTGCCCGCCTCCGCGGCCGCGCAGATTCAGGACCTGGATATCGTCACCTCCGAGGGTTCCTCCCTCGTGGTTCTTGGCGATTCCCATACCCGCACGCTCCTCGGCGAGCGCGGCATCAGCATCACCCGCTCGGGCACCTATGCCGAGAGCCTCGGCGCGGCACCCGCCGCCCGGTCCTCCCTCGCCCGCGCCGCGGCCCCCGCCTATCCCCTGCCCGAGCGCCTCGCCGGCACCGAGTATGAAACGTATTTTGGGGGTTACCGCACGGTGGCCTCCTATGAGCGCTTTGCCGCCGATGTGGCCGCCGCCTATCCCGAGCTGGCCCAGCGCGTGGACTATGGCGATTCCTGGCTGAAGACCCAGGGCCGCGGCGGCCACGACCTGATCGCGCTGCGCCTGACCGCGGGGGTGCAGTCAGCGCCCTCCTGGACCGATGGCCAGGAGGGTAAGCCCCGCTTTGTGCTGATCGGGCAGACCCATGCCCGCGAGGTCATCGCGGGAGAGTTTGCGTGGCGCTATGCCACCGAGCTGCTGAACGGCTATGGCACCGACCCCGAGGCCACCAGCCTGCTGGATAGCACCGAGGTCTGGGTCATCCTGACCCATAACCCCGATGGTGTGGAGCTCGCCCAGGCCGGGCTCTCCGATCCGAACCTCGTGGTTAACGCCGCGGGCGATGCGGCCCCCGCCGCCACCAGCACCGCGTGGCAGCGTAAAAATGCCAATGACACGGATTTTGTGCAGACCAGTACGCGCTGGAACAGCGTCCAGCCGGGCGTGGACCTCAACCGCAATTGGGGCACCGATTGGGGCGGGGTGAATACCTCCGCAATCCCGACCTCGCTCACCTATAAGGGAACCGCCGCGCACTCCGAGCCCGAGGTATACCACCTTGAGGCGCTGCTCAAGAATCTCTTTGGCACGTATCGGGTGGGCGAGACCACCCGCGCCCCCGATACCCGCACGGGCACCTTTGTGACGCTGCACTCCTCCTCAAATTATGTGATCTATCCCTATGCCTATAACAAGACCGCGCCGGTCCCCAACCTGGACGCGCTGGTCGCCTCGGGCTTCCGCCAGTCGCTGAGCAATGGCTATCAGACCGGTAAGGCCGGGGAGATCCTCTATAACAACGCGGGAAACGATATCGACTGGATCTATTCCGAGCTGGGTATCCCCGCCTTCACCTATGAGATCGGCAATGGAGACACGGGTGGTTTTTATCCCGGTTATGGCCGCGCCGAGGCCCTGTGGTCGGTGAATCGTCCCGCGGTGAACGTGGCCGCCCACGCCGCCCGGGCGCCCTATACCGCGCCCCTGGGCTCCACCATCACGGAGCTCACCGCCGAGCGCGACGCGGATCTGTCGATCTCCGTGTCGGGTGCCGCGAGCGATGATACCTATGGCACCGCCGCGGCCTCGGCCGCGCGCCGCCCCGCCGTGCGCGATATCACCGCCGTCGAGGCCGCCGTGGCCGCCGATAGCTCCCGGATCGGCAGCACCGTTGCGCTGAGCGTCGAGGGAGAGGGCCCTAGCGTGACCTTCTCCGGTTCCCTCCCCGCGGAGGCCACCACCGCCGCGCATACCCGCGTATTCACCCGGGCCCAGAACTCCTCGGGGCACTGGGGTCCGTGGCGGGCGGCATTTGTGGAGGCGGCCCCGCGCGCCGGGGTCTCGCTGACCCTGTCCACCCTGACCCCGAAGGCCGGCGAGACGATCAGCGCGACCGTCTCCGGGGTGGACGCCCTGGGTACCGTGCGCGAGGATCTCACCGCGAGTGCCGTGCTCACCAGCTCGGTGGACAGCGATGTGATCGTGGGCAATACCGTGACCTTCCCCACGGCGAGCCCCCACGTGATCACCGCTACCGTGGGTGAGTTCAGCGCCTCGGTCACGGTGCAGGTCACCGCCGCGAGCGTGGTGGACACCCCGGGTTCCACGCCCCCGGCCGAGGCCGTGACAAACCCGGCGGTCGGTGCGGGCGATAAGCCGCGCCCCGCGCTCTCGGCTACCGGTGCCGCGCCGGGTCTGGCCGCGGGCCTGGCCGCGCTGCTGCTGGCCGCCGGTGCCGCGCTGCTCGTACGCCGACGCCTCCGCGCCTAGCCACGGAGGGCGATTATTCGCGGGCCGGACGGAACATAAAACCTATGTTCCGTCCGGCCCGTTTTCCGTGGCCCGGTGCCCGCCCCGCGCGGGAAGGATGGACACCCCCGATGTTTGTAAAGTATCCTCACTTAACCCGTGTTTTTGCGCCGTCGCACCCGCGTGCGTCCGGCGTTCCCGGGACCCGCACCACACGCTCGCGCCCCGCGCCAGAACCACACGGAGAAAAATGAGCACCGCCGCTTCCCGGATCATCCCGCTTCCGCTGCACCGCGAAATCCACGAGGGGGATACCGGCTTTAACCTGGCCGATGCCCGCATCATCAGCGGCATCGCCGAGGAGGCCGCCGCGACACTGCTCGCCGCCGCCCTGGATATCCCCTTTGCCGAGGACTCCGAATACGCCACCGTGACCCTGCATATCGACGGGGCCGGTGCCCCCGAGTCCTCGCGCATCGAGGTCTGGAGCGAGGGCATCCATGTGCTCGCCGCCGATGCCGCCGGGCTGTTTTATGCCGTGCAGACCCTGCGCCAGCTCCCGGGCGAGGACGGCCTGATCCCCGCGCAGACCATCGAGGACTCCCCGCGCTTTGCGTATCGCGGCGCGATGCTTGACGTGGCCCGGCACTTCTTTGATGTGGCCACCGTGCGCGCCGTGATCGACCGCCTCGCGCTGCTGAAGCTGAACCACCTGCACCTGCACCTCACCGATGACCAGGGCTGGCGCCTGGAGATCGCCTCGCGCCCGCGCCTGACCGAGGTGGCCTCGGGCACCGCGGTGGGCGGCGGCCCCGGGGGCTTTTATACGGCCGCTGACTATCGCGAAATCGTGGACTATGCCGCGCGGAACCATATCGTGATCGTGCCCGAGATCGATATCCCCGGCCATACCAATGCGGCCCTGCTGGCCTATCCCGAACTCGCCGATGCCGGCGTGCTGGTGGAAAACTATACGGGCACCGAGGTGGGTTTTTCCAGCCTCGCGATTAACTCCGAGGCCAGCTATGACTTCCTGCGTGATGTGCTCGCCGAGGTGGCCGCGCTGACCCCCGGCCCCTATCTGCATATCGGCGGGGACGAGGCGCTCAAGACCGAGCCCGAGGACTTCCTGACCTTTATTGCCCGCGCCGGACGCATCGCCGCCGATACCGGCAAGACCGTGCTGGGCTGGCACGAGATGGGCCGCAGCAGCGATCTGCCGCGCGGCAGCATCGGCCAGTACTGGAGCCTCACCACCCCGCGCGAAAACGCGGCGGCCGAGATCCTCTCCTTTGTGAACCAGGGCGGCTCCGCGATCCTCTCCCCCGCCGACCGCATCTACCTGGATATTAAGCACACCGCCGCCGATCCGCTGGGCCTGGTCTGGCCCGGCGGACCGGTCTCGGCAAGGCAGTCCTATGAGTGGGAGCCGAGCGAGCTGGTGGCCGGCCTGGATGAGCCCTCGATCCTCGGCATCGAGGCCCCGCTCTGGACCGAGACCGTGGCCACCCTCGCCGATATCGACGCGATGTATTTCCCGCGCCTGCTGGGTGTGGCCGAGACCGCATGGTCCCCGCGCGCCGGCGAGACCCGCCCCGAGCGCTCCTGGGAGTCCTTCGCGCCCGCCGTGGACGCGTGGTTTGAGCGCGTGGGTATCCCCGCGGGCATCTCCTTCACGCGCGATGCCGGAATCGAGTGGACCGGCGAGCACGGACGCACACTGCCCGCGGCCTAAACAGCAAAAGGCCCGCCTTCCCCGAGGGGAGGCGGGCCTTGTGGCCGCTACCTAGATGGTCTGCCAGGCGGGCTTATTCTCATAGGAGTCACGGTAATAATCGGCATGTGCCAGCTCGGGCGCACACTGCCCGCGGCCCAATCAGCAAAAGGCCCGCCTACCCCGAGGGGAGGCGGGCCTTGTGGCCGCTACCTAGATGGTCTGCCAGGCAGGCTTATTCTCATAGGAGTCACGGTAATAATCGGCATGTGCCAGCTCGGTGGCCGCGGCCTCGTCGATGACCACGGTGACATGCGGGTGCAGCTGGATGGCCGAGGCGGGCATATTGGCGCTCACGGGACCCTCGAGGGCCTCCGCGATGGCCTTGGCCTTACCCGCACCAAATGCGAGCAGCACGAGGTGACGGGCGCGCAGGATGGTGCCCAGGCCCTGCGTGATCGAGTGGGTGGGAACCTGATCCAGGGAGTCAAAGAAACGGGCGTTATCGGCGCGCGTCTGGCGGGTCAGGGTCTTGATCCGGGTGAGCGAGGCAAAGGAGGAGCCGGGCTCGTTAAAACCGATATGGCCATCGGTGCCGATACCCAGAATCTGGATGTCCACGCCGCCGGCGGCGTTAATGGCCGCCTCATAATCGGCACCCGCGTGCCGGATGGTCTCCTCGGCACCCACCGGTACGTGGATGCGCTCGGGGGTCAGCCCCACGGGCTCCACGACCTCGCGCGTGATCACGCTGCGATAGCTCTCCGGGTGGGAGATGGGCAGGCCCACATACTCGTCCAGGGCGAAGCCGGAGACCCGCGAGAGGTCGGTATCCCCGCGGCGCTCGGCGAGTGCCCGATATACCGGCAGCGGGGTGGACCCGGTGGCCAGGCCCAATACGGCATCGGGTTTGGTCCCAATCAACCGCAGAATCGCGTCGGCGACGAGGTCGCCGGCGGCCTGGGCATTTTCTACAATGACAACTTCAGCCATGGTTCTTTCTTTTGTTGTGCCGGAAGGGCGGGCACGCGCTGTTGCGGGCCCACCCTCCGAGCGTATCGGGTTTCCGCAGGGTGTGTTATCCCTTCACGGCTCCGCTCACCAGGCCGCCGGTCATCCGGCCCTGCACGATGAGGAAGAAGATCACCACGGGGATCGCGATCAGCGTGGATCCGGCCATGATCGCCGCCCAGTTGGTGGCCCCAGTCGCCTGTTGGAAGGCCCGCAGCCAGATCGGCAGGGTATAGGAACCCGGGCCCTGCATGATGATCAGCGCCATCAGGAACTCGTTCCAGGCCTGGATAAACGCAAATACCCCCGTGGAGACCAGCCCCGGCGCGAGCAGCGGGAACGTGATCTTCCAGAACGCCTGGGCCCGGGTGCAGCCGTCGATCATCGCTGCCTCCTCCAGATCCGCGGGGACCCCCGCGACAAACCCGCGCAGCGTCCAGATCGTGAACGGCAGTACCCCGGCCAGATAGACGATGGTCAGGCCGATCATCGTGCCGATCAGGTGCCAGGCGTCGATCATGCCAAAGATGGTGAACATCATCGCCTCGCCCGGGATCATCTGCACGATCAGCAGCGCGATCACAAACTGGCGGCGGCCCTTAAATTTGAACCGGGATACGGCGAGCGCCCCGAGGAAGGCAAAGACCAGGCAGATGACCAGCGTGGTCAGGGTGACCCCGAGGGACATCATCAGCGCGGAGGGGAAATTGGCGCGATCGGGCCGGGCCGGCTCAAACATGACCGCGACATAATTGCGCAGCGTGAAGTTCTGCGGCCAGAACTGCGGCACCGGGGAGATCACATCGGCATTGGGTTTAAACGACGTGTTCAGCATCCAATACACGGGGAATACCGAGCAGATAAATACCACGATGGATGCGGCACCCAGCGCAAATTTACGCCCGGTGGAGCGCGCGGCCACCGCGGGCGGCTGCCGCCGCTTGGCCATCTTAATCGCGCGCGGCGGGGACCCGGCGATGCCGGAGGTGCGGGTTGCGAGACTCATATTTCTTCGTCCTTCACGGTCTTGCGCACGTAGTAGATCGAGATCACCAGCATCATGACCACCATGATGAAGGAGACGGCCCCGGCGGCCCCGAGGTTGGAGGTGCCGAGGTGGAAGATATAGGTTCCAAAAACATCGGTCTGATCGGAGATACCGCCGAGCGATTGCAGGGTATAGACCTGGGTGAATACCCGCAGGTCCCAGATCATCTGTAGCACCACGGTCACCAGCAGGATGCTGCGAATATAGGGCATCACGATCAGGAAGAAGCGCTTATAGCCGCCCGCCCCGTCCAGCTGTGCGGCCTCCAGCACCTCATCGGGCACCTGGGTCAGGGCCGCATACATCACAAAGGCCACAAACGGCACCGACTGCCAGGTGATGATGACAACCAGCACGGCAAAAAACGAGGCGGGGTCCATGAGCCAGGAGTGATCGGTGAAATTATCGGTCCCGGTGATTTGGTTCAGGGTCCAGTTCAGGAGGCCATATTTGGTATCCACGATCCAGCCCCAGACCACCGTGGCCGAGAGCGGCGGCATGGCCCAGGCCAGCAGCAGGCCGATCGAGACCAGCAGCCGGAAGAAGCGGTTGAGCTTGGTCATCATGATGGCGATGCCCATGCCGAGCACCATCGTGCACACCACGAGCACGGCCATCAGGCCAAAGCTGCGGCCCGCCACGGCCCAGAAGGCCGGATCGGTGAGGGCCTTGGTGTAGTTACTCAGGGCCACCCACTCGGGCGGTGCCCCAAAAATCTGTGCCTTCCCGTATTTCTGGAAGGAGTTAATCAGCATCCGGATAAGCGGATAGCCCGTCATCACCAGCAGGACCAGCGCGGCGGGTGCCAGCAGCATCCACGGGTAGAGTGCGCCGCGGCGGCGGGCCTTTTCCGACGTGGCCGGGGCGTCGGGTTCCGGGCGGCGGGTATCGCCGGGCGGGTTAAGCGTAGCGGTCAATTCCGGCTCCGTTTCTAGGTGAGATCGATCCGGGTACGGCGATCACCCCCGCCGTGGCCGCGGGTGGGCGGCCACGGCGGGGAGGAACCGTCTCGGTGAGAGGGGTGAGGCGGCGCTTAGCCGTTCAGCGTCTTCTCGATCTCGGCGTCCAGATCGGTCGCGATCTGCTTCACCTCTCCGCCCTGGGCGATCTTGACCAGCGCATTTTTGATGACCTCGGAGGCCTCCACATCGGCCCACTTGGGTGCCGCGGGGGTCAGCTTAGCCTTGCTTGCAGCCTCGGCCGCGGCCTTGGTGATCTCGTCATCGGGCAGCGCGGAGGCGGCGCTGGTCAGGGCGGGGATCATGCCCTTGGCGGCGAGCAGCTTCTGGTACTCGGGAGAGAGCAGGATCTGCAGGGCGCTATAGGCCTTCTCCTGGTTTTTGCTCTTGGAGGCGATGGCGATATTCGAGCCACCCGCGAAGGCCTGGGCGGGGCCGCCGTCCTTGCCGGGGAGGGCAAAGGCGGCGAGGTCCTTACCGAAGGTATCGGGGCAACCGGGGGTATCGGCATCCGCCGCGGCACCGATCGAACCGGCGAACCAGCTCGGGGCCGAAACAAATCCAACCTTGCCCTCACAGAAGGGAACCTGGGCGTTGGTCTCGTCGCCGTCCTTGGGTGCGGATGTGGCGTTGAGGAATACCTCCTGGAGCTGGGTCAGGCCGGCCACGCCGCCCTCACTCGAGAATCCGGCCTTCCACTTATCGCCCTCCTGCTTGGCGATAAAGCCGTCGTTCTCCCAGATATAGGGGAGCATGTTGTACCAGTCCTTGCCGGGGGCATAGATGCCCGAGGCCACGCCGGCGTCCTTCATGGCGATTCCCGAGGCCACGTATTCATTCAGGGTGGTGGGGATCGCGCCGGTGACCACCTGCGGGCTATAAAACACCACGCGGGCACCGGAGTAATAGGGCATCGCAAATTTTTTGCCGTCATAGCTGCCGGCCTCAACAAAGCCGGGCAGCAGGTCCTTGCCGCCGAGCTCCTCGTATTTATCGCTCAGGTCGGTGAACGCGCCCGCGGAGGTGAAGGCCGCGGCCTGGGTATTTCCGATCTCCACCACATCGGGGGCGTTTGAGCCGGATAGCGCCGTGGTGTACTTATCTACCAGGCCGTTCCACTGCTGTTCCTCGATCACCAGCGTGGAGCCGGGGTTTTTGTCCTCAAACGTCTTTTTGAGATACGCGCGGGCGTCGTCGGGGGTATCCGTTCCGACGAGCCAGACGCGGATCTTCGCGTCATCCGAGGACGCGGCGCCCCCACCGTCTCCGGTTGAACAGCCCGCGAGTGCCAGCGCCGCGACGGCGCCGATTGCCAGAATGCCAAGTTTTCTCATCGTTGAGTTCCTCTGTTTCTAGGTGATCGTTATGTGATTGCAGGTGGGGTGTCTAGGACACTCCAAGGCGGTCCAAGAGGACCATTACGGCCGATCCGCGCAGGACGATATCCCGGCCCAGATCGGTGGTTCGAAGCCGCACATCTCCAAAAACATCGGACATGGTGCGGCCACGCAGGGTCTCGAGGCAGGCGGTGGACAGCTCGCCGTCGAGAAGATGAGGGGGTCCGGCCAGCACAACCTCGGTGAGGTCCAGCGTGGCCAAGACCGGGGCCAGGGCGATGCCCAGGCGTTCGCCGGCCTGGCGCAGGAGCCCGGTGATGGCCTCCTCGCGTGCGGCCTCGGTGGGCTCGGTCGCGGTGATGCGCGCGATCTCGGCATCCAGGCGGGGCGTGGCGAGCCAGGTCTCCAGGCACGCCTCCTTGCCACACGCGCACTGCGGTCCGCCATCGGTGCCCACGCTCACGTGGCCGATCTCCCCCGCGGCGAAGCGCGAACCCACAAGCGGACTGCCGTCCACGAGCAGGCCGGAACCCACACCGTGACCGATCCGGATCAGGATGAAATTGGAATCGGCGCCGCCGAAGCCGTGCTCGGCGAGTACCGCGGCATTGGCATCATTGGCGACGATGACCTCCTCGCCGGTGGCCGCGGAGAGCAGGGCGCGCAGGGGAACGTTTTTCCAGCCGAGGTTGGGGGCCCGCAGGATCACGCCGTCAAAATCGACGATACCCGGGGTTCCCACCCCGATGCCCTGCAGCGGCTTGGTCGCGCGGGCGGCCATGGCCCGGGCCAGCTCGATCACGAGGTTCAGGGCGTCCTCGCCGTGGGCCCCGGCCAGGGGGATCGAGAGCCGGTCGAGGATCTCGCCGTCCAGGTTCATCAGGGCGGCGTGAAATGCGTCGTGCTCGGAGAGGTCCATGCCGATGATCTGGTGGGCCGCGCGGTCCACGTCGAGCAGCGTGGCGGGCTTGCCGGGGCGCGAGCCCTCGCGGGGCCCGAGGTCGAGGATGAGTTCCTCGCTGATCAGATCCGCCACCAGATCGGAGACGGTCACGCGGGTCAGCCCGGTCTCGCGCGAGACATCGGCGCGGCTCATCGGGCCGGAGGCGTACAGGGTTTGCAGGACGAGGGAGCGGTTATGGCCGCGAGCGTGCTCGGGGAGAACCTTGGCGCTCGGACGCAGCGGGCCGCGGGCGCCAAAGACGCTCGCCGCTCGTGTGGCCTCCGAGGAGGGAACGCTGCTCTGCGTTTCCGAAGTGTTCATGTTTGTTAGTAAACCTTACGAACTATCATTGCGCAAGCATTAAACCGACCTTAATCGAGTTGTTACCTGTTTGGCCTGCGCGGGGGACGGAAGAGGAATCGCGGCCGGTGGCCGCCATCATGACGCGGGGGCCGCCGCGCAACGGCGCGGCGACCCCCGCGGGATCTCGGAGACCCGGTGAGATCGAGCCTATTCGGGAAGCGCGATATTGGCGGCCAGCTCGCGCTGCAACGCCAGCCGCGCCTCGCGCGTCGTGGGCTTACCGGGCACACCCGGGCGGGTCTGCTCGGGCAGCGGCCCCGACTCGGGACGATAGGCCACACCGAGGGCATCCAGGCGGGCGCGGTGCGCAATCATCCGCTCCGAGAAATCCGCAAAATCGCGGGCCTCGGGCGCGCTCCAGACCACCTCGGCGAGCGCGCACAGGCGCGGGAATACCCGATAGTCCACAAAGCTCGCGGAGTCCATGTGCTCGCTCCAGATATTTGCCTGGCCCCCGATGATAAATTTCGCCAGGTCGGTTCCGCGCAGCGCGGCGGGGGTCGGCTCAAACTCGTATACCTCGGCGAGCGAGAGCGGAATCCCCACGGGGATCGGCTCCTCAGGGGAATCGGATTCGCGATAGTCCAGGTAGACCCGATCATCCGGGCAGGCCACCACGTCGTGCCCGGCATGCGCGGCCGCGATGGCCCCGTATTCGCCGCGCCAGGAGGCCACGGTCGCGCCGGGAGCCATGTTATTTCCCTCCAGCATCTCGTCCCAGCCAAACGCGCGGCGGCCGTGGGTGGCGAGGTGATCGGAGAGGCGACGCAGGAACCAGCTCTGCAATTCCTCCACGTTCGCAACACCCAGCTCGCGCATCCGCTCGGCCACCCGCGGGCTATTTTCCCACTCGGTTTTTATGGCCTCATCGCCGCCGATGCCGATCCACGGGGAGTCAAAGATCTCGCAGAGCTCGTCAAAAACGTGCTCAAAAAACTCCACGGTGGATTCCTCGACGTTTAACACGGTGGTGTTAATGCCCCAGCGCGTCCACACCTCCAGCTGCTCGGCGCGGCCATCGGAGGCGGCCACCCCGAGCTCGGGATAGGCGGTGATCGCGGCCTGGACATGGCCGGGGGAATCGATCTCGGGGATCACGATAATGCCGCGCTCGCGGGCATAGGCCACGATCTCCAGCAGGTCCTCCCGGGTATAAAACCCGCCGTGCGGGCGGCCATCGCCGCGGGCCAGGGGGCCGTGCCCATACTGGCTCTCGGAGCGACGCGATCCGATCTCGGTCAGCAGCGGATAGCGGCGAATCTCCACGCGCCAGCCCTGATCATCGGTCAGGTGCAGGTGCAGGCGGTTGAGCTTATGCAGCGCCACCAGGTCGATAAAGCGCAGCAGGTCGTGCTTGGGGAGGAAGTGGCGGGCCACATCCAGCATCACCCCGCGCCAGGAGAAGCGCGGACGATCGGCCAGGTGGATGCCCGGGAGATCCCAGTCGGCCTCCGCGGTGGCCCGGCGATAGATCGCGGGCGGCAGCAGCTGGCGCAGGCTCTGCCCGGCATAAAACACTCCGGCGGTATCCCCCGCGCGAATGTGCACACCCGCGGCATCGGTATCGAGGGTATATTCCTCGGGGGCCAGGGCGGGGTCCAGGGCGATAGAGATGATATTAGTCCCGGGCTCGCCCCCCTCGATCACGGGCAGCGCAAAGCCCGTGGCGGGACGCAGGACCGAGGCGAGAAAGCGCGCGGCCCCCGCCCCGGCGGAATCGGTGATGATGCGGGTATCGGCGGTGAGCTTAAAACCCTCGGGACGGGATTCCCGGTGCAGCGGTGCGGGGATAATCACGGCGGTTGTGTTCCTCTGTTTGGTGTTCCGAAGCGGCGCTGGATGCCGCCGGAATCGTCTCGCTCACCGTAGAACTTCGCGGCGGACCCTGTCAATCTGGACAGCGGCAGGGCGTCTCCCAGGCGCCCATTGCTAAGCTGTGCCGACGGAGGAACGATGAAAAAATCTCGGCGTTTACGCTCGCTCACCACCACCCTGGCCCTGGCCGCCCTCACCCTGCCGGCCCTCGCGGCCTGCTCGGCCAATCCCGATCAGACGCTTGAGGAGGCCTGTTCCAGCATCCGCTCGCTCGCCGAGAGCGCCCCCACCGAGATCACCGAAATCCAGGCCCAGGCCGCGGAGGACCCCGCGGGGGCCGCCGCGCGCGCCGCGCGCCTGATCGCCTCCTCCACAACCACCCTCGCGGGCATCGGCAATACCGAGATCCGCCCCGAGGTGGACGCACTCACCACAAGCATCGGCGAGCTGCTGGGTGCCGGCAGCGATCTCCTCTCGGGCGGCTCGCTGCCCGGCAGTGCGGAGGCCACAAAGGTCACCGCGGTGAGCGATGCCGCGGCGGCGCTGATCCGGCGCTGCGCCTAGCCACCCCCGTTGTTGAGAATAAGGAGCCCCCGCATGTCCCGTATTTCCGGCCGCCATACCGCGCTGTCCCTCGGCCTTCTTGGCCTGACCGGCCTCGGCCTCGTGGGCTGCGCCGGCGGCGCGGGTGAGCAGAGCGTGGCCGAGGCCTGCGCCGCGATCATGGATACCCGCACCCAAAAAATTGCCGAGGTGGAAAAGAATATGGCCGAGGTGCAGGAGGATCCCGCCCGCGCCACGGCCCTGGTGAACGATACGATCGACGCACTGGATCGCGAGATCGCCGCGCTGGGCAATGCCGAGGTGCGGCAGAGCGCCGATACGTTCACCAATGCGATGCGCAACCTCGCAAATTTCTTTGATACCGCGCAGGCCTCGCCCTCGCCCGATGACGAGACCAAATATAACTCGCTCACGATGGAGCTCGAGGCCGCCGATCAGGCGCTTAACGACCTGTGCGGATAGCCGCTTAAAACACCGCGGCCCGGGAATCCTAGGATTCCCGGGCCGCGGTATTTTCCGCAAGCGGATTAGGCCAGGCGGGCCTTGAGGTTATCTGCCAGCTCCGCGAGGAATTCCTCGGTGGTCTGATAGGGCTGCTCGGGGCCGACCAGGAGCGCGAGGTCCTTGGTCATCTTGCCGGACTCGACGGTCTTGATGACAACGTCCTCAAGCGTGAGCGCGAAGTCGATGAGCTCCTGGTTGCCGTCCAGCTTTCCGCGGTGGTTCAGGCCACGGGTCCACGCGAAGATCGACGCAATCGGGTTGGTCGAGGTGGGCTTGCCGGCCTGGTGCTGGCGGTAGTGACGGGTCACGGTGCCGTGGGCTGCCTCGGCCTCCACAACCTTTCCGTCCGGGGTGGCCAGAACCGAGGTCATCAGACCCAACGAACCAAAGCCCTGGGCCACGGTATCGGACTGCACATCGCCGTCGTAGTTCTTGCAGGCCCAGACGTAGCCGCCCTCCCACTTCATGGCCGAGGCGACCATGTCGTCGATGAGGCGGTGCTCATAGGTGAGCCCGGCGGCCTCGAAGGCCTCCTTGAACTCGGTGTCGAAGATCTCCTGGAAGAGGTCCTTGAAGCGACCGTCATAGGCCTTGAGGATGGTGTTCTTCGTGGAGAGGTACACCGGGTAGTTACGGGTCAGGCCGTAGTTCAGGCTCGCGCGAGCGAAGTCGCGGATCGAGGAGTCGAGGTTGTACTGAACCTGGGCGATTCCGTCTCCCGGGGACTGGTAGACCTCAAACTTCTGCGGCTCGGAGCCGTCATCGGGGGTGAACTCAACCGTGAGCTTACCCTCGCCCTTAAACAGGAAGTCGGTGGCGCGGTACTGGTCGCCGAAGGCGTGGCGGCCGATGATGATCGGCTTATTCCAGCCGGGAACCAGGCGCGGGATATTCGAGATGATGATGGGCTCGCGGAAGATCACGCCGCCGAGAATATTGCGGATCGTGCCGTTGGGGCTCTTCCACATCTTCTTCAGGCCGAACTCCTCAACACGCGCCTCATCGGGGGTGATGGTGGCACACTTTACGCCCACGCCGTGCTTCTGGATGGCGTGTGCCGCGTCGATGGTGATCTGGTCATCGGTCTCGTCACGCTTCTGAATTCCGAGGTCGTAATACTCGAGATCGATGTCGAGGTACGGGTGGATCAGCGTGTCCTTGATGGCCTGCCAGATGATGCGGGTCATCTCGTCGCCGTCGAGCTCGACAACGGTACCCTCAACCTTGATTTTGCTCATAATGAGAACTCCTCAGAAACGGGCCGGTTCCGGCCGTAGCCCAGCTTACCCGAGCCGGATAACTATCTCGACATCGAGACAGATATCCGGCCGGGCGTTCCGTGCACGAGCGTGCAGCCACCTATCCATTCCCCTCCCGAGTGGCTACCCTGGAGTTATGACCGAGCTCAGACTGGAAGAACTGTCCGCCTCGACGATCGTCGAGGTGAACACACTCACGCTTAAGCCCGGGCAGGAGCAATTTATTGCCCCGGTGTCCTATTCGGTGGCCGCCGCGGTTTCCGATCCCTCCACCACCTGGCAGCGCGTGGTCCTCGATGGCGATCACGTGGTGGCGTTCATCCAGGGCAGCTTCGACGAGAGCGCCCCCGCCGAGGAGTTCCGCAGCATTCTGTGGCGCATCAACGTGGACGCCGACCGCCAGGGCGCGGGTCTCGGTTCCTTTGCCGTGGAGGCCCTCGCCCAGGAGGCGCGGAAGCGTGGCCTAGATCACGTGAACGTCATCTATGAGCCCGGCGACGACGGCCCCGAGCTGTTCTTCCAGCACATGGGCTTTGCGCCCGTCGGGGAGACCCCGTATGGCGAGGTCATCGCCCGCCTGTCCCTCGCCTAATTTGCGGGAGCTTCCCCCACCACCCGGCGATGCCGAGGCCTTTATCGAGGGCGTCTACGAGGTGGTATTAGGTATCCCCCCGGGACGGGTCATGAGCTATGGCCAGGTGGCCGCCCACCTGGGGTCGCGCGCGTCCCGGCAGGTGGGAAAGATCATGTCCCGGCACGGCCATGAGCTGCCGTGGTGGCGGGTGATCCGCGCCGATGGCTCGCCGCCCGCCGGGCATGAGGAACGCGCCCGCGCCCACTATGCCGAGGAGGGAACCGCGCTGCGCGAGTCGGTCCGCGGGGGCTATCGCGTGGCCCGCGCCGCGTTTGTCCCCTAAAACGGGGACCGACCGGCGTTTTCTCGCGAAATATAACCGAATCGTTGCAATTGCGCCGGGCGGCCCTGAGCGCACTCAGTTTTACGGCGCTATTCCGCATGGGCGTGCGGAACTGGCGTAAATTATGCGCCCGCGCGGCGGATGAATCATCCCCGCGAGGGACCTCGCCTCCCCCGTGGGAGCGATGCCCCGGCCCGGATTTCGGGGTCTAATGGAGATATGCGTCACTCATCCACACTCACCCGTTTTTCCCTCGGAATTGCCGCCACCACCCTCGGTGCGGTGGCCCTCTCCGGGTGCGCCGCCCTCGCCCCCCTTACCAAGGAAGCGCATAACGGCATCTACAATAATCTGGGCGAGTATACGGCCGCCAAGCTGCCGTTCCCCGATACCGAGTGGATCCCCGAGGACGCCAGCAATATTCGCGTGAAATACCGCGGCGACCGCGACGGCGCGCTGCTGATGTACCACTCCGCGCAGGAGGTCACCCACGAGGGCTGCGCCCTCGCCGCCACCCCGGATTCCCCCGCCCTCAACGAGAGCTGGTGGCCCGATGATATCCCGGAGGAATCGCTGAACTGCGGCGACTGGTCCATTTTTAAGGTTGGCGAGACCACCTATGCCGAGACCAACGTGGCGCTGCGCTAGCGGCCCGACCGGTTAATCGAGCGGGGGCGTGTGCCTCACCCATAGGGTGAGGCACACGCCCCCGCTTTATGCCGCCGAAGCTAGACCAGCGAGTTGAGCCACGCGGCATGCAACGCCGCAAAGCGACCGATGCCGCCGATCAGCTCCGCAAGAGTGAGACACATGCCACCCCTCTATGCCGCCTTTATACGCCGCGACTAGACCAGCGAATTACGCCACGCGGCATGCAGCGCCGCGAAGCGACCGGTGCCGCCGATCAGTTCCGCGGGGGTTCCATCCTCCACGATCCGCCCCTGTTCCATCACCAATACCCGATCGGCGATGGCCACCGTGGACAACCGGTGGGCGATGATCACGGCCGTGCGATCGGAGAGCAGCGTCTGCAGCGCGTTTTGTACCGCGCGCTCCCCCGGGATATCCAGCGAGGCCGTGGCCTCGTCCAGGAGGAGCACCGCGGGATCGGCGAGGAACGCGCGCGCAAACGAGACCAGCTGGCGCTGGCCGGCCGAGAGCCGCCCACCGCGCTTATTCACGTCGGTATCGTAGCCGCCGGGCATCGCGGTGATAAACGCATCCGCGCCCACCGCGGTCGCGGCCGCGATGATCTCCTCGCGCGTGGCCGAGGGCTTTCCGAGGGCGATATTATCCGCGATGGTGCCGCTGAAAAGATAGGCCTCCTGGGTCACCATGACGATGGCCCGGCGCAGATCCTTCGGGTGCAGCTCGCGCAGATCCACACCGTCCAGGCTCACCGTGCCGGTGCTCGGGTCATAAAACCGCGACATGAGCTTGGCGAGCGTGGTCTTCCCGGCACCCGTGGCACCGACCAGCGCCACCGTCTGCCCCGCGGGCAGGTCCAGAGAAAACTCGGGCAGGACCTCCACCCCGTTGCCATAGGCAAAACTGGTGCCGCTGAAGTTGAGGTGCCCGCGGGCCTCCCAGAGATCCACGGGGTTCTCGGGATCGGCCACCCCGGGCCGCTCCTCCAGCACACCCGAGATTTTTTCGAGCGCGGCCGCGGCCGACTGATAGGAGTTATAAAACATCGCCATATCCTCGATCGGGTCGAAGAACCGGCGCGCATAGAGCACCACCGCGAGCAGCGTTCCCACGGCGAGCGCGCCATCGGCCACCCGCAGGCCGCCCACCAGGACCACCACGGCCACGGTGAGGTTGGCGATCAGGATCAGCGCGGGATCAAAGATTCCAAAGAGCCCGATGACCCGGGCGTTCACATCGCGCAGCTCCTCAACCTTCTCGCCGTATTCGGCCTCATTACGGCGCGCGGCACGGAAGGCCTTCACGGCGCGGATGCCGGTCATGGTTTCCACAAACTTCACGATCACGCGGGCCGAGGCCACGCGCGAGCGACGGAAGAGCACCTGCGCGCGCTTCTGGAACCAGCGGGTCAGGAAATACAGCGGGATGAGGGCACCGGCCAGCACCAGCGCACTGATGGGATCCATCAGGGTCAGTGCCGCGGCGGTGAACCCCAAATAGAGAATTCCGGAGATGAGCTGGTTAATGCCCGAGTCCAGCAGCTCCCGGATGGCGTCCAGATCGCTGGTCTGCCGGGAGATGATTCTGCCCGAGGTATAGGTTTCATGGAAGTCCAGGCTCAGGTCCTGGGTATGCGTGAATACCTGAAGCCGCAGATCCAGCAGGATGGCCTGGCTCACGCGCGCGCTCAGCACCGTATACCAGGCGATGAGTGTGGCGCTGAGGATTCCGGCCAGCACAAACCCGCCCACCACCAGCGCGGTGGGGCCCCAGTCGCCGCGCTCCAGCACGGCGGGCAGCGCGGTATCAAGTCCCGCGGCAATAAGCGCGGGTCCGGCGGCCCCCGCGGCGGTGGCCACGATCACCACGGCCAGCGTCAGGATCACGCGGGTGCGCACGGGGCGCAGCAGCCTTCCGAGCAGGCGCAGCGAGCGGCGGCGAATCTGCGCGGATTCCTCGGGGGTGAGGTTATCGCGCTCCTCGCCGCGCACGCCGATCACGGTGTTATTGGTCATCGGGTTTCCTCCTCGTCCAGGCTGGACAGTACAAATCGGTAGTGTTCGTTGCTGGCCATCAGGTGGCTATGTGTGCCCACGGCCTCGACCCGACCCTCGCGGATCAGGGCCACCCGGTCGGCCCCCGCCACGGTGGACGGGCGGTGGGCCACGATCAGCGTGCTGACCGCACCAAACTCGCGGCGCATGCCCTCGTCCACGCGGGCCTCGGTATTAACGTCCAACGCCGAGAGCGGATCGTCCAGCACCAGAATCTGCGGATCGGCGGCGAGCGCGCGGGCCAGGGCCACGCGCTGACGCTGACCGCCGGATAGGCTCATGCCCTCCTCGCCCACCACGGTATCCACGCCCTCGGGCAGGGTATCCACAAAGGCCGATTGGGAGACCGCGAGTGCGCGCCGCAGCACGGCATCGGACTCGGCGCTGCCGGGCGTGAGGTCATCGCGGCCGAGCAGAATATTATCCCGGATCGACGCGCTAAACAGCGTGGGCTCCTCAAAGGCCACCGCCGCGTGACGATAGATATCCTCGCGCCGCAACTCGCGCAGGTCCACGCCGTCCAGGAGGATCGCCCCGCCCGTGACCTCATAGAGCCGCGTGGCCAGGGCCGTGAGCGTGGACTTCCCGGAGCCGGTGAGCCCCACAAGAGCGAGGGTTTCGCCGGGCTCCACGATCAGGTTCACGCCGTCGAGCAGATCGCGGGTGCCCGCGAGGGCATCGGGGAAGCGGAAGTGCACATCGCGGAATTCCAGGCGTCCGCGCGGTTCGGCGATCTCCCGGGGGTTTTCCGGATCGGCGATGGTCACCGGCTCGTCCATGACCTCAAAAAAGCGATCGGCGGCGGCGCGCGCATCGAGGGTCATCGCCATCAGGAAACCCATCGATTCGAGCGGGAAGCGCAGGATCGCGGCGGTGGCAAAAAACGCAAAGAGCTCACCCACGGTGATCTGGCCGAGCGAGGCCAGCCAGATTCCGGCGAGCAGACACAGCGCAAAGGCGAGGTCCGGGAGCCAGACCAGCCACAGCAGGAGCGAGCCGAGCGCGCGGGCCTTTTTAATCTCGGTGCCGCGCAGCGATTCGGCCTGTGCGGTGAATCCGCGCAGCGCGTGCCGGCCGCGGCCAAAGGCCTTCAGCACCCGGATTCCGTGCACCGATTCCTCCACCGTGGTGGCGAGGTCGCCGGTCTGGTCCTGGCTGAGCCGGGAGACCACCGCATAGCGTTTTTCGAAGATAAATCCGTAGATCCAGATCGGGATACACAGGGTCAGGAAGATGATGCCCAGCAGCGGGTGCCAGTTAAAGAGCAGGAAGGCGCCCACCACGATGGTGATGGTATTGACGATCAGCATCATCAGGCCAAATGCGAGCCAGCGGCGGATGAGCCCCAGGTCGCTACCCGAGCGCGAGAGGAGCTGCCCGGACTGCCAGCGATCGTGGAAGGCCACGGGGAGATCCTGCAGGTGGCGGTAGAGCGCGTTGCGCATCGAGGCCTCCACCAGCGTGCCCGGGGTGAGTACCAGCCAGCGGCGCAGGGCGATGAGCACGGCCTCGGTGACACCGAGGCCCAGCACCAGCACCGCCGCCCAGACGATCAGCGTGCGGTTGCCGGAGGAGATCGGGCCGTCCACGAGGCCCTGCAGCACCATCGGAATGGACAGCGCGATAAGACCGGCCAGCAGCGAGGCGACCGCTCCCAGGATCAGCCGCTTCAGCGCGGGACGGGCATAGGGCAGGAGGCGCGCCAGGGACGCAAAAACGGTGGGCTTTTTAGACATGAAAACCTGTGACGGTGAAGAAGTGGCTATCGGGGGGCGTGTTCACCCGCGATACGCGTCGTCGACATCTGACGAACAGCCTTTCAGGATATCGACGGCCGGGAGAAAAGCGCAACCCGGGCGCGTCGCGCCGCAAAAATCCCGCAATGTTTGGTCAACCGGTTATCCGTAGGCTAGGGTGAGGGCATCGCTTTGGTCAACCGGTTAGACAATTGGGGGCCCGCCCCACAAAAGGGAGCGATCACAATCGGTACTCATCACAGACAAAGGAGTCGCAGTGTCACAACCCGTGGCGTCACCGCCCGATCAGACCGCCGTAGAAAAATCCACGATGCGCAAGATCAGCATCCGCCTGGTGCCGTTTGTGGCACTGATGTTTTTTATTAACTACCTCGACCGCACCGCGATCAGCTTCGCCGCCCCCAATGGCATGAATACCGACCTCGCCCTGAGTGCCGCGCAGTTTGGCTTCGCCTCGGGCGTGTTTTTTATCGGCTATATCCTGCTTGAGGTACCCAGCAATATGGCGCTGCACCGCTTTGGGGCGCGCCGCTGGCTCTCCCGCATCATGGTCAGCTGGGGCATCGTGGCGCTGCTCTTCACCTGGGTGGGCAATTTTGAACAGCTCGCGATCCTGCGCTTTATCCTCGGAGTGGCCGAGGCCGGATTTTTCCCCGGCGCGATCCTGTTTCTGAGTCTCTGGGTCCCGGCAAAACACCGCAGCAAAACCCTCGCGCTGTTTTATCTGGCCCAGCCGCTGACCACCGTGATCGGTGCGCCGCTGGCCGGGCTCCTGATCAATCAGCACGGCGTGTTTTTTGGCCTCGAGGGCTGGCGGTTTATGTTCCTCGCGGTGGCCGTGCCCGCGATCGTGGTGGGTATCCTCGCCTGGTTTGTGCTCTCCGATAACCCCGCCGAGGCGCGCTGGCTGAGCACCCCGGAAAAGACCTGGCTGATCGCCGCGCTGAGCGCCGAGCGCGCCGCCACCGAGGCCAAAAATGCCGGCACGCGCAAGCCGCGCGGCGGGCTGCGCACAGCATTTGGCAGCGGCCGCGTCTGGGCACTCTCGGCCGTGTATTTTGGGTTCATCTATGGGCTCTATACGCTCGCGTTTTTCCTGCCCACCATCATCGGCGGCTTCGAGGAGCAGTTTGGTACCACGTTCTCGGTATTCGAGCGCGGGCTGATCACCGCCATCCCGTATCTGCCCGCCGCCGTGGTGCTCTACCTGTGGTCGCGGCACGCCACCGCACACGGCCTGAAGCCGTGGCATATCTGGCTCCCCGCGCTGATCGGTGGGCTGAGCATTCCGCTGGCGCTGTCCGCGGGCTCACCCGCCGCCACGGTGGCCGTGATCACGGTCACCGCGTGTGCGATCTTCGCCGCGCTGCCCAATTTCTGGACGCTCCCGACGCAGTTCCTCACCGGTGCCGCGGCGGCCGCGGGGGTCGCGCTGATCAATACCGTGGGTAACCTCGCCGGATTCTCCGCACCCTATATCACCGGGGCCCTGGCCGATTGGACGGGCAATTATCACGCGGGCATGTGGGTTGTGGGCGCCTTCATGCTGGCATCCGCCGCGATCATGCTGGGTCTGGCCCGGCGCGGACGCGCGGACTCGGGCCTCCCGGGCGCGGGAACCACCTCCAAAATTCTTGACTAACCCTGGCACTGGCCACCAACCCTCAAAGGAAAAATCATGACGGAAAACATCCTCACCATCGCGGTCATCGGGGCCGGCGGAAAGATGGGTATGCGGGTATCCAATAACCTGCAGAAGACCGCCCATACCGTGTTCTATAGCGAGGCCTCCCCCGCCGGACGCGAGCGCGTGAGCGCCGCGGGCCGCGCTGTGAGCGAGACAGCGGATGCCATCGCGGATGCCGATGTGGTGATCCTCGCGGTGCCCGACCTCGTGCTCGGCTCGGTCTCCGAGTCCGTGGTACCCGCGCTGAAATCCGGCGCAATTGTGCTCACCCTGGACCCGGCGGCGGCCTATGCCGGGCTGCTCGCGACCCGCGAGGACATCGAGTTTGCCGTGGCACACCCGTGCCACCCCTCGGTATTTGTGGAGCGCCATACGCCCGAGGAATACGCCGATACGTTTGGGGGCATCGCCGCCAAGCAGGAGGTGGTGGCCGCGCTGGAATCGGAAAACGAGACGGCTCGTGCGGTGGCCGAGGAGGTTATCCGCGCGATCTATGCGCCCGTGGTGGCCGTGCACTGGGTCACCGTGAAGCAGCTCGCCTATCTGGAGCCCACGCTCGTGGAGGTGGTGGCCTGCATGATCGGCGACCTGCTGAAGGAGGCGCTGCACGAGACCGTGCACACCGCGGGTGTCCCCGAGGCGGCGGCGCGCGCGATGCTGCTCGGACATACCCAGGTGGCCCTCGCGAACTCGCTCCAGGGGGATAACCCCTTCTCCGATGCGTGCCTGATCGCGATGGACTACGGCCGCGAAACAATCATTCGCGAGGATTGGAAGAAGATCTTCTCGGATGAGCAGCTGGACCTCGTGATCGCCCGCATGCTCAAGCTTGAGGGTGGCATTCGCCGCTAGCCGATACGACAAAACGGGGCCGGGTGAGAATACTCACCCGGCCCCGTTTTTGGTTTAGTCCTCGTCGCGGCGAATATCCGCGTACATCGTGCGGTCACGCACATCGTCCTCAAACCACTCGGCGGAGCGCACAAGCAGGCCGCGCAGGGCCTCCTCGGAGGCCTCCATGGTTTCCCAGATGCGCACCAGGCCGGGGATCGCGATGAACTCATCGTCATCGTTGCGGGCGGCCTCGGCGCGGGCCCAGGCCCCCTCATTATGCGAGGCGAGGGCCGCATAAAGATCGCGCTGGGCGTCGATACGCGCGGCCGCCTCGATCAGGTCCTCATTGCCCTCGCCGATATTCTCCAGGAGCTCGTGCAGCTCCTCGGGGATATCCTCGTCGTCATCGTCCTCAAGGTCCTCGAGGTCGTCCTCGGTGGCCCCCTCGGTGGCCTCATCGTAGTTATCCTCGGTGATCCACCGTGCGGCCTCGCCCAGCAGGCTGCGGGTCAGCCGCTCACGCTTTTCCAGGACCGCGATCATGCGCTCCTCCTCCGCGGTGAACGGACGATCAAACTCGCTCTCGGGGTCCTCGGCCAAATCGGCCGCCACCTCGACGCTGATGAAGTGCTCACCGAGCGCAAAAAACCGCTCGCGCATCTCGGACCAGTCGGCAATCAGGCTCGCAAGACGGGCATTATCTGCCTCCACGGCGGCCACAACCAGATCGGTGGTCGCGGACGGGGTGGGATCGGAATTGGGCTGGGACATGGCGAGGGCTCCTCGGGGATTCAATGGACGAGACGAGGGTGATGAGCGGGGTACCGCCCACTCAGCCTAGGCGGTTCCGGGCGACACGGCATCCCCTCCGGCCGAACTCGCGGGGTGGCCGGAGGCGATGCCGGGGTTATCCGAGGATAAACGCGCTCCCCGGGGTGCTCGGGGCGGCCTCCACCACGGCAAAGCCCAGATCGGTGAGGGTGCGGGAAAGGTCGCTTTGGCCCGGCGCGACCAGGATCGTCACGGCATCCAGGACGGTGGCCGCGGGATCGCCCGCGCATCCCCGCACGGGCGGCAGCAGCTCGGGGTTCGGGAACGCCGCGGGATCGGCAAGAATGCTGCCATCGGGCAGGGCCACGGCGGCCCGGCCGAGGCTCCGGCCGGCGGCCACGGGCACAACACGCAGGGCGCGGCCGAGGGGCTCCAGGATGACCCGCAGCCGGTGGATTCCCTCCACGTTGGTGGTGGCGCTTAGCGCCACGTAGATGGTATCGGCGGCGATCAGGAGGTCGTCCCGGTGCAGCAGGGCGCCGCCGTCGATGCGGCGGGAGTGCAGGCCGAGGCGTTCGCCCAGCGCCGAGTGTGCGCGGGTGATCAGGACCCGGCCGATATGTGCGATCTCGGGGGCGTCGGGGGCCGAGTCGAGCGAATCCGATTCCTCGATCAGCCAGTCGGCGTCGATAAAGTGCTCACGATAGGAGAGGTCGGCGGCGTCCACCGGGGCCGGGGTGGGGGCGGTTTCCTCGGTTGTAGCTTCCGCCTCGGGCTCCGCCGGGGTCGCGGGGGTGTTTTCGGGAGCGAGGGATTCGGTGGCCGGCTCCGCGGCAGGGTCCCCGGCCGGGACGGTGTCCGCGGGCTTGGCGGCGGGGGCGGCCGCGAGCAGCAGGATCGGACGCGAGCCCGGCCGCTCGTCCGTGTCCTCCGCGGGGGCCGACTCGGGCATTACCGCGCGATAGATTGCGCGGCCCAGCGTGGGCACGGCAAGAACGGTCACGATGAGATAGGCGAGGTTGGAGTTCAGCAGCGAGTTGAAGATCGAGTCTATGGTGCCCGCGTTCAGCGGCGAACCGCCCGTGACCACCAGGATTCCCGCCCCGATAACCGGGGCCATAAAGGCCGCCACCACACCCGTGAGCACGGCCAGCCAGGACCGGGTGAGTCCTCCCGCGAGCGCCAGGATCGCGACCACCACAAAGAGCACCAGGGTGTTATAGAGGTAAAAGCCGTTCAGAATGCCGAGGGACTCGGGGGCGAAGTTTTGCACGAGGTACATCGGGAAGATGGCCAAAACGTGGGTAATAAGGGCGACCGCGGCGGCGGCCAGCAGGGAGGCGCCAACTCGGCGCAGGGAGGCAGGATTCATGCTCGCCACCCTAGCCAGCGCGACTGACCGTCCCCTGATGACCACCGATGAGTGCACTATGCGCCGGACGGGGCTAGACGGGAGATGTATCCGCTGTTAGCCTTAATGGGTAGGACGCGAAAGCCTCCCACATCTGCCAACGCCCCGCTTGCGGGGCGTTGTGTTTTAAGGCCAGACGGCCTCCGTCACGTTGCTGAGGCAAGTTCTCCCCTCGATCCGGCCCGTGTTCATCCGGGCTCCCCGGGATCTGGGTGAGTGCAACGCGGCGGGGATGCGGTGTGTGGCAGTGGTTGAGGCATTTGATGCTCATTCATTCGGTCACGATGAGGCGGGGGAACTCTTCCCCGCAGGTCGCGGCTACCGCCGGCTAGATCACGATTACACGCGGAACGATCATCACGCCTCCCGCATCGGCTAGGCCGGATTCCGGTCTTCAGTATCCCGCCGATCCTCTGAGTCCGCGGCTCGCTGCTGCTCGTCCTCTTTTTGGCGCATCTTCTCCAGGCGACGTGGGTCTTGGCCCCGCGCCAGGGGGTCTTTATAGTCCTCGGGTCTGCGATTCGCGGGCACCCAATCTGGGGGAAGCCGGCTATGGGAAGCCGATGCGGTTTGGGCGGGCACCGGCACCCGCGAGACGAAGCTCGCGCCTTCTCCTTTTTTGGAATGCTCACCGTTGCACAACTTTTTTTCTCGTTTGCGTTGGGCCAGTATCGCGGCGGATTCTTCCGGGGAAAACTTGGATTCACCGGAAATCTTCCGGGTCTCCACTGCAGCGGGTTTCCCATCGCTTATGCGCAGTCTGACCGCAGCGATATTACGCGCGGGTTGCCCCCGTTTACGCTCCTCATTCATGTTCCGAATATAGTGGCTTCCGGGAAATTGCCTGATTATTTTATCGAGAATAAGTCAATTTTTTTTCCGAGGCTTCGCGGCCGGCTGGTCCTGATAAATGGGCCCACTCATACGATCGGATACAAACGGCCGACGTTGCCGTGGGGCCCCGGGGCGCATCCGCGCTGTCCGCCGGCGCTGCATAATGTTCTTCGCTCGTGCAAGAGGGGCTTGCAGGCGCGCGGCCGCCCACGTAAGGTTGGGGATGCAGGAAGGAAACTTCCCGCCTTGCCAAACCCTCACCGCCGGTGGGGGTTTTGTGCTGGGGGCCATAGTCTTATGCTCCCGCGCGGCCAGGTGGCGGCAGGCTCGATAAGCGCCCATAACTCCTCCTGGGCGCGGAGGGCTCGAGGGTTGATATCCCTCATCGTGGTAACCCGGTTAAACAGATAGGTAACCAGATCGGCCGCCTGCAGGATTCGGTTCGAATGCGAGTCGATAAAACAAAACTCGGGGCTTATCCTGGCGAGTGTGTTGTTGTGATGACCCGCGGTTCCGGTGATTTTATAGCGTCGAAAATTGCTGCGGCTGACCTCCGCGGTGTGATGGTTATCGGCAAAAATCTGCACGCTCTCGGCCGCCGTTCCGCAATCGTTGATGCGCTCAAAAAGGTGGCTGAAGGCGAGCTCACGGGCGGGCGTGCGATTCCGGAACCCCTCACCCTTCTGCCGAGCCACGTCGATGCCCTCGATAAAAATGCGTCCCCTGCTCGCAACGAGTGCCTGAAGCACCTCCCGAAATATCCGCAACCGAAGCCGCACGGGAACCCCACGCCAGGGTGCCGAAGCCGCACGGGAACCCCACGCCAGGGTGCCGCGGCCGCTCGCATCATTGCGCTGGCATGGAACTCCTCCGCCGCGGAGAGGAGTGGATTCGACCGGGAGTGTTTCGCCATGATTCGGTGGAGCCTCATAGACAGCGCAAAGGCCTCGGGTTCATCCACCACCACCGCCCCCAGGAAATAAAAATCTTCGTCCCGCTCGGACTCATCAACGAACGCAAATTTCATAGGGCATATCTTGCAGCACCGCGGGGCGGCCGGGGAAGCCTCGGGCCGCGTTGGTGCGGCGGTATTGGGCGCAATAAGCGCCCTCCCCGCCGGGGTGAACCCGCGCCCAAGACCCGAGGTGACCGCGGTTCCGGGCGGGCGGGCCGCCCGCGCGATCGATCTCCCCAACCGCCCGAAGAAAGCCCTCACCCGGGACGCATGGTTCCTCGTTTGGAGCCTCGTTTCGCTCCCCGTTTGGGCGCAAAAACAAAAGCGGCCGACGGCGATCAGGGATCGTCGTCGGCCGCCCGGGTGTGGAGCCTAGTGGAAGAAGTGGCGCTCACCCGTGAAGTACATCGTGACGCCCGCGGCCTCGGCCGCGGCGATCACCTCGGGATCACGCACCGAGCCACCGGGCTGGACCACCGCACGCACGCCGGCCTTCAGCAGAACCTCCAGGCCATCGGCAAACGGGAAAAACGCATCGGAGGCCGCGACCGAGCCCAGCGCGCGCTCACCGGCGCGGCTCACGGCCAGCTGGCAGGAGTCCACGCGGTTGACCTGGCCCATGCCCACGCCCACCGAGGCGCCGGCGCGGGCGAGCAGGATTGCGTTGGACTTCACCGAGCGGCACGCCTTCCAGGCGAAACGCAGATCGGAGAGCGTGGCCTCATCCGCGGGCTCACCCGTGGCAAGCGTCCAGTTGGCGTCGATATCACCCTCGCCAAAACGGTCCGATTCCTGCACCAGCAGGCCGCCGGAGATCTGCTTGGTCTCCATCGTCTCGGGCTCAAAACCCTCGGGCAGCTGCAGCAGGCGCAGGTTCTTCTTGGTGCGCAGCACCTCAAGGGCCTCGGGCTCAAAGCCGGGGGCCACAAGAACCTCGGTGAAGATTTCCTTAACGGTCTCGGCCATCTTCAGCGTCACGGGACGGTTCGCGGCGATCACGCCGCCAAAGGCCGAGACGGGGTCGCACTCGTGCGCGCGCTGATGGGCACTCGCGATGGCGTCCGGGGCCTTGGGCGAGGCAATCGCGATGCCACAGGGATTGGCATGCTTGATGATAGCGACGGCGGGATTCTGGAAGTCATAGGCGGCACGCACCGCTGCATCGGCATCCACGAAGTTGTTATAGCTCATCTCCTTGCCGTGCAGCTGCGTGGCCTGGGCGATACCGTGGCCGCCGGCGCGCGAGTACAGCGCGGCCTCCTGATGCGAGTTCTCGCCATAGCGCAGCACACCCTGAAGCTCGGCCTGAATCGTGAGCGAGGCACCAAAACCCTCGGCGGTATCGGTGAACCAGCCTGCCACCGCGGTGTCATAGGCGGCGGTATGCGAGAACGCCTGGGCGGCCAGCTCGCGGCGCAGCCCCAGCGTGGTGCCCCCCTCGGCCACCGCGGAGATCACGCGGGTATAGGAATCGGGCGAGACCACGATGGCCACATTGGGGTGGTTCTTCGCGGCGGCACGCACCATCGCCGGGCCGCCGATATCAATCTGCTCCACCACGTCATTGCCCTGCGCGCCCGAGGCCACGGTCTCCACAAACGGGTAGAGGTTCACCACCACGAGTTCAAAGGGCTCCACCCCCATATCGGCGAGCTGCTTCTCGTGGGATTCCAGGCGCAGATCGGCCAGCAGGCCCGCGTGGACCCCGGGGTGCAGGGTCTTCACACGGCCGTCGAGGGCCTCCGGGAAGCCGGTGACCGCGGCCACATCGGTCACGGGATGCCCGGCATCGCGGATGGTCTGGGCGGTGGACCCGGTGGAGATAATCTCCACTCCGGCGCCGGCCAGCGCGGCGGCCAGGTCAAGCAGTCCGGTCTTATCGCTGACCGAGATCAGGGCGCGGCGGACGGGGATAAGATCGCGGTTTCGGTAGAGGCTTGCATCGTGGCTGGGACCGGCCATGGGAGGTTCTCCTAGGAATTTTGGGTTGTGAGGGACTGCAAATCTAGGCCGTTCGCGATATTGCGCACGGTATCCACGAGCAGCCGGCGTTCCACCGGTTTAATCCGCTCGTGCAGGCTTTCTTCGGTATCGCCGGGCAGCACGGCAACGCGCTCCTGAACGATGATCGGTCCGGCATCCACCCCGCCGTCCACGACGATAATCGAGGCCCCGGTCCGGTCGGTGCCGGAGGCCAGCGCATCGCGCACACCGTGCGCGCCGGGGAACTCGGGCAGATACGCCGGATGGGTATTAATCAGGTTCGGGGTCAGCGCGTCCACCACGTTATGGGGGACCAGGCGCATCAGGCCGCTCAGAACCACCAGATCGGGCCCAAACCCGCGGATCTGTTCCAGCAGCGCCGCGCCCCAGTCCTCGCGCGAGGCATACTCGCGGAACGGCACGGTGAACGTGGGAATCCCATACTCGCGCGCATGTTCGAGCCCCGCGGCATCGCGGTCGGCACCCACGGCCACTACCTGCGCGGGGAACCCGGGTTCGCGGGTAGCGTCGAGAAGGGCACGCAGATTGGATCCGGTCCCGGAGATCAGCACGATAAGTGAGAGCACCCGTCGAGTCTATCCTGAGAATCGACCGCCTAGATGCGCCCGGAGATTTGCCGGGCGGAACCGGAAATCAGGCCCAGCAGGCCGCCGATGGCGATCTCGGCGAGGAAGACCAGCCCCACAAGCCAGGCCACGGGGCCCATCTCCGCCAGACGCCCCGGACCAAACGAACCCGCGGCAAACCAGGCCAGCAGGCCGAGGGCGATTCCGGCCACGGCGGCACTCGCAGCCACGGCCACGGCGCCCTCGCGGATCGATAGCTCCCCCGCGTCCACGCGCGAACGACGAATCCACAGGCCCACCAGGAATCCGCACAGCAGCGGCACCAGGAGCAGCGCCCAGGACATCGCCACCGAGCCGGAGGGCAGGACACCAAAAATGGGCAGGGCGGGGATGGGCCCGGCGCTGGTGCCCAGCGGGGAGAACAGGCTATCGGTGCCGAGGGCAAAGCCCGGACCGGCGAGCCAGGCCGCGGCCCAGATGATAAATGTTGGCAGATAGAGCAGCTGCGCGAGGGTCACCACGATGCCGCCCCCCACCCCCAGCTGGGTGCTCTCATAGAGGCCCGTGATCAGCGGATAGTTGATGATCAGCAGGATCGTGACGATCAGCGAGGCCGCCCCGATCATCGCGGCCAGGCCCAGGGCGCCACCCCGCAGCCCCGTGCGCATAATGGAATTGGCGGGCTCGTCGAGGCGGTCCAGCGCCGCGAGGCGGCCGCCAAAAACCGGCTCGCCGCGGCGGGACTGCCGCACGGCGATGCCGAGCGCCATGCTCGCACCAAATACCAGCGGGGGGAACAGGAAGCCGCTCACGCGGCCCGCCTCGATCACCTCGCTGCCCGCGGCAAAAACCACAAGCGTGGAAAACAGCGCAAAGCTCAGCACACCGGCCACCAGCGCCACGATTGGATGGTCGGCCTCGGCCGAGCGCGAGCCCGCGCGAATACCCAGGAAAACCATCAGGGCGGTGACCCCCAGCGGGGCGAGGCTCAGCACAAAGGGATCCGAGGCCCCCAGCACGCCCAGGCCCCCCACCAGCGCATCGGGCAGCGTCACCGAGAGGTGCACGCCGTTGCCCAGCAACCAGAAGTCCACCGCCGCATGCCAGAAGATGGCCCAGTTTTCGGAGAAGCCCGTGCCGATGGCCCAGATCAGGGTAGCGGGCACCACAAGCACCCCCACCCCGATGACCAGCGCGATAAGCGCTTCGAGGGCGGCGAGCAGTGCGACGGGTGTGCGTTTCATACCTGTCCCAGCCTACAAGCTTCGACCGACGATCCCGGTGTTGACCGGGGGTGAGCCTCCGCCGTCAGGGACGCGCGATTGCGGTTTCCACGAGTATGCGCGCGATGCCGGGATAGTCGAGCCCCCGGGCCGCCCAAATATTGGGGAACTGCGATTTGGCGGTCATGCCCGGGAACGTATTAATCTCGTTAAACACGGGGCCGTTCTCATCCACGAAGAAGTCGATGCGGGCCAGGCCGCGCACCCCCAGCGCGCGGAAGATGCGGCCCGCGTTCTCGGCCAGGGCCGCGTTGAGATCGGCATCGATGCGCGCGGGCACCTCAAAGCGGGTATCCCCGCTCGCGTATTTTGCGGTGAAATCAAAAAAGGGCTGATTGGGATCGCTCAGGATCTCCAGGGGCGGGCCAATCTCCAGGCGACCATCGGGCATTTCCAGCACGGCAATATCGATCTCGCGGCCGCGAATCTCGGTCTCGATCAGCACGGCGGAGCCATCCTCGGCGGCGGTCTCCACCGCGGCGGGCAGCCCGGCGGGGTCCTCCACGCGGGTCACGCCGATGCTTGATCCGCCGCGGTTGGGCTTCACAAATACGGGGAAATTAATGCCCTCCGCCGCGAGGCGTCCGGTCAGCGCGGCGGGCTCCCGCCGATACTCGTCCACATCGCGGGTATCAAGCATCAGGCCCGGGGTGATCCGGCCACCGATCGAGGCCACCACGGCCTTAGACCACCACTTATCCATCGCGAGGCCACTCGCGCCGGTGCGGCTGCCCACATAGGTGATGCCGGCGGTCTCCAGGAGGCCCTGAACGGTGCCGTCCTCGCCGCCCTCACCGTGCAGCGCGGGAATCACGGCGTCCACGCTCGCGAGCAGTTCCAGCACCGCGGGCAGGCCGCGCACGCCGCGCGCGGTCCAGGTGCCATCGCGTTCGATCAGGACGGGCAGGACCTCGGCGCCGAGGTCCTCCAGCGCGCCCACCAGCCCGGTACCGCTCTTCACCGAAACCTCATGCTCGGTGCTGATGCCGCCGAAGATCACGGCGACGCGGCGATCATAGGGCTCAAGTGCGGGTGTGGTTTCACTCATCGGAGGTGCTCTCTTCCTGGGAGAAAATATAGCGACGGTTGATGCGGGAGCCGATCCCGCAATAAATCTCGTGTTCGAGGGTCCCGGCCCAGCCTGCCCATTCGGCCGCGGTGGGCTCGCCGTGGGTGCCCGGGCCAAAGAGGGTCACGCGATCGCCCACGGCCACGGGCAGATCACCCATATCCACCATGATTTGGTCCATCGAGATGCGCCCGGCCACGGGGCGCCGCCCGCCCGCAAAGCCCACCTCGGCGCGGCCGTGCGCGGCCCAGGGCAGGCCATCGGCATAACCCACCGCGATCAGCGCGAGGGTGGTATCCCGTGGGGCGCGATAGGTATGGCCATAGGACACACCCTCCCCCGCCTGCACACGCTTGGTTTGCATCACCCGCGCGCTCAGGGTCATCGCGGGGTTCAGGCCGATGCCCACCTCGTCGATGCCGTATACCCCCGCGCCGAGGCGCACCATGTTATAGGCGGTGGGGTCGATCAGGGCGACGCCGCTGGAATTGGCCAGGTGGGTGAACTCGGGGGTGAGCCCGGCCTCGCGCGCCGCGGCGATCGCGGCCCTCAGGCGCTGATCCTGCGCGCGGGAGCGGGAGATATCGGCATCGGAGGCATGGGACAGATGCGACCAGATGCCGCGCACCCGGATCTGGCCCGCGGCCTCAAAGCGGCGCGCCTCGGCAATAAACTCGGCCCAGTCCTCGGGGCTGGTGCCGCCGCGGTTGAGGCCGGTCTCGACCTCCAGATGCACGGCGACGCCGCTGTGTGCCGCGGCGATCTCGCGCAGGTTTTCCAGCCCGGAGACGCTGATATCTATATCGGCCGCGGCCGCGAGTGCCGCATGATCGGCCACATCGTTCAGCCACGCAAACATCGGGGCGTCCTGGCCGGAGGCACGCAGGGCGAGGGCCTCGCTGAGCCGCGCAAATCCCAGCATGCTTGCGCCCGAGGCCATCGCCACGCGCGCCACCTCGGCGGCGCCGTGGCCAAAGGCATTGGCCTTCACGGCCACGCAGATATGGCCCTCGGGATAGAGCTCGCGGAAGCGGGAAATATTGGCGGCGATCACGGCAAGATCCACAACGGCCTCGGCCGCATAAACATCGCCGGACACCGAGGGGGTTTGGACTTCGTGACTACTCACCTCTTTACCCTAGGCAATCGAGGGCCGGTTGGAATCCATCTGGCGAGGTATTCTTTCCCGCGCCGCGCCCACCAGCGGATGAGCCGGGGCGCGTTGTGCCCGGTAATCCCGGGGGTTTTCGGCGCGGGCCGGGGCTGTGCGGGTAGCGCCGCGGGGCCCAAAAATTCCCCCGCGCCACACCCATAAACAGGCGCGGCCCCCCACCCGAGGGTGGGGGGCCGCGCCGCGAAGCGTCGAGTGCTAGAGACCCTTGATGATCTCGCGCATCAGGTCTGCCGCCTGCGACGGGGTCTTTCCGACCTTCACGCCGGCGGCCTCGAGGGCCTCCTGCTTGGCCTGGGCGGTACCGGCCGAACCGGAGACGATTGCTCCGGCGTGACCCATGGTCTTACCCTCGGGGGCGGTGAAGCCGGCCACATAACCCACAACGGGCTTGGTGACGTGGGCCTTGATATAGTCGGCGGCACGCTCCTCGGCGTCGCCACCGATCTCACCGATCATGACGATGGCCTTGGTATCGGGGTCGGCCTCAAACGCGGCGAGCGCGTCGATGTGGGTGGTACCGATGATGGGGTCACCGCCGATGCCGATGGCGGTGGAGAAACCGATCTCGCGCAGCTCATACATCATCTGGTACGTGAGGGTACCCGACTTGGAGACCAGGCCGATGGGGCCGGTTCCGGCGATATTGGCCGGGGTGATGCCCACGAGGGCCTCGCCCGGGGTGATGATGCCGGGGCAGTTCGGTCCGATGATCCGGGTCTTATTGCCCTTCTCCTGGGCGTAGGCCCAGAACTCGGCCGAGTCGCCCACGGGGATACCCTCGGTGATGATGACCAGCAGGGGGATCTCGGCGTCGATGGCCTCGATCGCGGCATCCTTGGAGAAGGCCGGGGGCACAAACGCGATGGACACGTCGGCTCCGGTGGTCTCCATGGCTTCCTTCACGCTTCCAAATACCGGAAGGGTGATATCGCCGTGGGTCACGGTGGTGCCGGCCTTGCGGGCGTTGACGCCACCGACGATGTTGGTACCGGCCGCGAGCATGAGGGCGGTGTGCTTGGAAGCCTCGCCGCCGGTAATGCCCTGGACGATGACCTTGGAGTCCTTATTGACAAAGATAGACATGGGTGTATTTCGTCCTTACTTCGAAGCCAGCTCGGCTGCCTTAGCGGCACCCTCGTCCATGGAACCCGCGATGGTGATCAGCGGGTGGTTGGCGGCGGCGAGGATCGCGCGACCCTCGTCTACCTTATTGCCGTCGAGGCGTACAACCAGCGGCTTGGTGGCGGCGGATCCGAGGATCTCCAGCGCCTTGATGATTCCGTTGGCCACGGCGTCACAGGCGGTGATGCCACCAAAGACGTTCACAAAGACCGACTTGACCTGCTCGTCGCCGAGGATCACGTCGAGTCCGTTGGCCATAACCTCGGCCGAGGCTCCACCACCGATGTCGAGGAAGTTGGCGGGCTTTACGCCGCCGAAGTTCTCTCCGGCATAGGCGACCACGTCGAGCGTGGACATCACGAGGCCGGCACCGTTACCGATGATGCCCACCTGGCCGTCGAGCTTCACGTAGTTGAGGTCGTTTTCCTTGGCCTTGAGCTCAAGCGGGTCGGTGGCGTCGTTATCGGCCAGCGCCTCGTGCTCGGGGTGGCGGAAGTCGGCGTTCTCGTCGATCGAGACCTTGCCATCGAGGGCGACCACGTCGCCCTCCTCGGTGAGGACCAGCGGGTTAACCTCAACCAGCGTGGCGTCCTCGCCCTTATAAACGTCGTAGAGCTTCACGAAAACATTCGCGACCTTCTCCACAAGCTCCTCGGGGAAGTTGGCGGCCACGGCGATCTCGCGGGCCTTGGCGGCATCGATGCCCGTGAGCGGGTTGATCTCGATGCGGGCGAGGGCCTCGGGCTTCTCGACGGCGAGCTGCTCGATCTCCATGCCGCCCTCGACGCTCGTGAGCGACAGGTAGGAGCGGTTGGCGCGGTCCAGCAGCACGGAGAAGTAGAACTCCTGCGCGATGCGGGCACCCTGTGCCACCATGACGCGCTTCACAACGTGTCCCTTAATGTCCAGACCGAGGATGGCCTGCGCGGCCTCAAAAGCCTCGTCGGGGGTCTTGGCGACCTTCACGCCGCCGGCCTTGCCGCGGCCTCCGACCTTAACCTGCGCCTTTACTACTACGACGCCACCGATCTTCTCGGCCGCCGCTCGTACTTCTTCGGGGGTGTCCGCGATGATACCGGCGAGCACCGGTACCTCGTACTTCTCGAACAGGTCTCGGGCCTGATACTCGTAAAGATCCACGTGTGGTTCCTATCCGCAATGAGGTGTTTTTGGGAATGTGTGCAGTCCCGGCGTCTGGCATTTAACTCGACGTCAAGATAGCCGTCTACGACTCTACCCCTTGTCAGCTGTGAGGGACAGCCGGGCACACGTTTCCGAACGCCTCGATACCGCTATGTGACCTAAAGGGCGTTTCCGGCACGTTTGTGCGGCCGGGATGGGCGCCGTGGCCCGGGCTCCGCCCCCGCGAGGGGTGCCGGCCGGCTCCCGGATCGGCCGCGGGCCTCCCGCGCCCGGGCGGGCATACGCCGGCCCCGAGAGCATTCGGCGCCGGGTGAGTGCGCTCGGTGCGCGTGCCCTAATTGCCGCGCGGCCGGTCTCCCCGCACCCGGTGCCACTGCACCGCGTCATAGGTGCGCCGCAGCGAGTCATTCATCGAGTCAAAAAGAAGCTGGGCCACGCGCACAAACAGCACGTCGATCACGGCGAGCTGCGCGATCCGGCTGGAGGTGGCACCCGAACGGAAATGCGATTCGCGCGCCTGGGTGGTTAATAAAAAATCGCAGTGCTCGGCGAGCGGCGACTCGGGATCATTGGTCAGGCCGATCGTGGTGGCCCCGCCCTCGCGCGCGATCTGCAGCAGGTGAATCGTCTCGACCGTGAGCCCGGAATGCGAGATACCAAACGCCACCGACCCCGGGCCGAGCAGCGCCACCTGGGCAAGCCCCAGGTGCACATCGGAGTGCTGATGCGCGATCCGGCCGATGCGGCTGAGCTTGGTATTCAGGTCCTGCGCGCTCAGCGAGGAGGAGCCAAAGCCGATGATTTCCAGGCGGTCCGCGGCAATAATCGCGGCCACCGCGGCATCCACCACGGTCAAATCCAGAGAACGCAGCGTCTGCGAGATCGCCTGGGTTTCCAGGAACTGGATCTTCGCCACCACGTCCTGCGCGCTGTCCTCCGGGTCAATATCGCCCGTGGTTACCTGCGAGTGTTCGCGGTCCGCCTGATCGCGGCTCATCGCCGCGGCCACCTCGATCCGAAAATCCCGGTAACCCCCATAGCCCAGGCTCTGGCAAAATCGCGCCACCGTGGCCGGCGAGGTATGGCAGGCCCGCGCAAGCTCGGTGATGGTGGATTCCACCACAAGCTGCGGGCGGTCGATGATCACATCGGCCACCCGCGTCTCCGCCGCGGTCAGGCGCGGATGCGCCTGTTGCAGCGCCACGAGCGGATTAACCGACACGACTCGCAGTACCCTCGGCGATCGCCGGGCGCAGATAGCCCTCGTTCTTGGTGAGCAGTTCCACGGCGGTGGCCGCGGGAAGCCCGGTGCTGATCACGAGGATTGCGGCCTTTACCCAGCCGTCTACCTCCGCGAGCACGCGCGCCGCGGTCGCGGCATCGGTGCCGGTCGCGAGGATCACGGTGCGCTCGCTGCGGGCGCGCAGCTTCTCATTGGTCGCCTTGAGGTCCACCATGAGGTTGCGATAGACCTTGCCCAGGCGCACCATCGAAATGGTGCTGAGCATATTGAGCACAAGCTTCTGCGCGGTGCCCGCCTTCAGCCGGGTGGAACCGGTAAGAATCTCGGGGCCCACCTCGGTCTCGATGGCCACCTGCGCGGCGGCACCGATCGGCGAATCCGCGTTGCAGGAGTGAGCCACGGTGAACGCGCCGCGCTCCTGCGCCCGGTTCAGCGCCGCCACCACATACGGGGTGCGGCCCGAGGCGGAGATACCCACCAGCGTGTCATTGGGGCCGAGGTCCAGGCGATCAACATCGGCGATGCCCATCTCCTCGCTGTCCTCGGCGTTTTCCACGGCGGTATGGATGGCCTTCTCGCCGCCGGCGATCAGGCCGATGATCACATCATCCGAAATACCAAACGTGGGCGGTGCCTCGCTGGCATCCAGTACACCCATCCGGCCCGCGGTTCCCGCGCCGATATAAACGAGGCGTCCGCCGCGGGACAGGCCCGGAACGATACCGTCGATCGCGGCGGTGATCTGCCCGGCCTGCGAACGCAGGGCCTCGCCCACGGCGCGGTCCTCCTCGATCATCGCGGCCACCAGCTCGCCGTTTTCCATCAGGTCCAGATCGGTATTACGCTCCGAGACGCGCTCGGTCGAGAGCGTTCCCAGCAGCGCGCGCAGCTGCGCGTTTTCGGTGTTATCCACGAATGATCCGCCCCTCATAGCCCAGGGCCAGATTATCAATAATGATCCCGGCGCCGTCCAGGGCATCGCCCTCAACCGCGCGGATGCGCAGGCCGCGGGCGGCGAAGGCCGCGTGCAGACGCTCGGAGAAATAGGGGTGCTCACTGATGCCACCCACAACACACAGCGTGGGCTGTCCCGCGGCGGCCGAGGTCTCGGTGAGCAGCGCACACGCGCGCTCCACGATCTCGCGCGCCACGGGGTCTCCCGCGGCGGCGGTCTCCAGCACGCGCGGCGCAAAGGAGGCGAGCTGGCGCGCGGGTGCACCCTCGGAGCTGACCCAGTTGGGCAGCGCCGGGATATTACCCGCGTGGGCCTCGGCCTCGGCGCTCAGCGCGGTGGCCTCGCCGCGGCCATCCAGGGCGCGCAATGCCGCAATCAGGCCCTGCTGGCCGATCCAGCGGCCGCTTCCATCATCTCCGAGCCAGGGGCCCCAGCCGTCGATCTGATGGGTGGTCCCGTCCTCGTCCACGGCATAGGCGATCGCGCCGGTTCCGGCGATCAGGACCACGCCGGGTCCGCCGGAAAACGCCCCGGCATGGGCCGCAAGCGCGTCGTTAATCACGGCCGTGGGCACATCGAGGCGGCCGCGCAGCAGCGTGATGAACTCGGCGGTGGCCTCGGGTGCGGCCTCCACACCGGCCGCGCCCACACCCACGCCGCGCACGGAGGCGAGCAGGGCGGGATCGATGCGATCCAGCTGGGCGGCGACGGACTCAAAGGACAGGCGGGCGCCGTGCTGCTCGGCGAGGCCGGGCGCACCGGCACCCTTAACCTCGGCCAGCACATTACCGGGGGTGCCCACGCGCACGCGACAGGAGGTCTTCCCCAGGTCTACGGCTAAAACCAGCGGATTAGTCATTGCGGTGTTCACTTTCATGCGAATTACGGTCGGGGGAGAAAATATGGAGCCCGGCGATGCCCAGGAGCGGCTCGGGCAGGCGCAGGGGCGCGATTCCGGCGCTGAATACCCCGGCGATGCGCGGGTTCTCGGCGCGCAGGGACAGCGGCAGGCCGTGCCAGGACAGATAGCCGATCAGCGCAAATAGGAGGGACTCTTTAAACCCGGGGTCGATCCCGTGCTCGGCGCTCGTGGCCAGCTCCACCCCGGCGGGCAGCGCGGCCCGCAGCTCGGCGAGCAACGTGGGATTATCCACGCCGCCGCCCGAGGCGATCACGAGGCCCAGATCGGGGGCCGCGGCATGCAGGGCCCCGGCCACGCTCACCGCGCTATAGCGGGTGAGGGTTGCGAGCAGGTCGGAAAGACCGAGGTCCCGCGCGCCGGAGGCGGCCAGTGCGGCATCCACCACGTCCAGCGTGAAGGTTTCCCGGCCCGTGCTCTTGGGGGCGGGGCGCGCCAGATAGGGGTGAGCAAGCAGTGCCGAGAGCACCCCGTCGTGGACGGTTCCCGCGGCGGCATGGGACCCATCGGGGTCATAACCGAGGCTTCCGCCGCTGGAGCGGGCGATCGCGGCATCAATCAGGACATTGGCGGGCCCGGTATCAAAGGCGAGGATCTCGCCCGAGGCCAGGACAATCTGAAGGTTGGCGATGCCGCCGAGGTTCAGCGAGGCGGCGGGCACGTTATCGCCAAACCAGGCGCGGTCGAAGATCCCCATCAGCGGGGCTCCCTCTCCCCCGGCGGCGATATCGGCGGCGCGCAGGTTGGAGAGCACAGGTGCCCCCACGGCCTCGGCGATCCAGGCGGCCTCGCCGAGCTGCAGCGTGCCGCGGGCATGGCCGTCCTCGACCCAGTGATAAACGGTCTGGCCGTGTGAGACCACCAGGTCCACGGGGCCAAAGCGGGCACACAGATCGGCGGCGGCCGCGGCAAAGGCCCGTCCCGCCGCGGTGGTGAGCCGGGTCAGTGCCCCGGCGTCCAGGGCCGCACCATCGGCAAACGCGAGCAGGTCGCGGCGCAGCTCGGGGGCCCAGTCCACGGTCTCCGCGGCGATCTGACGCAGCGTCAGTTCCGGCCGGCGCGGGTCATCCCCGGCGGCCGTGAACTGCACGATGGCGGCGTCGATGCCGTCGGCGCTGGTGCCCGACTGCAAGGACAGGATCCTCATGCGCGATCGACCCCGTAAATAAGCTCGGCCACGCGCCGCGCGGAGAGTGCGGAACCGGCGAGGGCGTCGATGCGGGCCAGCCCGGCACCGTCATAGCCCGGGGCGGTGATGCCCACGTTAACCACCACGGCGGGCAGCCCGGCCGCGGCGATCGCCGCGAGGGCCTCGCGCTGTTTGCCGGGGATACCGATCCGATCCACCAGGACCAGCAGGTCTTCGTTCTCCGGAATCGTTTCGAGTACGGCGGCGAGGGCGGCGGCGGGGTTCTCCCCGCCCAGGACGCCAATTCCCATCCGGGTGGGGGTGGCAATGGGGCGCAGCGCGGCGCCAAAGGCATCGTTATCGGCGGCGACCGCGATGGTCACCCGATCGCGCAGATCCAGCAGGGTCACGGCCGCACCCGAGCGGGAAATATCGCCCGTGGTACGGATCGCCCCGGCCACCATAGCGGCGGCGTCCGCGGCGGAAAGTTCGGCGCGACCCAGCGCGGACTGGGCGGCCAGGCGACGGGCCAGCGCGAGGTTACGCTCGCCGGCCACGCGCAGCAGCTCGGGGTCCAGCTCGCCCGAGCGGACGGCCTCGATCAGTGCATCGCGCACCTCAAGATAGTCGTCGCGGTCGATCTCGCCGGCGCGGTCCTCGCCGGGTTTGGTCACGGGGTTACCGATGCACAGCAGGTCGGCACCGGCCCGGATGGCCAGTACCGCCCCGGGGCCGGCCCCCACGCTCTCGCGCACGGCGGCCATGTCCAGGGCATCGGTCACGATGACGCCCTCAAAGCCCATATCCCGCAGGCGACCCAGCGCCACCGGGTTCAGCGTCGCGGGCAGTTCGCCCCAGGCGGGCACAATAATATGCGCGGTCATGATGACCTCAACCCCGGCGGCAATTGCCGCGCGGAACGGGGCCAGGTGATCGCGAATGATCTCGTCCTCGGGCACGTCGATGCGCGGCAGCGAGGTATGCGAATCGGAGTGGGTATCGCCGTGTCCGGGGAAGTGCTTGGCACAGGCGGCCACGCCGCGGCCCTGCATTCCGGTGATCGTGGCGGCCACCTGGGCCGAGACGATCTCGGGATCGGATCCAAACGAGCGCACCCCGATCACGGGGTTTGCCGGATTGGTATTCACATCGGCCACGGGGCCGAGGACCACGTTGATGCCCACGGCCGCGGCGCGACGACCCAGCTCGGCTCCCACCGCGGCGCTGGCCACGAGGTCGCCCAGCACGGTCAGCTGCGCGGGGCCGGGAAGGCTTGAGCCCGCGGCGGCCTCGAGGCGGGTGACGGTGCCACCCTCCTCGTCCACTCCCAGCAGCACGTCCGGCGCAATGGCCCGGAACTTTGCCGAGAGGTCGGCCACCGCCGCGGGGTTGTCCTGGTCGAGGTTATGTCCGAAGTACACAACCCCGGCCAGGCCCTCGCCGAGAGCCTCGCGCACCCAATCGGGTACGTTTTGGCCGAGAAAGCCCGGCCATAAAACGCCGTTTACCAGGCGCGTAAGGTTCGGCTCGGTGATCATCCCTTGACCGCTCCCGCCACCAGTCCGGAGGACAGCTTGCCCTGGACGAGGATGAAGAAGATCATCACGGGGATCGTGATCAGAGTCGAGGCGGCCATGACATAGCCCCACTCATTGGAGTGCTCGCCGAAGAACTGCTTAAGTCCGATGGCAACCGTATAGTTCTCGGTGCTTCCCTGCAGCATGGTCATCGCGAAGATGAACTCGTTCCAGGCGGTAATAAAACTGAATACGCTGGTGGCCACCAGTCCCGGCATAACCAGGGGCAGCATCACGGAGCGGAACATGCGCCACCAGGAGGCACCGTCGAGGTATGCGGCCTCTTCCAGTTCCACGGGGACGGCGGCCACAAATCCGCGCAGCATCCAGATACCAAACGGCAGCGAGATCGCGACATATACGATGACCAGACCCAGCAGGGTATTCAGCAGCTGAAGATCACGAACCTGCACAAACAGCGGGATCACGAGCGCCTCAAGCGGAACCATCTGGACCACGAGGATCATCAGCAGGATTCCGGTGCGGAATTTGAACTTGAACCGGGCCACGGCCACCGACGCCAGGAGCGCCAGCACGGCCGAGATCAGGACCGTGGCGAAGGCCACGATCACCGAGTTGCGCAGGAACACACCAAATCCACCGTCGTTGATGACGTAGATGAAGTTATCCAGCGTGAACTCGGCGGGCACGATGCCCTGGTTACCGGAGCCGGCGCGCGCATCAAAGGCGCTCGACATCATCCAGTAGGCCGGGAACAGGGTGAAGAACAGCAGCGCGGCGATGAGGATGCCGCGCACCACCTTCAGGCGCGTCTTTTTGGCAGAGGTCTGACTCACAGCTCATCCTCTTTCATCAGGGCGCGGATATAGATAATGGTGATGACCAGCAGGACCAGGGTCAGCAGCACGGCGATGGCCGAACCAAACCCGTAGCGGTTCTGTCCGAAGGACTCGACGTAGGACCACACGCCGAGGTTCAGGACTTCTCGGTTGGATCCGCCACCTCCCGGCATCAGATAGACCTGACTGAATATCTTGAAGTCCCAGATCGTGGACAGGATGATCACAACCGTGAATACCTGCTTGAGCGAGGGGAAGATGATCTGGAAGAAGCGGCGGAAGGGGCCCGCGCCGTCCATTTCGGCGGCCTCAAGCATTTCCTTATTCACGCCGAGCAGTCCGGCCAGAACGGTGATGGCTACGAAGGGGAATCCGTGGTGAATCACGTTGATCAGGACGATCGCGTAGAAGCTCCAGCGGTTCGTGAACCAGTTAAAGGGCTCGTCCATCAGTCCGGCACCCATGAGGAGCTTATTGACGATTCCGTTATCGGCGTCAAAAATCCAGATCCACACATAGGTACCGGTCACGGCGGGCATGGCCCAGGCGACCATGATGGCGGAGCCAACGATGGTGCGCCAGGTCTTGCCGAGCGAGCTCATGAGCAGCGCAACCAGTGTTCCAAAGATCACGGTTCCGGCCACGGCGGCCACGGCGAATACAACGGTGTTGGGGAGTACTACCGACCACAGCTGAGGGTTGGTAATGGCCTCAAGGTAGTTAGCACCACCGTTGAAGTTTGTTTTCCCGCTGACAATTTCGCGCAGGCCGTAGTCCTGGAACGAGAAGAGCACAACGCGGATCAGGGGCCAGAGCAGGAGCACGGCCAGCACAAAGAGTGCGGGCGCGAGCAGGAGCCAGGGCCGTGCGGCGAGCACAGTGCGTGCCCGATTGCGGCGGGGAGGCCCGCCGGCCGCCCCGGAACCAAGGGTTCCGGGGACAGCCGCGGGTGATACCAATTTTGACATCTACTTCTTATCGTTGAGCAGCCCGGTCATTTCCTTGGCGGCGTCGGTGGAGGCCTGCTCCACGGTCTTGGAACCGGAAAGGATCGACTGGATCATGGCGTTGGTGGTCTTCTTGGCCTGGACGGCTCCGAAGGTGGGGGTAACGGGAACGGAGGCTCCTCCGTTGACCATCTGCTCGGCGAAGGGCTTCACGAGCGGGTTATCGGACTTCTGTGCGTCGTCGAGCAGCGAGGTCTGGCCGGGGAAGTATCCGGTCTGCTCGGCCCACTTCTCGGCGTACTTGCCGGTGCCCATCATCTCGATGAACTTGAACGCGAGTTCCTTGTTCTTCGAGGTGTTGAACATACTCAGGTGCGATCCACCCAGAACGGAGGGGCTGATGCCGCCGTCCTTGCCGGGGATCGGGGTGGCGGCGAACTTGCCCTCAAGCTCGGGAGCCTTCTGGATGATGGTCGCGGGGGTCCAGGAACCCTGGAGCGACATGGCTACCTTGCCCTGGGTGAAGTTATCCAGAACGTCGGTCTCCTTCCAGGTGGTGGCACCCGAGGTGGAGGAACCGTGCTCGGTCGCGAGACCGGTGTAGAACTCGAGTCCCTCGCGCGACTTGGCGCTGTCCATCTCGCTGGTCCAGGTGCCGTCCTTCTCGGTGGCTACCTCTCCGCCGGCGCCCCAGACCCAGGGGTATACCTGGAACTCGGCGTCTCCGGGAACGGGGAAGGGGATCATATCGGGCTTGGCTGCCTTGATGGTGGCCACGGCGGCCTCGATCTCGGCCCAGTTGGTGGGAACCTTGATGCCCAGCTCGTCGAAGACATCGCTGCGGTAGACCATGGCGCGCACTCCGGCGTACCAGGGCATGCCGTAGAGCTCTCCGTCGTAGGTACCCGACTTCACAAGACCCTCAACGAGGTCATCCTTCAGTCCGGCCTTATCAACGTATTCGGTGATGGGGGCCAGTGCGCCGGCATCGGCGAACTCGGCGGTCCAGGTGGTTCCGGTCTCGGCCACGTCCGGGGTCGTGCCTCCGGCAATCGACGTGACAAAACGGTCGTGAGCGTCGGCCCACTGAACGTATTCGACCTTGAGGTCCGCGCCGGTCTCCTCCTTGAACGACTTGCCTACCTCGGCAAAGAAGTCCTCGGAGTTCGGGTTGGTGCCCTGCATGATCCAGACCTTCAGGCTCTGGCCGTCACCATCTACTTTTCCTCCATCGGCAGGTGCGCTCGAGGAGCACGCGGCGAGGCCGAGTGCTGCTGTTGCGAGTAGTGCGATGGGAAGATAACGCTTCTTCATTTGTGCTGTCTCCTCGTTGAAACGTCGAGCCTGGAGAGTCCCAGACCACGCTGTTGGAAATAGTATTCACCAAATAATTTTTACGTGCAAACCATTTTCAAGGGCGAAAACCCGCGCGACCCGACCGTCAATTTTCTTTTGTAAGGATACATAACAATCCCCCCTCGCGCACGCCGCGGAATCACGCCGAAGTTGCCAATTTTGCGCCGCCGCGCACTCCGGGGCCCGCGCGGGACTCTCGTTATACTTTTGTTATAAACGACGGGTGTTTTCCGCCCCGTGTCGCGCCAAATTTTCAGCATATGACACAACATTAAGCGGCTGCCGCAACCCCACCGCGCGGGGTGCCCGGGGCCCGGGGCGGGCGCGTCCGGGCGCGGCAGGCACCGCTAGCGGCCGGAGGGCCACGCACCGCGGGCAGCGCGAAGGGCAGCCCGGATATCGGCAGCGGCCCGCGGCAGGCAGCGCGCCCCGGACGAGTGCCCCGGCCCGCCGCGATCACACGCGGCGGCGGGGCCAGGCCCGCTTAGCCTCGGGGCTTCAAAAAGCGCGCGAGCAGATCGTGATAGGAGGCATCGGGCAGATCCAGCCCGGCGGCCTCCTCGATATCCACCCAGCGCAGTTCCACATGCTCCTCGGGCGCGAGGTTTTCCGGCTCACCGGTCCACTCATCCAGCACCCAGAGCGAGATCTCCGCCTCGCCCAACCTAAAAAAGGCATCCGGGATCGGCCCCGGGCGCATGATCCCGATGCCCAGCTCCTCGGCCAGCTCGCGGCGCAGCGCCTCGGCCGCGCTCTCGCCCGCCTCCACGTGTCCACCCGGGAAATCCCAGACGCCGGGGAAACTCTCCCGCCCGGGTGCCCGCAGGCACAGCAGTGCGCTGGTCCCGCGCCGCAGCACGGCCACGGCCACGGCCTCCACGCGGTCGCCGGCGTCAAAACCCCCGGGTCGCTGTCCCCTGCGTGAAATCACCATGGCCGCGTTCTCCTAAATCTTCTCGATCGGCGCGATCTTAATCAGCAGCTTCTTAAAGCCCGCGGCATCAAACTGCACGTGGGCAATGCGCTTATTACCCTCGCCCGTGATCTGCTGCACGCGGCCCTCGCCGAAGTCCACATGGCGGATGCGATCACCCGCGGCCAGCTCCAGCCCGGCGTTATCGCGCACCTGGCCCGTGATCTTATTGGGCCACTCCTTTTTTTCCGCACGCGGGAGCGCGGGCGGCTGCCCCGAGCCGCCACCCGAACCGGGCCAGCGCCGCGTGGCATTCAGCGCGCGCGGCTGGGTGCCGCCGCGGGAATTGGCCGAGCCGGGCGATTGCCGCCACTCGATCAGCTCCGCGGGGATCTCCTGCAGATAGCGGCTGGGCATCGCGATGGCGGTCTCGCCATATTGGGCGCGCGTCATCGCGAGCGAGATAAACAGCCGCTGCCGCGCGCGCGTGATGCCCACATAAAATAACCGGCGCTCCTCGGCGGGGCCGCCGGGCTCATTGGCGGACATCTTATGCGGGAGCAGATCCTCCTCCACGCCGGTCAGGAATACCGCCTCATATTCGAGGCCCTTGGCGGTGTGCAGGGTCATCAGGGAGACCGTGCCGGTGCTCGAGTCGAGGTCATCGGCCGCCGCCACGAGAGAGACCTCGGTGAGGAAGTCGATCAGCGTGCCATCGGGGTTATTTTTTTCGAACTCCTTGGTCACCGCCATCAGTTCCTCGATATTTTCGGCGCGCGCCTCGTCCTGCGGATCGCGGCTATTACGCAGCGTCTCCAGCAGCGCGCTCTTGGTGACCAGGAGCGTCAGCACATCGGCCACCTTGCCGGTATCGGCCAGGGCCGCCGCCTCGTCCAGCAAATCGGAGAGTGCGGTGATCGCGCCCGTGACCTTGGGGCCGAGGCCCAGGCCCTCGGCATTGCGCATGGCCTCGCGGAAGCTGATGGCGTTATTTTCCGCGAAGCTAAAGAGCTGGGTCTCGGTGGCCGGGCCGATGCCGCGCTTCGGGGTATTCAGGATGCGGCGCAGCGCCAACGTATCGTCGGGATTGGCCACGGCGATCAGATAGCCAAAGGAGTCTTTAATCTCGGCACGCTCATAAAACTTGGTGCCGCCCATGATCCGGTAGGGCAGCGCGGAGCGGATGAAAATTTCCTCCAGCGCCCGGGTCTGGGCATTGGTGCGATAAAACACCGCGATCTCGTTATAGCCCATGCCCGCCGAGTGCAGCTTCTCGATCTCATCGGCGATGAACTGCGCCTCATCATGACCCGAATAGCCGGTGAATCCGATGATCTTCTCGCCGTCTCCGCCATCGGACCACAGGCGCTTTTCCTTGCGGTCGAAGTTATTGGAGATCACGGCGTTTGCGGCCGAGAGAATATTTTGGGTGGAGCGATAATTCTGTTCCAGGAGGATCACCTTGGCCCCCACAAAATCGCGCTCAAACTCCACGATATTGCGGATATCCGCGCCGCGGAAGGCATAAATCGACTGATCGGAATCGCCCACCACGGTGAGCGAGGCACCGGCCAGCGCGGCCGGTCCCGCGCCCTCGAGGAAGCCGTCGGGCTCGGGCTCGGGGGCGCGGGTGAGCTCGCGGATCAGCGCATACTGGGCGTGGTTGGTGTCCTGGTACTCGTCCACCAGGATGTGCCGGAACCGCTTCTGATACTGCGCCGCCACGTGCGGGAAGGCGCGGAAGAGGTAGACGGTCTGGCCGATTAGATCGTCGAAGTCAAACGCATTGGCGCGGGCCAGCTCCCGCGTATAGCGCCGGAATACCTCCACAAACATGACCTCATTGGGGTCGGAGAGGTTGGCATTGCGCGCATAGCTATCCACATCGGCGAGCTCGTTTTTGAGCTTGCTGATCTTATTGGAGACATTCGCCGGGGTGAGCCCCAGCACATCGGCGTCCAGTTCCTTAATGATGCGCTTAATCAGCACGCGCGAGTCATTGGAATCGTAGATCGTGAAGTTCTTTTTAAAGCCGAAGTTCTCGGCCTCGCGGCGCAGGATGCGCACACAGGCGGAGTGGAACGTGGCGATCCACATGCCCTCGGCCGCCCCGCCCAGCTGCTGCTGCACGCGCTCGCGCATCTCGGCGGCGGCCTTATTGGTGAACGTGATCGCGAGGATCTGGCTGGGCCAGGCCTCGCGATTGCGGATCAGGCCCGCGATGCGCTGGGTGAGTACGCGGGTCTTGCCGGAGCCGGCCCCCGCGACGATCAGCAGCGCCGGGCCACGATAGACCACTGCCTCGCGCTGCTGCGGGTTAAGCCCGTGCAGCGTGGGGTCCTCACCTTCGGGAACGTTCTGGCCAAACTGGGCCGAGGCATCATAGCGACCGGCCTCGCCAAACGCGGGTCCTGCGCCGGGGGGCAGCACGATCGGGGTCTGCTCGGAGTTCACGGAGTCACTGTGGTTGGCCATATCTCCTCAAGTCTAGGCGCTACCGCCGACGCGCTCCCCGACCGGCGACGCGCGGCGTGATGCCCGCGGCCGCGGCCCCCGCGCCGATCAGGCCAGAACCGCGGATATGCCCGCCCGAGCATGTTCCCGGGCGAGCCGGCCCAGATCGGGGTGATCCACAAAGATGCCGTCCACCCCGGTGCGGATAATCTGCGCAAACTCGGTGCGCCAATCGCCAAATTCCGCGGGGTCTTCCGAGCTGCGCGCGGCCGGCGCGAGGAAACGGTTTTCCGGGCGCAGCGTCCAGGTGAACACATCGAGTCCCAGCGCGTGCGCGGCCTCCACGAGTTCGCGCCCGCCCGCCGCCACCAGATACGCGCGGCTCAGGCTGATGCCGTGGACCCGGCCCGCGAGGGCCCGCAGGCCCGCGGGGGTGGCCATCTCGGCATAGGGGGTGCCGCTGCCGCCGTGCTCGGGCCGCTCGTCCTCGGCGATGCCGGTTTTATCCAGGAGGTAGACATAGCGCGCCTCGAGCCCGCTCGCGCGCAGGCGCTCCAGCACCCCGAGCTCAAAGCTCTCCACCACGAGGGTGCCTCCCCCGCTCCAGCCCGCGAGTTGCTCGCGCAGCAGATCCTCCATGATAAATCCGCGCTCAGCGAAATAGGTGGAGTGCTTAATCTCGGCCACCATCCCGAGTGCGCGCCCGGCGTCGAGGGAGCACTCGTTAATGATCTGGATCAGATCGGCGAGGCAGAGCAGCCGCTCCGTGTTGTTATATGTGGCGCTCGCGGCCCGCAGTTCGGGGAGGCGTTCGCGGCAGTGCAGGGTGGCCAGCTCGGCCCAGGTGAAGTCCTCGGTGAACCAGCCGTCGTGCCGCTCGCCGTCTACCATCCGCACCGTCCTGCGGCCCGCAAACTCGGGGCGGCTGGCCACATCGGTGGTCTCGGTGATGTCATTTTCGTGCCGCAAAACCAGCACACCATCGCTGCTGACCACGAGGTCGGGCTCGACAAAATCGGCGCCGAGGGCAAACGCGAGCCGGTACGCCGAGGCCGAGTGCTCGGGCCGATAGCCCGAGGCTCCACGGTGACCAATAATGACGGGTCGAGAGGGCGCGATCATGCCTCCCAGCCTAATCTCTGGGCGTCATCCCGCCGAATGAATTTTGGGTAAATAGGTTCGGATCCGTCTCCGGCCCGGGTGCTTCCCAGTAAATTCCGGTAGATTATTGATAACGAAGGCCCTGACGGGCCCTGTTGTGACCCCAGCCCGAGAACTCCCAGAACACTGAGAGAGCAGGACCATCCAGATGGCAAATAACCCCGCATTCAATAATCCGGCCTTTAAAAACGGCGGCCAGATGCAGGCTGCCTCGGCCGCGATGACCGCCGAGCAGCTTCAGCACCAGTACGACCAGCCCATGGCCTCGGTCGATGTCACCGACCGCATGACCATCGAGGACACCGTCGTCAAGACGGCCGTCGCCTTTGTTGTGATGCTGGCCACCGCGGCAATCGGCTGGAACATGCCCGGCATCATGCTGCCCGCCGCGCTTATTGGCTTTGTCCTCGCGATGGTCAACATCTTCAAGAAGGTGCCCTCCGCTCCCCTCGTCCTGGCCTATGCCGCCGTGCAGGGCCTGTTTGTCGGCGCACTCTCCGCCTATTTTGAGACCGCGTGGCCCGGCATTGTTGTCCAGGCCGTCATCGCCACGTTTGCCGTGGTTGGTGTCACCCTGGCCCTATTTGCCAGCGGCAAGGTGCGTGCCTCCAAGAAGGCCACCAAGATCTTCATGGTCGCGATGATCGGTTACCTGGTCTACTCGCTGGTCAACATGGTTCTCATGATGACCGGTGTGGTCAGCGGCTTCGGCATGAGCAGCGCCACCATCGGAAACACGGGCATCCCGATCGGCGCCGTCCTCGGCATCTTTGTGGTTATCCTCGCCGCCTACTCGCTGGTACTCGACTTCGATAGCATCCAGCGCGGCGTGCAGAACCGCGCCCCCAAGGTCTACGCCTGGGCCGGTGCCTTTGGCATCATGGTCACCGTGATCTGGCTCTATACCGAGCTGCTGCGTTTCTTCGCCATCCTGCGCGATTAATCATCATAAAAGAAACCGCCGTCTCCCCTCGGGAGGCGGCGGTTTTTTATGCCCCGGTGGCGGTTAGGGGGCGGTGGCGGCGCCCAGAATGCGCATAAACAGCGCACTGCCCGCGGCCAGGCGCGCGCCCGGGCCGCCCGCGAGCTTGATCCCCTCGGCACTGGCCAGGATCAGCCCGGCCAGCTCCCGCGGGGTGGCCCCGAGGGCGGAGAGCCTAATCTCCCCGCGGGTATCGGCCTCGGCCAGCACCTCGGCGATCCGATCCGTGAGGCGGCGGCGGGCAGCAAGCGTAATATCCGCCGAGAGCTCCAGATTGGAATCAAAGAGTTCGCGGCCATGCGGGCTCGCGCCGATCTCCTCCATGAGCCCGCGCAGATACGCGTTCATCGCGGCATCGATCCGCCCGATGGCCGGGCCTTCGGCACCCAGCCGCTCCTCCACCTCGGCCATGACCGCCGCATGGGCCCGCTCCGAGCCGGCGCGGAAGACCGCCTCCTTATTGCTGAAGTGCAGATAGAGCGTGGCCCGGGAGACCCCCGCGGCCCCGGCCAGGTCGCTCATCGTGGTCTTGGCAAAGCCATAGCGACAGAATACGGCGAGGGAGGAGTCGAGGATCTGCTGCGTTTTGGGGGATGCGGTCACACCCCCGATCCTGACACTTCAGGCAAAAAATGTCCATCTTGTACAGGTGGACATTTTCTGTCATTATGTCCAAAGTGCGCATAAGCCTATGCCACACCCCGAATCTATCCCGCCCCGGGAGAGGAATCCTGATGACCGGCACCGCCACGGAAGAACTCATTATCGCCACCGAACGCGCCCGCGTGCGCGCGCTCGTGGCCGGGGATATCGAGGCCGCGCGCTCCGCGCACTCGCCCGAGTTTCAGCTGATCACGCCCATCGGCGCGGCGCTGGATCGCGAGCAATACCTCGGCGCGGTATCCAGCGGGCAGATCAACTACCTCGCCTGGGAACCGGGGCCCATCGCGATCCGCGTGCGCGGCGAGATGGCCACGATTCGCTATCGCGCCGAATTAGAGGTGGAGTTTGGGGGCCACCGGGTACCCCGCGCCACGTACTGGCACAGCGATAGCTATGAGCTGATCGCGGGCGCCTGGGTGGCCGTCTGGTCCCAGGCCACCACCATCGCCTAGGCCGGATGCCCCGGCAGCCACTTGGCCAGCACGGAAACCTCGGAATCGGTATAGCCCAGGTGCTCATAAAAGCCCGCGGCCTCGGCATTGCCGTGACGCACCATCAGCTGCACCTTGACCGCCCCGCGCTCGGCCAGCCAATCCTCGGCGGCGGTGATCATTCGTGCCCCGAGCCGACGCCCACGCAGATCGCGGACCACCGCCACATAGTAGATCCAGCCGCGATGACCGTCCTCCCCCACCATCGCCGTGGCCACGAGGTCCTCGCCATCAAAACACCCCAGCACGGTTGAGCGCTCCCCCGCGAGCGCGCGGCGAATATCGGCGCCAGGATCATTCCACGGGCGGGTGAGATCGGCCTCGGTCCAGAGGGCAGTGGCGGCGGCAATATCGGTCACCACGAGGTCGCGCGTATCCATGGGGCCAGGCTAGCAGCGTGGCACCCGCGCCCGCGAGGGGACGCGGGTGCCACGGGACCTAGTCGAGGTCGGAGCGCCAGCGCAGCAGCCATCCCAGGCCCAGCAGGAGCAGCGCGGTCGCGGCGAGTACCACCCCGCCCCAACCCCGGCTCAGGATTGCCGGGTCCAGGCCCGCGAGCGAGGGATCCAGCGAGCCCATACTCGTGAAGATTCCGCTGCCGATAAACGCATCGGTCGCGGCACCCGGCAGGAATTTTCCGATCGCCGCGCTCCAGTCCCAGAGGCCCGAAACCATCCGCAGGATCGGCTGGACAAACTGGGAGAAGCCGAGGGCAATCACGATTACCACCGCCTGCGAGCGCACCAGGATACCCAGGCCCAGGCCGATCAGCGCCCAGAGCCCCATCGCGGGCACGGTCCGCAGCGCAATGCCCCAGGTAGCGGCCTCGCCGAGGAACGCATCGCCCCCGCCCGCCCCCGTCACGAGCGCCCCCACGCCCAGGGCACCGAGCGCACCGAGCAGCCCCAGCAGCGCACCCGCGCAGAAGAGGACCAGGGCCTTTGCCGCGAGGACAATGCCGCGCCGCGGCTCGGCGGTGAAGGTTCCGGCCAGGGTGCGATTGCGATATTCCCCACTCACCCCAAGGGCCCCCAGCACCAGCGGGATCACATAGAGCAGCGACGTGGGGGCGCTATAGACGAGGCCCGCGGCGGCGCGCGGATCGATCGGCGCCACCATCGCCCCCGATTGCATCCCGAGGGGCCCAAACATCGCGGCAAAGAGCCCGGCGGCCCCGGCCGCGAGGATCAGCATCAGGGCAGCCAGCATCCAGCCGGTGCGGGTGGCGCGGAGCTTCAGGAACTCGGCGGAGACGCTCCGCATCAGGCGGGCCATCAGCGCACCTCCCCCGTCCGGAGGCCGGATAATTCGGGGCCTACGCCCCCGGTGAGATCAAAAAAGACCTCCTCCAAGCCCTCGGATTCCACGCTCAGGTGGCGCAGGATGATGCCCGCATGGAAGGCAGCGGCGGCCAGGTCGTCCACGCCGATCCCGCGCACCCGCAGCCCGGCCCCTCCGCCCTCGGCCGCGGGGAGACCCAGGCCGGCAATCAGGGCAAGAAGCGCGGGGCGATCGGCGGAGTCCACGATCACCGCGCCCCCGGCGCGGGCCTCGAGCGCCGCGAGCTCCCCCGCATAGACCACGGCGCCCTCGCGGATCACCACCACGTCATCCACCGTTTGTTGCACCTCGGCGAGGAGGTGGGAGGAGAGCAGCACCGTGGTGCCGCCCGCCGCCAGGCTGCGCAGAAAGCCGCGGATCCAGCGGATCCCCTCGGGGTCGAGGCCGTTTATGGGCTCGTCGAGCACCAGCACCTCGGGGTCGCCCAGCAGCGCGGTGGCCAGCGCGAGGCGCTGGCGCATTCCGAGCGAGTAGCCCCCGATTCGGCGGGGCCCGGCCTCGGCCAGCCCCACCAGCGCCAATACCTCGGCGGCGCGGGTCGCGGGAATGCCGCTGGCCGCCGCGGCAATGCGCAGGTGCATGGCCCCGGTATGCGCGGGATGGAAGCTGGCCTCGAGGGCCGAGCCCACCGTCAGGGCGGGCCGGTCGAGCCGGTCATAGCGGGTGCCCCCGATAGTGGCGGTGCCGGCATCGGGGGCGATCAGCCCCAGCAGCATCCGCAGGGTGGTGGTTTTTCCCGAGCCATTGGGCCCCAGGAATCCGGTCACGCGGCCGGGGCGCGCGGTGAAGCTCACCCCGCGCACGGCGCGCACAGCGCCGAAGCTCTTCTCGAGTCCACTCACGATGAGGGAGGTGTCCCGTGACATATATACCCACTTCCGTGTCGTATTGTTCTAGTTATACTAGAACAAGTCCCGCGGGGCAAGGCTCCCGCCGACGGGAGTGCACGCCGCGACCCTCGCACCCCCGGGGCACGGCGATACCGCGCAAGGCTCCGGGCACGCGGATCCGGGCGCGCAAAAACCCCGCACCTTCCCCTCTCCGGCGCGGGAGGGGGAAGCCGCGGGGCCCACTCAGACCGCGCGCAGCGTGCGGATCTGCTCGTTGATATAGGAGGCGGAGAGCACGTGGTTTCCGGCCATCACGCCGGCCCCGATGATGCCCGCATGGGCCCCCACGCGGGACTGCACAATCGTCAGATTCTCGGTGGCCAGCGGGATTGAATTGGAGTACACCACCTCGCGGATACCGGCGAGGAGGTGATCACCCGCGGTGGAGATTGACCCGCCGATCACAATCACGGAGGGGTTAATGATGCTCACGCATGTGGTGAGCACCTCACCAATCGTGCGCCCGGCCTCGCGCACGGCCCCGGTCACCGTGAGGTTGCCATTAAGCGCGAGGTCCACAATATCGCCGTTACTCTCGGCGGCGATGCCCACCGCACGCAGATTGCGGGCGATGGCCGGGCCCCCGGCGGTGGCCTCGAGGCAGCCAAAATTGCCGCAGGTGCACTGAATCTCGGCACCCTTGGAAACCCGCACATGGCCGATATCCCCGGCGATGCCGCGGGAGCCACGCTGCAGATCGGAACCCGAGATGATCCCCGCACCGATTCCGGTGGCGACCTTCACATAGATCAGCTCACTCACCTCGGGCCAGCGCACGGTGCGCTCACCCAGCGCCGCGATATTTACGTCGTTATCCACGAGGGTGGGGACGTCAAAGGTCTCCCGCACACACGCGGGCACATCAAAATCATGCCAGCCGGGCATGATCGGCGGGTTATCCGGGCGGCCGGTGGCAAACTCCACCGGGCCGGGCAGGCCGATCCCCACGGCCACCACGGTATCGCGCGCGCGCCTATTTTTTTTCAGCAGCTCGGTCGCGGTGGCGAGGCACTCCTCGATCAGCGCGCGCGGGCCACGGGCGATATCCATCCGGCTCGTGGTGGTATCAATCACGGTGCCCAGCACATCGGTCAGGCCCACCGAGCAGTGGGTGGCCCCCATGTCGATCGCGATGATGATGCGCCCGGTGGCGTTGAGCTCAAACCGGGCCGAGGGGCGCCCGCCCGTGGAAATGGCATCCTCGGTCGAGACGATCAGGCCCAGCCCCATCAGCTCATCGATGCGCTGCGCGATTGTCGAGCGGGAGAGACCGGTGCGCTGTGCCAGCTCGGAGCGGGTGCGCGGTGCGCCATCCCGCAGTAATTGCAGGAGCTGGCTCGCGGAGAATGTCCCGGTCAGGTTGTCGAAGGTTTGGTTGGTTGCCACAGTTTATTATCTCGATGCGGTTGAATATTGCCAGTGTTATGTCGAATAATGTGTAACTTACGCCGAGTTTACACATAAATCCCCCTGGCTGATATTCGGCGAACCAGAGATTGCGATAACAATGACGATAGAGAACTCTGCCCCCCACATCATCGAACTCACCTCCTCCTGGACGGGGGAGCGCGGCGCGGATGGCCGCCCCCGCGTGGCCGATGACATCCTGCAAAAACTCGCGTTTGTGAGCACCGAACACGCCTGGCATGTGCTCGACGCCGCGGGCTATCCGTATCAGTTCTGCGGCGGCTGGCAGGCCACCCGTCCGGGCTCCACCCTGGTCGGTCGCGCGGTCACCTCGCACTATCTGCCACACCGCCCCGATCTGCGCGAGGCCACCGAGCGCGCGGGGGAACGCCTCGGCTATCCCGCGGGCACCCAGCCCAATGCCTGGGTCGTGGATATCCTCACCCCGGGCGACGTGATGGTGGCCGATATTTTTGGCAAGGTCTCCGAGGGAACCGTGATCGGAGATAACCTCGGAACCGCCATCGCCAGCCGCACCGGCGCGGGCGCGGTGATCGATGGCGGCGTGCGTGACCTGCGCGGCCTCCGCGGCCTCGATAACGCCAATTTTTTCTATCGCGCCGCCGATCCCACACCGATCCGCGACGTGGTGCTCGCCTCGGTGAACGGCCCCGTGAGCATCGGCGGGGTGAGCGTACTCCCCGGGGATATTGTGCTCGGCACGGAGACCGGGGTCACGTTTATCCCCGCGCACCTCGCCGCGGAGGTGGTGGCGGCCGCCGAGGAGATTGGCAACCGCGATCGCTTCAGCCAGTCCCGCATCGCGGCGGGAATCTATACCAGCGCGGCCGTGGATATCCCCGTCTGGCCCGCCCCGGTCGAGGAGGACTACCGCTCCTGGCTCACCACGAATTTCCGCCCCCTCGGCGCCTAAATACCCCAACGCAATGGAGCACAGCATGAAGAAAAACACGCTCGGAAACACCGGCCTGGAAATCACCGAGGTCTCCCTCGGCACCGCCTTTGTGGGATCGGACCGCGAGCGCGGCGAACCCGTTTCGGAGGAGGCCATCGCCGCGGGCCGCGCCATTTTGAACAGCCCGTTTACGATCACGGATACCTCCAATAGCTATGGCCACGGGCGCAGCGAGATCGCCCTCGGCCACGCCGTGCGCGCCAACGGCGGCCTTGCCGAGGGCAGCCTCCTGATCACCAAATCGGATCGCGACCGCGATACCGGCGTATTCACCGGCGAGCGCGCGCTGCGCTCCTTTGAGGAATCGGTGCAGCGGCTCGGGGTGGAGTATTTCCCGATCTATCAGCTGCACGATCCGTATTCGATCACATTTGAGGAGGCAATGGCCCCGGGCGGTGCCGTCTCCAGCCTGATCCGCCTGCGCGAGGAGGGCCTCGTGGGCCACCTGGGCATCGCCGCCGGGTCGCTCTCGCTCCTTGAACGCTATCTGAACACCGGGGTCTTTGATGTGGTGCTGACCCATAACCGCTATACCCTGCTCAACCGCAGCGCCGAGCCGTTTATCGAGCGCGCGCATGAGCGCGGGATCGGCGTATTTAATGCCGCCCCCTTCGGCGGTGGACTGCTCGCCTCGGGCGCACGCGAGGGCGCAAGCTATGCCTATGAGCCGGCCTCCGCGGAGACGCTCGCCTGGCTCGAGCGCCTGGACGCGGTCTGTGCCGCGTGGCAGGTGGACCTGCGTGCAGCCGCGCTGCACTTCTCACTGCGTAACCCGCTGATTTCCAGCACCGTGATCGGCACCGCCCGGGCCTCGCGGGTTCCGGAGTTTGAGGCGCTGGTGGAGGCCCGGATCCCCGAGGGATTCTGGGATGCCGTGGCGGCACTGGGCACCCCGCCCACGTCCTTTGGAACCGACTAGGGCCACCCCCGTATTGCGATTCCACAAAAACAGGTATATGTTCAAAGCACGAACAACTTACGTTATTATTTGACATAAGTTGCTCGAAGGTTATTGCAAATGACCGAGCCAATCCATTCAACGACGAATCCCGGAGATCCCCCCTCAGCACTTTGCACATCACACCCCGGCCGGAGCCCGGCCCCGGGGACATCATTTCCCCACCGCTTATCCCATCCGTGTTGAGGCCCACCCGGCGTCAACGGCTCCCCACCTTGAGTAGCCCCGCACCCCGGATGCCCCACCCCGGCATCCAGCACTACCAAGACCTGTAGTTCCTTTCGAGGCGATGTCGCCTACGATCAGGCCGGCCCCGGCCCCTCAATACCCCGCGGCCCGGCATTACACAGAGAGAGAAAATCCCCCATGGGCATGAATAAACGCATCAAAATCTCCGGCCTCGTGGCCGCGGCCGCCGCACTCGCGCTCGTCGCGACCGGCTGCTCCGCCACCGACTCCCCCGGCGATAGCTCCAGCATCACCTGGTGGTCCCCGAACTGGGACGAGGCCAAGGGCAAGGAGCTCGTCGCCGCGTTTGAGAAGGAAAACCCCGGCACCAAGGTGAATATCGTGACCACCACCAACGACACGATGGCCAATAAGATCAAGACCACCCTGGACTCGGGCTCCACCCCCGATGTGATGACCGAGCTCGTCTCGCGCGTCTCGCTCTATGCGTCCAAGGACCAGCTCACCGATGTCACCGACTGGTATGACTCCTCGATGCCCGTGGATGACTTCAATAGCGAGGCCATCGCCGCCGTCTCCAATAAGGATAAGGTCTACGCCGTGCCGTGGCGCTGGGACGCCTCGAGCCTGATCTATAACAAGGACATGTTTGCCGAGGCAGGCATCACCGAGGCCCCCACCACGTGGGCGGAACTCCAGGCCGATGCCAAGATCGTCAAGGATAAGCTCGGCATCCCCGGCTTCGCCTGGCCCTTTGGTAGCGACTCCAATACCCAGACCCGCTGGCTCACCGCGTATTACAGCAACGGTGGAACCTTCACCGAGAAGTCCGATGGCTCGGTAGAACTCAACGCGGCCGCATCCGAGGCGGCCCTGGCCAGCTTCGCCGATGGGTTTAAGGACGGCATCGTCAGCCAGGCCTCGTTCGAGTCCGATAACACCGCCGTGCAGCAGCTGTTTATTAATAAGCAGATCGCGTTCTACTCCGATGGCGCCTATGCCCTCGCCCCGATCGAAAAGGGCGGCATCAACGCCGGAACCGCGATGTGGCCGGGCCCGGACGGCCCCGGCACCGTGGGCACCAACGGCTGGGCCTATATCGTGCCCAAGGCCGCGAAGAACCAGGAGCTGGCAAAGAAGTTTGTGCAGTTTATGTCCACCCCGGACCACCAGGCCGAGATGACCCTGACCTTCCCGGCCCGCCTGAGCGCCGCGGAAAACGAGAAGTTCTCCGACCCGCTGCTCGCCCCGTTCCTGGAGCAGCAGAACGAGCACGGCAAGGCAGTTCCCCCGTATTCCGGCTATGCCCAGATGACGCAGACCATCTATAGCTCGGTCCAGGCCGTGGCCCTCGGCCAGCAGAGCGCCAAGGATGCCAACCAGGCCATCATCGACCAGGCGGCAAACGTCCTCAAGGCCAATTAGCACCACCCCGCGTCACCTCTGACCGCGCCGGGCAGCCCGCCCCTCCCCGTTCCCGGGAACGGCTGCCCGGCGCATCCCCCAAAAACTCTCCCCACACATTCCCGAAACCACCTTGGAGGTGACGATGGACACCCTGACACGGGAGGCGCCGCAATCGTCAACAACCCGCACACACGCCCAGGACCGGGCAGCCACCGCCTACCGCCGGATCACGATTAAGGGCTGGCTGCTCTCGCTGCCGTCCATCCTCGTTCTGATCGCGCTGGCCGGAGTCTCGGTCTTCACCGTCATCATCGGCGCCTTCTCCCCCGAGGGATTTGGCGCCTTCCAGACCATTATTAAGAGCCCGCGCTTCGGCCAGATGATGGCCAATACCGGCATCTGGGTCCTGATCAGCCTCGTGGGTGCCATCGTGGTGGGTTATCTCGCGGCACTCGCCCTGAATAACCGCCGCGTGAAGTTCACCGGAATCTGGCGCTCGCTCCTGCTGATCCCGTGGATCACCCCGACCGTGGCCGCCGCCACCGCCTGGAAGTGGATCTTCAGCCGCGATTTCGGAACCCTGAACGGCTTCCTGCAGGGCGCCGGAATCATTAATGAGCCCATCAGCTGGCTCACCGACCCGTATCTGGTGCTGCCCGCCCTGGCCATGGTCCAGGTGTGGTGTACGTTCCCGTTTGTCATGCTGATGGTGACCTCGGGCCTGCAGGCCGTGCCGGATGAGATCTATGAGGCCGCCCAGCTCGACGGCGCCAACTGGTTCCACACCCTGCGCTATATCGTGCTCCCCGCGCTGCGCGACGTGACCTTCATCCTGATTTTGATCGTGACCGTCTGGGCGCTGAACTCGTTTATCCCCGTCTGGGTGATCACCAAGGGTGGTCCGGCGGGAGCCTCCACCATTCTTCCCATCGAACTTTATCAAGCGTTCCAGAACGGCAGCACGGCCAGCATCTCCGTGATCGCCCTGTTCCAGCTGCTGATTAGCATGACGCTGGCCTGGTTCTATGTTCGTCAGACCCAGAAGGACGATTAGCATGACCGTCACCGCCGCCGAAATCACCGCCCGCCCACGCCGCCTGCCCGGGAGAAAAAAGGCCCGCGGACCGCAGAGCTTCATCGGGACCACGCTGTCCTATGCGTTCCTCGCCGTCCTGACCTTCACCGCGATCCTGCCGCTCGCGGTCATGCTCGCCACGTCGTTTAAGCCCGCCGCCGAGATCTTCGCGATCCCGCCGAAATTCCTCGCAAGCAATCCGACGATCGCCAATTATGTGACCGTGCTGGCCGGCTCCGAGATGCCGCGCGCGCTGCTCAACAGCGTCTCGGTGGGTGTGCTCACGACCATCGTGACGCTTATCCTCGGCTGCTCCACCGGATATGCGCTCTCGCGGTTCCGCTTCCGCGGGGCCCGCCCGCTCGCGATCACCCTGCTGCTGGGTCAGCTGCTGCCCGCGACCGTGCTGCTGCTGCCGATCTATAAGCTGATCGCCGGCCTCGGCCTGCTGGACACCATCCCCGGCCTGTCCATCGCGATGCTCGTTTTTGTGCTGCCCGTGGTCACCTGGATGCTCAGCTCCACGTTTAACTCCGTGCCGATTGAGCTCGAGGAGGCCGCGATGATCGACGGCTCCACACGGTTCATGGCCGTGATCCGCGTGGTGCTGCCCGTGGCCGCGCCCGGTATCGCCTCGGTGGGAATCTTCGCGTTCCTGCAGTCCTGGAACGAGTTCCTCTTCGCCTCGGTCATGACCACCTCGATCGCGTCAAAAACCGCGCCGATCGCGCTGACCGATTTTGCCAATGAGTTCACCGTGGACTGGGGCGCAACGATGGCCGGAGCCTCCGTGATCTCCGTACCGATCACCATCGTGTTCCTGTTTGTGCAGCGGTTCTTTGTGCGCGGCATGGCCGCGGGAGCGGTCAAGGGCTAACCATGGTCACCGCGGAATCCGTTTATGCGGCACTCGGCGTGCGCCGCGTTATTAACGCCGCCGATACCTATACCGACCTCGGGGGTGCCCGGCTTCCCGATGAGGTGGCCGCGGCGATGCTCGCGGGATCGCGTCATCAGGTGGATATCCGCGAACTCCTCGCCCGCTCGGGCGAGCACCTCGCCGCGGCGACCCGCAATCCGGCGGCCCTCGTGGTCAACGGGGCGGCCGCCGCGGTGGCCGTGACCGTGGCCGCGGCCGGTGGCGGGCTCGCCGCCCGGCACGCGACCCCCGCGCACGTCCTGCGCGAGCGCGGCGCCGAGGTGATTGTGCTGTGCAGTCAGCGCAATCCCTATGACGCCGGGATCGAGCTGGCCGGCGCGCGCATCCGCCAGGTGGGCTATTCCGATAGCCTGCCCCGGCACGAGCTGACCGCGGCCATCGGCGAAAATACCATCGCCATCATGTGGTTTGCGGGTACCCAGTTTGAACGCTATTCCCCGCCGCTGTCCGATCTCGCGGCACTCGCCCGCGAGCACGGCATCCCGCTGATCGTGGATGCCGCCGCGCAGTTCCCCCCGGTGGAAAACCTGTGGCGCTATCGCGAGGAGGGCGCCTCGCTGGTATTTTTCAGCGGCGGCAAGGGGCTCAAGGGCCCCCAGGCCAGCGGCCTGATCCTCGGCGAAAGCGAGTGGGTGGCGGCCTGCGCGCTCAACTCCTATCCCAATCACGGTACGGGCCGCGGCATGAAAACCAGCAAGGAAAATATCCTGGGCCTCGTGGCCGCGGTGGACCGCGCGCTGGAACTGGACTGGGAGGCCCAGTATGCCGCGTGGACCGGCCGGCTCGAGGATACCGCCGCCCGGCTGCGCGTGCTGCCCTGGCTGGACACCCGGATCGACCCCGCGGGCCGCCAGGGGCAGGCCTGCCCGCGGCTCTTCCTGTCCTGGCCCGCCTCCGCCTGTGCCGCGACCGCCTCCGAACTGGCCGCGCACCTCGCCGCGCTGCCCGTCTCGATCCGCATCGACGCCAATGAGGCCGATGCCCGCACCGCACTCATCAACCCCTATTCGCTGCTCGACGGAGAGCTGCACCTCGTGACCGAGGCGCTGATCTCCGCGCTCACCTCACTCCGGGAGAATCATGCCTAACCCCACCCCCTGCGATCTGCTCATCACGGGCGGCCTGCTGGCCTCCGGCGCGGGCTGGGCCCCGGGCATCGTGGCCATCCGGGGCGAAAAGATCCTCTTCAGCGGCGCGGGCTCCGCGGCCGATTTTGCCGCCGAGCGCGTGATCGACGCCCGCGGGGGCCACGTGGTACCCGGCCTGATCGACCTGCATACGCATACCTACTGGGGCGGAATACGCCTCGGCATCAACCCGGATAAAATGGCCGCGATCAGCGGCGTGACCACGTGGGTGGACGCCGGTTCGGCCGGCGCGGGCGGCTTCGAGGGCCTGCTGCGGCATATCTCCGATCACAGCGCCGCGGAGATCGTGCCGTTCCTCAACTTCTCCTATATTGGCCTGGGTACCGCGGGCATGATGACCCGCGAGGTGGGCGAACTCTGGGACGCCTCCTTCGGCGATCTGCGCGCAGTGCTGCGCACCGCCGAGGAACACCCGGGCGCGATCCGCGGCATTAAGGTGCGCGCGAGCGCAAATGCCATCGGCGATAACGCCCGCCTGATCCTGCCGCAGGCCCGCGATGCCGCGGATGAGCTGGGCGTGCCCCTGATGATCCACGTGGGAATGGCCCCGCCCGTGCTGGGCGAGGTCCTGCCCTTCCTCGGCCGCGGGGATATCCTCACCCACTGCTTCCACCCGCATGCGGGTGGGCGCATCGTGGACGCCCGCGGGGCCGTGCGCCCCGAGCTGCACGAGGCCGTGGCGCGCGGCGTGATCCTCGATGTGGGCCACGGCAATGCCAGCATCTCGCATGAGATCACGCTCACCGCGCTTAACGAGGGCCTGCGTGATTTCACGATCAGCTCCGATATGCACTCCGAGAAGGCCCCCACCATGGTGAGCCTGCTCACCGTGGCCGAGATGTTCCTGGCGATGGGCCTGAGCTTCGCCGAGGTCATCGAGCGGATGACCGCGACCCCCGCCGCCGCGCTCGGCCGCACCGATATCGGCTCGCTCGCGGCCGGCACCACCGCGGATATCGCCATCTTTGAGCTGGAGGACGCCGCCACCGTGAAGGCCGATTCCCTCGGCCACCGGCTCACCCTGAACACGCGGATTTTGCACAGGCTCACGCTGCGCGCGGGCCGGGAGCTCCTCGCCCCCGAGGATGACCGCCGCGAGTTTTTTGACTCCCCCTGGGCCTCCAAATTTGCCCAGACCCCCGATGCAGCACCCACCCCGAAGGAGAACCGATCATGAGCACCCCCCAGCAGACCATCGCCGCTCTGGGCATCGAAATGCCCACCAAGATCCCGCGCGGTAAGGGTGGCGTGGCCGCGTGCCGCCAGGTGGGAAACCTGATTTTTGTCTCGGGCCACGGACCCGAGGATAACGAGGACAACCTGCTCTATCGTGGCCAGGTGGGCGGGGAGGTGAGCCTAGAGGAGGGTTATGCCGCCGCGCGCGCCACCGGAATCCAGCTGCTGCGCAGCCTCCAGGATCACCTCGGCAGCCTCGACCGTGTGGACTTCATCGTGAAGGCCCTCGGCTTTGTGAATAGCGCGGAGGGCTTCTACGAGCAGCCCGCCGTGATGCACGGGTTCTCCGATCTGATGACCGAGGTTTTTGGTCAGAACGGTATCCACGCGCGCTCGGCCATCGGCACCTCCTCGCTGCCGATGAACCAGCCCGTGGAGATTGAACTCATCGTCGCCGTCCGCGATTAATATCCCCAGAATTTAGAAAGCAGTACAGCTGTGAAAATCACCGCGGTGAAAATTGCCGTCCTGGGCAATAGCCCGATCGTCCGCATCGTCACCGATGAGGGGGTGGATGGGCTGGGCCAGATCGAGTCCTCCAAGCCGTTTATGCGTCCCGCGCTGGAGATGCTCGCCCCGATGCTGATCGGGCTCGACCCGACCAATGTGGAGGCGTGTATGCGCCAGATCCGCCGCCTCGGCGCGTTTAAGCCCTGGGGCAGCGCCGTCTCGGCCGTGGAGATTGCGCTCTGGGATATCGCCGGTAAGGCCGCGGGATTGCCCGTTTATAAGCTGCTCGGCGGCAAGGTGCGCGATCGGGTGCGGGTCTATAACGGCGGCATCCGACCGGTGCTTGCCGGCCACGAGCCCGAGGATTATGCGCGCTCGATGCAGGAGATGAAGGACGCCCCCGAGGGCTTCACGATCATCAAGGAGGGTGTGGGCTATCACGGCTTCATGGCTCCCAATGTGGAGGGCTACGCCTATAACGAGATGGTGGTGGGTCCGCGCCACCCCAACCGCGGCCCGCTCACCGCGCGCGGAATCCGGCATACCGTGGAGACCGTCGCCGCGATGTGTGACGTGCTGGGGCCGGATATCGCCCTGGCCCTGGACATGGGCCCGGGCTGGACAGTCTCGGATGCGATCCGCATCCTGCGCGAGCTGGAACCGTTTAATATCCTCTGGGCCGAGGACCTGCTCACGGGCGATTATGTGCCGTGGGTCGGGGCCGAGCAGTATCGGGAGATCACGCGCGGCACCACCGTGCCCACGCATACCGGCGAGCAGATCTATCTGCGGAATAATTTCCAGGACCTGATCGAGAAGCAGGCCGTGCGCGTGATCGGCCCCGATCCCCTCGATGTGGGTGGGCTTGCCGAGCTCAAGTGGATCGCCGAATACGCGGATCTGCACGGCGTACAGATCGCCCCGCACGGGGTGTTGGACGGGCTGATCGGCCTCGCCGCGCTCACCCAGGTCTCGGCAACCCTGCCGGATAATTTCATCGCCTTTGAATATCCGGTGGCCGAGCACGACTGGTGGTACGACATCCTCGAGGGCTCCTCACGCACCCCGGTACAAAACGGCTTTATCACCGTGGGCGACCGCCCCGGTCTGGGCGTGACCTTTAACGTGGAGGCCGCCAAGCGCTATCTCCTCCCCGAGGACGCCGCCTTCTTTAGCAACGACTAAGAGCCGAAAGGAACACAGAATATGAGTGAATCACCGTGGCGCACACTTCTTCCCGGCCAGGTCTCCCGGGTCTGCATCTTTGATACCCATACCGATCGGGTCAGCGTGGTACTCGAAAACGCGGACGTCATCGTCGAGGCCCCCAATTGGCATCCCCGGAGCAATGAGCTGGTGGTGAACGCGGACGGCCGCCTCTATCGCATCGCCCCCGGGGCCACCGGCCTCGGTGAGCCCGTGGAGGCCGGCACCGTGACCGATGCCAATAACGATCATGTGCTCTCTCCGGACGGGTCAACCGCGTATATCTCGGCCCGCGATGGCCATCTTTATGCCGCGCCCCTGGACGGCGGGCAGGCCCGCCGCGTCTCCAATGAACACCCGGAACCGTTTGCGTATTATCTGCACGGCGTCTCCCCCGATGGCTCCACGCTGGCCTATATCGGCCATAACCGCACCGAGGGCACATTTGATGTTTATACCGTGCCCGCGGCGGGCGGGCCGGATACCCGCGTGACCGTGACCCGCGCCCATCACGACGGCGCCGAATATACCCGCGACGGCACACGCCTCCTGGTCAACTCCGAGCGCAATTCCACGCTGCCCGGCCACTCGCAGCTCTTCAGCCTCGCGCTTAACGGCGGCGACGTGCGCCAGCTCACCACGGATGAGCGCGTGAACTGGTTCCCGCATGCCAATCCGGTGACCGAGCAGATCGTCTACCTGAGCTATCTGCCGGGCACCACCGGCCATCCGGCCAACCGCGAGGTGGAGCTGCGGCTGCTGGAAACCCCCGATGCCCACCCCCGCGTCCTGCGCACCCTCCTGGGCGGACAGGGCACCATCAACGTGAATAGCTGGTCCCCCGACGGACGCTATTTTGCGTTTGTGGAATACCCCCTCGCCGCGGATACCACGGAACCCGATCCCCAGAAAGTAGCCACCTCATGACCCACCCCCTGCTGTCGGTTCAGCTCTATACCGTGCGCACCGCCTTTGAATCCGATGCGCTTGGCGCCCTGACCCGCCTCGCCGAGATCGGCTATACCCACGTGGAGCCCTACCGGTTCAACGTGCACGAGGAGGCCCTGTTGCGCGCGCTCGGGGAGACCGGGCTATCCGCCCCCACCGCGCACGTGAAGCTGCTGGGACAGGACCTGCACGAGATCTTCTCCGCGGCCCAGCGCCTCGGCATCTCCACCGTGATCGACCCCTTCGCCCCGCCCGAGCGCTGGACCAATGCCGCGGAGATCTCCGCGGTGGCCCGCGACCTGAACGAGGCCGCCGTGGTGGCCGCCGAATACGGCATCGAGGTGGGCTATCACAACCACGCCCATGAACTCGCCGATGCCGCCAACGGCGGCACACTGCTGGATAGCCTGATCGATCAGCTCGCCCCCGAAATCCTGATCGAATTGGATACCTACTGGGTGGCCGTGGCCGGAAAGGACCCCGTGGCGGTCACCACCAGCCTGTCCGATCGCCTGGTGGCCCTGCACATTAAGGACGGCCCCGGCACCCCCGAGACCATCGACCAGGTGGCGCTGGGCCGCGGCATCATGCCGATCCGAGCGATCATTAACGCCGCGCCGCATGCGCTGCGCGTGGTCGAGCTGGACGACTCCCGCGAGGATCTCTTCACCGCGCTTGAGACGAGCCGCACCTTCCTCATTGCGGAGGACCTGGTATGACCCTTGGGCTCGACTCCCAGACCCTGACCGCCGATGCCCCGGGGCGGGTGCGTCCCGTGCGGGCGGCGTTTATCGGCGGCGGCTTCATGGCCAGCGTGCACTCCCGGGCCGCCCGGGCCGCGCGCGCCGAGCTGATCGGCGGGGTCTCCTCCTCGCCCGAGAGCTCGCGCCGCGCCGCCGCGGAATATGGCCTCGACCGCTCCTATGACTCGCTTGAGGAGCTGCTCGCCGATCCCGAGGTGGACGTGGTGCACGTGTGCACCCCCAATGCGCTGCACTTTGCGCAGGCGCATGCGGTCATCGCCGCGGGTAAACACGTGATCTGCGAGAAGCCGCTGGGCATCACCGCCGCGGAGGCGCTGAGCCTGACCGAGGCCGCCGCGGCCGCCGGTGTGGTTGCCGCCGTGCCGTTTGTTTATCGTTTCCATCCGATGGTGCGCGAGGCGCGGGCGCGCGTGGCCTCGGGCGAGGTGGGCCGGCTGCTGAGCATCCACGGCTCCTATCTGCAGGACTGGCTGGTCTCCAGCACCGATGACGACTGGCGGGTGGACCCCGAGCACGGCGGACGCTCGCGGGCCTTTGCCGATATCGGGTCACACCTGGTAGACCTCGTGGAGTTTGTCACGGGCGACCGGGTCTCCCGCGTCTCGGCCACCAAGCGCACGTTCTTCGCGGAGCGCGCCCGGAATAAGGCGATCAGCACGGAGGACGCAATTGCGATCACCGTGGAGACCGCCGCCGGGGCCCTCGGCACCCTGCTGGTATCGCAGGCGGCCCCGGGCCGGAAAAACCGGCTGGAGCTGGAGATCGCGGGCGAGAATCAGAGCCTGATGTTTAACCAGGAGCGCCCCGAGGAGCTGTGGATCGGCCGCCAGGACGGCAATAGTGTGCTGCTGCGCGATCCGGCGACGCTGAGCCCCGATGCGGCAAGGCTGTGCACGGTCCCCGCCGGACACGCGCAGGGCTATCAGGACGCCTTTAACGCGTTTATCGCCGATGCCTATCGGGCCATTGCGGGGCAGGTCCCCGAGGGATTGCCCGTATTTGCCGATGGCCTGCGCGCCGCGCAGCTGACCGAGGCCGTATTTGAATCCGCCGAATCCGGCAGCTGGGTATCCACCGCCGAGACCCTGATCGAGGAGAAGCGATGAGCGCAACCCACCCCGTCACCCTGTTCACCGGGCAGTGGGCCGATCTGCCCCTCGAGGAGGTGGCCCGCCTGGCCGCCTCCTGGGGCTATGACGGCCTGGAGATTGCCGCCTCCGGCGATCACCTCGACCTGAAGCGCGCCGAGGAGGAGCCCGGCTATCTGGACTCCCGGATCGAGATCCTGAAGCGGCACGGGCTCGCGGTGCACGCGATCTCCAATCACCTCACCGGTCAGGCCGTCTGTGATGACCCGATCGATTTCCGGCACCGGGCCATCGTGCGGCCCTATACGTGGGGCGATGGCGAGGCCGAGGGTGTGCGCGAGCGCGCCGCCGAGGATATGAAGCGTGCGGCGCGGGTGGCCCGCGCCCTGGGGGCCGATACCGTGGTGGGATTCACCGGCTCCAAGATCTGGCCCTATGTGGCGCAGTTTCCGCCGGTTCCGGAATCGGTGATCGAGGACGGCTATGCCGATTTTGCGCGGCGCTGGAATCCGATCCTCGACGTCTTTGATGCCGAGGGTGTGCGCTTCGCCCACGAGGTGCACCCGAGCGAAATCGCCTATGACTATTGGACCAGCGTGCGCACGCTGGAGGCGATTGATCACCGTCCCGCATTTGGTTTTAACTGGGATCCCTCGCATATGATGTGGCAAAATATCGACCCGGTGGGCTTCATCTCCGATTTTGCGGACCGCATCTATCACGTGGACTGCAAGGACACCCGCCTGCGCCCGGCCAATGGCCGCTCGGGTGTGCTCGGCTCGCATCTGCCCTGGGGCAATCCGCGCCGCGCCTGGGACTTTGTATCCACCGGCCACGGCGATGTGCCCTGGGAGGACTCGTTCCGCGCGCTGCGCTCTATCGGCTATGCGGGCCCGATCTCGATCGAGTGGGAGGACGCCGGCATGGACCGCCTCGTGGGTGCCCCCGCGGCCGTGGAATTTGTGCGCTCGCTGCTGTGGAAGACCCCGGAATCCTCGTTTGACTCCGCCTTCTCCAATCAGGACTAGCCCTCCCTGGCCGCGAAAAACGCCCCGTCATCGGATTCGATGACGGGGCGTTTTCTGGTGTTCTAGCGGGGGATTACTCCCACTCGATCGTTCCCGGCGGCTTGCTCGTGACGTCCAGAACCACGCGGTTCACGCCGTCCACCTCATTGGTGATGCGGTTGGAGATCAGCGCGAGCACCTCATAGGGCACGCGGGTCCAGTCGGCGGTCATGGCATCCTCGGAGCTCACGGGACGCAGCACGATCGGGTGACCATAGGTGCGGCCATCGCCCTGCACGCCCACCGAGCGCACATCGGCCAGCAGCACAACGGGGCACTGCCAGATCTCGTCGTCCAGGCCCGCGGCGGTCAGCTCGGCGCGCACGATGGCATCGGCCTTGCGCAGCAGGTCGAGGCGCTCGCGCGTGACCTCGCCGACGATGCGGATTCCCAGGCCGGGGCCGGGGAAGGGCTGGCGGCCCACGATGATCTCGGGCAGGCCGAGCTCGCGGCCGATGGCCCGTACCTCGTCTTTAAACAGCGCGCGCAGCGGCTCCACGAGCTCAAATTTGAGGTCCTCGGGCAGCCCACCCACGTTGTGGTGACTCTTAATATTGGCGGTGCCGGAGCCCCCGCCGGACTCCACAACATCCGGGTACAGGGTGCCCTGGACGAGGAAACGGATGGGGTCACCATCGGTGGCCTTGGCCTCCTCGATCAGGTCGGCCTGGGCCTTTTCGAAGGAGCGGATGAACTCGCGGCCGATGATCTTGCGCTTGGTCTCGGGGTCGGTGACCCCGGCCAGTGCCGATTCAAACTCCTCGCGGGCGTCGATCGTGACCAGGCGCACACCGGTGGCGGTGACGTAGTCCTCCTCCACCTGGCGACGCTCGTCCTGGCGCAGCAGACCGTGGTCCACAAATACACAGACCAGCTGATCGCCCACGGCCTTATGCACCAGCGCGGCGGCCACGGCGGAGTCCACTCCGCCGGACAGGCCACACAGCACCTTGCCGGTACCCACCTGGGCGCGGATCTTCTCCACCTGCTCGGCAATGACATTGCCCGAGTTCCAATCGGCGGGGATGCCGGCGGCGCGGTGCAGGAAGTTTTCCAGCACGTGCTGGCCGTGCGCCGAGTGCTTAACCTCGGGGTGCCACTGCACCCCGTAGAGGCCACGCTCGGGGTTGGCAAAGGCGGCCACGGGGGTGGACGCGGTGGAGGCGAGGACCGTGAAGCCCTCGGGGGCCTGCGATACCGAATCGCCGTGGCTCATCCAGGTGGTCTGGGCGGCCGGCTGATCGGCCAGCAGGACGCCGCCGTCGCCGACGATGGCCGTCTGCGTGGAACCGTATTCGCGCTGCCCGGTATTGGATACCGTGCCGCCGAGGGCCGTGGCCATGACCTGGAAGCCATAACAAATTCCGAGGGTCGGAATACCGAGGTCAAAGATGGCCGGGTCAAACCCGGGCGCACCCTCCTCATACACGCTGGACGGGCCACCGGAGAGAACCAGCCCGAGGGGGTTCTTCGCGGCCACCTCCGCGGCGGTGATCGAGTGTGCGACGATCTCGGAGAACACTCCGGCTTCGCGCACTCGGCGGGCGATCAGCTGCGCATACTGCGCACCAAAATCTACGACAAGAACCGGTCGGTTCTCCAGGGTCTGCTCGCTAATGGGAGGACTCCACTTCTATATTTTGAGCGTTGGGATCTGCGGTGGCGGCGTCTTCGCGGCCGGAAAGATAGGTGTTGACCCGGCGGGCGATGCGGCCCTCCAGGAAAAACGACAGGAACGGGATGATGCCACCGAGGGCGATCAGCAGCAGCGTGGGCAGGCCCCAGCGCATCATGTTCCAGACCCGGAAACCGGAGAATAGATACACCACATAGAACCAGCCGTGCACGATCAGGATGGCCATCGAGATATTCACGGCCAGGATGGTGCCCTCGGGCACAAAGGCCAGGAACCCAAAGGCCCCGCCCATCTCCAGCTCATAGCCCCAGTAATACTTGATCAGCATTTCCGCACATAGGGCAAGGAGAAGCACACCGGTGATCACCGAGGCGATCATATAAAAACGGAGTGCTCCGGGAATCCGGGGAATATCGCGTTCGCGAGGCTCGAGGGGCATGGGCCTAGTCTACCCTCCGCGGAGAAGAGGTACACCGTGCTCCACTATTCAAAGGGCGAGGGCTCCCCGCGCGAGGCGGCATTGGTATCCACTTCCTTCTCCCAGGCATCGCGCGCGAGGCGATACCAGAGGAATACCGCGAACCCGGCAAAGACTGCCCACTCGATGGCGTAGAAGATATTCAGCCAGTTGATCTCGATGCCCGATTCGGGGCGCGGGGCGTCGATCGGCTCGAGCATGGAGGGGGTATCAAAGCTCACCATATAGGCGAGATATACCGGGGAGTCCGCGTCGGTCTCCCAGACGTTAATGAGCTGCGCGACCGACATATCCACGAGCAGGAACGGGTCCTCGGCCTTCATATCGGGCGTGGACGGGCCCTGGCTGGGGATCAGCCGACCCTCCAATTCTCCGGGCGGCTCGGGGAAGGAGTTCAGGGATTCCGCGGCCGCGCGGGCCGTGGCCAGATCCGGGGCCCAGCCGCGGGCCACGGCGATCACGGGGTGATCGGGCTCATCGGTGATAAAACGTCCGGTGACCCAGTAGCCGAGGTCATCGCCGTGCAGGCGATTGCCAACCACCACGGCGTTGCCCGGATCAAAATGTCCACTCACGCGCACCTTCTGTGCCACGGCAATATCGGGCAGGGGCGCGCCGGGAACCATGAGGTCGCCGAGCTCCGCGGGGGTGCGCACGATCTCGGTGGGGGCACCCAGCGTGGGGTCGGCCGCCACGGCGCGGGCGAGCTGCCACTGGCCAAGCCAGGCGAATGCGGCGGCCACCGCGAGGGCCAGCACAAGCATTCCGATCCAGCGCGGGCGTTTCATCACGGAGCCCAGCGTGGGGTCGGCCGGATTGAGCTCGATATCGCGCAGCTTGGGCTTCTTGGGACGCCCGGATCGGTCGTCGATGTTTTGCGGTGTGCTGGAAGTCATCGGGCCGGGGCCTTTCTTGCCGTGCGGCGTAACGGAAACGCCATACCTCCATGATCGGGCACGCGGGCCCATTCCAAAAATCGGGGCACCCGGATCGCACGCTCGTCGGCCGCTCCGCGGGCGGCCGGGCGGATAAAAAGCGGCCCCGGTTCCGCGCGGAACCGGGGCCGCTCGGGGTGCGGCTAGGCGACCGGCGCGAGCCTCCCCGCGCGCTCATATGCCGCGCGCGGAATCTGGGTGGCAAATTTGCCGCCACTCACATCATGCAGCGCCCCGCTGATATAGCGGGCCTGGTCCGAGGCGAGGAAACACAGCAGATTGGCCACGTCCTCCTTGCGCCCCCATTCGCGCAGGCTCAGCGTGTCCAGCAGGCGCTCCTGGGAGGCCTCGGGCAGCAGTGCAAAATTATTCAGCGTGGTGGGGATCATGCCCGGCGCATAGCTATTGGCGGTGATCCCCCAGGGCCCCAGCTCCCCGGCGAGCGTGCGCGTGAACTGCACCACGGCGGCCTTCGCGGCGGCATAGGCCGCGCTTCCGGCACTCGGCATGATTGCGGCAAAGGACGCCGCGTTAATGATGCGGCCCCCGCCGCGACGCTTCATATGCGGCGCGACGGCCTGGCACATCAGGAACGTCCCCTTCACGTTGACGTCAAAACAGAAGTCCCAGGCCCGCTCGCTGATCTCATCAAGCCAGCCATCGCCGGTGACCCCGGCATTATTAATCAGGATATCGATGCCGCCGAAGCGCGCGGCCACGTCCTCCATCGCCGCGGTGACCGCATCGCGGTCGCGCACGTCCAGGAGAATCTGGGCGCCCGGATAGCCCGCCTCGGCAAATTCCGCCCCCAGGCTCTCCAGGTCCTCGCGGTTAATATCCACGGCGATTACCACGGCACCCTCGCGGGCAAAGGTGTGCACAATCTCGCGCCCGATCCCCTTACCCACCCCGGTGATCACGGCAACCCTGCCGTTCAGGTCAATCTTCATGGCCGCGCCCCTATCCCTTGGTTGCCCCGGCACTCAGGCCGGAGACGATGTATTTTTGCGTAAACAGGGCCACCACGATCACGGGGATCGTAATCACCACGGAGGCCGCCATGAGCCCGCCCCAGTCGATCGCCGCATAACCCACAAAGTTAAACAGGGCCAGCGGGAGCGTGCGGGTCTGATCGCTGGCCAGCGTCAGCGCAAAGAGGAAGTTATTCCAGGAGAAGATGAACGCGAGGATACCCGCGGTGGCGATGCCCGGGGTGGACAGCGGGAGGGTGATCCTCAGGAATGCGCCGATCGGGGTGAGCCCGTCGATCTCCGCGGCCTCCTCGAGTTCCAGCGGCAGCCCCTCAAAGAAGGACATCATGATCCAGACGATCAGCGGCAGCGATACAAACATATGGCTGATGATGAGCACCGTGAAGCTGCCCACCAATCCGAGGTTGGAGAATACGTAGTACCAGGGCACCAGCAGGCTCACGCCCGGGATGATCCGCGCGACCAGAACCATGCCCGCGGAGCGCTTCATCGAGAACCGCGCAAGCACATAGGCGGCGGGAACCCCGAGCAGGATCGACAGCGCCGTGGATGCAAAGCCCACCCAGAAGCTGTTAAAGATATAGGGCAGGAAGTTCTGCTGATCAAAAACCCGCACAAAATTATCGATCGTGGGGGTGAAGTTGAGCAGCTTCGAGGGGTCGGTGATCTCGAGGCTGGTTTTCATCGAGGCCATCACCATCCAGGCAAAGGGCACCAGGAAAAACAGCAGGACGGCGATGATCGCGATGACCCGCAGCGCGGAGGCCACGCGGGTCTTGGCGGGGCGGCGACGGCGACGCGGGCGCACCGCCGCGGGGCTGGGCGCGGGCGCGGCCTCGCGAGGGAGTGTGGTGGTCATTACAGTGCCCTCTTTCGACGGGTCCAGATCAGCAGGCCACACAGGCCCACGATCATCAGGAAGAACAGCACGAGCACGGCCGAGGAAAGCCCGTAATCGTTATAGTCAAAGCTGTAGCTATAGGCCAGCACGTTCAGCGTCTCGGCCTCGTGGAAGGACCCGCCTCCCTTACCCTTGGTGGCGTAGAGAATATCGAAGGTCTTGAGGGCGTCGATGCTGCGCAGCAGGACCGCGGTGACCATGGTCGGGGCCAGCAGCGGCAGGGTGACATACCAGAAGCGCTGGAGCGAGCTTGCGCCGTCCACGCGCGCCGCCTCATCGGGCTCCTCGGGCAGCGAGGTCAGCCCGGCCAGCAGGATGATCACCACCATCGGGGTCCACTGCCAGATATCCACAAACATCAGTGTGGGCAGGGCCTGGGTGCGCGAGGAGATCCAGCCCTGCGGCGGGATTCCGAGGAAGCGCAGCAGCTCATTGGCCGCACCGATGGTGGGCTCAAAAATCAGCAGCCACATCATGCCCACGGCCACGGGGGTGGCCACGAGGGGCAGCAGCACGGCCACGCGCACCCAGCGCTCGCCCCGGAAGGAGCGGCGCAGCAGCAGCGCGATGGCCATGCCGAGGGAGAGTTCCACGATCACGGCACCGCCGGTGAAAAATACCGTGCGCCAGACCGCGGGCCAGAAGCGATCGGTATCGCCCAGCAGCTCGGCAAAATTATCAAAGCCGTTAAAGTTCACGTCGGCACGCACCGAGCCCGAGGCATCGGTCATGCTCAGATAAAGCGTATAGACGAGGGGGAAGGCGACCATCGCGATAATAAACGCGACGGCCGGGCCGGCGAGCACCAGTGCTCGATGCCGGTTGGCGAAGCCGACCAGTCTCTGGCCGACCGAGGGGGTGGTGTGGGTCATGGGGATGCGTCTCGTTTCTCACCGCTGGTGCCGCGGGCGGCGCGACCAGTGCTGGCCGCGCCGCCCGGGCGCGAATCGGAAAAAGGGGGAGGTTATTTTTCCTTGTCCAGGAACTCCTGGTAGTTGGTCTGCGCCTTCTTGGCGGGACCCACCACATCGCGGCCCTCGATACCCTCAACGATGGGGGCGCCCACGATATCGCGCGCCTTACCCACCTGGGTGACCAGCGGGCGGTCGTGTCCCACACCGTTCTTGGCGCTGACCTGGATGACCTCCACCAGCTGCTCCGGGAATCCGGCGGTGCCCGCGGGGTTATCCCAGGCGGAATCGCGAGCCGAGGGAACACCGCTGGCCTGAATATCCAGGGTCAGCTTCTCGCTTGTGGCCCACTGGATGAACTTCCACGCGTTGTCCTGGTTCTTGGAGAACTCGTTGACGCCCGCGGCCCAGGAGGGGATGTTATAGGGCTTGGATCCGGCGGGACCGGCGGGGAAGGCGGCAAAACCGACCTTGCCAATCACCGAGGATACCGAGGGATCATCCATGTTGTTATAGAGGCTATCGGCATCGGTATAAAACGCCGCCTTACCCTGGGCGAAGATCGCGAGGGCCTCGGGCCAGCTCATATTGGTGGTTCCGGGAGGGCCATATTTATTCAGCAGTCCCGAGTAATACTCATAGGCCTCGATGGCCTCGGGGGTGTCCACGGTGGCCTTATCGCCGGTATTAAAGTCTCCGCCGAAGCTAAACAGATAGCTGGAGAACTGGGTCACGGCCGCGGCCATCGCGCCGCGGGCGACAAATCCGAAGACTCCGTTATCGGGATCGTGCAGGGCCTCCACGGCCGCGGCAAATTCCTCGGTGGTGGTGGGCACCTCGATGCCGGCCGCCTCCAGGAGGTCGGTGCGATAGTAGACGATCTCGCGCTCGGTCACGAGCGGAACGCCGTAGACCTTATCGTTGATCGTCACGGCATCGCGCGGGCCCTGCTGGAAGTCGTCCCAGTTCCAGTCCTTATCGGTGAGCAGCGATTCGGGGGCCTCCTTAAGCCATTTATTCTGCACAAATTGGCGGCCCTCCTGGAGCGGACGGAACATCAGCACATCAAAATCGCTTGAACCCGCGTTGAGCTTCACGTTGTACTGATCCGAGAGCTGGTCCTCGCCGAAGGTATTTACCTTCACCGTGATGCCGCTCTCCTTTTCGAATTCGCCGATGCGCTCCTGGATCGCGGTGGTCCAGGTGTGGTTGGGCAGCGAGACGTTAACGGTGCTGGATCCCTCGTTGCCGGCATCGCCGCTACAACCGGATAGGACCAGGGTGGCTGCGGCGATAACCCCTACGCCGAGAGTCAATTTTCTGGGTGCAAAAGACACGTTGTTCCTCCTTGAACAATTTCTGCTGTATGCGCCGATCGGGGACCGGTTGAACAAGAACATAGCATAAGTATGATCTATCTGATAAGAATAACTTGAAGTTTATTCCGGGCGGATTTTGGCGCACACGGACGTGCCCCGAGGCCCCCATCACCCCCTATTTCATGCACGGGAGACCCCAATGACCACACTCAGCCCCACCTCCATCCGCGGCCTCACGCGGGAAAATCTGCGCACCCCGCTGGTGCAGATCTCCCTGGATCTGACCAATAACACCGAGGCCTTGCGCACCGCCGCGATCGCCGTGGAGGCCGGCGCCGATTGGATCGAGGTGGGCACCCCGCTGGTGCTCGCCGAGGGCCTACACGCGGTTCGTGCGCTGCGCGCCGAGTTCCCCGCACACCCGATCATCGTGGATCTAAAAACCATGGACGGCGGCTATCTGGAGGCCGAGATGATGGGCGATGCCGGCGCCGACGCCGTGATCGTGATGGGCCAGGCCCACGATGCCACGATCGAGCGCGTGATCGAGGCGGGCGACCGCTTTGGCATGCTGGTCATGGGCGATGACCTGGGCGCACGCGACCGGGTGGCCGAGTGCGCGCGCCTCGAACGACTCGGGGTGGGCATGGTCATCCACCACATCGGCTATGACCACCGCAATGCCAACCCGCAGCTGGGCCTGACCCCGCTGACCGATCTCCCGGCCATCGTGGCCGCGACCACCGTGCCGGTGCAGGCCGTGGGTGGGCTCAGCATCGACCAGGCGGTGAGCTGCCCGGGACTGGGCGCGCCCGTGGTGGTCTTTGGTGCGCCGCTGGCCATCGACGGCGAATCCTTCACCGCCGCCAGCGATAACCTGCTGCCGATCCTGACCGAGGCCTGCGCCCGCGTGCACGCCGCCGAGATCCGCTACCCGGGCTAGGCACCGGGAGGTGGGGGCACACGCGTGTTGCCCCCACCGCGCGGGGCGCCAGCTCGGCTAGGCCCCCTGGCCCGCGAGCTCGTCCAGGGTCTGGGCGACCAGCTGGGTGGAGAGGCGATCGGCGCGGTCGGCATCCCGATCCACCAGCGCCTGCGCAAGATCCACGTGCAGATCCACGGCGGCCTTCACGAGCCGCGTCTCGGCCAGATGGGTGCGGCTGTGCAGCACCGCGCCGATGGTCCCCGCGAATTGCTCCATCACGCGGTTTCCTGCGCCCTCCAGGAGCAGGCGGTGAAATAGCGCATCGGCATCAAAAAACAGCGTGCCATCATCGGTCTCCTGGGCGGTGCGCATCTGCAGTGCGGCGGTGAGCAGGGCCTGCGCGGCGTCATCGCTCATCCGCTCGGCCGCCAACCTGGCCGCAACCGGCTCCACCCCGAGCCGCACCTCGAGCAGCTCGCGCTGCTGCGTGGCCGCATGCCGCCCGCGGCCACGCCAGGCGATGATCTGCGGGTTTAAGAGGTCCCAGTTTTCGATGGCCAGCACCCGCGTGCCCACCTGCGGCCGAGCCTCCAACAGGCCCATCGAGGACAGCGTGCGCACGCTCTCGCGGACAACCGAGCGCGAAATACCAAAGCGCTCGCTCAGGCTCTCGGCATAGATCAGCTCCCCCACCGCGAGCCGCCCGTCCACGATTTCCTGGCCGAGGGTCTCCACGACATGCGCATAGAGCCCGCTGCCCATGCGGCTATGACGGCGAGCCTCCGCCGATTGCGGGGTACGTTCTCCGGGGGCCTTCATGCGAACTCCTCGCTGTGAAACGATCACGAATGGTGATCCTTTAGATGATATCGACAGGTCCGAGTGGGCCTAGCGAGCGACGCGATTACGAAGCGGCAGATTCTCGGTGAATAGCCGAAGGTTTTCCGCGACCAGGGCCTCCGCCCCGAGGGGCCGGCCCCCCGCCGAATGCGGCGTGATCAGCACATTGGGCAGGTCCCAGAGGGCCGAGTCCACGGGCAGCGGCTCGATCTGGGTGACATCCAGTGCCGCCCCGGCCAATGCGCCCGAGCGCAGTGCTGAAAGCAACGCATCCTCGTCCACGGTGGAGCCGCGCCCCACGTTGACCAGCCACGCATGCGCGGGAAGCGCGGCCAGCAGCTCGGCCGAGAGCACCCGGTTCGTCCGTTCTCCCGAGGGCAGGATCATGATCAGCAGATCCGTATCGGGCAGCAGCCCGGCGATCTCCCCCACCGCGTGCACGGGATAGCCATCCACGATCCGCGGCGAGCGGGCGATACCGCGCACCTCGGCCCCGAGCCCGCTCAGCAGCGGGGCGAGCGTGCGGGCGATGCCGCCAAAGCCCCAGATCAGCACGCGGGCATCGCGCAGGGTGTGCAGGCGCGCCCCGTGGTCGGCCTGCTCCGTTCCCCCACGCTCCTGCGCCCAGCGGTGCCCGATCTGGGCGCGCAGCAGCTCCGGCAGGGAGCGCACCGCCGCGAGCGAGAGGGCCAGGGCGTGTTCGGCCACGGTCGCATCGTGCAGGGACTGCCCCGACGTGATCTGCACCCCGGGCCCAAAGCCCGCGGCGAGCACCGAGTCCGGGCCCGCCGCGAGGGTCTGCACCCAGCGCAGCCGCCCCAGCCTGAGGGCGGCGTCCCGCAGCAGCTCCGCGGAGAGGCCCCAGGCCACGAGGGCCTCGGCATCCTCGTGTTCCGCGGGAATCGGCCGGGTCACGTCGTATATAACGATATCCGCATACGGGGTATCGGGTGCGGGCAGGATATCGGGATAGAGCAGCTTCATCGGGCATCGCCGAGCACGCGGAACGGCACGCCGTGGGCCTCGCCGAGCGCGGTCAGTTCCGCGACGGTCTCGGGGCCAATCGTGATCCCCGCGGCGGCGCGGGCCGCGCGCGTGCGCTCCTCGGGCTCTCCCGGGACCAGGACCTCGGAAAAGCCCTCGGCCGGCCGCGCGGCATGGGCCTCGGCCACGAGGGTATCCATGCGCGCGAGGAATTCCTCGCGCGGCAGGAAGTGCTCGATATTCAGCGCGATCAGCGCGTGCCCAACATCCTGCGGCCGCTCAAAATTATCGTACATTGCACCGATTCCGGAGGCCATCGCGGCCCCGCTCAGCGCGCCACCAAGTGCCTCGACGAGGAAACCCATGCCATAACCCTTGGGTCCGGCAAAGGGCAGCAGTGCGCGCACCGCGGCGGGATCGGTGGTGGGCCGGCCCTCGGCATCCACGCCCCAGGTATCCGGGATCGTCTCGCCGAGGCTCTCGGCCAGGAGCACCCGGCCCATCGCGCTGGTGCTGGTGGCCATGTCCAGGCTCAGGGGCGCGCCCGAGGTGGGCACGGCAAAGGCAAACGGGTTGGTTCCAAACAGGGCGTCGCGCCCACCAAAGGGCACCACGATGGGTTCGGAATTGGAGACCACGATGGCCACGGCACCGCGCTCGGCGAGCCAGCGCGCATAATATCCGGCGGTCCCAAAATGGGCGCTACCGCGCACCACGGCGGTGGCGATTCCGTTTTCCCGGGCCGCGTCGAGGACCGCGGCGGCGGCATCGCGCGCGGCGATCTGCCCGGCGGCGAGGTTACCGGCCACGCGGATCACCGAGCCGCGGCGCTCCAGCAGCGGCACTGCCTTCGGGTCGATCAGCCCCGCGTCCACCCGGCGGGCATAGGCGGGAAGGCGGATCACGCCGTGGGAATCGGTGCCGCGCAGATTGGCCTCCACCAGGGTATCGGCGATGAACTCGGCGTCCTCGCGCGAGTACCCCCAGGAGCGGAGCAGGTCGGCCGCCCACGCGGCGAGCGGGGCGGGCAAAAATGTGGTCATGGGGTTCCTTTCGGGCCGGGGAGGCGACGATGCGTCCCGGGGCGATATGTGGATCACAGCAAGTTAATCATACTTATAAGAAGAAGTATTGCGGGGAGGCTTCCCGACGCGCTAGCGTGGGCCTAGTCATATAGGTCATACTTATGACGCATACCCCCGAATCAACGACGATAAGGAAGTGCCGCGGGTGCGAATTAGCGTGTTCCCCAAGGGCGAGATGGAAGCCATCGCCACAGATAAAACCATGACGGTCTTCGAGTGGATCACACTCGCCCGAACCCTCCCCATCGAGGGGCTGGAGCTCTATTCCCGCTTCTTCTGGGACCGCCCCGCGGGCTTCGTGGAGGCCGTGGGCGATGCCCTCGCCGCGGCCGATTTTGAGATGCCGATGATGTGCTCCTCCCCCGATTTCACCCACCCCGATCCCGAGGTGCGCAAGCGCGAGCTGGATCTGCAGCGCGATATCATGCTGGTCACCCACCAGCTGGGCGGGGCCGGGTCCAGCACCCGGGTACTCTCCGGCCAGCGCCACCCCGGTGTCTCCGTGGAACAGGGACTGGACTGGGCCACCGAGGCCATCCAGGAGCTGCTCCCCCTCGCCCACGAGCTCGACATCACGCTCGGGCTGGAAAATCACTATAAGGACGGCTTCTGGGCCTATCCCGAATTTGCCCAGCGCCCCGAGGTCTTCCTCGCGCTGCTGGACCGCATCGAGGACCGCACCCATTTTGGCGTGCAATTTGATCCCTCCAATGCCATCACCGCGGGCACCAACTCCGCCGATTTCCTGGAGTTGGTGATCGATCGGGTGGTCACCATGCAGGCCTCCGACCGCCGCCTCGCCCCCGGCGCGACCCTCGAATCGCTGCGCGGCAGCGACGGCACAATCGGCTATTCCCCCGATCTGCAACACGGCGTGATCGGCGAGGGCCTCAACGATTATGACCGGATCTTTAACACCCTGGTGGGTGCGGGCTATGACGGCTGGATCAGCGTAGAGGACGGCGTGAACGGAATGCACGAGATGCGCGCCTCGGTGGAATTCCTGCGCGAGGCCCGCGATCGCTATTTTGGCGGCTCCACCGCACTGCACGTGGAAAACCACGAGCGCGCACGCGCCGCCGCGGGAGAGCGCTCGCTGGATAAACCGAACCTGGAGAAGGGACAGAACCGATGAGGGCAATCATCAAATACGGGCTGAACGACGGCGATATCGAGGTGCGCGATGTTCCGGAACCCGAGCTGCTGCCCGGCACCGTGCTGCTCGCCGCCCGGGCCGTGGGCGTCTGCGGCTCGGATGTGCACATGTGGCGGAATAACCAGAGCTGGGAGGTGGCCACCCCCGTGATCATGGGCCACGAATCGGCCGGCGTTATTGCCGCGGTGGGCGAGGGCGTGACCGGCTGGGCCGTGGGCGATCGGGTGGTCTGCGAGACCGCGGCCTCGATCTGCGGGGAGTGTGCACTGTGCCGCACGGGCCGCTATAACCTGTGCCCGCACCGCGAGGGCTTTGGCAACCTGCGCGATGGCGCATTTGGCGAACTCCTCGTGGCCGAGCCGCGCGTCCTGCACCGCATCCCGGAGGGCGTGGGTTTTGCCGAGGCGGCCATGACCGAGCCCTTTGCGGTGGCCTATAACGCGCTGGTCGAGCGCGCGCAGATCAACCCGGGGGACCTGGTGGTGATCCAGGGCTTCGGCGCCATCGGCGCGCTGGCCCTCCAGATCGCGCGGCTGCGCGGGGCCGGCACCATCGTGGTGCTCGGAACCAATGGCGATACCCTGCGCCTGGCCAAGGCCCGCGAGGCCGGCGCCGATCACGTGGTGAACGTGCAGGCCGAGGATCCGGCCGAGCTGCTGCGCACCCTCGGCGACGGGCTCGGCGCGGATGTCGTGGTGGATGCCACGGGGGTGAGCATCGCGCTGAAGCAGGGCCTGGACCTGGTGCGGCCCTTTGGCTCGATCGCGAAGATCGGGTGGGGCCCGCAGCCGCTGGGCTTCAGCCTGGACCCGCTGGTGGCCAAGGCCGTAACGCTCTATGGCTCGTTCTCGCATAGCTGGAATACATGGGAGCGCGTGCTGGGGCTCTTTGCCTCGGGCCGCCTCGATCCGGCCTCGGTAATCGGCGGAGAATACGCCATCGAGGACTGGGAGGAGGCCTTTGAGGCCATGGAATCCGGGCGCAATATCAAATCCGTGATTCGGATGTCCGCGGACTAAAACCCCGCAAAGATGGCCCCGGTTCCACCCGGAACCGGGGCCATTTTATGTTGCCCTAGGCGTCGTGAATCTCGGGGGCCTCGAGGCGCACCCTGTCGGCCGAGACGTCATCGGGCTGCTCCTGCGAGGCCCGCTCGGCCTCGACCCGCGCCAGATAGAGCGCGACCTCCCGATCGATGCGGGCGCGATCCCAGCCCAGGGTCTCGCCCAGCAGCTCCGCGGCCACCGGGGCCGCCGAGACGCCGCGATCCCAGGCCTCGATCGAGATGCGGGTGCGCCGGGCCAGGACATCGTCCAGGTGCAGGGCACCCTCGTGGCTCGCGGCATATACCACCTCGGCCCCCAGATAGTCATCGGCGCCGGGCAGCGGCTCGCCCAGCTCGGGGCGCTCGCGGATCAGATCCAACACCTCATTGGCCAGCGTGCCATAGCGGTTCAGCAGGTGCTCGATGCGCGCCGGATGGACGTTAAAGGCCCGGGCGATCTTGGCGCGCTTATTCCATGCCGCCTGATAGCCCTCGGCACCCACCAGCGAAATCTCCTCGGTCGTGGACTTCGGGATCTTGCCGTCGAGGGCATCCACCGCCGCGTCAATCGCGTCCTTGGCCATGATTCGGTATGTGGTCCACTTACCGCCGGCCACCACCACCAGGCCCGGGACCGAATGCGTCACGATATGCTCGCGCGAGAGCTTGGAGGTCTGATCGCTCTCTCCCGCGAGCAGCGGGCGCAGGCCCGCATATACGCCCTCCACGTCATCGCGCGTGAGCGGCACCGCGAGGATCGAGTTCACGTGCTCCAGCAGATAGTCGATATCGGCCGAGGTGGCTGCGGGATGGGCCTTATCCAGGTCCCAATCGGTATCGGTGGTGCCGATCAGCCAGTGCCGGCCCCACGGAATCACAAAAAGCACGCTCTTCTCGGTGCGCAGCAGCAGGCCCATCGTGGACTGGAAGCGGTCGCGCGGCACCACGAGGTGGATGCCCTTGGAGGCCCGTACCCGGAACTGCCCGCGCTCACCCACCAGCGCCTGGGTGTCATCGGTCCAGACACCCGTGGCGTTAACCACCTGCTTGGCGCGCACCTCAAAGTGCTCGCCGGTCTCCAGGTCATGCGCCTTGACCCCCACCACGCGCTGGCCCACCTTCAGGAAGCCCTCCACGCGCACGCGGCTCGCGGCATGCGCGCCATAGCTCGCGGCGGTGCGCACGGCCGAGGCCACATAGCGGGCATCGTCCACCTGCGCATCGTAATAGGTGAGGCCACCCACAAAGGCCCTATCGCGCAGCGAGGGAATCGCGCGCTGAACCTGGCGGCGGGTGAGGTGGCGGTGGTGCGGAACCCCGGGCGGGCGGCCGCCGGTATAGCTGAAAATATCGTAGAGCAGCATGCCCGCACCGATATAGAGGCGCTCAAATACCGGACGGTTCAGCGGATATAAAAAACGCACCGGTTTTACCAGGTGCGGGGCGAGGCGTTGCAGCAGGAGACCACGCTCGATCAGGGCCTCCCGGACGAGCCGGAAATCGAGCTGCTCCAGATAGCGGATCCCGCCGTGGACAAGCTTCGAGGAGCGGCTCGACGTTCCGCTGGCCCAGTCCCGGGCCTCCAGGATGCCCGTGCTCAGGCCCCGGGTCACGGAATCCAGTGCGGCCCCGGCCCCCACAATTCCGCCACCCACCACGAGGATATCGAGCTCTTTATCCTTGAGGGCGGCGATCGCCTCGGCGCGCTGCTGCGGGCCCAGGCCCTGCCGACGCGGCTCCCCGGCGCGGGATTCACCCGCCGCGGATGAAGCCGTTTTATTCGTTGCGTTCTTGGATTTCTGCGTGGCCATTGTCACTCCCATTCTTCGCTGCTTCGAGCTTAGCCAGAAGCATCCGAACACAATAGGTATGTGACGATATTGCCGAGCGCATAAAAACGCGGGGCCCGGCGATCCTGTGGATCACCGGGCCCCGCGCCAGGGAAAAACTACATGCTGCGACGGGTCACCAGCGGCGCACGCTGGAACTCGCGCAGATCCGAATAGCCCGTGGTGGCCATCGCGCGGCGCAGGGCACCCACGAGGTTGGCGCTGCCATCGGTGCTCGTGGCGGGACCGTGGAAGATCTCCTCCATCGAACCCACCTGGCCCACCTCCACGCGGTTGCCGCGCGGAACCTGGGGGTGATAGGCCTCGGCTCCCCAGTGGAAACCTCCGCCGGGGGCATCGGTGGCGCGGGCGAGCGTGGTGCCCAGCATCACGGCATCGGCACCGCAGGCAATCGCCTTGACGATATCTCCCGCGGAACCCAGCCCACCATCGGCGATGACCTGCACATAGCGGCCACCCGATTCGACCATATAGTCGCGGCGGGCACCGGCAACATCGGCCACGGCCGTGGCCATGGGAGCGTGGATGCCGAGGCTCGCGCGGGTGGTGGAGGCGGCACCGCCACCAAAGCCCACCAGCACACCGGCGGCACCGGTGCGCATGAGGTGCAGGGCGGTGGTATAGGTGGCGGCGCCACCCACGATCACCGGGACATCAAGCTCATAGATGAACTTCTTCAGGTTCAGGGGCTCCTGCTCGCGCGAGACGTGCTCGGCGGAGACGGTGGTGCCGCGGATCACAAAGATATCCACGCCGGCGGCCACCACGGTATCGGACAGCTCCTGGGTGCGCTGGGGCGAGAGGGCACCGGCCACGGTGACACCGGCGGCGCGGATCTCGGCGAGGCGGGCGGTCACCAGCTCGGGCTTAATCGGCTCGGCATAGATCTGCTGCATGCGCGCGGTCGCGGCGGCGGCGGACAGGTCGCGGATCTCGGCGAGCAGCGGCTCGGGGTTCTCATAGCGGGTCCAGAGGCCCTCGAGGTCCAGCACACCGAGGCCACCGAGCTTGCCGATCGCGATCGCGGAGGCCGGGGAAACCACGGAGTCCATGGGGGCCGCGATAAACGGGGTCTCAAACGTGAAGGCGTCAATCTCCCAGTTCACGGAGACGTCGCGGTGATCGCGGGTGCGCCGATCGGGGACGATGGCCACATCGTCAAAGCCAAATACGCCACGGGCGCTCTTACCGACACCGATCTCAATTTCATTGCTCACCCGATAACCTTAGCGTGAGCACACCAATTCCGGGATTCCGCCTAGAGATATTCGCCGGGTTCGGCCTCGCGCACGAGCCTGCCCAGCGCGCCAATCACGGCCTCGGTGGCCCCCGAGGGCTCGCGTCGGGTTGCGCGATGCCGGATCGTGAGGTGTCGCGAGCCAAGCCCGGGCCGGTCGATCACCACTACCCCCTCGGGCAATCCCTGCTGCAATACCAGATCGGGCAGCAGCGTGATGCCCTGGCCCGCGGCCACAAGCGCGAGTGCCGTCTGAAAATCGTCATAGCCGTGCACGGGCGGGGTGCTCACCCCGAGGCTCGCGCGGGCGCGCTCCACCGCGCGCACCGAGGCCCCCACGCTGGCGACCCCCAGCCAGGGCAGCTTGGCGATCTCGGCCGGGCCCAGCTCGGCGGTGGTGCCCTGCGGCGCCACCAGCCGCCAGGGCTCATCCAGGAAGGGCACATCGGCGGTATGTGGCGGGGTGCTATCGTCCAGTTCGCGGTCCAGGATGATCAGGTCCACCTCGGCGGTGCGCAGCATCCGCGGCAGGCGCGCGGTGGTGCCATCGCGCAGCGTGATCGAGATTCCCGGCAGCTCGGCGTGTAGCTCGGCCAGGCGCGGGGCGAGCAGGCCGGAGATCACGGTCTGGAAAGCGCCGATGGCCACGGTACCGGTCACGTCCTCCTGGGTTTCCACCAGGCGCGAGCGGGCCTCGATCAGCTCCCGCTCGATGGATTCGGCGGTCTCCACGAGGATGCGTCCACCGGGGGTCAGGGTCACGCCGCGCGGCCCGCGATCCAGGAGCAGGACGCCCTGTTCGCGCTCGAGTGCGCTCACCTGCTGGGATACAGCGGAGGGGGTGAGATGCAGCGCATCGGCGGCCGCGAGGATGCTTCCGTTGCGGGCCACGGCGAGCAAAAAGGCGAGCCGCTTGGGGTCGATTTCCATCATAAGCTCAGCTTAGTAGGCGGATCAGAATTCGTTATTTGCGCTAATTGATTAAGTGTTTCAGAATGAATGCTCACCCACCCATTTTCCGCTGCCCTCACCGGGCGTTCCGGAGCGTTGTTGAAAGAGTATTGCCGTGGAGATTTCCGCCCTCGTTGTGGCCGCCGGCTGGATCGGTGCCGTATGCACCGTGCTTGCATACGGGCTACTCAGTGCGGGAAAACTCGGCCCGGAATCGATGTTCTTTCAGATCGCCAATGTGGTGGGCGCGGGCCTGCTCCTGATCAGCGCTGCCACCAATGGCGCGTGGCCCTCGGCCGTGGTTAACGGCATCTGGATCCTGATCGGCGCCCACGCCGTCTTTGGCCTCGCGCGTTCGCTGCGTCGCCGCCGCAGCGAGGCCCTCGCGGCCCAGACCTCCTTCGCCGGCTCCGAGTTTAATAGCGAGTCCTTTGAGGCCGAGGCTGAATATGTGGAGCTTGCACCGACGCTGATCATGCCCGTCATCACGGCCGACATGATCGCCGAGGCGCGCGAGGAGCGCCGCCTCGATGTCTCGGCCGATACCGGCCGCCTCTCGCTCGCGGGCTAGGGTCCGCCCGCGGCCGGGCCCCGCCCACCCGCCGAACCCAGCACAGCGGATAGTTCCGCGCGGCGGGAGATTCCGAGCCGCGTGAAAACATGCCCCAGGTGCGTATCCACCGTGCGCACCGAGAGATGGAAGCGCTCGGCGATCTCCGCGCTGCTATAGCCCGCGGCCGCCTGCCCGGCAATCTCATACTGCCGGGCGGTGAGGAGCGGTCCGCGGGCCGCCGCCGGGACCCAGAGGCCCAGGCGATTAAGCTCGGCCTCGGCCAGTCCCGCGGCCCGGTGGTCCGCCCGCACCAGCGCATCGGCATGCGCGAGCAGCGCCGCCGGGAACGCGCCGTCCATCCCCGCCCCGGCCTCGGCCAGCTCCGCGCGGGCCCGCTCGCGCTCGGCCCCCGCGGTGGCGAGCACCAGCAGATATCGGCCACGCACCTCGGCCACGCGGGAATCCGAATGGGCGGCCAGGAACCGGCGCACGCGCGCCGCAAACTGCGGCTCGCCGAGGGCACGATCCACCAGCAGCAGCTTAAACGCGCTCTCGCTCGCGACCGAGTGCCGGGACGTGGCGGATTCCGCGCGGGAGCGATCGCGGGCGGCCCGCGCCCCGGGCAGATCGCCGGACATCGCGAGCGCCAGCGCATAGCCCGCCCAGGTCATCGCCCGGGAACCCAGCGGATCGGTCACCGCAAGATGGGAGAGCGCCCCGCGATAGCTGCCCAGCGCATTGGTCCAGCTGCCATAGGCCGCGCTGATATGGGCGATGCCGGCCTGCTCCAGTCCCCCATCAAAATGATGGCCGGCATGCTCACTCGCGGAATAGATCTGTCGTGCCCGCACGGGGTCCCCGAGCCAGAGGCAGGCCCAGAACCGCGCGGTGATTAACTCGGTGCGTAACCAGTGATGCTCGGTGGGCCCGCGATCGATCGCGGCGAGCGCGGCGGTGGAGAGCGTAAGCGCCTCGGTCAGCCGGCCATCCAGCGCGAGCCCCAGGGCAAGCGCGGGGATCAAAACCACGCTTCCGGCATCCCGCCCGGCCGGCCCCGAGAGCCATTCCCGGAGGGGTGTGATCGCCTCGACCCCACGGCCGGCCGGGGGCATCCGCAGCAGTAGCTCGGTGCCCAGACGGAGCCGGGCACGCTCATAGTCCGGGCCGCCTCCCGCGGGGAGCGCGGCGAGGGCCGCGAGTATCGGGGCGCTCGCGCGCTGCGGGCCCGCGCCGGCCGGGGGCAGGAGATCCGCGGTGACCACCGCGAGGTGCGCCTCCAGCAGCGCCCGTTCCCCGCCGGGTGCACACCCCACCAGGACGCTCTCGGCGCGCCGGACATCGGCGCGTGCGGCGTGGGTATCTCCGCGTTCGCGGCGCATCGCGGCACGCAGGATCAGCGCCGCGGCGAGGTCCGGCTCCGAGCGCATTGAATGCCCGATGATCCGGTCACACAGCGTGATCGCAAGCTCGGGTCTTTGCAGGGCATCGGCGGCGTGCGCGGCGTGCAGGAGAAGCGCGGGGTCGGGCTGGAGGCCGCCCTGGATCATCCAGTCCACCCGGCGGTAAAGCGCCGCGGGGGTCTCCGGGCCCCGCCCCGGCGGAATCCGGGCGAGGAGTTCGCGGCGGCGCGCGGGATAAACCAGACCCCGCAGTACCTCGCCGTGGAGGGGATGGGTGAGGGCCGCACCCTCGGTATCCGTGCGCACAAAACCGCGGTCGATCAGCGCCCCGAGAGCTGCATCCGGCACCACGCCGGCCAGCAGATCCGGCGGGATTATTCCGGCGAGCGAGAGCACGTCCAGAAGCTGCCGTTCCTCTGCGCTAAGCGGTTCGAGGTCCATGCGTACCGCGTCGGATACGCGGCGATCGGGCAGCAGCGGGGCTGTCCACACCCAGGAATACCGGTCGCGCGCCAGGTCACCGTTCTCAAGCAGTGCCCGGGTGAGCTCGCGCAGATAGAGGGGATGTCCCGCGGTGAGATGGTGCAGCCGATAGGCGGTCTGCTGGGCGGGCAGGTCTCCCAGGGCGGCACTCAGCACGGCCAGCACGGTCTCCAGGTCCAGGCCATGCACCTCGTGCCGGGCCAGGAGGTCCGCGCGCACGAGGGCGAGCAGCGGCGCGGGCAGCGCGGCACCGTGATGCGCGGTGAGGAGGAGGGTGAGGCTTCCGGCGCGCACGCGCCGGGCCACGCGCGTGACAAGATCCCCGGAGAGCGTGCGGGGATGATCGATCAGGAGCACCGGGGCGCCCTCGGCGGGGCCGTCCTCGCCCAGCCAGGCGCAGAGCGCCCCCTCCTCGCCGTCGTGGGTATATCCGATGCGCCCCTGCGCCACCAGCCGGGCCAATGCCGCGCGGGCGAGGGTGGTCGCCCCGATACCGGGCACCCCGAGCAGGAGGACGCCTCCGGGCGCGACGGATTCCTCCGTCGCGGAACTGGCGGCGATTATCGCCGCCAGTTCGGCCGCGCGGAATAGGACCGGCCAGGGTCGGGGGGAGGGTGCGGGCATGGCTATCTCTACGGGGGAGGGAACACGGGACTAAATCGCGATGATTCGTCGCGTTTGAGCGTACTCCCTCCCGGGCTACCCGGGAAATCCGCACTTCCACGCGATTTACGTATTTTCTACCGATGCCTCGGGGACGCCTCTCACCCTACCCTCGGGACTGGATATCCCTGCCCCCGGGCGGGGATAATCCTCCCCCAAAATTCTTGTGAAAGGCATTCCCATGCAGCAACCCCGCCACGCGTCGCCCCCGCGACCCGCGCGCCTTACCCGAAAGATCGGGGCGCTCACCACGGCCCTCGCGCTGTGCGCGACCGGCCTTATTGCCGCCGGCTCCCCCGCGTTTGCCGCCCCGAGCGAGCCCGAGATACAGACGGTGACGCTTGCGAATAACGCGAGATGGACGGTTCCCGACAACGTGACCAGCGCGTTTATCAAGGTGGCCGGGGCCTCCGGCGGCGATACCGCAAGCGCCCAGGGCGGCGCCGGCACACTCCTCACCGGCAACCTCCGGGTGAAGGCGGGCGAGGTTTATATCGCCACCGTCGGCACCCGGGGTGCCACCTCCGGGGCGGCCGGCCGGGGAGCCGGTAACGCGCCCGGTGCCGGCGGCAGCGGCGTCGCCGGCACCGGCGCGACGGCCGCGGCCGGCCAGGGCGCGGGCGGCGGAGGCGCGAGTTCACTCGAATATAGAGGATTCCCCCTCGGTAGCATCATGGCCATCGCGGCCGGCGGAGGCGGCGCGGGTGGCGGTGCTACCGCGTTGACCAACGGCCCCCTCGCGTGTGCGGGTGGAAACGGCGGATCCAACCAGGGTGCGGGTGCTCCCGGAGACCCCGCCTGTGCGGGTGCGGGCGCGGGCGGGGTCGCCGGCTCGAAGCTCTTCTATGGCGTCGCGGGCGAAAAAGCCGCGGGCCCCATCCGGGCTGCCGCCCTCTCCGGTGGAGGCGGAGGAGGCGGAGGCGGTAACGAGAGCGGCCGCGGCGGAGCGGGCGGAGATACCAAGTATCAGCGCCCCACGGCACAGGATGGCGCACCGGGTGGCGGCGGAGGATCCGGCATCTCGGCATCGGTGGATCGCAACTATCTGAGCGAGCGAACGCTTTCAGCGGCAACCCCGGGTGCTCCCGGAAGCGTCGTGATCTCCTTTCAGGTGACCGATCCCACCACCACCACGATCACGGATATCCCCGGCTCGGTGGTATCCGGACAGCCCGTGAACCTCACCGTCCGGGTGGCCAATAACAACACCAATATTCCCGCCGGCGAGCGGAGGGTGCCGCGCGGCACCGCCACGATTTCGCTGAACGGCACCGCCGTTAAGGCGGTTGCGGTCGACGGAACAGGCGTGGTCAATACAACCCTGGACGGAATGCCGCGCCGCGCCGCGGCGCACGAGGTGCGGGTGAGCTATGTTCCGGCCGATAGCACCTTTGCGGCCTCGCAGTCCTCAATCTCCCGGTTCACCGTGCAGACGGCCGATACCGTCACCACACTGACCACCGAGCGCGCCCGGGCACCGATCGGGGTGGACCGAGTCCTCACCGCACAGGTATCCGCGAAGGCCCCCGCCGCGGGCGCCGTGGGTGCGGGCAAGATCATCCTCATGAAGCGCGTGGGCGGCAGCTCCACCCAGGTTTCTACGGCCGATTACAGCGGCTCCCCCGTGGACTTCACGGTGCCCGCGCCGAGCGTTACCGACGCCACCGGCACGCTCTATTACGCCCAGTTTATTCCGGCTAATTCGAATACCGCGTTCCGCGGCTCCATCGGCGCGGATCTGGGAATCATCGCCTTTAAGCCCACGAGCAGCATCCTGCTCGGCCTGGATAAAACTCACTCCGTGGTGGGCGAGCCCCTGTCCCTGATCGCCACGGTTCGGGCCGAGGAATCTGTGCCCACCGGTGAGGTCACCTTCACCGTAAACGGCGATTTTCATAGCGTAAACCTGGTGCCCGCGACCGATGGCAGCGCTGTGTCCACCGCGACCCTGGCCATTCCGGCCGAGGCCCTGGCCGATACCCGGGTCCTTCTCTTTGGCGCCCGCTATGAGGGCACGCCGCTGATCTCGGGCTCCACCGCGAACGCGGTGAGGTATATCCCCGGCAATGCCTCGGCCACGATCACCGCGACCCCCGCCACAGCGACTCCGGTCTCCGGCGACTCCGTGGACTATACGGTCACGGTGGCCGTGACCGAGCCGGGTGTGGCCTCGCCGAACGGTCGTGTGATCCTGCGCGATTCCACCGGCACCGAGCTGGGTGGCGCCGATCTGACGGTCACCGCAGGCACCGGAACCGCCACGGTGAACACCGGCGCACTGCGCGGTGGCACACACAGCATCCACGCCGAGTATGCCGGTAATGACAGGGTCAACGCCGCAGTCGGCGAGCCCGCCGACCTCGTGGTGGCGGCCACCGCAACCACGGTCACCGTGCTCCCGATGCAGGAATCGGTGCGCCTCGGCGCGACCGCCCGCTTTACCGTTCTGGTCTCCGCGGGCGAGAACGCTCCCGAGGTAAATATTGCAGGCACGCCGTTTGCCCGCTTTAGCGCACTCGCGGGCCCCGAGCCCGTGACCGGACAGGTTCAGTTGAACGTGGATGGCGTCCCGGTGGGCGATCCCGTGGATCTTAATAACGGGATCGCGACCCTCGCGACCACCCCCTCCGCGGCGGGTGAGCAGGAGATCACCGTGGACTATCTGGGCAGCGCGGACTCCGCGGCTCGCACCAGCACCCCGTTCACCCTCACGGTGGACAAGGCAAGCAGCGCGGCGCTGATCTCGGCCGATAAGAGCTCCTATTTCTTTGGAGACACGGCCGTCGTGACCGTGGTGATTCCCGGCGTGGGTGACATTCTGCCCACCGGAAACGTTGTATTTGACCTTGCGGGAGCTCAGACCACGGTCCAGCTCCTCGCGGGCCAGGCGCAATATACCATCGCCGTGGACGAGGGTTCGGCCCCGGATAAAGAACCGCGCAGCCTTCTGCTGAGAGCCACCTATTCGGGGGATGATAACTTCGCCGCGGCTCCCCGCGTGGAGACGACCGTGACGTTCAGCGCTCGGGACACCACCCCGACAGAGAACCCCACGGATAACCCCACCGGGAACCCGACGGACAACCCCACAGGGAACCCCACGGATAACCCGACCGGAAACCCGACGGACAACCCCACAGGGAACCCCACGGACAACCCGACCGGAAACCCGACGGACAACCCCACAGGGAACCCCACGGACAACCCCACCGGGAACCCCACCGAGAACCCCACGGATAACCCGACCGGTAACCCCACGGGTACCCCGGGCGATACTCCCTCGGGCGCCCCGACCGGCACCCCGGGCGATTCCGTCACCGCGACGGCGCAGCCCGGCGCCGGGTCCACCACGACGGGTACCCCGGCCCCGGCCGCCCCGGTCGTGAAGGACGGCCTGGCCGGCACCGGAGCCGAGGGAGCCCTGCCGCTCGCCGGTCTCGCCCTGGTCCTGCTCCTCGGCGGCGTGCTGATGCGTGCCCGTCGCCAGGCGGCACGCGGCTAACCCGCCCCACGCCTCGGCCCCGGCGCGCACTAGCGCGCCGGGGCCGAGGCTTCTCTCCCGGGCCCACGGCTTGGGGAAACGGCGGGGCGTCAAAACCTCCCTTGCACCACAACGGGGCCTCGCCATTCGGCGAGGCCCCGTTGTGGTGAATACCGGCCTAAACCGCGTGGATCTCCGGATAGGTATAGGTCTCGTTCAGGATCGCCTCCCCCGGCACATACAGCCGCAATACCAGGCGGAATGCCTCCCCCGGGGTGGGCAACCAATTGGCGCGTTCCTCCGCATCGCGCGGCTCGTCGTGGGCCAGCGTGATCCGCAGCGATCCGTCCTCCCGATAGGAAATACCGGCCGTGCGATCCCCGATTGAATAGCGATCGATCGGGTTATCTACCAGGTAATAGCGCGGAATATCGTAGAGCGTGATCGACCAGAATGCCCCCACCGGCGGCCGCTCCGCAAATATAATCCGATACGTCTTCTCCCCGCTCAGCGGGGCACCCTCGATATCCGTGAAGGCCTGCGCATATACGGCCTCATAGGCGTGGTTGCCCCAGAGCCCCAGGCGGCAGGCCACCGCCCGATCCACGATGCGCTGCTCCGGATCGGTATTCTTCCAGCGCGGCTCGTCCACCGTGCCCAGGCCCAGCGCGTAGAGGTTATAGTCAAAAAGATGCAGGCCCACGGTCCAGCCGTTATAGACCGGGGCAGTACCCGCGAGGCACTCCCGTTCGAGCTTCGCGATCCCCTCGCTATAGGCGCGCTCCCGCTCATCCGGGCCCGCATCCCAGAGGGGACTCAGCTCAGCGATCAGCCCGGCCTCCTCGACCGGCGGTATAAACGCGCGCGACCAGGACTCCGCCTGCGCCCAGAACTCCTCCGCCGCCGAGGACTCCGCGGCCGGGGCCTCGGGGATCCCGGCGAGCGCCGCATCGGGATTCACCGGGATCAGGAGCGTGGCGTCCTGCACGGCCGCCACGGCCGCCACATCCTCGGGGCCGGTGCAGGCGAAGCGCCCCACGATCGAGAGCACCGCGGTGGAGGAGCGGATCAGCGGGAGCCGCGTCTCGCCCTCCCAGCCGGGCGGGACAATCAGGAAGCTTCCCGCGCGGTTCCCCGTGGCCCGCGTTCCCACATAGGCGATGTTATTGGTCCAGGCGTCCACAAATTGCAGCACATAATAACGATCCCCGGTATCCGGTACCTCGAGGCGCACGGGGCCTCCCGAGAGGTCCAGCTGCGCCATCGAATAGATCGTGTCGTTATTAATGGTGACAAAGGTATCCTCCGGGCCCGCGAGCTTGCGCGCATGGGAGAACGTATTGGCCGCGGCCGCCGGATTGGAGCCGATTCCCGTGGTCAGATACCGGCGCACCTGACGCAGGTTCTCCACGAGCGGGTAATAGTACAGATAGGGATCGGCGGTCATCGCTTCTCTCCCTCGGTCTGCAGGGCGGTCACGGGCGGCAGCGCCCAGCTATGGTCCAGGACCTCGGGGCGCGGACGGTAATAGCGCACCAGGAAGTTCCAGCCCGGCATGATGCTCAGATAATTGGGCCGGGAGAAGTCCCCCGTGCCGAAGTTCACGGTGGCCGAGCCATCGGCATTACGCTCCGCCGTGATGCTATTCACCGTGTTCAGGCCGTGCTCGGTGGGCACAAAAAACCCCTCGGCGTTATAGAGGGATACCGACCAGAAGGCATCCACCGGGACATCCGCGATCCGCAGCTCATATTCCCCCTCGGGCAGGCCAAGATCCACGTTTTGATAATAGGCCTCGGTCTCGGGCAGCCCGCCCCAACCCGATGCGGCACCCAGCAGATGCCGGATCGGCTCTACCTCCGTGGCCGCCCCAAAGGCCCCCGAGAATCCCTCCAGGCCGCGCGAGAGTTCCAGCAGAGCGTTGCGGGTGGCGTCCAGGGACGCGGGCTCATAATCGGGCAGGATAAACGGCCGGGACGCCGCCGCGTTCACGCTCAGCTCGTCCTGCAGCCGGTTCACGGCCTCCACATCGGCCGGGTCCGTGGGATCCACAAGAATCCGCACCGCGATGGCCACAAAATCCGTGCCCAGTTCCTCGGCCGAGAGCCGATAGGTTCCCGGAGCGTGGATCACACGCGGAATATAGTGGTCCTGGGTGATCAGCGCCACCGAGAGATAGCGGTCACCGGCATCGGGCACACTCAGTACCGCGCCCGCCGAGACATCCACCACCGCGACGCTATAGAGCGTGTCTCGGTTCAGGCGGATCACCACCTGTTTGCTCAGATCGGCGGGAACCCGATAGTGCTTCCACCGCCCCACTCCCCCGGTATCGGCCAGGAGGCCCGCAAACATGCGGTTGCTCTCCGCCCGAATAAAGTTTTCCACGGTTACCCGTATTGCGCTCATACTGCCTCTCCAATGCTCATAAACGATGAATGAGTTTTATTAAATTTTCTCGACGCATCTGCCCCGTCGGCGCTAGCGTGAGGCTGATTCCACGGGGTCCAACCGGGCCCCGATCGACCCTCAGCCAAAGGAGAACCCATAATGGGTCCCGCACTCGGAGATTCACTCCCCCTCATGATCGGTGTGGCACTGAGCCCGGTCCCGATCATCGCCGCCATCCTGATGCTGCTCTCGCCGCGCGCGCGATCCACCGCGCCGGCCTTTTTGATCGGCTGGTTCCTGGGCATCGCGATCGCGCTAACCGCGTTCAGCCTGCTCGCCTCGATCCTCCCCGAGTCGGGCGAGCCCGGCCCGCAGCCGATCATCGGCACGATTAAGATCCTGCTCGCGGCGGGCCTGCTCTTCCTGGCCATCCGCCGCTGGCGCGGCCGCCCCGCCCCCGGCGAGGATGCCCCGCTGCCGGGCTGGATGTCCTCGATCGATAGGCTGCACGCACCGGCCGCCCTGGGCCTGGGCCTGGCGCTCTCGGCGCTGAACCCCAAAAACCTGGTACTCGCGGCCTCGGCCGGGCTGATCGTGGGAGCGGCCGGGATGGCCACGGGTTCGCTGGTCGTGACGCTGCTGATTCTGGCGCTGCTCGCCTCGCTCACCATCGCCGTACCGGTGTTGTTATACCTGGTACTGGGCGCCCGGCTCGCGGGAACGCTGGACACGCTGCGCGTCTGGCTGGTCCACAATAACGCCACGGTCATGGCCACGCTCCTGTTGGTCTTCGCGTTTGTTGTGCTGGGCAAGGGCATCGCAAGCTTTTAGCTCCGATGCCCCCAGCCTCGCGCCCCGGGGAGGTCGCCACAAGACTTCCCCGGGTAGATTCATCCAGAGATGATGACCTAGAGCCGGAAGCGAATCGCCTCGCGGCGCGTGCCCACCCCGAGCTTCAGATAGATCGACCGCTGATGGGTGCGCACCGTATTCACCGATACGTGCAGGGTGCGCGCGATTTCCTCGGCCGTCATCGTGGTGCGCAGATAACCAAAAACATCGCGCTCGCGCGGGGAGAGCCGCGCACCGGCCCGGCCCACCTCGGAGGGCACGAGGCGGGTGGCAAGAAACTCCTCGTGGGCGCTGCCCCAGGCGGCGTGATCATCGAGGAACGCGGCGAGGTCTCCCGCGGCGGCAAAGGGCCGCAGCACGTTCTCGGGCGCTCCCCGGTCCAGGGCCCGTTCCAGGAGTTTATGGGCGGCCGCGGTCTCGCCGCGTTCCCGGCGAATCAACGCGGAGGTAACCAGCGCACTCGCGGCGATATAGGACGCGCTCGCGCCCACGGAGATCTCGCCCAGTGCGCGCAGTGCCGATGTGGGGTCCCCGGCGCGGCGATAAATCTCCGCGGCAAGCACCCGGGTCACGGGTACGTGAGGGGAGGCATCCGTCTCGCGTAAGACCGCACATGCGGCGCGCAGGTCCCCCTCGGCTGCGCGCAGCTCGGCCTCCGCAATGCGGCGATAGACCGGCCACGGCACCCCGTAGGCCTCGGTATCGGAAATTCCCGAAAGATGGCGCGCGGATTCGGCGATATCGCGGGCATCGCCCGAGGCGGCCGCGGTCAGCACCGCGTAGATCCGGGCGAGGGCGGGATAGGAGGTCCGCTCCGTGCTGCGGCCCAGTATCTCCGAAAAACGCTCGCGCGCCGCGGGCAGATTATTCTGCCAAAAATCGATAAATCCCTCGGCAAATACGGTGATTTCCCCGTCGAGTCCGGCGCCCGGATCGGGCACCGTATCCGCCCGCAGCGAGCCAATTAATGCGCCGGCCGCGGCAAAATGTCCGCCAAAACTCAGCGCAAATATCAGGTTGCCCGAGATTCGTCGATCCAGCAGTTTCAGCCCGGAGGCGCGGGCCTCCGCCCCGGCGGAGCGGAGGAGGCGCACGGCATCCCCCGGGTTGCGGCGCAGGCGCAGCTCCGCACGGCCGAGCAAAAACAGGGAGTAGGCGCTGGGGCCGGCCGCGGAATCCGCGGAGGCCATCAGCGCACGCATCCGATCGGCGGCCCCGAGCAGCGTGTCCCGGTCATTGGCCAGCAGCAGTTCCGCCCCGGCACGCGTGGCCGCGGCCCGGGACAGGATCGGATCGGGCAGATCCGGTGCCGAGGATCCTGGGGCCCGGCGCTCCGGGTCGGGCTCGCCACCGTCGCGCTCCACAAAGAGCGCGCGGGCGCGCGCCGCGAGGGTGAGCGAGCCGGGGGTATCCCCCAGCGATTCCAGGCAGCACGCCCGGATCAGGAGGATTTCGGGATCGCTATCCCAGGGGGCCGGGAGCGCGAGGCAACACTGGTTCAGCGCCGAGGCATCGGACTCGCTGACCAGGCGCATCCAGGACCCCCGGATGATCTCCACCGCATGCTCGGTATCCCCCGCGCGCAGGGCATGCCGGATGGCCTCGGTGGGGAAACGCTGCGCCAGCTGGAGCGCGGCCGTGCTATTCAGCGCGCGCAACAGCTCGGGGTTGTCCCGTCCCAGCGCGAGGCGGCAGTGGCGGGCAAAAATATCGTGCCAGCGGTAGACACACTCGCCGTCCTCGCCGAGGAATCGCGAGAGGAAGAGCCCCTGCCGCACACACTCGTCCAGTAGCGCGGCCGCATCGCTGCGCCCGGTGAGCGCGGCGGCCAGGCCGTCGCCCACGCGTGAACACGTGGTGGCGCGGCGGATGAACTCCGCGAGGTCGGGGCGCAGGGAGCCGAGGATGCTCTCGGAAATAAAATCGGTCAGCAGTGGGTTCAGGGCCGGTTCGGCATCCGTGACCCCGGCCGGGAGCGGGTTATCCGCGCGCAGCGCGAGGTCCACGGCCACGGGCCATCCCCCGGTCAGCTCGGCCAGCTCCCGCACCCGCGTCTCCGGGAGCGGGCGCTCCCGCTCCCGGGCGGTTGCGGCGATCTCCTCGGCGTGCAGGCGCAGGTCCTCCCCGTCGAGGACCCGGGCATCGCCCGCGATCAGGGCCCGGTTAAAGGTTTTTTCCAGCCCGCCGGTGCCGGCGAGGACCAGGCGCAGCGCGGGTCCGGCGGAGTACGCGAGGGCGCGCAGCAGTGCCCGCGCCTCCTCGCTCTCGGCCCGATGGGCCTCGTCGATCACCAGGGTCAGCGGTATGCGCCGCGAGCGCAGGGCCTCCACTAGCCGGTCGAAGGCCGCCTCGGTGCTCTCGGCGCGGGGCAGCGGCGCGGCGGGATCGCCCTCCTCCCATACGCGCTGGAGTGCGCTGAGGATCGCGGTGAGTACCCGGCCGGGGCTGCGATCAAACTCGGTCAGGGTGATCCAGGCCACGGGCCGCGGATGCCGCCGTGCCCAGTCGGCGAGCGCCGTGGTTTTGCCATAGCCGGAGGGGGCACACAGCAGCAGCGGGGAGTATGTGGCGCTCGCGTGATCCAGGAGGTCACTCACCCGGGGACGCGCCGCGATGCCTGGTCGCGGCTGCGGCGGCACGGTCAAAAACCAGGGGGCCTCGGCCCAGGTTTCGACGTCACTTCCTTCCATAACGGCAGTGTATTGCGAACACTCGTTAGCTGGCGCTATTTCTCCAAATATCTCATGTGCAACTGATGACTTCTCTCCGGAAGGCTCGGTATCGGCCGCCGCGGGCGACACACTGGATGCCGGGCGAAAGGTGGACGGTCATGAGACTTCCGTGGAGTGGGCTGGGTCGCACAACCCTATTCGGCGAGATCACGGCGGGGATCACGCTACTCGCGATCTCGGTGCCGCTGAATATCGGATATGCCCAGATCGCCGGGCTCCCCGCCTCGGCCGGGCTCTATGCGCTGATCGTCCCCACCCTGATTTACGCATTTCTGGCCTCCTCCAAACACGTGGTCGCCTCGCCCGATGCCGCCTCGGCGGCCCTGGTCTTTTCCTCGCTCGCGGGGCTCGGCATCGCGGGCGATAACCTCCCGGTGATGGCGGCGGCCCAGGCCCTGCTCAGCGGGCTACTCTTCGCCCTGGCGGCGATCTTCCGGCTGGGGTTTTTGGCCACGTTTCTCTCGGCCCCGATCCTGATCGGGTTCATCTCCGGGCTGGCCCTCGAGATTCTGCTCTCCCAGATCGCAAAGATGCTGGGGATTCCGCTGGAACACAACGCCGGCTTTGCCCGCGGCGTCCTCACCCTCCTGGGCTCCCTGGGACAGACCCACGGCTGGTCGCTGCTGATCGGCGGGGGCTGTCTTGCGGTCCTGATCCTGGGGCGTCGTTTTGCCCCGCGGGTCCCCTGGGCCCTCGTGGTCCTGGTCCTCGCCGGTGCCGCGGTGCAGGTCTGGGGCCTGGCCGCACACGGAGTTGCCGTGCTGGGGGAGGTTCCCGCGGGCCCGCCCGTGCTGGAGATCCCCCTGGTTCCCTGGGCCGCCTGGCTCTCGCTATTACCCTCGGCCGCGGCCCTGACCCTGGTGACCATGGCGGAGGGCCTGCTGCTCTCGCGCTCCTATGCGGAAAAGAACGGCGAGACGGTCTCGCCCAATCGGGACCTGCTCGCATTTGGCGCCGCGAATCTCGCCGCGGGGGTCTCCGCCTCCTTCTCGGTGGGCTCCTCAACCTCGCGCAGCGCGGCCATGGACCAGCTCGGGACCCGCACACAACTGCCCAGCCTGGTACTCGCCGCCGGCACCACCGTATTGCTACTGTGCGGCACCGGGCTCCTCGCGGTGATCCCCGCGCCCGCAATCGGGGCGGTGGTGGCGATCGCCGTATTCCGGCTACTCGGCTATACCGAGTTTTTCCGGCTCTGGCGGCGCTCGCGCGGCGAATGGGTGATTGCCCTCGCCTGTGTCCTGGGGGTGCTGACCCTCGGCCCGCTTGGTGGGCTCGGCGTGGCATTTATTCTGTCGCTGATCGCGCTTGCCCGGCGCGCGGCGGCGCCCCCGATCGATATTCTCCTGGGCTCCACCGATCCCACCGTGTCCCTCCTGGACGGCGTGGGTCCCGGGGAGCAGACCGCCCCCGGGGTGCGGGTCCTGCGCTTCGCCGCCCCGATCTTTTTTGCGAATGGCGGATTGCTGGCCTCGCGACTCACGGAGGGCCTGGACGGGGCCGTCCCGCCCATCCATGCGGTCATCCTTGACCTGGAGGCGGTGACCGATATCGATATCACCGGGGCCGATGCGCTGCGCGGGGCCCGGGACCGGCTCACCCGGCGCGGCATCTCCTTCGCCTATTCGCGCATGCGACCGGGGCTGCGCGCGCGGCTCGATGAGCTGGATCTACTGGCCGGCACCCGCGAATTCCCGACAAACCGCGAGGCGCTGCACTCGGTGCTGCGCCTGCCGGATACCGCCCCGGGCCCGGGGACAGAAAAGGGCCCGGCCACCTCGCGGTGACCGGGCCCGATGAGCGGAGACTATCCGCGATAATTGGGGGCTTCTACAACCATCTGGATATCGTGCGGGTGGCTCTCCTTGAGGCCCGCCGCGGTGATCCGCACAAACTTGCCGTTCTGCTTAAGCTCGGCAATCGTGCGTGCGCCCACATAGAACATCGACTGGCGCAGGCCACCGATCAGCTGATAGGCCACGGCCGCGAGCGGGCCGCGGAAGGGCACCTGACCCTCGATGCCCTCGGCGATGAGCTGGTCATCGCTGGGCACATCGGACTGGAAATAGCGGTCCTTGGAATAGGACGTCTTTTTGCCGCGGGTCTGCAGCGCGCCGAGCGAGCCCATGCCGCGATACTTCTTAAACTGCTTGCCGTTAACAAAGACCAGGTCGCCCGGGCTCTCGGTACATCCGGCGAGGAGCGAGCCCAGCATCACGGTATCGGCGCCGGCCACGAGGGCCTTGGCGATATCACCCGAGTACTGCAACCCACCATCGGCGATCACCGGAACCCCGGCCTCGCGCGCGGCCAGCGAGGCCTCGTAGACGGCGGTGACCTGGGGAACACCCACGCCGGCCACCACGCGGGTGGTGCAGATCGAGCCGGGGCCCACGCCCACCTTAATGGCGTCGGCACCGGCGTCAATCAGCGCCTGGGCGCCGGAGCGGGTCGCGACGTTTCCGCCCACGATATCCACCTTATTAAAGCTCGGGTCGGCCTTGAGGCGGCGGATGATATCAAGCACTCCGGCGCTATCGCCGTTGGCGGTGTCCACCACGATCATGTCCACACCGGCATCGCGCAGGGCGCAGGCGCGCTCCCAGGCATCGCCGAAGAAACCGATTGCGGCACCCACCCGCAGGCGGCCCTCATCGTCCTTGGTGGCATCGGGATACTGCTCGGATTTTTCGAAGTCCTTCACGGTCATCAGGCCGCGCAGCTTGCCGTCCTCGTCCACCAGCGGAAGCTTCTCGATCTTATGCTCGGCAAAGAGCGCGAGGGCCGCCTCGGGGGCGATGCCCACGGGGCCGGTGATCAGCGGCATCGGGGTCATTACGGCGGAAACGGCGGTGGTCTCCACCTCGGCGGTGGGGACAAAACGCATATCGCGGTTGCTGATGATACCCACCAGCGTGCCGTCCTCGGTGACCACGGGCAGGCCCGAGACCCGGAACTCGCCACAGATCGCGTCGACCTCGGCCACGGTGGCATCGGGGCCGGTGGTCACGGGGTTGGTGATCATTCCCGATTCGCTGCGCTTGACCTTATCCACATAGGCGGCCTGGTCCTCGATCGAGAGGTTGCGGTGAAGCACACCGATGCCGCCGTGGCGGGCCATCGCGATGGCCATCCGGGCCTCGGTCACGGTATCCATCGCCGAGGACAGCAGCGGGGAGTTCATCGTGATGCGCTTGGTCAACCGGGTGGCGGTCTTCGCCTCACTCGGAATGACGTCGGTGTGCCCGGGAAGGAGCATCACGTCGTCGTAGGTCAATCCAATGAAACCGAAGGGATCCGGCTGATCCATATTTCCCCTTTTGTGAAGGCCCGCGCACGGGAAAGTGAATGTGTGGCTCGGGGCCTGGGATAAAGCTCCGATAGTCCATGTTAAGCGAAAACCGGGAGGATTTATTTCCACCCCATTCCCGCACACCGCCGCCGCGGGCCGGCGCGCCCCGCTACGGCCCGATAACGGGCGGAATTGGGCCGGTAATCGGCGGGATCTCGCGGCGATTGCGGCGGGCGCTGACCACCAGGTCCACTGAGAGAATCACGAGCGAAAGCCAGACGATTCCAAATCCGATCCAGCGCGCCACCGGCATCTCCTCGCCGAGCACCAGCCAGCCGATCACAAACATCATGGTGGGGGCGAGATACTGCGCAAAGCCGATCGCGGTGAGCGAGATGCGGCGCGCGGCCGCGGCGAAGAGCAGGAGCGGCACGGCCGTGGTGATTCCGGTGCCGATCACCATCGCGGTCACGAGCGGCGGCGAGTGGAATAGGTCCAGCGTGCCGCGCGTGGATTGCAGATAGCCGAGGATGATCGCGGCCACCGGCAGCAGCATCAGCGTCTCCAGGAAGAGCCCGGGCAGCGCGCCCACGCGGCCGCCGAGGCCCTTCTTCAGGAAACCGTAGATGCCAAAGGAGAACGCCAGCAGCAGCGCAAACCACGGGAACGTGCCAAAGCCAATCGAGATGATCACAAACGCCACGGCGGTGGAGCCCAGGGCAAACCACTGCCAGAACCGCAGCCGCTCGCGCAGGAAGATCACACCGAGCAGGATCGTGACCACGGGGTTCACAAAATAGCCCAGCGCGGCCTCCACGATATGACCGGTGGAGGTGGCCACCACATAGGTCTGCCAGTTGAGATAGATCACGAGGCCCGCGACGGCGATGATGCCCAGCAGCTTGGGCGAGCGCAGCAGCCGCGTGGTCTCTCCCCAGCCGCGCGTGATCGTGAGCAGGAGCGCACAGAGGATCAGCGTGAATACGATTCGCCAGGCCACCACCTCAAAGGGGTTAACGGCGGCGATATAGACAAAATAGAGCGGTAGGAGGCCCCACAGCAGATAGGAGCCGAGGGCATAGGCGAGGCCGCGACGGGTCTCCGAGATCGAGGTGGGTGGCGCGGCGGCCATGAAATACGTCCTTTAGTGCATGGGTGGGGGCTGTGGCCGATCGCCGAGGGGATCGGGCGCACAAAAAATCTCGACGCCCGGATGGCGAACCATCCGGGCGTCGAGAGCAAAACTCTGCGAGTTAAAAACTCGGGTACTAGCGAACCACTACGGCGAGGACGTCGCGAGCCGAGAGGACCAGCAGGTCTTCCCCACCGAACTTCACCTCGGTTCCGCCGTACTTGGAGTAGATGACCTTATCGCCGACGGCGACGTCGAGGGGGATGCGGTTGCCGTTATCGTCGATGCGGCCGGGGCCTACGGCCACAACCTCGCCCTCCTGGGGCTTCTCCTTGGCGGAGTCAGGGATAACAAGGCCGGAAGCAGTGGTCTGCTCCGCCTCTACCTGCTTGATGACGATGCGATCCTCGAGCGGCTTGATGGAGACCGACACGTTTGACCTCTTTCTACACTAAGACTTGAGTTAGCACCCTCACGTCGAGAGTGCTAATAGACAGTCTAGGGAGTCGTTGGCACTCACGCAATGCGAGTGCCAACCGGGGGACGCAATTCACAGTGATTACGGACAGTCAGTGCCGCGGGCCGCGCGCCGATTGGTAGGTTGGGAGCCGTGGAGAGAAACGAATTACTCGAGCTGCTGACCCCGGAGGGGCTGCGGCTCCTTGATATCCTCTCCGCCGAGGAGAATCCGGGCGATCCGGTGGCCCGCGTGAGCCGCCTGCGCGCCGCGGGGCACTCGCCCACGCTCGTGGCGGCGGCCCTCACCCAGGATCGGCTGCGGCGCAAGGCCACGGGCAAATTTGCGGAGTTCGCGGGCCGGATGCTGTTTACCCAGGCGGGCCTGGAGCAGGCCACCCGGCTGCGTGTCGCGGCACTGCACGCGGGACGCTTTCGCGAGTTGGGGGCCACGAGCCTGGTGGACCTGGGCTGCGGCATCGGCGGGGACGCACTGGCCGCGGCCGCGCTGGGCATCACGGTGACCGCGGTGGAACGCGATGAGATTACCGCGACGCTCGCGAGCTATAACCTCGCGCCCTTTGATAATGCCCGGGTTGTGCATTCCCCGGCCGAGGAGATCGACCTGGGCGCGTTTGACGCGATTTTCCTGGATCCCGCGCGGCGCACGGCGGGGCATGCCGAGACATCGCGGCTGACCCGCGCGGCCGATTATTCGCCGTCCCTGGATTTTGCGTTTGGCCTGGCCGAGACCACCCCGGTGGGCATTAAGCTTGGTCCCGGATTTGACCGCGAGGATATCCCGGCGGGCTGGGAGGCCCAGTGGATCACGGTGGACGGGCAGGTGGTTGAGCTCGGGCTCTGGTCGCCCGCGCTCGCGCGCCCCGGCATCACCCGGGCGGCCCTCGTGATCGGCGCGGACGGGATGCACGAACTCACGGCCGCGGAGGACAGCCCCGATGTGGACGTGCGGGACCTGGGTGAATATATTTATGAGCCGGATGGTTCGGTGATCCGCGCCCGCCTGATCGGCGATCTGGCGCGCACGCTGGAGGCCGGGATGCTCAGCCCCGGCATCGCCTATCTCACGGGCGACCTCGCGGCGGATACCCCGTTTGCCGCTCGTTTCCGGGTGGTGGAGCGGTTCAGCCTGGACGAGAAGCTTTTGAAGCGCGAGCTGCGGGCGCGGGATATCGGCACGCTTGAGGTGAAAAAGCGCGGAGTGGATATCGATCCCGCGGCCTTCCGCAAGCGGATGGCGCTAAAGGGGAAGGCCGCGGCCACGCTGATCCTCACCCGCATCGACGGCCGCCATGCCGCGCTGCTGGTTGAGCGCGCCTAGCCGAGAATCAGGCCAAAAATACGGATGATGCTATAGACCATCCAGAGCGCGCTGAGCAGGATGCCGATCAGGCCGAGGGTGCGGGCGGTGCGGGCGCGGGCCGAGGCGGGGTCGCGGGAGAGACCGCGCGCGGCCAGGATCACGGCAAGAATGCTCAGGGGCAGGGTCCAGCCAAAAACGATCCCGCCCACCACCCCGATGAGGCCCAGGATAAATGCCGCGGTGGTCCCCGCATCGGCCGGCAGCGCGGGCGCATAGCCCGCCCCGGGATATTGCGCGTGGGGCCCGGGCGACGCGGTCGCGGCGGCGGGAATGGTGGCGGGTGCCGGGGCGGCGGGAACCCCGCCGATCGAGGGCTGCTCGGGGATATATGCGGGCTCGGCGGGCACGCGGGCGGCGCTATCGGGGGCAATCCCTGTCACCGGGACGGCGGCACCAAAGCCGGGGTCGCTCGGGGCGGCGAAGGCGATCGCGGGATCCTGCGCGGCCGCGTCACCCTCCTCGGGTATCTGTGCGTGCGTCATGACCGCCCCTTCCGTCTCGGAACTCGTGTGTGGTTCGAGGCTAACCCATTCGGATGCGGAGCATCCGGCGGGGGCGCGGAATTTCCCTATTCCACGTCCGCGCCGGTGCAGCGCACCCGCATCTCAATCGACCCCGCATAGCGATCGCTGTCCGCGAGTGTTGGGGTCGGAGTCTCCGGCTCGGTCATCGCGATCGGATCGCTCACCACCACCTCGCCCTCGGTCGCCGTGACCACATAATCAATCGCGCCCCGCCCATTCGGGATCGCCTCAATCTGCGGATCTTTGGACACGAATAGTATAAGTTTTTTATCCTGCACCCACGCCGATACCTCTCCGGGGCTGGCATCAAGTACATCCACCTGGTAAAACGGCTTCTGCGCGAAGCCCAGGCCGGAGGCCCCAATCCAGTCGCAACGCAGATCTCTGGGGAAAAAACTCACCCGCTCAACGCCGTGCTCCGTCTCATAGGTAATCGTCACCACCGACGTCTCCGCGGCACATCCAGAGAACCCCAATACGGCCGCCACCATAAGCCCGGCACCGGCCACGCCCTTGCCCCACCACGCGCGCGTCACATGCGCCATACCAGCTGCCCCCTCAGGTTCGCCGCCGAGGCTATCGCACGGTCGCCCCACGCCCGGGGTCGCTGTCCGATAGTGGGCTCCCCAACGCGGAGACCCTGGCAGGGTACGATCCCAGGTCCCGGACGGCCCGCAAGATTGCCCTATTCCACGTCCGCACCGGTGCAGCGCACCCGCATCTCAATCGACCCCGCATAGCGATCGCTGTCAGCGAGTCCTGGGATCGGTATCTCCGGCCTATCGCTTATCAGCGGATCGCTCACCGCCACCTCGCCCTCGGTCGCCGTGACCACATAATCAATCGCGCCCCTCCCATCCGGGATCGCCTCAATCTGCGGATTTTTGGACACAAATGAAATAAGTTTTTTATCCTCAACCCATGCCGTTACTCGCCCGGGGTCGCCCTGTTGGATACTCACCCGATGATAGGGCTTACTCGGAAAACGGATCCCACTCGCCCCGCTACCAAGGCAGCGCAGGTCCCCGGGGGAAAAACTCACCCGCTCAACCCCGAGCTCCGTCTCATAGGTAATGGTCACCACCGACGCCTCCGCGGCACACCCCGAGAAACCCAATACGGCCGCCAACATAAGCCCGGCACCGGCCACGCCCTTGCCCCACCACGCGCGCATCAGAGATGCCATACCGATGCGCGGCGGCGATCGAAAATTTCGAAGGACTCAATTGTCGAATCGGCCTGCGCGGCCGCGCTTTCCGCCGCCGCTCGGAGCCCGTCAAGCGAGGACTGTGCTCGCGCCATTGAGCTTGCGAAAGCATCGCGGGCATCCCCGTTCCAGAGGCCTTGAAGTACACGGGTCTCGTATCGCAGATCGTCGAGCCAGGTTTGTATGCCGTCTAGCTCCTTACGGATACGCGCGATCGAACCGCGGGTCGCGCCTGCCTGTATTTTTATCCCCATCGAATACCCTCCTCGGGTTGGTCTGCCGTGTGCACCCCACCGGGTTCAGACTCATCGGACGGCAGAAATAGGGCGTCATTAAGCATCCGCGAAAGCGGCACCTCGCCCTTCAACGTCGCCTCGATAAGCGCGCGGGCCGCCGGGGGAGTATCGGAAGATTTTACGAGCTCGCCGAGTGCATCTCGGAGATAGCTCATTGCGAGCGAATCAGACGGGATGGATGCCAGCAGGGTGGGGGGATGCTCTCCGGACGAATCGCCCTGCGCGCTAAAGAGCTGCTGGGGAGTTAGTTCGGGGCCATTATTCATGAGGTCTCCACCATATAAGGGACCTTCAGGTCCGTTATAAAGTCATCAAGGTCGGCGTTAAACGCTCTTAACGCCATCAAAAGGTAATAGAGCTTCTCCATGGTCTGGAACACGTCCCGGATCCTGGACCAGATTCTCATGGCCTCGCCGATGGCCACCGCCGCGGCGCCTTCGCCCAACGCCCAACCAATGACGCTCTTTTTCCCCAAAGCCTGGGCCACTGCGGCAAAAATTACGGTGTCGCATAGCGCCTCAATCTCGCCGCCCAGATAATCGGCAAAGCTCATGACCGCGTCAACATACTCGTTGAGTGCGTCCGAAAATGCAACGCTACCTTTCACAGCTTCTTCGATCCCGTCAAGCATGACCCTAAAATAGGCAGCCGCGCTATTTGCCGAATAGCCCTGCCAGTAGATCAAGACCGAGCCGATCGTCGGGATAAGTGATGAATGGACATCAAAGAGAAATTTGCTGAGGCCATCGATCTTATGGGCATACCAGCGCAAAACCGACCAGTCACCGCCAAACGCATTGAGGATCTGTTGCCGATAGCTAAGCGCGCCGATCTGCTGCAAAACGGTTCGAATCCAACCGGTTGGGCTCATAAGGTCCTCGGGGAAGAGCCCGTTGGTGAACTCATTCGTCCCGCGAAAAGCCCCGGGGCCGGCATCAAGATAAGATCCCGACATCGAGGCCGACGGGGGGAAAACGGGGGCCGTCGGCTCGTCATAACGATATTCCGGGGGAGTCAGCGAACCGGCATCGGGGTCGGAACCGTCCAGCGGTTTTCGACTAAACCAGTTATATTCGCTCGGGTCATATTTATCGAGTCGCGCCGCGGCCTCGAGGTCCATCGACCGGCCCACCACCGCGACGTGGCGCAGCTCGGTGCTGACGCTTTCTAAAACGTTTTGCATATGCGCCATCCAGCGCAAGATCGCAGTATGTAAAGTGGCTGCCTGCTCCATGGCATGGTTATATATGCCTGCTCCAGGCTCACCCTCGAGAATGACCTTCGCGAGTGATGCGTTGATAGTGCCGAATTCTCGACACCACTGATCGATCACCCCCGCCTGTTGCTCTAGCCCTTCCGGTAGTAGCCAGAAGTCGGTTTCAGATGACATATTCGGCCCCCCATTGCCCCGGCCGATGCTATCGCACGATCTCCCCACGCCCGGCGCCGCTGTCCGGAATCCGATCCTCCGCCGGGTGCATCGCCCGCGCGCCCCGGCTAGGCCACGGCGTCCGCGGAGAGCTCACCCACCTGGATCTCGGTGACCGGCAGCGTGGAGTCCGCGGCGATATTGAGGTGTGAGGGTTGGTGTCCCGCGCGGATCAGCTGGGCGGCGAGCGCCGCGATCATCGCGCCATTATCGGTGCACAGGCTCAGCGGCGGGATGCGCAGCGCCACCCCGGCCGCGGCCGCGCGTTCCTCGGCCACCACGCGCAGCCGGGCATTGGCCACCACACCCCCGCCGAGGAGCAGGCGCGGTACGCCCAGATCGGCACACGCGTTCAGGGCCTTCGTGATCAGGACATCCACCACTGCCTCGCGGAAGCTCGCGGCCACATCGGCCGTGGGGATCTCCTCCCCCGCGTCCTCGCGCTGCTCCACCCAGCGGGCCACGGCGGTCTTCAGCCCCGAAAACGAGAAGTCATAGCGGTGCTTTTCCATGTCCTTGGGGAGGCTCAACCCGCGCGGGAAACGGATGGCCCGCGGGTCACCCTCCGCGGCGGCGCGGTCGATCTGCGGCCCGCCCGGATAGGGCAGCCCCAGCACGCGGGCCACCTTATCAAAGGCCTCGCCCGCGGCATCGTCGATGGTCTCCCCCAGCAGTTCCACATCGTTTACGAGGTCACGCACGAGCAGCAGCGAGGTATGTCCGCCCGAGACCAACAGCGCAATCGTGGGGTAATCAAACGGTTCCGAGCTCGCGTCGAGGATATCCGCCCCCACGTGACCCACGAGGTGATTCACGGCATAAAACGGTTTTCCCGTGGCCACGGCGAGCGCCTTAGCGGCCCCCACACCCACCATGAGCGCACCCGAGAGACCCGGGCCGCTGGTCACCGCGATGGCGTCCAATTCCTCAAAGGTCACCCCGGCCTCGGCCATCGCTGCCTCGATCGAGGGCCCCATCGCCTCCAGATGGGCGCGCGCGGCCACCTCGGGAACCACGCCGCCATAGCGTGCGTGCTCATCCATCGAGGAGGCGATCGTATTGCTCAGCAGTGTGCTGCCGCGCACGATTCCGATGCCGGTCTCATCGCAGGAGCTCTCGATGCCCAATACCAGCGGGTTTTCGCGGTTCATTCGCGGTCCTTTTCTCTGTAAATCTCTGGGCCGCTAGCCGCGGCCAATTCCGGTTTCCCGCGCGGGGGTGATCCGCAAACGCATCACCACGGCATCCACGTTATCCGGCTGATAATAGCCGCGGCGAATCCCCAGCTCCTCAAATCCCAGGTCGAGATAGAGCGCCCGGGCACCCGGGTTATCCTCGCGCACCTCCAAAAAGAGTTCGCGCACCCCGCGCCCGCGGGCCTCGTTGATGAGCGTGCCCATCAGTGCCCGGCCCAGGCCGCGGCGGCGGGCATGCGTGGCCACCGCGATGGTCTGCACGTCGCCCTCGGGGGAGCCCGCGGGCGCAAAGAGTCCCGCATAGCCGTCCAGCGGGGTATCGCCCCCGGCCACAAAATAGGCGGTGTGTTCCGAGGCAAGCTCCCCGGCCATCAGCGCGGGTGACCAGGCATCGCGGAGGAACTCGGCGGTCTCGATGGCCATGATCGCCTCGAGGTCGGCGGCACTCGCGGGGCGAATCGGCGTACTCACGCGCGGCTCACTGGCTGACCCGCTTCTTCGGGCCGGCCGCGGCAATATCCGGCGAGCGCAGATAGAGCGGCTCATCCGCGGCAAATGCGGCACCGGCGGCGTGGATGCGCCCGGCCAGGATGCCCAGCGCCCCGGCGGAGATCCCCTCGGCATCGATGCGGTGTCCCGCGCCATCCGCGATCTCCGCGGGCACGGCGAGGCCGGGCCCCGCGAGGCGCACCGGGATGCCGTGGGCATCGAGCCCGCTATAGCGGGACCAGTACAGCTCGCGGCGGCGCGCATCCGTGGTCACCAATAATTCGCCCGTGCCACCCGCGCCATACCATTCCAGGGCCACCGCATCATGGCTGGTCAGCGGCAGCACCGGGATGCCGGCTCCCTGCCCAAACGCGCGCGCGGCGGCGATGCCGATCCGCAGGCCCGTGAACGGCCCCGGGCCCATGCCCGAGATCACCCCGGATAATTCGCGCGGGGAGACGCCGGTCTCGGCCAGGACCTCAAGGATATAGGTGCCCACCACCTCGGCGTGACGCATGGTTTCGGGCAGCAGGCGGGACGCGCGGATCTCTCCCGCGGCGCTCACCACGGCCACACTGGTTCCGGTGGAGGTATCAATGGCCAGGTACATGCTTCTAGCCTACCCGCGTCGGGCCTACGCGCCCGCGTGCCGCCGGGACAGGATGACGCGCCGCGGCTCGGACTCCACATCGCCGGCCTCGCCCGCGGTCGGCCGGATGATCTCGATCTCCCACCACCGCTCGGCGAGGATCGAGGCCACGTCCCGGCCCCATTCCACGATCACCACGCTGCGCGCGAGATCCAGGTCCAGATCGTCCACCTCCAGCGCACTGCCCAGGCGATAGGCATCCACGTGCACGAGCGGTGCGCCGCCGATCAGGCTCGGATGGGTGCGCGCCAGCACAAACGTGGGGCTGGTCACCGGTCCGCGCACCCCGAGGCCCTCGCCGATGCCGCGGGTCAGGGTGGTTTTCCCGGCGCCGAGCGGGCCGGTGAGGATCAGCAGGTCGCCCGCTCCCAGCGCGCGGCCAAGGTCCACGCCAAAGCGATGCATATCCTCGGGGGTATTCAGGAGATATTCGCCCTCGGCGGGCAGGGATGCACTCATGCGGGGGTGCCCTCCGATACGTATTCGCGGATCACGCGCGGGCCGATCCGGGTGATGATTTCATAGCCGATACTCTCGGCCGCGTGTGCGAGGTCCCAGGCCGAGGGCACGCCGGTTGCGGGATCGCCAAAGACCACCGCGCGATCGCCCACGCTCACGGCATCCTCGCCAATTTCCAGCACACACTGGTCCATCGCGATCCGGCCGCGCAGCGGATAGTTTTTACCGTTGATATTCACGAGTGCGCGGCCCGAGGCATGCCGCGGCAGGCCATCGGCATAGCCCAGCGGTATCAGTGCGAGCGTGGTCTCGCGCTCGGTGCGCTGGGTATATCCATAGGAGATTCCGGTGCCCGCGGGCACGCGGCGCACGGCGATCACGGGTGCGCCAAGCGTCATCGCGGGGCGCAGCCCGGGCAGCGTGGGGGTGGCATCCTCAAACGGGCTCACGCCATAGGTGCCGATCCCGATCCGCACCATGCCCAGGCGCGCCTCGGGGAGGGTGAGCGCCCCCGCGGTCGCCGCGATATGGGTCAGCTCGGGGCTAAGTCCCGCGGCCCGGGCCTCGGCCACGCCGCGGTTAAACAGCGCCAGCTGCGCGGCATCGGAGGGGGCATCGGTATTGGACAGGTGGCTCATGATGCCGCTCACCCGCAGCGTGCCCGCGGCCTCGAGCGCGGCGGCCTCGGCAAAAAGCGCCGCCCAGGCATGCGGTTCGGCACCGTTGCGGGAGAGCCCGGTTTCCAGCTTCAGCTGCACATGCGCCGCGGTATCCCCCGCGGCCGCGGCCATCGCGCGCAGCTGCGCGAGCGAGGATACGGCCACGCAGATATCGGCGGCCACCGCCGCGGCAAAATTGGTATCGGGTCCGTGCAGCCAGCACAGCAGCGGGGCGGTGATGCCCCCCTCGCGCAGCGCGAGTGCCTCGCGCAGATCGGCGGTGCCAATCCAGTGCGCCCCGGCGTCCTGCGCGGCACGGGCCACCGGCAGCGCGCCATGCCCATAGGCATCGGCCTTCACCACGATCAGCACGCGGGAGGGGGCCATCTCGTGAATAAACGCCCGCACGTTTCCGGCAATCGCCGCGAGGTCCACCCGCGCGGTCCGCATCTCACCCATCAGGACTCCATCCGTTCGGCCACCACAAAGGCCATCGCCCGCCCGGCATCGTGGGTGATCGACAGGTGGACGGTGCCGATGCCCAGGCCGCGCACCCGCTCGGCCGTGCCCCCGCTGAGGCTGAACGACGGCGCACCCTCGGCATCGGTCACCACCTCAACCTCCTGCCAGCGCAGGCCGTCGCTGCCGCCGAGGGCCTTAATCAGCGCCTCCTTGGCGGCAAAGCGGCCCGCGAGGGAGCGCGGCGCGAGGCCACGCTCCCCCGGGCAAAACAGGCGTTCCCGCAGGGCGGGGGTGCGCCGCAGCGAGTGCTCAAAGCGCACCATATCCACGAGGTCCACTCCGATGCCGGAGATCATTTGGCGTCCTATTCGACGGTGACGGATTTGGCGAGGTTACGCGGCTGATCCACGTCCAGGCCCTTGGCATTGGAGAGCTCCATCGCGAAGATCTGCAGCGGGATCACGGCCAGCAGCGGCTCAAACATCGGGGCCGCGAGCGGAATGTGGATGACCACATCGGTGAACGGCAGCACCGCGGCATCGCCGGCCTCGGCGATCGCGATGACCTTCGCGCCACGCGCCCGGATCTCCTGAATATTGGATACCACCTTGGAGTGCAGCGTGGCGGAGCCGCGCGGGCTCGGCACGATCACAAATACGGGCTGGCCCGGCTCGATCAGCGCGATCGGGCCGTGCTTCAGCTCGCCGGCGGCAAAACCCTCGGCGTGGATATAGGCGAGTTCCTTAAGCTTCAGCGCGCCCTCCAGGGCGATCGGGAAGCCCACGTTGCGGCCGAGGAACAGCACCGCACGCGAGTCGCTCATCCACTGGGCCAGCTGGGTGATGGTGTCCTTTTGTTCCAGGACCTCCACGATCTTCGCGGGGATCGCGGCGAGCTCCGCGGCAAACTCCGAAAGCTCGGCGGCGGGCACCGTGCCGCGCAGGCGCGCGATATGCAGCGCGAGCAGATAGGTCGCGGTGATCTGCGCCACAAAGGCCTTGGTGGAGGCCACGGCCACCTCGGGTCCGGCGTGGGTATACACCACGGCATCGGATTCGCGCGGGATGGTGGCGCCCTGGGTATTACAGATCGACAGGGTCTTGGCCCCGGCCTCGCGGGCGTATTTCACGGCCATCAGGGTGTCCATGGTCTCGCCTGACTGGCTGATCGACACCACGAGGGTGCGCGCGGTCAGGACCGGATCGCGATAGCGGAACTCGTGGCTGAGTTCCACGTCCACGGGGATGCGGGCCCATTTTTCGAGCGCGTATTTTCCGACCTGCCCGGCATAGGAGGCGGTGCCGGCGGCGACCACCACGATGCGGTCGATATCGGCGAAGAACTCGTCGAGGCCGTCCAGCTCGGGGATGACCACGAGGCCGTCCTCGGTCACGCGGCCACGAATGGTATTGGCCACGGCATCGGGCTGCTCGGTGATTTCCTTGGCCATGAAGCTGGGCCAGCCGCCCTTTTCGGAGGCGGAGGCGTCCCATTCCACCTCAAAGGGCTCCACGGTCACGGGGTTGCCCTCAAAATCGGTGACGTCCACGCGGTCGGCGCCGATCGTCACGATCTGGTCCTGGCCGATGGCCAGCGCGCTGCGGGTGTATTCGATAAATGCGGCCACATCGGAGCCGAGGAAGTTTTCGCCCTCGCCGAGCCCAATTACGAGCGGGGAGTTGCGGCGTGCACCCACCACCACATCGGGCTGGTCCTGGTGCACGGCGAGGAGGGTGAAGGCACCCTCGAGGCGGCGCACCACGGCGCGGAAGGCCGATTGCAGATCGCCGGTCTCGCGGTATTCGCGGCCGAGCAGCACCGCGGCCACCTCGCTGTCGGTCTCGCTCAGGAACGTATAGCCCTGGTCGAGGAGCTCCTGCTTCAGCGGGGCAAAGTTTTCGATGATTCCGTTGTGGATCAGGGCCAGGCGGCCCTCGTCGCCCAGGTGCGGATGCGCGTTCTCGTCGTTGGGTGCACCGTGGGTGGCCCAGCGGGTATGGCCGATTCCCACGTGCGAGGCGGGCAGCGGCGCGACCTCCAGGTCGTGGGCAAGCACGGCGAGCTTGCCGGCGCGCTTGCGCGAACGCAGGGTACCGTTCTCGTCGATCACGGCCACACCGGCCGAGTCATAGCCGCGGTATTCGAGTCGGCTCAGGCCGGACATCAATACTTCAATACTTGCGCCGTTGCCGACGTAACCCACGATTCCACACATAGGAATCACAATACCGGTAATGGAAATGGATTCGCGGCAATAGAATGTCTGTCTATGCCCGATCAGCACAGCGATACCCCGTCCGGCCCCCACAGCACCCCGTTTCTGGAAATTGGCCGGGAAGAATGGGCCCGGCTCGCTCCCGCCCAGGACTCGCCGCTCACCAGCGCCGAGATCGTCCAGCTGCGCGGGCTTGGCGACCGCATGGACCTGGAGGAGGTCGCGCAGGTTTATCTTCCGCTCAGCCGCCTGCTGAGCCTCTATGTGGCAAATGCCAAGAAGCTGCACGCGGCCACGAGCGCATTTTTGGGCACCAGCAGCCCTCCCACCCCGTTTGTGATCGGTGTGGCCGGCTCGGTGGCGGTGGGCAAGTCCACGGTGGCCCGCCTGCTGCGGGAGCTGATGTCGCGCTGGCCCGATACCCCGCGCGTGGAGCTGATCACCACGGATGGCTTTCTTTATCCCAATGCCGAGCTCGAGCGCCGCGGACTGATGGGCCGCAAGGGTTTCCCCGAGGCCTATGATCGCCGCGCGCTGCTGCGTTTTATCGCCGAGGTGAAGAGCGGCAGTGCCGAGGTACGGGCGCCGTTTTACTCGCATCTGCGTTATGACATCGTGCCGGATGCCACCGTGGTGGTTCGTCGCCCGGACGTGCTGATCGTGGAGGGGCTGAACGTGCTGCAGCCGCCGCGCGACGGCCGCCTCGCGATCAGCGATCTTTTTGATTTCAGCATCTATGTGGATGCCCGGTCCAGCGATATTGCCGCGTGGTACGAGGAGCGGTTTATGGCCCTGCAGCGCGGCGCGTTTACCAATCCAAACTCGTATTTTAATGTTTATGCCGATCTCACCGAGGAGCAGGCGCGCGCCCAGGCCCGCTATTTCTGGAACGAGGTGAACCGGCCCAACCTGATCGAGAATATTCGCCCCACGCGCGCCCGGGCCAAGCTGGTGCTGAAAAAAGACAGCGATCACAGCGTGAGCTCGGTCCTGCTGCGCAAGATCTAACCCCACCGGGAATTCCCCAGGCGGGGCGCGCTAGCATGTGCTCATGGCACACGCCCTCCTCTTTGATTTTTTTGGCACCCTGGTCAGCTACGACGCCGATCACGCCACCACCGGCAATGCGGCCCCCTTTGAGTGGGCGCGGGAGCACGGCTTCCCCGGCACCGCCGGGGATTTTGATGAGCGCTGGCGCGCGCTCTGGGAGCGCTGGGAGGAACATGCCGAGCGCACGCGGCGCGAGTTTTCCCTCACCGCGCTGAGCCGCGAGTTTCTGCGGGAAAATCTGCCCACGCCGGTATCGGATACCGAGGTGGCCGCGTTTATCACGGTCTATCTGGACGCCTGGACCGCGCCGATCCGGCCGGTCGCCGGGCTTCGGGATCTCCTCGCCGAGCTGGGCCGGGACTGGCGCATCGTGGTGGTCAGCAATACCTATCACGCGCCGCTGGTGCCCGCGCTGCTGGAGCGCTTTGGTGTGGACTCCCTGGTGCACGGCGTGGTCACCTCGGTGGAGCTGGGGCGGCGCAAGCCGGATCCGCGGATCTATGAGCGCGCGCTCGAGGTGGCCGGGGTGCTGGAATCCAATGCCGTGTTTATCGGGGACTCCTTCATCCCCGATTTTGCCGGGCCCACCGCGAATGGCATCCGCGCGTATCTGCTGGATCCCGAACGACGCTTTACGCTCCTGCCCGAGGAGAACCGGCTCGACTCGCTCGCCGATCTCCCGGAACGGCTCCTCCGGGCCGAGACGGCTTCTCCCGCGCTACGCTAACCGCGGCTGGCCGCGTAGGTCACGCGGGAAAGCGCGGCCTCGATGGCCTCCCCCGTGCCAGGCTAGCCGCGGTTGGCGGCGTAGGTCACCCGAGAGAGCGCGGCCTCGATGGCCTCGACGCAGGCGCGCTCGGCGCCGCTGCGCCGCGCCGCGATCACGTTGCTGGCGGCACCGGTACCGGTGGAGGTGATGAGTGCGAGGCGTTCGGCAAAGGCATCCAGGGCCGCGGCGGCCTCGGCGGAGATCGCGGAGAACTCGTCGAGTTCGGCCCCACGCTCGGCGAGGCGGGCCACCCAGTCCTCCGCCTCCGGCCCGCGCCAGCTCAGCGGTACCTCGCCGATTATCGTGCGCAGTGCGGCGCTGGCCTGGGCCACCGTGCGGCTCTCGGCGAGCAGCGCGGCCCCCGTGGCGGCAAATTCGGTGGAACCATCACCGCTGCGCCGCGGGGCCCAGGGAGACTCGGTGGATTCGTGGCTATTGGCCATTATTAGTTCCTCTCCTCGGGGAAAACATCGGTACTAAACTCGGCCTCCAGTGCCGCGCCCGCGGCGGCACCGGCCTCGGCAACGGCCCGATTTAATCCGAGGGTGGCATTCCACAGGGCGCGCTCGCGCCAGTGCATCAGCGCCGCGAGGGCCATGGCAATTCCGGAGCTGGACCCGTTCCCGGTGAGGGTACCCTCGGCATGGATACCGCCGTCGGAGGCGGTACGCGGCAGCGTGCGCCCAATAGCCGCAACTTCCCCGGCCAGACTCGATACCGCCAACGCGTCAACCTCGCTGTTGCCCATCATGTGTTTCCTCCGTCGGGTATAGTCGCCGCTAAATTAGCATCGTTATGTGTCGAGTAGTTCGTGCTGACATATACGGCACCACCGGCTGTCCGCCTGTGCGCCACGGGCGTCGCCGGCCCCGCGGTCTGCCCCGCCGGGCCCCGTCCCCCCGGGCGGATCGACGGCACCCCTGGGGGCGCCTCTCCCCCCAGAATAGGGGGTATTAGGTAAGACTTATAAACCGACGTTCCGAGAGTCGCAAAACGACCCTCCGGGCAAGAAAAAAAGGGCCGGTATCCCGGGAAAAATTCCCGGGATACCAGCCCTCTTTTATGGAACCTATATGGCCAGACGCGCGCGCGCAACATCCGCGAGGCGGTGGGCCAGCGCATCGGCGGTAGCCTGATCGGCCGCCTCCACCATGACCCGCACCAGCGGCTCGGTGCCACTCGGGCGCAGGAGAACGCGGCCGGTTTCACCCAGCTCCGCCTCGGCCTCGCGCACGGCCTCGGCCAGCACGGCATCGCTGTGCAGTAGATCGCGGTCCACGCCGGACACGTTAATGAGGATCTGCGGATAGACCGTCATGACGGAGGCAAGCTCGGCAATGGACTTGCCGGTGCGCGCCATCTCGGCCACGAGGTGAAGACCCGTGAGGATTCCGTCTCCCGTGGTCGCAAACTGGCTCATGATGACATGACCGGACTGCTCGCCACCGAGCGAATACTCGCCCTCGTTCATGGCCTCCAACACATAGCGGTCGCCCACCTTGGTCTGCAGCATGGAGATGCCATTTTCGGCCATCGCGATCTTCAGGCCGAGGTTGCTCATGACCGTGGCCACGAGGGTATCCCGGGCCAGCAGGCCGCGCTCCTTCATCGATACCGCGAGGATCGCCATGATCTGATCGCCGTCGATCAGGTTTCCGCGGGCATCCACCGCCAGACAACGGTCGGCATCACCGTCGTGGGCGATACCCACATCGGCGCCCGCCTCGAGCACTGCCCGGGCCAGGTTATCCAGGTGGGTTGAGCCCACACCGTCGTTGATATTCATCCCATCGGGGTCATTCCCGATGATGGTGACCGTGGCTCCGGCATCACGGAAGGTCTCCGGGGAGACTCCGGCCGCCGCGCCGTGCGCGCAGTCCAGCACCACATGGATGCCTTCGAGGCGATGCGGGAGCGACTGCAGCAGGTGCAGAACGTAGCGGTCCTCGGCGTCGGCGAAGCGGCGGATGCGCCCCACGTCGCCGTCGGTGGGCAACAGATTCGGCTCGCTCAGAGCCTCCTCGATACGCTGTTCCACCTCGTCCGGCAGCTTGGTGCCACCGTACGCAAAAATCTTGATGCCGTTATCCCGGGCGGGGTTATGCGAGGCCGAGATCATCACGCCAAAATCGGCGTCGATGCTCCCAATGAGATAGGCCGCGGCGGGCGTCGGGATGACCCCGGCGTCCAATACATCTACGCCACTGGAGGCGAGCCCCGCGGCCACGGCGGCACCGAGGAAGTCCCCGGACACCCGCGGATCGCGCGCGAGCACGGCCACCGGGCGCTTGCCGGTGGCGCGACGGGCCTCAGCACTACGGCCCCGCCCAAGCACCGATGCGGTGGCTTGAGCGAGGCCGAGAGCGAGGTCTGCCGTCAACAGGCCGTTCGCGAGACCGCGAACGCCATCTGTTCCAAACAGGCCAGCCATGAAGGTTTCGGAACGCTTAGCGCTTCGAGAACTGCGAAGCCTTACGGGCCTTCTTGAGTCCAGCCTTCTTACGCTCCTTGATGCGAGCGTCGCGGGTCAGGAAGCCGGCCTTCTTGAGGGCGGCACGGTTGTTCTCTTCGTCAACCTGGTTGAGCGAACGGGCAATGCCAAGACGCAGGGCGCCGGCCTGACCCGAGGGGCCACCACCGGAGATACGAGCGATAACGTCGTAGCTTCCGTTGAGCTCCAGGAGGGTGAAGGGATCGTTGATGAGCTGCTGGTGCAGCTTATTGGGGAAGTACTCCGCGAGCTCACGGCCGTTGACCGTGATAACGCCGGTACCGGGGATCATGCGCACGCGGGCGATGGCCTGCTTGCGACGACCGACGGCTGCACCGGGGACGGAGACGACGCGCGCGGGCTTTACGGCCTCGGCGGTGGGGGTTTCGGTCGAGTAGCTCTCGGGAGCCTGCTCGGTGGATTCTGCGATGTTCGCCACGTTATTGTCCTTTAAGTCTGACTCGGCGCTTACTGCGCGACCTGGGTGAGGGTGTACTGCGTGGGCTGCTGGGCAGCGTGGGGGTGCTCGGCACCCTCATAGACCTTGAGCTTGCGCATCTGGTCGCGGCCGAGGCTGGTCTTGGGAAGCATGCCACGGATGGCCTTTTCCACGGCGCGAACCGGGTTCTTCTCCAGGAGCTCGGCATAACCGATGGACTTCATTCCACCCGGGTAACCGGAGTGGCGGTAAGCCCGCTTCTGCTCGGCCTTCTGGCCGGTCAGGGCAACCTTGTCCGCATTGATGATGATGACAAAGTCACCCATGTCCATGTGCGGGGTGAAGGTGGCCTTATTCTTTCCGCGCAGCAGGATAGCTGCGTGGCTGGCCAGGCGGCCAAGAACGATGTCATTGGCGTCAATGACAACCCAGTTCCGCTGGATTTCACTGGCCTTCGGGGAGTAAGTGCGCGTCACGATAGTGCTGCTTTCTCGTCGTAAGTTGGATGTTCGTGAATCCCACTCCGTGTGGTGTTCCAAGAATTGGAACACACAAGGTGGAGGGCTCAACTTCGGGCATGTGATCTGCAGAGATACACATACCAAGGAGCCATGTTACGGCAGAGCGCCCCCGCGGTCAATTCGAGGCCGCGGAACTACGCGGTTTCTCCCGGGAACGGGGTGGTGTCCAGGCGACGCTGGCGCGTGAGTTCGGCCCGCGCGGCGAGGAGGGCATCCTCGGGATAGGAGACCCCGGTGAGCACAAGCCCATGGGCGGGGGCCACGGCATAGTCGAGTCCCCGATCGCCCTGGTCAAAAAGTTCCTCGGCCTCGCCCGGTTTCATCCGCCCCTGACTCGTGGCGATACACGCCCCCACCAGCGAACGCACCATCGAGTGGCAGAACGCATCCGCGGTCAGCTCGGCGATAAGCACACCATCGGCCTCGCGGGTCCAGCGAAAATCCGTCAGGTTGCGGATCGTCGTGGCCCCGGGGCGCGGCCGACAATACGCGGCATAATCGTGCAGGCCCACGAGGCGGCGCGCGGTCTCGTCGAGCACATCCAGGTCCAGCCGCATCGTGTACCACAGCGTGGTACGGCGCACGATCGGATCCTTGCGGGCGAGGGTATCGGCGATGCGATAGCGATAGCTGCGCGAGAGGGCCGAGAAACGCGCATCAAAATCCGGGGACACCACGCGGGCATCGTGCACCCAGGCATCGGCATGCGCCCCGAGTACACCGTTGATACGGCGCTTGAGGGAACCGGCGATATTCGGATCGGGCTTGCCGTCCATGCCGCGCAGCTTGGCCAGGCGGGCCACCTTTTCGGGAGGCAGGTCCAGGTGCGCAACCTGGGCATCCGCGTGCACCCCGGCATCGGTGCGGCCCGCGACGGTCAGCACGATCGGATCACCCTGATAGCCAAAGAGCTGATGCACCGCGGCCTCCAGCTCGCCCTGCACGGTGCGCAGGCCCGGCTGTTTCGCCCATCCGGCATAATCGGTGCCGTCATAGCCGAAATCCAGGCGTACGCGGGTATATTGCTCGGAGGTCACCCGCCCAGTTTATCCCGCTATCGGACCGCGCCCGCCCGCGGGCCGGAAAACCTGGTTACGCTATAACGATCGCCATGAGCATTTCTTCCACCATCCCCGCCCCGCCCGCGGCCACGCCCGGTGCCGCCACGCTTCGGCGCGCCCGCTTCTCCGGGCTGGATGGCCTGCGCGCTATCGCCGTGCTGCTCGTGATGATTTATCATTTTTTCCCCGCGTTCTCGCCCGGCGGGTTTATCGGCGTGGATATGTTTTTTGTCCTGAGCGGATTCCTGATCACCGCGCTCCTGCTGCGCGAGCGGGCCGCGACCGGCCGGATAGCCCTGGGCCGCTTCTGGCAGCGCCGCGCCCGCAGGCTCCTCCCGGCCCTCGCCGCGGTGGTCCTGCTGTGTTCCTCCGTGGCCGCCCTGATCGGCGGGGATGTGCTGGTGGGGATCGGCCGCCAGGTGCTCGGGGCATTTACGTTTAGCTATAACTGGCTCGCGGTGGCCGGCGGCAGCGATTATTTTGAATCCACCACGCTTGAGCTCTTCCGCAACCTGTGGTCACTTTCGGTCGAGGAACAGTTTTATCTGCTCTGGCCGCTTCTTTTCCTCGCGGTCCTCTGGATACCGCGCGCCCGCATGCGCGTGACCGTGCTGCTGGCCGGCGCGCTCGCGAGTGCGGGCTGGATGTGGTTCCTCACCGCGCACGGCGCCGATGCCACCCGCGTGTACTACGGCACCGATACCCACTCCTTTGGCCTCCTGCTGGGTGCGGCCCTCGCGATGCATCTGCACCGCCGCGAGGATGCCGCCCCCGGTTCGCTGCCCGCCCGGGGGCGTGTGCGCCGCGCACTCGATCGCCATCACGCGCTGATCGGGACCGCCGCGGTGCTGGGCCTGCTCGCGGCGGCGTGGTTCCTGCGGGAAACGGGCAATTCCACGTTCCGCTGGGGCCTTCCCCTGGTCTCGGTATTTAGCGCCCTCGCGATCTGGGCCGCCGTGCGGGGCGGTCGCTGGGGCCGCGCCCTGGATAGCGCGCCGCTGCGCTATATCGGTGAGCGCTCCTATGGGCTGTATCTCTGGCACTGGCCGGTGCTGGTCCTGCTGCTCGCGGCCAATCCCTCCGCGCTGGGCTCGGGTTTCCCGGAACCCTCGGTCGCGCTGATCGCGCTCCTGCTGACGTTCCTGCTCGCGGGGCTGTCCTACCGGTTTATGGAGTTACCGATTCGTCGGCACGGAATCCGCCCGTTCCTGCGCCGGATCGCCGCGGGCCTGCGCGGCTCCGCGCTCCGGCCGCGGATCGCGGCGCTCGGCGCGGGTGTGCTCGCCGTGGCCCTGCTGGGCGGGACCACCGCCGCGATCCTGATCGCGCCCGACCGCAGTTCCGCACAGCTTTTTATCGAGCGCGGTGCCCATTCGCTACAGGAGACCGCTCCCCCGGTGGCCGAGGCCGCGCCCCCGGGCCCGGCCGAGGACCTAACCGATGGCAATCGCATCTCGGCGATTGGCGATTCGGTCATGCTCGCGGCGGCCCCCGCACTTCAGGCCGAGTTCCCGGGCATCGCCGTGGATGCGGCCGTGTCCCGCTCGCTGCGCGTGGGCCTGGAGATCATCCGCGAGCAGGCCGCCGCGGGCACCCTGCGCCCCGTGGTTGTGGTGGGCCTGGGCACCAACGGGCCGATCACGCGCGATCAGCTCGATGAGCTGCGCACGACGATTGGGCCCGACCGCGAGCTCCTGCTGGTGGATGCCTCGGCGCCGCGCGCCTGGATCCCCGAGGTGAATCAAACGCTGCGCGAGTTCACGGGCGGAAATCCCCGCGTGGGCCTCGCCGATTGGTCGGGCGCGATCGAACCGCGCGCGGGAGAGCTCCTGGCCCGCGATCGGATCCATCCCGGCGATGCCGGCGGGCTGCTCTATGCGCAGACGGTACACGCCACGCTGGGACGGATGATGCTGGTGCCCGAGGGGCTTCCGCCCGGAGCCGAACAGCACCGCCAGGGCACCCGCTAATACTCCCGCACAAACGCGTCAGAACGCCCCACCGGGATAAACCCGAGCCGCTCATAAAGCGTATTGGCGCCCGTGGGGCTTCCGCCCGGAGCCAAACAGCACCGCCAGGGCACCCGCTAATACTCCCGCACAAACGCGTCAGAACGCCCCACCGGGATAAACCCGAGCCGCTCATAAAGCGTATTGGCGCCCGTGGGGCTCGCGGAGTCCACCTCCAGGGTGACCGAGGGCAGCCCGGCTTCGCGATGTGAGAGCAGGAGCCGGGAGAGCAGCGCGGGCGCGAGCCTCCTCCCCCGATAATCTCGGATCACGCCCACCAATTCGATAAAGCCCTCCTCGGCGGGCGCGGTCACGGTGCTCAGGGCAAAACCCACCACCCGCTCCTGCTTGCCACCCTCCGCGGCCACGGCGATCCAGGAGAGGTCGCGTCGGAAGTGCCCACCCGCGACCAGGCGATTCCAGCGCTCCTTGGTATTGGGTTGGGTACCCCAGTGATCGCGGAAGGCGTCATTGCGCGCCACCCGGGTGCGTTCAAAATACTCCTCGGAGCACGGAATGATCCGCACCCCCTCGGGGGCCTCAAGCACCGGGATCTCGCCGTCCAGCCCGTGCTCCATCTCGGCAAAATAGCGCTGCACGTTCAGGCCGGCCCGCCCCGCCAGCGTCGCGAGCGGGGTATTCCGCGCGTCCACATAGAGCATCGTCCATCCGGGCAGGGCGAGCTCACACTCGGAGAGCTGCTGGGCCGAGCGCGCGATCTGCCAGCGGAAGAGTTCCCCGCCGATCCCGCGGCCGCGCCAGAGTGGATGCACGGTGCCCAAAAGATAGGACTGAACGCGGGTGGCATGACCGCCGGCCACCACCACAAGGCCGTGGGCGAGCAGCTCGCCGTCCTCCCCCTCGGCCACAAGCGTATCCACCGCGGGGTCCACGTTTGAGGTCTCAAACGTCTCGGTGATAGCGCTGCGCGGGCTCAGGGCGCCGGGATGATCAACATCATCGGCGAGGCGCTGCAACCGCCAGATCGCGTCGATATCCTCGGGCCCGGCCGCCCGCCAGCGCGCGACGTCCCCGTGCCGGGGAACGGGCAGCTCGGGGCGCTGCGGAAACCGGTCGCGGAGTGCGGTGCGCTCGTTCATAGCCCCAGGCTACGCCGGGAGGCGGGGATTAGCGAGCCCCCCAAATATCCGCCGCGCGCGCGTGCGCCCGGCAGCACCTCCCGAGGAATACGCAGAAAAACCCACTACGCTCCGAATGAGGAAACTTCCAGCGAAAGGCCAGAAACGCGATGAACGCCCCGTCAACCGAGGACCTAAAAAAGATCCGGAATGAACTCACCCGGATGATGATGGCCTATCGGTTTGGACTCAATGAGGTGTCCACCAAGATTAATATTCTGCGCGATGAGTTTAACTACGTGCACGAGTACAACCCCATCGAGCATGTCAGCTCGCGGCTCAAATCGCCCGAGAGCATCCTGGAGAAGGCCAAGCGGCGCGGCGTGGGCCCGTCGATCGCCTCGCTGCGCGAGCAGGTGCGCGATATCGCCGGTATCCGCATCACATGCAGCTTTGTCCCCGATATCTATACGGTCTACGAGATGCTCGCGGGCCAGCAGGATGTCACGGTCGTGGAGGTGCGCGACTATATTAAAAACCCCAAGCCAAACGGCTATCAGAGCCTGCATGTGCTGGTGGAGGTCCCGGTATTTCTCTCCGACCGGGTGGAGCCCGTGCTGGTGGAGATTCAGATCCGCACGATCGCCATGGATTTCTGGGCCAGCCTGGAACATAAGATTTACTATAAATATGGCCGTTCGGTGCCGGATAATCTCCTGGCCGAGCTCAAGGAGGCGGCCGATACGGCCAGCGCCCTGGATGCCAAGATGCTGCGCCTGCACCACGAGGTGCGTCGCCACGAGGAGGCCCATCCGGTGCCCGCGCGGGCCGAGTCCCTCGAGCTGGCCACGGCCCTGCGTTTGGTGGAGTCGTTTATGCTTGGTGCCGCCACCGAGTCCTAGAACACAGAAAACCGCCCACCTGCCCCGGAAATCCGGGAGCGGGTGGGCGGTTTTTAGTGGGGGCGAATTACTTCGCCTCCTCCTCGGCGACAACCTCGGCCGCGACCTCTTCGGTCACGACCTCGGGGGTCTCCTCGGCGACAACCTCGGCTGCAACCTCTTCGACCTTGGCGGTCTTGGCGGCGGCGGGCTTGGTGGCCTTCTTCTTCGGGGTGACGGGCTCAAGAACGAGCTCAATCACGGCCATGGGGGCGTTATCGCCCTTGCGGTTCCCGATCTTGGTGATGCGAGTGTAGCCACCCTCACGCTCGGCAACCTGGGGTGCGATCTCCTCGAAGAGCTCGTGAACGATGCCCTTATCGGTGATGGCGCCCAGGACGCGGCGACGCGAGGACAGGTCGCCACGCTTGGCGAAGGTCACCATGCGCTCGGCGACCGGCTGCATACGCTTTGCCTTGGTCTGGGTGGTGGTGATGCGCTTGTGCTCGAAGAGCGCAGCGGCGAGGTTGTTGAGCATCAGGCGCTCGTGGGCGGGACCGCCTCCGAGACGGGTGCCCTTAGTAGGCTTAGGCATTTATGTTCTCCAAAAATATGAACAGTTTCGTTCGTCGCGAGACGAGCGGGAAAGGTTAGTTGCTGGTCTCGTCTTCGAAGCCCGAGTAGAAGTGGGCGCCGTCGAAACCGGGGACCGAGTCCTTGAGGGACAGACCCATCTCTACAAGCTTGTCGCGAACCTCGTCCACCGACTTCTGTCCGAAGTTGCGGATGTTCATCAGCTGGGTCTCGGAGAGAGCTACGAGCTCCGAAACCGTGTTGATGCCCTCGCGCTTCAGGCAGTTATACGAGCGGACCGACAGGTCCAGGTCCTCGATCGGGATCGAGAGCTCGCTGGAGAGGACGGCGTCAACCGGCGCGGGGCCGATCTCAATGCCCTCGGCGGCGGTGTTGAGCTCGCGAGCCAGGCCGAACAGCTCGACCAGGGTGGTGCCGGCCGAAGCGATGGCATCCCGGGGCGTGATGGCGGGCTTGGACTCGACGTCCACAACGAGGCGGTCGAAGTCGGTGCGCTCACCGGCACGAGTTGCCTCGACGCGGTAGGTGACCTTCAGGACCGGGGAGTAAATCGAGTCGATCGGAATCTGACCGGCCTCGGAGAACTCGTTGCGGTTCTGTCCGGAAGAAACGTAGCCACGACCGCGCTCGATGGTCAGCTCAAGTTCAAACTTGGCCTTATCGTTCAGGGTCGCGATAACCAGCTCGGGGTTGTGTACCTCGACACCGGCCGGAGCCGAGATGTCGGCGGCGGTAACCTGGCCGGAACCGGTCTTGCGCAGGTACGCGGTGATCGGCTCGTCGTGCTCGCTCGAGACAACCAGGCCCTTGATGTTCAGGATGATCTCGGTGACATCTTCCTTCACACCGGGGATGGTGCTGAACTCGTGCAGGACACCGTCGATGCGGATGCTGGTAACAGCGGCTCCGGGGATCGACGACAGCAGGGTACGACGCAGAGAGTTACCCAGGGTGTAACCAAACCCGGGCTCGAGCGGCTCAATGATGAACCGGCTGCGGAACTCGGAAATGTTCTCTTCGGTGAGCGTGGGGCGCTGTGCAATAAGCACTATTAATTCCTTTCGGCCAAGTGTCCGCTATATGACACTTGCGTTTGCGAGGTATCGACGTGTAGTGCTGAATCCGTGGCCGAACGGGTTACCCGCGAGGGAACCCGCCCGGCCACAGCCCAGAGGAAAGGCTTAAACGCGGCGACGCTTGGGCTGGCGGCAACCGTTGTGAGCCTGAGGGGTCACATCGTTGATCGAGCCAACCTCGAGGCCAGCGGCCTGAAGCGAACGAATTGCGGTTTCGCGACCCGAACCCGGGCCCTTCACGAAGACGTCTACCTTCTTCATGCCGTGCTCCTGCGCCTGACGCGCAGCCGACTCGGCGGCCAGCTGAGCGGCGAAGGGGGTCGACTTACGCGATCCCTTGAAGCCCACTCCACCGGAGGATGCCCAGCTGATTACCGCACCGGTGGTGTCGGTGATCGAGACGATCGTGTTGTTGAAGGTCGACTTGATGTGGGCCTGGCCCACAGCAATGTTCTTCTTTTCTTTCTTACGCGGCTTGCGTGCAGCCGACTTGGTTGAAGCCATTACAAATTCTCCTTAGGTCCTATTGGCGAGGGCGCTGGCGAGGCCTAGCGCGCCTTCTTCTTGCCGGCTACGGTGCGCTTGGGACCCTTACGGGTACGCGCGTTGGTCTTGGTGCGCTGTCCGCGGACCGGAAGACCACGACGGTGGCGGATGCCCTCGTACGAGCCAATTTCGACCTTGCGACGGATGTCGGCGGCAACCTCACGGCGGAGGTCACCCTCAACCTTGAAGTTTCCTTCGATGTAGTCACGGAGCGCGACGAGCTGGTCGTCGGTCAGGTCCTTAACGCGAATGTTGCCATCGATGCCCGTGTCCGCAAGAGTCTTGAGGGAACGGGTGTGGCCAACACCGAAAATGTACGTCAGTGCGATTTCCACGCGCTTATCGCGGGGAATGTCTACGCCGGCGAGACGTGCCATGGTGGCTTCTCCTATGGAGTAAGTGGAGGTGTGGAGCGATTCAGGAACCCGGGCCTCCTGCCCGGGGTGTCCGCGCCAGCCCGTGGGGCCGGCGGTTCTTAGAAGCGCAAATTTATGGAGTTACGGTATTGCATGCTGCTCCCCGAGGGGAGGCAACGATCACGGCCTTGCGGCCGCAAAAATTTCGGGAATTAACCCTGGCGCTGCTTGTGACGCGGGTTCTCGCAGATGACCATAACGCGGCCGTTACGACGAATAACCTTGCACTTCTCACAAATGCGCTTAACGCTGGGCTTAACCTTCACGGTTTCACTCTCTTTCGCTGTCCTCGTACCCCCACATAATGCGGGGGCCGTTACTTACAGCGGCACCAAAAATGGGGCCGCTGGTCGGGCGGAAATAGGCACGTCGAAACGCACATAAAATACCAAGGGTCAAGACTACGTTATTTCGGGCCAAGATGCCACCCGGGCGTGTCGTTATGACCCACGGGGGCTCATTCGGCGCGGCGGGCGCGCAGCTGGGTCGGGGTCTGTTCCATGACCTGGCCCATGACGCGGCGCAGCTGATTCGCCCCGGCAAATCCCGAACGCACCGAAATATCGTCGATCGAGAGGCCGTCAAAGCGCGCGTCCAGGAGCATCGAGACCGCGTGTTCCAGGCGGCGCTGGCGGATCACATTGGAGACGTTCTCGCCGTGATCGGAGTACAGCCGTTGCAGGGAGCGCGCGGACATTCCATAGTGCTCGGCAATCGCGGCCACGCTCAGATCGGGGCGGGTGAAATGCGCGGCGATATACCCCCGCACCACCGTGCGCTCCTCCACGCGGCGGGCCGCGGCGGACTCGCGGTTGGGGGTGGTGGCCACCAGCACCTCGTTGATGACCTTTGCGATTGCGCGCGATACCCGCAGCTCGTCCACGGGCGCGAGCGGAAATGCCACGGGCCGCAGCAGGGCCTCAAAGAAGGAGGCGGCGGCGCCGTTAAACATCTCATCGCGCGGGATATACCGCATCGTGCGATCCTCTGGCAGCCCGCCGGGAAAGGGAATCATCGAGTCCACGGTCACGGAGACAAAGCGCACCCGCTCGGGGTATTCCACGTCCGCCGAAATCTCGTCAAAGCCGATCACCGCATCGCCCGCGCGCAGGACCTGCTTGCGCCCGCGCTGGCGGATGATCATGGTGCCCTCGCGCAGGAACGTAAAGCGGATCGTCACCGGGTTGGTGGGGTCCAGCCGGCGCTCCACCATATTCAACGGCTCGGTGCGCACACTCTGAATCCGGTAACAACTGATGCGGGCCACCCGGGTGCGCAGGTCGAAGTGTTCCGGATCGCCCACCACCATGCCGTCCATCGCGTGTAGCTGGGCGGCACCCTCGGCACCAAAATAGGCGCGGTCGGAGATCGAGTTATCGGCCGCCTGCGGGTCGAGCAGCCTGCGGCGTGCCTCACTCATTGGTGGCCTCCTGAATCAGCCGAAGCTCATCACGCAGGCTGCGCGGAGCGTTTTGGAATAGGCGCTGCAGGGAGCGCGTGGACATGTTGTAGTGTTCGGCCACGCTGGCCACACTCACGGCCTCGCGTTCGGCGCGGGCGCGCGCAAATTCGAGGATCGCATCGCGCTGCTCGGCGAGGCGATCATCGGGGTCCTTGGACTCCTCCACATAGCCGAGATGCAGCTCCACCATGAAGGTGTCAAATACCCGCGTGAGACGCGTGGTCTGTTCGAGGCTCAGCGGATAGAGGCGCGCCTCAAATAGACCCATAAAAAAGCCGGTCATGCCGTTGGCCAGCAGCGAGGGTGCGGGCAGCTTCCGGACGGCATGCGGATAAACGATGCCGCGGGAGTCCAGCACATCGCGGCCAAGCGCGGCACCGATTAGCATGGTCGGCTCGAGGATCTCCGCCAGATAGGGCTGCCACCCGATGGTGACGGCGCTATCGCCGGGTCCCAGCGTGACCGTGCGTCCGGCCTGGGTCAGCGTCATGCGACCGCTGAGGATAAAAAAGAACCGAATCTGCCCGCGGGATTCCGCGGTATCGGGACGGTTCAGCACAACGGGGGTCAAACTGATCCGTCGAAACAGGTATCCCCCGATGCGAACGGCATCCTGCGTATATAAAAAGTCTTCAGGTTTCTGACCGGGTAGCGCTTGCAACCCGACCAGTGAGTGCGTTCCCTCGAGTCCAGCGATTCGCTGGTGCTGAAGCTGATTGCTTCCGCGCGTCCCGAGGTTCCAAATCTCTATTGGCTCTGACACCGTGACACATCCCCCCGCTAAATCGGACGTTGCTCGTCCTATTTAGCCCCCAACATTAGCGTGCGATAAACAGGGTGCGCCAGACCCCTTCTGGCGACCCTGCTTGTGGTTAGTTTCCCTACTTATAGCGGTAGACGATGCGACCGCGGGTGAGGTCGTAGGGGCTCAGCTCCACGATGACCCGGTCCTCGGGAAGAATTCGAATGTAGTGCTGACGCATTTTGCCGCTGATCGTAGCGAGAACCTTGTGTCCGTTGGTCAGTTCCACGCGAAACATCGCGTTGGGAAGTGCCTCAACTACCTGGCCCTCGATCTCGATGACGCCGTCTTTCTTGGCCATAGCCTCACTGTCGCTCAAAGTTGTAAGTCCGGGGGCCCGCGCGGGGCCGATGGGCCACTAAACGTGTGCCCGTTCCGGGGTGCACCAATGGCGCACCAAGACACTAGACTATGTTATTTCGGGCGTCATGGCCAATTTTGGCGCATCATTCCCGGCCTGGACCGGGCTTTTTTTGGCGGCGTTCGCTATGATGCTCGCCGCTCGAGGGCGGCGTTCAATTCCGCCGTAAGCTCCGCGTCCATCGGCACGGTGCGGTTATCTAGGCTGCGCACGGGTGCCGCGAGCCGCAGGCTCGACAGCAGCCATACCCCGTCGGCACGCCCCAGAACATCCCGCGTAATATGTCCGAATTCGCACGCCTTCCCGGCGGCTCGCAGCCAGGCGAAGGCGTCGTTAAGCGTGGTGCCCTCGAGGATGGCCTCCTCCGCGGGGGGCGAGAGAAACCCGCCGTCCACCCGCACCAGGAGCGAGGATGTAGGACCTTCCAGGACATAGCCCTCATTGGAGAGAAACAGCGCATCCTCGGCGCCGCGCCGCTCGGCCTCGCGCAGGGCGGCCATGTTGATCGCATAGGACAGCGTTTTTGCACCCGTCAACAGCCACGGCGCTGTGCGTGCTGAGTGCACCGAGATCCCGCGCTCCAGCAGCACCACCGCGATGCCCTCCGCGCGGGCGCGGGCCAGGTCCCGCGCGGTCTGCGCGGAGACCGGGGTGGCCACGGCCCAGCCGCTCGGGCCACCGCCGGGCACGCCCCGGCTCAGGGTCAGCCGGATACTGCCCGAGCCCGCGGCAGGCAGGGTCTGCGCGGCGAGATCAATCGCCGCGGCCCACTGCGCAAGATTGGGGGCCGGAAGATCCAACAGCGCCGCGGAATGCGCGAGCCGGTTCAGGTGACCCGCGCGGGCGTGCACGCGGCGGTCCACCACACCCAGCGTCTCAAAAACGCCATCGCCGCGGGTCACCGCAAAATCGAGCAGGTCCACGCGCCCGGCATCGTCGCGATGCACCGTGGCGGCATAGTCCACCGCCGCATCGGCCGAGGCGGGAAGGACGTCGAGGAAAAACACTGAGCTCATGAATTGAGCATAATCGCCCAGCGGTCCGCGCGGAATACTACGGAATCGGAACGGGCGTCACGCCAAAGGGCGCGAGGCCCGCGGCGCCGCCATCCACCGCTGTGAGCACCCAGATGCCGCCGGGATGCACGGCAACGCTGTGCTCCCAGTGGGCCGCGGGTTCGCCATCGGCGGTGGTCACGGTCCAGTCGTCATCCTGGATGATCGTATCGATTGAGCCGCGCACCACCATCGGCTCGATGGCCACCACAAGCCCGGGCTTAACCTCGGGTCCGCGCGGGCGCACGCGGTAGTTATAGACCGGCGGCTCCTCGTGCATCGACTTGCCGATGCCGTGCCCCACATAGTCCTCGAGGATTCCGTAGCGGTGGCCGCGGCCGTGCTCAACGATATAATCCTCAATGGCCGCGCCCACCTCGTTGAGGTGGCGGGCCGAGGCCAGCGCGGCGATCCCGGCCCAGAGCGAGCCCTCGGTGATATCCGCGAGGAGGCGGCGCTCGGCCACCAGATCGGGGCGCGTGAAGTCCTCCAGCACGATGGTCATCGCGCTATCGCCGTTCCATCCCCCGAGGATTGCCCCCGAGTCGATCGAAACGATATCGCCCGGCTCAAGCGGGCGGTTATTCGGAATCCCGTGCACCACATCGGCATTCACCGACGCACACACGGTATGCCGATAGCCGGGCACCAGCTTAAAATTGGACTCCCCGCCGGCGGCGATGATCGCCGCCTCGGCGAGGGCGTCCAATTCCAGCGTGGTGATACCCGGCCGGATTGCGGCGCGAACGGCCGCGAGCGAAGCCGCCGTAGCCAGTCCCGGCTCCACCATCTTGCGGAGCTGGGACGGGCTCTTATAGATCGACTTCTTAAACAATGTGGCTAGGCCGCGAGAAGCCCACGAGAGACGAGTTCGGCGCGAATGCGACCGAGGACCTCATCGATGGTTCCCACGCCGTCCACGGTGGCAACGATGCCGCGCTCACGGTATACGTCGAGGATCGGGGTGGTCTGCTCCTCGTAGATCTCGAGGCGACGCTTGATGCCGTCCTCGGTATCGTCGGTGCGGCCCTGCTCGGCGGCGCGGGTCACGAGGCGCTTCAGGCTCTCCTCGCGCGGCACACCAAGCTCGACCACGAGGTCCAGCTTCTCGCCGCGCTCCGTGAGGAAGGCGTCGAGGTCGGCAACCTGCACGAGGTTGCGCGGATAGCCGTCCAGCAGGAAACCCTCGGCGGCATCGGCCTGGGCCAGGCGGTCGCGAACGACCTCGCCGGTCAGAGCATCGTCCACGAGGTTACCCGCGGCGACGATGGACTTGATCTTCAGGCCGAGCTCGGTTTCTCCGCCGATATTGGCGCGGAAGACATCACCGGTGGATACGGCCGGAATGTTAAGAAGCTTGGCGATTTCGACGCCCTGAGTTCCCTTGCCGGAACCCTGGGGGCCAACGATTAGCAGACGGCTCAACGGAGCAACCCTTCGTAGTGACGCTGCTGGAGCTGCGAGTCGATCTGCTTGACCGTCTCAAGACCAACACCGACGATGATCAGAATCGAGGCGCCACCGAACGGGAAGTTCTGGTTTGCACCCACCAGGCCCAGCGCGATCAGGGGGATCAGCGCAATCAGACCCAGGTAAACCGAACCCGGGAGGGTCACGCGGGTGAGCACGTAGTCCAGGTATTCGGCGGTCGGTCGGCCGGCACGGATGCCGGGGATGAAGCCACCGTAGCGCTTCATGTTATCGGCAACCTCTTCGGGGTTGAAGGTAATTGCCACGTAGAAGTACGTGAAGCCCACGATCAGCAGGAAGTACATCAGCATGTACAGCGGGTGATCGCCCTTGGTCAGGTAGTCGTTGATCCAGGTGACCCAGGCCGCCTGCTCCTGGCCGGCGGCGGGCTGGTTGAACTGGGCGATCAGGGCGGGCAGGTACAGCAGCGAGGAGGCGAAGATCACGGGGACCACACCGGCCATGTTGACCTTGATCGGGATGTAGGTGTTATTGCCACCATAGGTGCGGCGACCCACCATGCGCTTGGCGTACTGCACGGGGATGCGGCGCTGGCTCTGCTCAACAAAGACCACGAGGGCCATGATGACGATACCCACGGCGATAACCATGAAGAAGATCTCCGCGCCCTTGGCGGACCAGATGGCGCCCATGGCTGCGGGGAAGGTGGCCGAGATCGAGGTGAAGATCAGCAGCGACATTCCGTTACCGATACCGCGCTCGGTGATGAGCTCACCCATCCACATGATGAGGCCGGTACCGGCGGTCATCGTGATGACCATGAGGAGCACCGCGTACCAGGTGTCAGTGGTCAGCAGCTGGGTACACTCGGCGGACGTATTTGTCCCGAAGAGTGCGCCGGTGCGGGCCACGGTGATCAGCGTGGTGGACTGCAGCACGCCGAGGAAGATGGTGAGGTAACGGGTGTACTGGGTCAGCTTGGCCTGGCCGGTCTGACCCTCCTTGTGCAGCGTCTCGAAGTGCGGGATGACCACGCGCAGCAGCTGGGTGATGATCGACGCCGTAATATACGGCATGATTCCCAGCGCAAAGATCGACAGCTGAAGCAGGGCTCCACCCGAGAACAGGTTGATGAGCTCATAGGCTCCGGAGGTTCCCCCCTGGCCCTGTGCCAGACACGCCTGCACGTTTTTGAAGTCCACAAACGGCGCCGGGACAAAAGAACCCAGCCGGTAAATCGCAATGATTCCGAGCGTGAATCCGATCTTGCGTCGAAGATCGGGGGTGCGGAATATCCGCGCTACGGCACTAAACAAAAAAGGCCTCCTGGTTGCGTGCCTTCCGGCGCGAACTCTTCTTACCTACTCTTGGCCCCGGAATTGAAAAAGGGCCCGATAATCGAATCTACTCGATTATCGGGCCCATTTAACAATTCAGACCGTAATTGCGGTGTTATTTGCCGAAATTAGGTGAATTATCGGGGTGTTACTTTACCGATCCACCGGCCGCGACAACCTTTTCCTGGGCGGAGCCCGAGATCTTGTCCACGGAGATGTTCAGCTTGACGGCGATCTCGCCGTTGCCCAGAACCTTAACCAGCTCGTTCTTGCGAACGGCACCCTTGGCCACGAGGTCGTCGACGGTTACGTCGCCGCCCTTGGGGTAGAGCTCGGCGAGGGTCGAGAGGTTCACAACCTGGTACTCGACGCGGAACGGGTTCTTGAACCCGCGCAGCTTCGGAGCACGCATGTGCAGGGGCAGCTGGCCACCGGCGAAGCCGGGGCGAACCTGGTAGCGAGCCTTCGTACCCTTGGTACCACGGCCCGCGGTCTTACCCTTGGAACCCTCACCACGACCCACGCGGGTCTTGGCCTTCTTGGCACCCTCGGCGGGACGCAGGTGGTGAACCTTGAGGACCTGGGGGCGCGCGGCCTCCGTGGTCTCCTCGGTCTTCTTGGCTGCGGCAGCCTTGGTTGCGGGCTTCTTGGCGGCGGGAGCCTTGGCGGCGGCCGCGGGAGCCTTCTTAGCGGCGGGTGCCTTGGCAGCCGTCTTCTTCTCGTCGGCTACAGCCTTTTCCTCAGCCATTAGTCGACCTCCTCAACCTTCACAAGGTGAGCAACAGTCTTCACATAACCGCGGTTCTGCGAGTTGTCCTCACGGACAGTCACGGCACCGATGCGGCGAAGACCCAGCGAGCGAAGCGTGTCGCGCTGGTACTGCTTCTCACTAATTTTGGACTTGATCTGCGTGATCTTCAGCTTGGCCATTAGGCACCTACCTTTGCGGCGGCCGCTGCGGCTGCGGCGCGAGCCTCAACCTGGAGCAGCTTGGCCGGAGCGATCTCGTCATACGACTTGCCACGACGAGCAGCTACGGCACGAGGCTCTTCCAGCTGCTTAAGCGCGGTCACGGTCGCGTGAACGATGTTGATGGTGTTCGAGGAACCGAGCGACTTCGAGAGGACGTCGTGGATACCTGCACACTCGAGGACGGCGCGCACCGGACCACCGGCGATTACACCGGTACCGGCAGCGGCCGGACGCAGCAGGACTACACCGGCTGCGGCCTCACCCTGTACGGGGTGGGGGATGGACGAACCGACGCGGGGAACGCGGAAGAAGTTCTTCTTCGCTTCCTCAACACCCTTCGAAATGGCGAGGGGAACTTCCTTCGCCTTTCCGTAGCCAACGCCTACCAGGCCGTTACCGTCACCAACAACGACGAGTGCGGTGAAGCTAAAGCGACGACCACCCTTGACGACCTTGGATACACGGTTGATGGTGACGACGCGCTCCAGGAACTGGCTCTTATCGGCATCACGGCTGTTACGGTCACGGCCCTGGCCGCGCTCGCGACCACCCTGACCGCCACGGCGGTTGTTATCGCGGCCATTGCCACGACCGGACTGGTCGGTACCGGCAGCGGTCTCAACCGGCTTCTCGACGACGGCTTCTTCAGTAGCCACGGTCTGCTCCTTGCTTGCCTCGGTCACAGGTTCAACCCACCCTCACGAGCTCCATCGGCGATCGCGGCAACACGACCGGCGTAGCGGTTTCCGCCACGGTCAAATACAACATCTTCAACACCGGCGGCCTTGGCGCGCTCGGCAACCAGTTCACCGATCTTGCGGGACTTCGCGGTCTTATCGCCGTCGAAGCTACGCAGGTCGGCTTCCATGGTGGAGGCAGAGGCTACGGTGTGGCCCTTGCTGTCATCGACTACCTGAACGAACACGTGACGTGCCGAACGGGTAACAACGAGACGGGGACGCTGCTCGGTGCCCACAACCTTCTTGCGCAGACGCGCGTGACGGCGGTTACGAGCAGCTGATTTTGACTTTACAGCCATGGTTACTTACCAGCCTTTCCGGCCTTGCGACGAACGATCTCGCCGGCGTAACGCACACCCTTGCCCTTATAGGGCTCAGGCTTGCGAATCTTGCGAATGTTGGCGGCAACCTCACCGACGGCCTGCTTGTCGATACCGGCGATGGTGATCTTGTTATTTCCCTCGACGGTGAAGCTAATGCCGGCGGGAGGGGTCACTACGACGGGGTGTGAGAAACCGAGGGCGAACTCGAGGTTTGCGCCCTTGAGAGCAACACGGTAACCGGTACCAACGACCTCAAGGCCCTTGGTATAACCCTCGGTCACACCGATGATCTGGTTGTTGATCAGGGTACGGCTCAGTCCGTGCAGCGAACGCGAATCGCGCTCGTCGTTGGGACGGGTAACCAGTACCTGGTTCTCCTCGATGGCAACCTCAATGGGGTTGGCAACGACGAGGCTCAGCTCACCCTTGGGTCCCTTAACCGCAACGGCCTGGCCGTCGATGGTTACGGTGACTCCGGCGGGAATCTGAATGGGAAGTCTTCCAATACGCGACATGTCGGATTACCACACGTAGGCGAGAACTTCTCCGCCTACGCCCTTCTTCTCAGCCTGACGGTCAGTCAGCAGACCGGAGGAGGTGGACAGGATGGCGACGCCGAGGCCGCCGAGAACCTGGGGGATTTCGGTGGACTTTGCGTATACACGCAGGCCCGGCTTCGAAACGCGCTTGATTCCGACGATGGACCGCTCGCGGTTGGGGCCGTACTTGAGGTCGAGCGACAGAGTCTCACCCACGCGGGCAGCCTCCACCTTCCAACCGGCAATATAACCCTCACGCTCGAGGATGGTCGCGATGTTCTTCTTGAGCTTGCTGCTCGGCATGGACACGGAGTCGTGGTGAGCCGAGTTAGCGTTGCGCAGTCTGGTCAGCAGGTCTGCGACCGGATCTGTCATTGTCATGTATAACTTTTCCTTTAAACACCAGGTTTCGACTGCCGTTACACGACAGGCGACCTGTGGTGGGAGGGGTGCTGCGGTTGCGAGCACCCCGAGTACCGCCCGAAAACGGGCGCGGTGCATACTTTACAGCATGAACCGCGCCCGAGTTCAATCGGTCACTATTTACTTAGCGGCCTTGAACGGGAAGCCGAGCGCCTTGAGCAGCGCACGACCCTCCGCGTCGTTCTTGGCGGTGGTGACGACGGTGATGTCGAAACCACGCACGCGGTCAATCTTGTCCTGGTCGATCTCGTGGAAAACGCTCTGCTCGGTCAGACCGAACGTGTAGTTTCCGTGACCATCGAACTGCTGGTCGCTGAGTCCGCGGAAGTCGCGGATGCGGGGCAGGGCGAGGTTGATCAGGCGGTCCAGGAACTCCCAGGCACGGTCTCCACGCATGGTGACGTGGGCGCCGATTGCCTGACCTTCGCGCAGCTTGAACTGTGCGATGGACTTGCGGGCGAGGGTTACCTGAGGCTTCTGGCCGGTGATCTTGATGAGGTCGGCAATTGCGCCCTCGATCACCTTGGAGTCGCGAGCGGCCTCACCAACACCGGTGTTCACGACAACCTTTACGATTCCCGGAACCTGGTGGATGTTACCGAAGGCAAACTCTTCCTTCAGCGCCGGAACGATCTCGCTCCGGTACTTCTGCTTCAGGCGAGGCTGGATCTTGCCAGCCGGCGCGGCAGTGTCAGTCATTACAGGTCCTTACCAGACTTCTTTGCGTAGCGAACGCGGACCGTCTTGGTGACGCCGTCCTTCACTACCTCTTCGTTGCGGTGACCGACACGGGTCGGCTTCTTGGTCTCGGGGTCAACCACGGCGACGTTCGAGATGTGGATGGGAGCCTCGTGAGTCTCGATTCCACCGGTCTTCGAACCGCGCTGGGTCTGGCCCTGACGGATGTGCTTGGTCACATAGTTGACGCCCTCAACCAGAACGCGGTTGGTCTCGTTGTTGATCGAGATAACCTTGCCCTGCTTGCCGCGGTCGCCGCCACGTGCCTGGGTTGCACCCGTGATGACCTGAACCAGGTCACCCTTCTTGATTTTCGCCATGATTAAATAACCTCCGGTGCCAGCGAGATGATCTTCATGAACTTCTTATCGCGAAGCTCGCGACCGACCGGTCCGAAGATACGGGTGCCGCGAGGCTCGCCGTCGGTCTTCAGGATCACTGCGGCGTTCTCATCGAACTTGATGTAGGAGCCGTCGGGACGACGGGTTTCCTTCTTGGTGCGAACGATGACGGCCTTAACGACGTCACCCTTCTTGACGTTTCCACCGGGGATAGCGTCCTTGACGGTTGCCACGATGGTGTCCCCGAGTCCGGCGTAACGACGGCCGGAGCCACCGAGAACGCGGATGGTGAGAAGCTCCTTGGCGCCGGTGTTATCCGCTACCTTGAGCCGTGATTCTTGCTGAAGCACTGTTTATCTCCTTCTACAAAGTAGGCCCGAAGGACTACTTAGCCTTCTCGAGGATCTCAACCAGGCGCCAGTGCTTGGTAGCACTCAGCGGCCGGGTCTCGCTGATGAGAACGTGGTCACCGATACCGGCGCTGTTCTCCTCATCGTGAGCCTTGATCTTCGAGGTACGGCGGATGATCTTGCCGTAGAGGGCGTGCTTTACGCGGTCCTCAACCTCGATGACGATGGTCTTGTCCATCTTGTTGCTGACAACGTAGCCACGACGGGTCTTACGGTAACCGCGAGCGGTCTCCGTGACGTCGGCTGCGGCCGCGGTTTCTTTAGCGGTAGCCATGCCTAGGCCTCCTTCGTGTCTACGACCTCGGCCTCAGCGGCCTCGGTCTTCTTGGTCTTCTTAGCAGCAGCCTTCTTCGGGGCAACTTCCAGCGGGGCCGGAGTTGCGCGAATACCCAGCTCGCGCTCGCGGATCACCGTATAAATACGGGCGATGTCGCGGCGGACGGCGCGGATGCGACCGTGGGTTTCCAGCTGGCCGGTTGCGGACTGGAAGCGAAGGTTGAAGAGTTCTTCCTTCGCCTTAGCCAGTTCCGTAACCAGGCGTTCGTTTTCGAATGTATCGAGCTCGGTCGAGACGAGCTCCTTGGAACCGATCGCCATTATGCGTCGCCCTCCTCGCGCTTGATGATGCGTGCCTTGAGGGGCAGCTTGTGAATTGCACGGGTGAGTGCCTCGCGGGCCAGGGTCTCAGAGACTCCGGATACCTCGAAGAGCACGCGGCCGGGCTTGACGTTGGCGACCCACCACTCGGGCGAACCCTTACCGGAACCCATGCGGGTTTCGGCGGGCTTCTTGGTCAGCGGGCGGTCGGGGTAGATGTTGATCCACACCTTTCCACCACGCTTGATGTGACGGGTCATGGCGATACGAGCGGACTCGATCTGACGGTTGGTGACGTAGGCGGGGGTGAGTGCCTGAATGCCGTACTCACCGAAGCTTACGACCGTACCACCGGTGGCCTGACCAGTACGGTGAGGACGGTGCTGCTTACGGTGCTTTACGCGACGCGGGATCAACATTAGGCGCTTGCCCCTTCCGTGACCGGAGCCTCGGCGGCACGAGGTGCACGACGGGGACGGTCAGTCCGCTCGTTGCGGCCCTTGGAGTTGGCCTGCTCGCGAGCGAGTTCCTTGTTGGTGATGTCACCCTTGTAGATCCAGACCTTAACGCCGATCCGACCAAAGGTGGTCTTGGCCTCGTAGAAGCCATAGTCGATGTTCGCACGAAGGGTGTGCAGCGGCACGCGACCCTCGCGGTAGAACTCCGAGCGGCTCATCTCGGCGCCACCCAGACGACCCGAAACCTGGATGCGAACACCCTTGGCTCCGGCGCGCTGAGCGCCCTGCAGGCCCTTACGCATTGCGCGGCGGAAGGCCACACGTGCGGTGAGCTGCTCGGCGATGCCCTGGGCAACCAGCTGAGCGTCGGCCTCGGGGTTCTTAACCTCGAGGATGTTCAGCTGAATCTGCTTGCCGGTGAGCTTCTCGAGGTCGGCGCGGATGCGCTCGGCCTCGGCGCCGCGGCGACCGATGACGATTCCGGGGCGAGCCGTGTGGATGTCCACGCGGACACGGTCACGGGTGCGCTCGATTTCGATGCGCGAAACGCCGGCGCGGTCGAGGGAGGTCTGCAGCAGGCTGCGGATCTTGATGTCCTCGGCTACGTAGTCGGCATAACGCTGGCCCGGCTTAGTGCTGTCGGCGAACCAACGCGACACGTGGTCGGTGGTGATGCCGAGGCGGAAGCCGTAAGGGTTTACTTTCTGACCCATTACTTCGTACCCTCCTCAGGAGTGGCGAGCACAACAGTGATGTGGCTGGTGCGCTTCTTGATCTGGAAAGCGCGGCCCTGAGCACGAGGCTGGAAACGCTTAAGCGTCGTACCCTCGTCAACAAATGCGCTGGTGATGTAAAGGTCGGCCTCGTCAAGGAAGGTGTTTTCCTTGTCTGCCTTGACCCGTGCGTTGGCCATAGCGGAGGCAACGAGCTTATAAATCGGCTCGGATGCACCCTGCTGGGCGAACTTCAGGATGGCGAGGGCCTCAACGGCCTGCTTCCCGCGGACCAGGTTGATAACGCGACGGGCCTTCATGGGGGTGACGCGGATGTGTCGCACGCGTGCGATTGACTCCACCATTATTTCCTCCTAATCGTCGCCGCCTTAGCGGCGACGGCCCTTCTTGTCGTCCTTCACGTGACCGCGGAAGGTACGAGTGGGAGCGAATTCGCCCAGCTTGTGTCCAACCATGGTTTCGGTGACGAATACGGGGATGTGCTTGCGACCGTCGTGCACGGCGATGGTGTGACCCAGCATGGCGGGGACGATCATCGAACGGCGCGACCAGGTCTTGATCACATTCTGGCTCTTGGCCTCGTTCTGCTTGACAACCTTGCGAAGCAGGTGGTCGTCAACGAAGGGGCCCTTCTTAAGACTGCGTGGCATCTTCTACGTCCTCTACTTGCGCTTCTTGCCGACGGTACGGCGACGAACAATGAGCTTGTCGCTTTCCTTATTGGGGTGCCGGGTCCGGCCTTCCTTCTTACCCCAGGGGCTGACGGGGTGACGTCCACCGGAAGTCTTACCCTCACCACCACCGTGCGGGTGGTCAACGGGGTTCATGGCGACACCACGCACGGTCGGGCGAACGCCCTTCCAGCGGCTACGGCCGGCCTTACCCCAGTTGATGTTCGACTGCTCGGCATTGCCGACCTCGCCGATGGTTGCACGGCAACGAGCGTCTACGTTGCGGATTTCACCCGAGGGCAGACGAAGCTGCACATAGGGGCCATCCTTGGCGACGAGACGAACCGAAGCGCCTGCGGAACGAGCCATCTTGGCACCGCCACCGGGGCGGAGCTCGATGTTGTGGATAACCGTACCGGTGGGGATGTTCTTCATCGGCAGGTTGTTACCGGGCTTGATATCGGCGCCGGCACCGGACTCAACGATGTCGCCCTGCTTCAGCTTGTCCGGAGCGATGATATAACGCTTGGTTCCGTCGAAGAAGTGCAGAAGCGCGATACGCGCGGTGCGGTTGGGGTCGTACTCGATGTGGGCGACGCGAGCGTTCACGCCATCCTTGTCGTTACGACGGAAGTCGATCACGCGGTACTGGCGCTTGTGGCCACCACCGATGTGACGGGTCGTGATGCGACCCTGGTTGTTACGTCCACCGGTCTTCGACAGGGGGCGCAGCAGCGACTTCTCGGGAGTGGAGCGGGTGATTTCAGCAAAATCGGCAACACTGGAGCCACGACGACCAGGGGTCGTGGGCTTGTACTTACGAATTCCCATTATTTTTCCTTAGCCCCTTAGCCGACAGCGGTGAAGATGTCGATGGAACCCGACTTGAGCGAAACAATGGCACGCTTGGTGTCCTTGCGCTTGCCCATGCCGAACTTGGTGCGACGGGTCTTACCCTTGCGGTTCAGCGTGCTGATCGAGTCGACCTGTACGTTGAAGATCTTCTCGATAGCGAGCTTGATCTCGGTCTTATTCGAGCGGGGGTCGACCTCGAAGGTGTACTTACCCTCGTCGATCAGACCGTAGCTCTTCTCGGACACTACCGGGGCGATGATGACGTCGCGGGGGTCCTTGTTTACGATGCTGCTCATGCGGAGACCTCCTCGGTACCCTTAGCCGACTTCGCGGCAATGAATGCCTCGATTGCGGCCTTCGTGAAGACGATGTCATCCGAGATCAGAACGTCATAGGCGTTGAGCTGATCCTGGGTGATGACGTGGACCTCGGGGATGTTACGGATCGAGCGTTCGCTGATCTCGTCGTTGCGCTCCAGGACAACCAGTACGTGACGGGTCGACGCGATGGTGTCCAGGTAGGTAGCGGCTGCCTTGGTCGAGGGGGTCTCTCCGAGGGAAAGGCTCTCAACGATGTGCAGACGCTCGCCACGGGCCCGGTCGGACAGTGCTCCGCGCAGGGCGGCGGCAATCATCTTCTTGGGGGTGCGCTGCGAGTAGTCGCGGGGAGTCGGTCCATGGACGATTCCACCGCCAACCATCTGAGGGGCGCGGATCGAGCCCTGACGAGCGCGACCGGTTCCCTTCTGCTTGAACGGCTTGCGACCGGCGCCGGAGCGCTCTCCGCGGTTCTTGGTGCTGTGCGTACCCTGACGTGCGGCAGCGAGCTGCGCGACAACGACCTGGTGAATCAGCGGGACATTGGTCTCAACGTCGAACAGCTCGGCGGGAAGCTCAACGGCTCCGGCCTTCTTGCCCTTAACGTCGAGAACGTCAATCTTGGTAGCCATAGTAATTAGGCTCCCTTCACGGCGGTGCGGACGAATACGAGACGACCACGCGCACCGGGAACAGCGCCCTTAACGAGCATGAGACCCTTGTCGGCGTCGATGGAGTGGACGTGCAGGTTCATCACCGTGACACGCTCACCACCCATGCGGCCGGCCATGCGCTGGCCCTTGAAGACGCGACCCGGGGTGGATGCTCCACCGATCGAGCCGGGCTTGCGGTGGTTGCGGTGAGCACCGTGCGAAGCGGGAGCTCCACCGAAGCCGTGACGCTTCATGACACCGGCGAAACCCTTACCCTTGCTGGTACCAACGACGTCGACCTTCTGGCCGGCTTCGAAGGTGGCCTCAACGGTGAGCTCCTGACCGAGCGAATACTCGGCGGCGTCGTTGGTGCGAACCTCGGTGAGGTGGCGGCGGGGGGTAACCCCAGCCTTTTCGAAGTGACCGGCGTCGGGCTTATTTACCTTGCGCGGGTCGATCTGGCCGGCAGCGATCTGCACGGCGGTGTAGCCATCGGTCTCGATGTTGCGCACCTGGGTGACAACGTTCGGAGCAATCTCGATGACGGTGACGGGAACGAGCTTATTATTCTCGTCCCATACCTGGGTCATGCCGAGCTTGGTGCCGAGCAGACCCTTAACGGTCTTGTTCTGCGTAACCATATCCGCCCCTACAGCTTGATCTCGATGTTGACATCCGCGGGCAGGTCGAGACGCATCAGCGAGTCAACGGCCTTGGGAGTCGGGTCAACGATGTCAATAAGACGCTTGTGGGTGCGCATTTCAAAGTGCTCCCGGCTGTCCTTGTACTTATGAGGAGAACGGATTACACAAACCACGTTCTTCTCGGTCGGCAGCGGCACGGGGCCAACTACGGTTGCGCCGGCGCGAGTGACCGTGTCAACGATCTTGCGCGCCGAGGAGTCGATGACCTCGTGGTCATACGACTTAAGTCGAATGCGGATCTTCTGTCCCGCCATTTGTGACTCTCATTCTGTCTTGCGTCTTACGGTCTCCCGCATTGGACGCTCTTCCATATCGCAGATCGGGGCACACCCTTTCGGACGTACTCCTACCCACCGGGCACTACTGGATGTCGCACCACTATTTTCGATATCAACGTGACCAGCTCACGGCTTCGGCTTGCACCGGTTCCGGAAACGGGCTCCAACCCACACGGATACCTCGGGACTCACGCTGTGGGTCTCGAGGCGAGGTGGGTGGATTTTGTTGTGTCCTCCCGGCCGCGGCCCCGCCTTTCCTCCGCAAGACCGCGAGGTCAGGGGCTGAATCTAGGGCACTGCCGGCCGGTTTTTTCCGGGCCACGCGGGGCGCTTTCCGGAAAATGTCGAACCCCAAGAGTCTGACAGGTTTTAGCCCATTGTGCAACCCGCGCGTGTCGCTCGGCGTGGCGCATGATTCCGCGGAAGTACATCAAGACACGCGCGGGATGCAGGAACCACTCGCGCGGGGCGTTCCCGCCGCCCCGAAGCCACCGCGCGCGGGGAGGGTGCGGGGCCCGCACGCGGCGCCGGGGGCAAGACAAAACCCGCCCCTGCGGGAGGGGCGGGTTTTGCACTTTTGCTCGGGTGAGCAGGAGCCTGTTATTCGTTGCCGATCGCCTTATCTGCGGCGTCGCGAGCGGACTGTACCTGCTCGGTGAATTTGCCACCCGTAAGCTTATTGGCTAGGTCGGCGGCACCGTCCAGGAAGTTATCGCTGATCTCCTCGGCTTTTTCGCTCTTGATCACATCGTTGACCGCCGCGGCGTTATCGCTCACGAGGCCCTTGGCCTTGTTCACCAGATCATCAATTGCCATAGTGTCCCCTAACCAATAGGTGCGCGCGCCGGGAGTGGTGCGTTGCTCATATTATTGTCCCGAAGCCGACCCCACGCAAGGCTCCCGGTCACCCCCGTGCGGGGGTGGCCGGGAGGGCGCCTATGCGTCCCCAAACGCAGCCCGGCGGAATCCGCGCGCGCGGTGCTCCTCGGGCAGGAACGGGCCGTGGCCAGGGAAGAACTTTTCGCGCAGGGTTCCCGGGCGGTAGCGGTCCTGCATCAGCCCGCGCGAGACCAGCTCGGGCGCCACATGATCCACAAAGTCCTCGAAGGTTCCGGGCGAGGTGACGTATTGCACGTTCAGCCCGTCCACCCCCGCGTCGCTCCACCTCTGGATGTGATCGGCAATCTGCTCCGGGGTGCCCACCACACGCAGGTTGCCATACCAGCGCACAAGCTCCCCGATCGTGAGGCGGCGGTGCGGGGCCATCTCGATCAGGCTCGCGACGATCCCCGTCTGCCCCTCGGGGCGCCGCGCGATCTCCGAGATGGGTTCCTTCGGATCGTATTGGCTGAAGTCATGCCCGAGGAAGACGCTCTGCTTTGCGAGGTTGGCCTCGATCGACTGGAAATCGGTGATCTCCTCGTGCAGCCTGCGCGCTTCCTCCTCGGTGCTGCCCACCACAAAGCCCAGGATGGCCAGCAGGCGCACGCGGTCGGCGCTGCGGCCCGCCGCGACCGTGGCCGCGCGGACATCGCGCACGATGGGGGCAGCGTCCTCGGGCGTGAGCGAGTTAATAAACAGCGCCTCGGCGTTGGCCCCGGCAAAGGCGCGGCCCCGCGGGGAGACACCCGCCTGCACAAGCAGCGGCGTGCGCTGCGGGCTCGGCTCGCTCAGGTGCGGGCCCACCACGTCATAAAAGGGACCCACGTGGTTGATCTCGTGGATCTTCCGGGGATCGCTATAGCGCTGTGTCGCGCGGTCGCGCAGCACCGCGTCGTCCTCCCAGCTGGCCTCCCAGAGCTTATATACCACCTCGATAAAGTCCTCCGCGCGCGCATAGCGGTCGCCGTGCTCGGGCAGCCCCCCAAAACCCAGGTTGCGCCCGGCCCCGGGCAAAAACGTGGTGACAATATTCCAGGCGATGCGGCCGCGCGAGAGATGATCCAGCGTGGACATCTTGCGCGCAAACGTATACGGAGGCTCCTGCAGGATGTTCTGGGTCAGCACAAACCCCAGGTCCTGGGTGGCATAGGCCAGCGCGGGGATCAGCTCCCCCGGATCGTTAATCGGGAACTGCATACCCGCGGCCACCGCGAGATCGCGCGAGTTGGCAAATGTCTCATAGGGGGCCAGCACATCGGCAAAAAACAGCGTATCGAAGTGGCCGCGTTCCAGCAGCCGCGCCAGATCCACCCAGTAGTCGATGTTGTTATATTCCAGCTGGCGGCTGCCCGGGAAGGCCCACATCCCCTGATCGTGATGCGAGGCCGCAAAGATATTAAACGCGTTAAAGATGAGGGGGCGGTCGCGGGTCATGCGCGGGCCTCCTCGGCGGTGACGCCGAGCACCTGGGCGCCGATCTCGCCGGCCAATACCTCGGTGGAATAGGCCATCAACTGCCCACCCAGCGCATTACGCAGGTGGCGCTGGATCGGGGAGGTCTTCAGATAGCCCGAGGCCCCGCCGATGCGCACAGCGAGCTGCGCGATCTCCACCGCGATCTTATTGGCCAGATATTTGGAGCGCCCGAGGTTGGCAAAACCCTCGGGGTCGCCCGCGTCCAGCTGCCACAGCGTCTGCCGGATAAAGGCGCGCACCCCCTCGAGCCGGGTATGCACATCGGCCACCTCAAACTGCACCCACTGCTGATGCGAGAGCGGTTTGCCGAGGATAATGCGCGCGGAGGCGTGTTCCACGATTGCCGCGAGGGCCGCATCCGCGATGCCGAGGGAGATCTGCGGCAGGCCCGCGCCCACCGCGTTAAAGTCACCCGGGCCGGGGAGGCGGCCGCGCAGGTCCTCGCGCAGCAGCGTGTGGTTAAAGCTCAGCAGCTGGCTGCGTGTCGCGCGCAGGCCGAGAGTATCCCAGATCGGGATGATGCTCACGGTCTCGTCCGGAATCACGGCAAAAAAGGCGGGTGCGTCTCCCACGCGCGCATTCACGAGCAGATAATCGGCCAGCTCGCTCCCGGAGACAAAGCGCTTTGCGCCGTCGAGCACATAGCCTCCCGGCGCGGCGGGGGCCTCCTGCTGCGGGTTCAGGAAGCGGTTTCCGCTCGCGGGCTCGCTCAGGGCATTGGCAAAGTGCTTGCCCGCGAGGAACTCCTCGGCAAAAAAGCCGCCGCGGGTCTCCGCCGTGATGGCGGCCAGGCCCACGCCCGCCCCGAGGTGCATGAGCCATACGGTTGCGGTGGAGGGATCGGCCTCGGCGAAGATGCGCGTGATCTCGCCAAAGGCCTGATAGCTCAGGCCCGTGCCGCCCAGGGCCGCGGGAAGCACGGCGCGGTTGAGCCCGGCCTCGTGGATCGCACGGAGGTTCTCCACGGGCAGGCTGGCCTCGTCATCGTGCCGTGCGGCGCGCTCGGCGAAGCCCACCGCGAGCTCGGTGGCGGTGGCAATCAGCGCGGTTTCCGCCGCGGAGAGGGTATAGGGGGAGGTCATGGAACTCTACTTTCTAGTGGGCGGCGGCCGGGACGGCCAGGAGTCGGGTCCGGCGCCAGTGCCGCCGCGAGGCGAACGCCAGGATGAGGAGGGTGACAAGATACGGGAGCGCCTGATACGCCTCGATGGGCAGGCCCAGGTCCTGGGTCTGGGCGAGCAGCGCGAGGCTGTTAAACAGGGCAAAAAGCAGTGCGCCCCCGAGCAGGCCCCACGGGGTGCGGCGCGCGATGATCACCACGGCCAGCGCTATAAACCCCGCACCCCCGGTCATGCCCGGGGTGAACGTGCCGATGCCCGAGAGCGAGACGGCCGCGCCGCCCAGGCCCGCGAGGGCCCCGGCGATCAGGGCCGCCACGAGCCGATAGCCGGACACGGAGAGGCCGCGGTCGGCGGCAATCTGCGGGGAGTCGCCCACGGCCCGCAGGCGCAGGCCAAAGCGCGTATAGCGCAGCACGAGGGAGCTGAGGATCACCAGGAACAGGGCGAGATAAAACAGCGTCCCGGCCCCGGCCAGACCGCGGCCCAGCAGCGGAATCCCGGAGAGAAACTGTGCGCTCCACACGGGCTGGGTGGGTGCCGTGACATTGCCGCCTCCCACCACGAGCACCTGATAGATCGCGGTGCTCAGGCCCGCGCCCAGCAGCCCCAGCGCGATACCCACGATGATGATATCGGCGCGGCCCGCGGTGGTGGCCAGGCCCAGGATCAGCCCGAGCAGCAGGCCCGCGCCGATCCCGGCAAGCACACCGATCCAGAAGCCGCCCGCGAGCGAGCCGGCCACGCCGCATACGGCACCCACCAGCATCATGCCCTCGATGCCGACGTTAAAACCGCCCGCGCGCTCGAGGAAAATCTCGCCAAGCCCTGCAAAAATCACGGGTGCGCACAGGGCAAAGGCCCCGGCGATCACGGCCGTCCAAAACTCAACGCTGCCCATCGGGTAGTGCCTTCCGTATCTGAGGGGTCCGGCGGCGGGCGCGCGGGACGGCAAGAATGAGGGCGGCCGCGAGCAGCAGGATTCCCTGGCTGACCGTGCCCACCGCCGCGGGTGTGCTGCCCGTGGCCACCTGGATACCGTTCGCGCCGGTGGTGAGCGAGGCATAGACCACCGCCGCGGCGAGGATCCCCAGCGGGTGATAGCGGCCGAGTACCGCGACCGCGATTCCGGCAAAGCCGATACCGGCGCTGACCCCGGGCTGCAGGCGCTCGTCCACGCCCATCAGCTGCATCCAGCCGGCGAGCCCGGCGAAGGCCCCGGAGACCAGCATCGTGCCCAGCACGGCGCGGGTCTGTCCGAGTCCCGCGCGCGCCGCGAGCAGCGGGCGCTGGCCATAAACATCAAGCAGGAATCGGCGCTTACCGCGGCCGAGGTACAGGGCCACCGCGATAATCAGCAGCACCAGGAGCAGGCCCGCGTGCAGGCGGCCCGCCACGGGCAGCTGCGGCAGCAGGAAGGGTTCGGGGATGGGCGCGCTCTGCGGGGTGGCCGAGCCCGCGGGATTGCGCAGGTCGGTGCGGAGCAGATATTTCAGGAGATAGCCGGCGAGGTAATTGGCCAGGAGCGTGGCGAGAATCTCGTTCATGCCCCAGCGCGCGCGGCCCAGCGCGGGCAGCAGCGACCAGGCAGCGCCCGCGGCGGCGCCGGTCAGTGCGCCCAGCGGCAACGCGATCCAGGCGGGCACGCCGGGGCCGATCCCGAGCGAGAGCGCCGTGGCGGCAATTGCCCCCACGATCATCTGCCCCTCGGCGCCCACCGTGATGATGCCGGCGCGCAGCGCCCCGGAGACCCCGAGCGCCACCACCGCGATCGGAAGCGCATAGACGAGGGTCTGGCTCACGGCATATCCTGTGCCAAAGGCGCCGCGGAACCAGCCGCCGGCCGCGACCCCGAGCTGGCCACCGGTGGCGAGGATCAGCGCCCCGAGGATCGCGGCACCCGCGAGGGCATAGGTCACGCGCAGGGCGGGACCCGAGCGCAGCGAGCGAATCAGGTCAGTCATGGGAGGTTGTTTCCGTGAGGCCGGCCATGGCGCGGCCGATGCGATCAAGATCAAAGTGTTCCCGCGTGAACTCCGCGGCGATCTCGCCGTGGGCAAGAACCAGCGTGCGATCGGCCAGCTCGCGCACCTCGTCGAGGTCCGCGGAGATCAGGAGCACCGCGGTGCCCGCCGCCGCGGCCTCGCGCACGCGCGAACGGATCGCGCCCGCTGCCTGCACGTCGAGGCCCTGGGTGGGTCCGTGCAGGATGAGCACGGCGGGCTCGGTTGCCAGTTCCCGGCCCACGAGCAGCTTCTGGGCGTTTCCCCCGGAGAGGGTTCCGGCGGCCACCGCGGGATCGGGTGGGCGCACGTCGTGGCGCGCTATCAGCTCGCGGGTGATCCGGGTGATCAGGTCCCAGCGCAGCCTTCCACGGCGAATCACCCCGGGAACCGCGAGGGAGCCCAGCGCGACCGAGTGGGTCAGCGGGGAGCGCGGCAGCAGCGCCTCGCGGCGATCCTCGGGCACATAGCCCACGCGCGCGATCGCGGCCGCGCGCGGTCCCGCCGCGAGGGTAGTGCCGTCCACGATGATCTCGCCCTCCCGGCGGGGCAGCGCACCAATAATGGACTCGGCGAGGGCACGCTGGCCGTTGCCGGCCACCCCCACCACTCCCAGGATCTCCCCGCGGGCCACCGCGAGGCTCACCAGGTTCACGCGCTCGGAGCCGCCACCCGCGCTCACCCCGCTCAGGCGGAGGCGCTCCGGGCCTCCCGGAAACGGCCGTCCCGGGGAGGCGGGAGGCAGCTCACCGACCATCGCGCGCACCAGCTCCGCATCGCCCACATCACGCACGCGGGCGCGCATCGTGACCCGGCCGCGGTTAAGCACGGTGACCTCATCGGCCACGGCACGAACCTCCGCGATCCGGTGCGTGATCAGGACCACGGTGACCCCGGAATCGGCGAGGGCGCGCACGCGATCAAAGAGCCCCCGGGTCTCCAGCGGGCCCAGCGCACTCGTGGGTTCGTCGAGGAGCAGGATGCGGGCACCCTGGGCCAGCGCGATCGCGAGCTCCCCCAGCTGGCGTTCGGCCAGGCCCATGAGGCGCACGGGAATATCGGTGCGCACCGGGATGCCGGCCTCCGCGGCCGCGGCCGAGAGCCTGCCCGCCGCGTATTCGCGGCGCACCAGGCGGCCCGCCGCGGAGGCGGCGATATTCTCGGCGAGCGTGAACTCGGGCAGCAGGCTCAGCTGCTGCGGGACCAGGCCGATGCCGTGGCCGATTGCGGCGGAGCGGGAGCCAAGCTCGGCGGGGACTCCCCCGATCACCACCTCGCCCGCGGTGGGGCGTTGCAGCCCCGCGAGAATGCGCACCACGGTGGATTTTCCGGCGCCGTTTTCACCCACGAGGGCGTGGACGCTGCCGGGCACCAGGTCCAGGGAGACGTCATCCAGCGCGCGGACCGCGCCAAATTGCTGGGTTATGCCCCGGAGCGCAAGCGGCGGAACCGCCGCGCCCCGGGCCTGTGCGGCGCTAATTACTTCTTCAGTTCGGGAAGAGTAAACGAACCATCGGCGAGCGAGGCGGCCAGGGCGGCCACCTGCTCGTCCAGATCGGCGGGAACATCGGGGGCCGCGGCCACCGTGTTCACATCGCCCAGCAGCAGACCCTTATTCGCGATCGTGGAGGTATAGGAGTGGTTGCCAAATTTGCCAGCTTTAAGCCGGGCGAGCGCCTCGGTCAGGGTCGGGGTGAAGTCCAGCTTCACGAGGCCCACGTTGACCTCGGCGGCATCGGCCGTGGAGGCATTGGACGCGCCGATCGTGGCGATCCCGGCGGTCTTCGCGGCCGAGATCACTCCCGGGGTGAAGCCCTCACCCGCGGTGATGATGAGCTTGGCACCCAGATCGGCCTGGGCCTTGGTGGCCTGCGCGGCGAGCTGCGCGTCCTCCCAGTTGCCGGTGAAGATGGGCTTCAGCTCCACGGCCGCGGGGTTGGCATCGGTGATGCCGAGCGAGGTATAGCGGTAGCTGATCTCGTTAAAGGGGGCCAGTTCCCCGTCCACCACGGCGATCGGCGAGAGCCCGGTCTTGCCGGCGAACCAGCCGGTCAGATAGCCGGCCTCATCGGTGGCATAGGTCCAGGTCTCCACATTTGCGGTGGACTTTTCGAGGATATCCGCGCCGCCGGTGGCGATGAAGTGGGTATCGGGCAGTTCCTGGCCCACCTTGAGGATCGAATCGGAGAAGCCCAGGCCCCAGCCGATCACGAGGTCAAATCCCTCCGCGGCGAACTGCCGGAAGATTGGCTCGGCATCGCTCGGGTTGACCACCGATTCGCGGATCTGGATATCGAGGTTCTCGGATTTTTCCAGGTTGTGCACGGCATCGGCCGCGTACTGGTTAAAGCCGCCATCGGTTGCGACGCCGCCGAGGACCACGGCGACCTTCACAGTGGCATTGGCGGAATCGGGGGTGCCGGGCTCGGCCGAGGCGGAGCATCCCACCAGGACGCCCAGGACGGGGACGGCGAGGAGGGCGAGCAGGGAGGTACGACGTTTCACGGGGATGCCTTTCGGGGAAAACACCGCGGCCGCCGCTGGGGGATTGCGTCCGGGTGTGGTGCAGGAAACACACTCTATCCGCGCTCCCCCGGCGCCAAAATCGGCCCGCGTCACGCATCGACACCGGCGGTCATAAACGGTCATCTTGCCGTCGCGCCACCCCGAAATGACGCCCCCAAAAACGACAACACCCCCGCGGGCCGAAGCCCGCGGGGGTGTTGTTTAGCGTAACGCTAGATCAGGAAGTGAAATTACTTAATGATCTTCGTAACGGTACCGGCACCTACGGTGCGGCCACCCTCACGGATAGCGAAGCCGAGGCCCTCTTCCATGGCGATGGGCTGGATCAGCTCAACGGTCATGTCCACGGTGTCACCGGGGAGAACCAGCTCGACACCCTCGGGGAGGGTGATGACGCCGGTCACGTCGGTGGTGCGGAAGTAGAACTGGGGGCGGTAGTTCGCGTAGAACGGGTTGTGGCGTCCACCCTCATCCTTGGAAAGGATATAGGCGGTTCCCTCGAAGTTGGTGTGAGGGGTAACCGAACCGGGCTTTACGATAACCTGACCGCGCTCAACGTCCTCGCGCTTGGTACCGCGAAGCAGCAGACCACAGTTCTCGCCGGCCCAAGCCTCGTCGAGCTGCTTGTGGAACATCTCGATACCGGTAACGATGGTCTTCTGCGTAGCGCGCAGACCAACGATCTCGATCTCCGAGTTGATTGCCAGGGTGCCACGCTCGGCGCGGCCGGTGACAACGGTTCCACGACCGGTGATCGTGAAGACGTCCTCAACGGGCATCAGGAAGGGCTTGTCGCGGTCACGAACGGGGTCGGGAACGTTGGCGTCCACGGCGTTCATGAGCTCAACGATCGAGTTGACCCACTTCTCTTCGCCCTCGAGGGCCTTGAGTGCGGATACGCGAACGACGGGGGCGTTGTCGCCATCGAAGTTCTGGCTCGAGAGGAGTTCACGAACCTCGAGCTCTACGAGCTCCAGGATTTCCTCGTCCTCAACCATGTCGGACTTGTTCAGCGCGACGAGCAGGTAGGGAACACCAACCTGCTTGGCGAGCAGAACGTGCTCACGGGTCTGAGCCATCGGACCGTCGGTAGCGGCAACCACGAGGATTGCGCCATCCATCTGAGCGGCACCGGTGATCATGTTCTTGATGTAGTCGGCGTGACCCGGGGCGTCAACGTGTGCATAGTGACGCTTCTCGGTCTCATACTCCACGTGGGAGATGTTGATCGTGATACCACGCTGGCGCTCCTCGGGAGCGGAGTCGATGGTAGCGAAGTCGCGCTGTACGTTGGTCGCGGACGGGTATACGTCAGCGAGAACCTTCGAGATGGCCGCGGTAAGGGTGGTCTTACCGTGGTCAACGTGACCGATGGTTCCGATGTTTACGTGCGGCTTGTTCCGCTCGAACTTGGCCTTAGCCACTGGGTCCTCCTCAGGACTTTGTGCAGCAACACCGCATGCTGGATTGCACGAGGGCTACTACAGGGTTTGTCAATTTTATGTTACTAGGTTTCGTCGGCGTTACGGCGCGTCGCCGCGGTTGTAGAGTCTACCCCCGCGGCAACACACCGGAAAACCGCAGAGGCTATTCGCCCTTGTTCTTCTGGACGATCTCCTCGGCTACTGCCTTGGGGACCTCAGCATAGCTGTCGAAGGTCATCGAGTACACCGCGCGGCCCGAGGTCTTAGACCGCAGATCGCCGACATAACCGAACATTTCCGACAGGGGGACGTTGGCACGGATCACCTTGATGCCCGTGGCGTCCTCCATCGACGAGATCTGTCCACGGCGCGAGTTAAGGTCACCGATGACATCTCCCATGTACTCTTCGGGAGTACGAACCTCAACGGCCATGAGCGGCTCGAGGAGGACCGGGCTCGCCTTGCGGAGAGCCTCCTTCATACCGATCGATCCCGCGATCTTGAACGCCATTTCGGACGAGTCAACATCGTGTGCGGCACCATCGAGAAGCGATGCGCGGACGCCCACCATGGGGTATCCAGCGAGGATACCAACCTGCATGGCGTCCTTGAATCCGGCGTCAACGGAGGGGATGTACTCGCGAGGAATACGGCCACCGGTGACCTTATTTTCGAATTCGTAAATCTTGTCTTCGGTAACTTCCATCGGCTCAATCGCAAACTGGATCTTTGCGAACTGACCCGAACCACCGGTCTGCTTCTTGTGCGTGTAGTCGTGCTTCGGGACGGCCTTACGGATCGTCTCGCGGAAGGCAACCTGGGGCTTACCCACGTTGGCCTCAACCTTGAACTCGCGCTTCATGCGGTCAACGAGGATGTCGAGGTGAAGCTCACCCATACCCTTGATGACGGTCTGACCGGTCTCCTGGTTGAGCTCCACGCGGAACGTGGGGTCTTCCTCGGCCAGCTTCTGAATGGCGGTTCCGAGCTTCTCCTGGTCGGCCTTGGTCTTGGGCTCAATTGCAACCTCAATGACGGGCTCGGGGAAGGTCATCGACTCAAGAACTACCTGCGAGTTGGGGTCGGTCAGGGTGTCACCGGTGGTGGTGTCCTTCAGTCCGATAACCGCGTAGATGTGGCCGGCGGTCACCCGGTCAACGGGGAGCTCCTTATTGGCCTGCATCTGGAAGATCTTTCCGATGCGCTCCTTCTTGCCCTTGGTGGCGTTATAGATGCCCTCACCGGAATCGGCGGAACCCGAATAAACGCGCACGTAGGTCAGACGACCGAAGAAGGGGTGAACGGCAACCTTGAACGCAAGAGCGGCGAAGGGCTCGTCGGCGTCGGGACGACGCTCGATGATCTTCTCTTCGTCGCGCACGTCGCGGGCCTCGATGGCACCCACGTCGAGCGGCGAGGGGAGGTAGTCCACCACGGCGTCGAGCATGGGCTGAACGCCACGGTTCTTGAAGGCCGAGCCACACAGCACGGGGTAGATCTCCGAGTTAACGGTGAGCTTACGGATCGCGCCCTTGATCTCGGCTACGGTCAGCTCCTCGCCACCGAAGTACTTCTCCATGAGTGCATCGTCGGTCTCGGCGACGGTCTCGAGCAGCAGGGTGCGGTATTCCGCAGCCTTCTCCACGAGGTCCGCGGGGATCTCCTCGATGGCGTACTTGGCGCCCATCTGGACGTCACCCTTTGCGTCTCCACGCCAGGTCAGTGCACGCATCTCAACGAGGTCAACAACACCCTCGAACTCGCTCTCGGCGCCGATGGGCAGCTGGATAACCAGCGGCTTGGCTCCGAGGCGGTTGATGATGGTGTCTACGGTGTAGTAGAAGTCGGCACCGAGCTTATCCATCTTGTTTACAAAACAGATGCGCGGAACGTTGTACTTATCGGCCTGACGCCACACGGTCTCGGACTGGGGCTCAACGCCCTCCTTGCCGTCGAACACGGCGACGGCGCCATCGAGGACGCGCAGCGAGCGCTCTACCTCAACGGTGAAGTCAACGTGACCGGGGGTGTCAATGATGTTGATCTGGTTCTTATTCCAGAAACAGGTCACGGCGGCAGACGTGATCGTAATGCCGCGCTCCTGCTCCTGCTCCATCCAGTCGGTGGTGGCACCGCCGTCGTGGGTCTCACCGATCTTGTGGTTAACACCGGTATAGAACAGGATGCGCTCGGTCGTAGTGGTCTTACCAGCATCGATGTGCGCCATGATGCCGATGTTGCGGACCTTATTCAGGTCGGTGAGCACGTCAAGTGCCACGGGGTTCCTCCGATTTGTTGTAGGTCTTGAAGACAAACGAGGTTTCCGGCCCGGCCGGGGGCGCCCATCCGAGGATGCGCACCCCCGACCGTTCCGGAGTGCTCGCTACCAGCGGTAGTGAGCGAAGGCCTTATTCGACTCGGCCATCTTGTGGGTGTCTTCACGACGCTTCACAGCGGCGCCCAGACCGTTCGACGCGTCGAGGATCTCGTTGGTGAGACGCTCGGTCATCGTCTTTTCACGACGGCCCTTGGCGTAGGACACAAGCCAACGCAGAGCAAGGGTGTTGGCACGGTGAGGCTTAACCTCAACGGGCACCTGGTAGGTCGAACCACCGACACGACGGCTGCGAACCTCAAGGGTGGGGCGCACGTTATCGAGTGCCTTCTTGAGGGTTACAACGGCGTCCTGGCCGTTCTTGGCGGACACTGCGGAGAGTGCATCGTAAACGATGCGCTCGGCGAGGCCCTTCTTGCCGTCAACAAGAATCTTGTTCACGAGCTGGCTGACAATCGGTGCGCCGTAAACCGGATCGGCTACGACGGGGCGCTTCGGAGCGGGTCCCTTACGAGGCATTACTTCTTCTCCTTCTTGGCGCCGTAGCGGCTACGAGCCTGCTTGCGGTTCTTCACTGCCTGAGTGTCGAGCGCGCCGCGAACAATCTTGTAACGCACACCGGGAAGGTCCTTTACACGACCACCGCGCACGAGCACCATCGAGTGCTCCTGCAGGTTGTGGCCCTCGCCGGGAATATAGGCGGTGACCTCGGTGCCGTTAGAGAGCTTCACACGGGCGACCTTACGCATCGCCGAGTTGGGCTTCTTCGGGGTGGTGGTGTAAACGCGGGTGCAAACACCACGCTGCTGGGGGTTGGCCTTCAGAGCGGGAGCCTTGGTCTTGGTGACCTTCGGCGTACGCCCCTTCCGGACCAACTGCTGAATAGTTGGCACAACTTCTCCTTGTTTTTGCTGCACGGTGACAGCTGCTACGTGTTTCGAGCATTCGTGATCGCGGTTTTTCCCGGGGGAAAGCGCCGGCAATCTCGAGTTCATCTGGACCCATCGAATCGGGGGTTGAGCCCTGAATCGGAACTGACGGGTATGCCGTGGGGGTCACTCATCGTGGATGAGCGCACCCGTAGTGTGTGTTCCACCGGCGTGACCACCGCAAATCCGAGGATTTTAGCGGACACGCGCGACAAAGCGCACACCTCAAAAATAGTAGTTGCTCAGGCGGTGCAGGTCAAACGCCCGGGCGCGTCGCGTCGGCGTGGCGGACGGGCCCCCTAGCCCCAGCGCGAGGGCGGTGCGTCCAGGGTGTTATGTAAATCGGCGAGAAGCGCGGCGATCTGGGGTTCCACAAAGCGCTCGACCTCCGCGGCGATGCGCTCGCGGTGTTCGCTCAGGGCGCGCACCATCAGCCGTCCGGCATGCCCGGCACACTCATCGGCGAGGCGCACCTCGGTGCGCAGGGCCGTCTTGGCCTCCTCGCTCAGCGGCGCGGGCACCGGATCGGGGGAACCGGGCGAGGCCAGCTCGGCGAGGGTAAAAAGAAACGGCTCCCCGGGCACGGGCTCGGGGTCGCAGGGCAGTCCATCGTATTCGGGATCAAGCCCCGCCTCGGGGCGATAGCCGTGCGCCTTGGCCGCGGCCATCCGCGCGAGTTCGGCCTCCAGGAGCGGCAGATTGCGGCGGGTATAGCCGTCCACCTCCTCGTCGATCACGCGCTTCAGCCGCGTGGAGAGCCCGTGGGTCACCCCGTGTGGCACATCCGAGCCGAGCCCGGCCGCGCCAAGCAGCGGCGAACCCAGGCAGATCCGGCAGATGCGCACGCGCCCGCGATGCGAGGCCGGCTCCCAGCGCGGCAGCCAGCGCAACCAGGCGTCTACCGCCTGCGCCGTGCGCTGTTCCAGGGTGCGCTCCATGACACGAGCGTAGCCGGAGGACGGCCTAAAAGACCAGGTTCCGGGGAAAATACGGTGGTCGCGGCGGCGCTAGGAATCCTCCTCCCAGTGCCAGCGGGTGGGCGTATGGCCGCGGCCCGCGGCGGCCGAGAGGGCCAACAGGGAGGGCAGAATCAGCGCGGCGAGGACCCCCGCGGTGAGCGAGAACGGGCGCAGAAGCGCGTGCAGGGCGGCGTCGGTCCCGGCGGCGAGCGTGCCCGCGGCGAGCAGTTGCCCGGCCCCGATCGTGGCCGCATAGGCCACCCAGATCAGCAGGCCCAGCGCGATGCCCGCGGCAATGCGCGACGGGACCCGCGCGGGTTCGGAACCGGTATCGCGGTGCAGGGACCGCAGCGCGGCCAGCGCAAAGATCAGCGCGGCCATCAGCGCGGCAAGCGGGCCCAGCAGCGGCCCGGCCCCCGGAATATCGATGACCTCCTCATCGCTGAAGAGGCTGATCATGCCGAAGGCGGCAACCAGCGCCGCGAGAAAAATGAGGGTCGCGGCGAACGTATATCCCAGCGCGCGGGCGAGGCTGGGTCGCGGTGCTGTCACGGCGCGGGCCTCCTCGGTTTTGGATTCCGGTCTGTTTTGATCCTAGGCGAGCGCGCGGGGAAGCAAAAATACCCCGGTCCGCGCCGAGGCGGGACCGGGGTATCCGGGCGGTGGACTAGCGTCCCTGAAGCTGCGGGCCGTTATCCAGCAGGTGCTCGTATTCCTCGCGGGCAGCGGCATTGCGGGCGTTCATTCGGCGGCCGCGCGCGGCACCCCAGAGCCCAAACCAGATCGGGATCTCGCGGCCGAGGATAAACGCCGCGAGCGAGGTCACGCTGAACAGCCGCACCAGGGTCGCGGTGAGAACCTCATCCGAGTAGATGGTCTGCGCATCGGCGATCAGCTGACCACCGGTGGCACCGATGGCCGCGAAGAGGCCAATCAGCAGGCCGCCCAGCACGTGGGCCCACCATCCGGCACGGTTCACGATGGCGGCGATCAGCACGCTGCCCAGGAAGTACATGGCCACGGCGAGCCAGAACCACAGCGAACCGAGGAATTCCAGCGGCTCGCGGGACTCCCCAAAATACTGGCCGTGCAGATAGGTCACGCCGCAGAGCAGCGCGGCAAAAACGATCGTGGACGGGATCGAGATCAGGATTCCGGCCACGCGGTTTCCCGCGGCACGCGGGGCCACGGGGGCCTCAACATATACGGGAACCGGACGCGCCGGTGCCGCGGGCGCGGCCGCCACCGGGGCCGCGGCGGCCTCGGGATATTCGGGCAGGCCGGCGCGGGAATCGGCAACCGATTCCGGGTGAATAAAGGCGCGCGCGGGCAGGTGGTGGGGGCCCTCATCCGGCGCCGCGGTGGGGACCGCATCCGATTCCAGGACCGGGGGCATAATCGGGGTGCTGCGGGCCTGCCCGGCCAGCCCCCGATCGGGCTGGGGTGCGGGATCGGGCACGCTGCCCTCGTGGCGCTGCGGCACGGGCTCGGCCGCCGGTGCCGGGGCGGCGGCCTCGGCATCGGGGTGACCCGCGGGAACCTCGGAGGCGGCGGGGGTCGTGGGCTCGGCCGGAGCGGCGGGCTCCGCGGGCGCGGCGATGCCCTCGGCGATCGGGGAGAACGCGGCGGCGGGCAGCACCACCGGTACCGTCTCGGCGGGCTCGGCCGAGATCACCGCCTCGAGCGGCTCGGCCGGGGCCTCGGTGCCGCGGGCCGGGGGCTTGGTGAGCGGGGGTGTTGGCGTAGCGGGGGGCTCGTCCTCGCCGATCGGATCCGTGCCCACGGGCTCGGTCAGAACGGCATCGATCAGCGCCTCCGAGAAATGCTCGGGCGCGGCCGGCTTCTCCCCGGGATCGGGGGTGTGCGCGTCCTCGGGTCCGGTGGTGTTCTTCGACATCGGCGGGCTCCTCACTTAAGGCGGTGGACCGAGAGTTCCTCTTGGTTTCCGTCGCCACACTTTACCGCCGTTTTGACTCAAAACGGTGGATTAACGTCACTAACCGGGGAAAAGGGTTTCCACGATATCCGCGGTATAGCCGGTGGGGGCGGTCTTTTCCCAGGCCGTGGCCAACCAGATGCCCTCGCGCAAGAAATGTGATTCCCCGCGCGCACCCTCGGCGGTATCCCGGGAGAGCAGGCAGCGCGTGCCGGCGTTCTCGCGCGTGCACTTGGCGCCGATTGTGGTCAGGCGGGCGATCGTGGCCCTCTGCGCGGCCGCATCCACGCGGGTGAGGTTGGTGGTCAGCGCGGAGGCGCCCACGCTCCCCCAGGTGCAGCGCAGCCCCGGATTTGCCGCGAGTTCCGCGGAGAGGGTGGCATCGGCGCTGCCCACGCTGCCCTCCAGGCCGGGATCGTTCAGCGGGCCAAAGCGGTGCAGCTTCTCAAAATAGGCGGGGCTATAAAGTGCGGCGCAATTCTGCGGATTTGGCCGGGTATCCGGGCTGCCCAGCGGCGCGGGCGCTCCGGGGGCCGCTGGGGCGGGGCGATCCGGAACGGGGGCGACGCTCGGCTCGGCGGTCTCCGGGATCTCGGCGTCGCCACCGCCGAGGTTAATGCCGTTATTGGCCACCGCGATAAAGCCCACGATCATGATGCCCAGCACCCCGATGGACGCGATAAAGCCGATCAGGAAGCGCAGGCCACGCCCGCGTCGCGGGGCGGGAGCGGGCGCTACCGGCCGCGGGTACGGCGGGGTATTCGGGTCCGTCACGATGATCCTCTCGTTGCGGCGAGGGCGAAACGCCACTCAGAGTCTATCCGGCACACCCGGGAGGCCCCGTGCGCCGCTTTGCGGGCCGCGCGCGGCGCGCGGGAACCACGGGGCGTCCCGCGCCTCCCGTGGCGGAGGCGGGCCCGTGCGGGCCTTGGCTAGGGCCACAGGGTCGAGGCGATGTCCTCGGTATAGCCCTTCATCTCGCCGCCGCCCCAGTGGGTGGCGATCCAGACGTCATCGCGGAAGAAATGGGATTCACCGGCCTGCAGGTCGCCATCCACCCAGCCCTCGGTGCCGGGGCCCACCAGGAGCTTCGCGCAGAGCTCCCCGCCGCGCTCCTCGGAGCATATAAAACCCTCCTGGGCCAGGCGCGCGCGCACGAGGTCATGGGTCGCGGTATCCACATGGACAATATTGGTATTGATGCCAAACTCGCTCGGGAGTCCCCAGGAGCAGTGCAGCCCCGGGTCCTCATCCAGCAGCCCCACCAGGACCTCGTCGTTGCTGCCGCGCGAGTCGATGAGGAGCGGATCATTTAACGGAAAATCGGGTGAGTCCAGGGAGGAGAACATCGACTCCGAATAGATATCACGGCAATCGCCGGGGTGGGGAGAGCCCGCCTCGGCGGTGGCGCCGGGTTCCGCCGAGGCGGTGGGTGCCGGGGAAGTCGGTTCCGTGGCGGAGGCAGAGGGGCTGGGCTTCGCCGCCGGGGTGGTGGTGCCCAATGCGATTCCCAGCGCGATACCCGCGGCGATAAATACCCCCAGCACCACCCAGATGACGATCCAGCCGCGCGAACGCTTTTCGGCGGTGTTCTCGGGGTGACGGGGCTCGCTCATGGGGGTCCTTTGATCGGGCGGGGATTAACCACGAGGGTGGCCGGGCCAACGGCCCGACCACCATGCTACGCGAACGTGGTCGCTAGGAACCAAACACGTGATCGATGATCTCGCCCGTATAGTCGTAGCGGTAGAAGTTCACCTCAACCGAGCTCAGCCAGATGCCATCCCGCAGGAAGGCGGTCTCGACGCGGCCGGCCTTCTTGCCGTATTCCGGGTCCTCATAGTGCACCTGTTCGCACAGCGTGCCACCGCGGGTCTCCTCGCACGTGGCACCCAGGGTATTCAGGCGCTGCATGATGACGGCCTGCTGCTCCGCGTTTACCTGCGCGATGCTGGTGCCCGCCCCGGACTCGCCCGCGCTATTCCAGGTGCAGGTCAGGTGCGGGATCGAGTTCAGCAGCGCCGAGAGCTCGGGGTCTTCAACACCCTCCAGCTGATTAGTCGGATCGTTCATCGGTACACCGATTTTATTTTTAAAGTCCTCGGAGAAGAGGTCCTCGCACGTGGCGGGCACCGCGACCGGGGCCGCACTGCTGGGGCTGGGCGAGGCCTCCCCCGTGGGGCTCGGGCTGGGAGCCGGGGTTGTCGGGGCGATGCTACTGGCCGAGGGCGCGGGCTCCTCGGGCGCGGCGCTCTTGGCCACCACGGCCCAGACGATCAGGGCGATGACCACCACCGCGGCCACGATGATTCCCACCCACAGGCCGGTTTTTTTCGCGCGCGCTGCGGGTGCTGTACCCTCGCCGGCCGGGCCGTTTGGATCTTGCGCCGGGCCCGTGGGTGGCAGAGAAGTAGACATAAGGTTTCCCCCCAAATAATGTGATTTATACCCACCTTAGGGGGCAACGCCACGCAAAAACGCCACGCGGGTGAGGCGTTCTGGATTTGTTATCGGCGACGGTTTCTACTGCGCGGAACCGAAGATCTTCCCCGCGATGGATTCGGTGTAATTCGGGGGTGCAATCATGGACCAGTGGGTCGCCACCCACAGCCCGTCCCGGAGAAATGCCGATTCGCCGGCACCATAGGAATACATCGGATCCGTCTCCGCGGAGAGCCCCCACGGCATGGCCTCCCGGTCTTCCTCGGTCAGGTCCTTGGGATCCACTAAGAGCTTTGAGCAGCGCGTGCCGCCCGCGACCTCACCACAGGTAAAACCGGTGGCACGCATCCGTGCAAGAACGTCCGCGGACTGCGCCTCGGTCACCCCGGTGACATTGGTGACCAGCCCGACCTCCCCCGGGGGCCCCCAGGTGCAGGTGAGGTGCGGGGTCGCCGTGATGAGGGCCTGGAGCTGCGGGTCCAGGCTGCCGATTCCGGACGTCTGTTGGCCGTGATTCTCATCCAGCCCGGTCCCGCGCAGTAGGGTCAGCATCGCCGGCGTGTAGATCTGCTCGCAGCTCGACGGCACCCCAACCCGCACCGCGGTGGGCTCCGGCTCCGGCTCGGGCTCGGGCGCGGCGGTGGGCCCGGCGGGCGTAGCCGAGACTTCAATCGTGGGAGTGGTGGTCGGTGACGGGCTAGACCCCGTGGCCTCCGGCTCCGCGGCGCCCCGGGTGATCCCGATGGTCACGGCAACCGCCGCGATCACCACCACGGCCCCCGCCGCGATCAGCCAGTTTCGTCGGGCCGTGCCCGGCGAGCTGGCCGCATCGCTGCCCGTCTCCTCGGGCCCGTTGTCTTCCGACAGGTGCTCACGATCCACCATTATTACCCCCTTGTATACAGATGTTTCTTCGACCCTACCCGGAGAGGCTCGCCGATTATTGCGCGCACCCCCGACCGTAATCGGTTTGTTAATAACAAAGCGGCCGCCCACCCGAGGGTGGACGGCCGCCGCGTTATCGACGCTCGGACCTAGTTATAGGTACCGGGGGTGAAATCGTCTCCGGTGAAGGAGTCGAAGTCCACAAACGAGAGGTCGTTCTCGTCGAATACACCGTCGGATGCGAAGATCCGGTTCGGGTAGCGCTCGGCCTTGGCCTCCTCCGTCGCGTCGACCGAGACGTTGCGGTAACGCGCAAGTCCGGTTCCGGCGGGGATGAGCTTACCGATGATGACGTTCTCCTTGAGGCCCACCAGCGGGTCGGACTTGCCCTCCATGGCCGCCTGGGTCAGAACCCGGGTGGTCTCCTGGAAGGACGCGGCCGACAGCCACGACTCGGTCGCCAGCGAGGCCTTGGTGATACCCATGACTTCCTGACGGGCCGAAGCTGTGCGCTTGCCCTCGGCGAGGGCGGCACGGTTGAGCTCGTTATACCGCGAACGGTCAACCAGCTCACCCGGCAGCAGATCGGTATCGGCGTGGTCAACCACGGTTACCTTGCGGAGCATCTGACGGACGATGACCTCGATGTGCTTATCGTGAATCGGCACACCCTGCGAGCGGTATACGCCCTGCACGCCACCCACGAGGTGCTTCTGAACCTCGCGGACACCCTGCACGCGCAGAACCTCCTTGGGGTCCACGGCACCGATGTGCAGCGGGGCACCAAGCTCCACGTGCTGGCCGTCCTCAACGAGGAGAACCGCACGCTTCAGCACGGGGTAGATGACCGGCTCGTCGCCGTTATCCGGGGTCAGGATCACCTTACGAGACTTATCGGTCTCGTCGATGGTGATGCGACCGGCGGCCTCGGCGATCGGGGTGGCCCCCTTGGGGGTACGCGCCTCGAACAGCTCCTGCACGCGCGGCAGACCCTGGGTGATGTCATCGGCCGAGGCCGAACCACCCGTGTGGAAGGTACGCATGGTCAGCTGGGTACCGGGCTCACCGATGGACTGAGCGGCAATAATACCGACGGCCTCACCGATGTCCACGAGCTTTCCGGTGGCGAGCGAGCGACCATAGCAGGCAGCACATACACCCACGGCGGACTCACACGTCAGTACGGAGCGCACCTTGATCTTATTCACACCGGCCGAAACCAGCTCGTCGATCAGGACGTCTCCGACATCCGCGCCGGCCTCGGCAATAACCGTGCCGTTCTCGGCCACGGCGGCTGCCGCGAGCGAGCGAGCGAATACGGAGTTCTCCACGTTGGGGTCCTTGGTCAGGACACCCTCGGCGTTCACAGCCGCGATCGGCAGCTCCAGGCCCTTACCGGTACCACAGTCGTCCTCACGGATGATGACGTCCTGCGAGACATCCACCAGACGACGGGTCAGATAACCCGAGTCGGCGGTACGCAGTGCGGTATCGGCCAGACCCTTACGGGCACCGTGGGTTGCGATGAAGTACTCCGCAACCGACAGACCCTCACGGTAGGACGAGATGATCGGGCGAGGGATGATCTCACCCTTCGGGTTGTTCACCAGGCCTCGCATACCCGCAATATTGCGGATCTGCAGCCAGTTACCACGGGCTCCCGAGGTCACCATGCGGTTGATGGTGTTGTCCTTCGGGAAGTTCGCGCGCATGGCCTCGGCTACCTTATCGGTGGCCTCGGTCCAGATCTCGATGAGCTCGGCGCGACGCTCGGCGTCGGTGGTCAGACCCTTATCAAACTGGCTCTGAACCTTGGCGGCCTTCTTCTCGTAGCCGGCCACGATCTCGCGCTTATTCGGCGGGGTGAGAACGTCCGACAGGGCAACGGTGATTCCCGAACGCGTGGCCCAGTAGAAACCGGCGTCCTTGATGTTGTCCAGCGTCGCGGCAACCACGTTTTTCGGGTACCGCTCGGCGAGGTCGTTGACGAGGGTCGACAGGCGACCCTTATCGGCAACATCCTGCACATAGGGGTAGTCCGCGGGCAGCAGCTCGTTGAAGAGTGCCTCACCCAGCGTGGTGTCCACGATGATCGGGCCGTCCACATAACCCTCGGGCTTGGCCTCGGGATAGAAGTGGACGTTATTCAGACGGATCTTCACCATGGCGTTGAGGTCCAGGGTGCCCTGGTCCTTGGCCATGATCGCCTCGGAAACCGTGGAGAAGGCGCGGCCCTCTCCGATGGCACCCTCGGTGACGGTGGTGAGGTGGTGCAGACCGATGATCATATCCTGCGAGGGCAGGGTCACCGGGCGGCCGTCCGAGGGCTTCAGGATGTTATTCGAGGCGAGCATCAGGATGCGAGCCTCGGCCTGGGCCTCGACCGACAGCGGCAGGTGAACTGCCATCTGGTCGCCATCGAAGTCGGCGTTAAACGCGGCACAAACCAGCGGGTGCAGCTGAATGGCCTTACCCTCAACGAGCTGAGGCTCGAAGGCCTGGATACCCAGGCGGTGCAGCGTAGGTGCACGGTTCAGCAGAACCGGACGCTCACGGATGATCTCCTCGAGCACGTCCCAGACCTCGGGACGGGCGCGCTCAACCATGCGCTTTGCGGCCTTGATGTTCTGGGCGTGGCTCAGGTCGATCAGGCGCTTGATCACGAACGGCTTGAAGAGCTCCAGAGCCATCTGCTTGGGCAGACCACACTGGTGCAGCTTCAGCTGCGGGCCCACCACGATGACCGAACGGCCCGAGTAGTCCACGCGCTTACCCAGCAGGTTCTGACGGAATCGACCCTGCTTACCCTTGAGCATGTCGCTCAGGGACTTCAGGGCGCGGTTACCGGTACCGGTGACGGGGCGACCACGACGACCGTTATCGAACAGTGCGTCCACGGCCTCCTGGAGCATGCGCTTCTCGTTATTCACGATGATCTCGGGGGCACCGAGGTCAAGCAGACGGCCCAGACGGTTATTGCGGTTGATCACGCGACGGTAGAGGTCGTTGAGGTCGGAGGTCGCAAAGCGGCCACCGTCCAGCTGAACCATCGGGCGCAGCTCCGGCGGAATCACCGGAACAACATCCAGAACCATCGCGGCCGGCGAGTTGCCGGTCATGATGAAGGAGTTAACCACCTTGAGGCGCTTAATTGCGCGGATCTTCTTCTGACCCTTGCCCTCGGAGATCTGCAGGTGCAGGAGCTCCGACTCGGCGGGGAGATCGAAGGAGAGCAGGCGCTTCTTGATGGCCTCGGCACCCATGAATGCCTCGAAGTACACGCCGTAGCGGTCCTGGAGCTCGTGGAACACGGAGTCCTCGGGCTTCAGGTCGCCCACCTTGAGGGTGCGGAAGTCTTCCCACACGCGCTCCAGCTGGGCGATCTGCTCGTCGAAGGACTTACGCGTCTGCGTCATTTCCTTCTCGGCGGCATCCTTGGCGCGACGCTTCTGGTCGGCCTTGGCACCCTCGGCCTCAAGGGCCGCGAGGTCGTCCTCGAGGCGCTTCAGGCGGTCGGCGATGCGGGCATCGCGCTGGTCACCCAGGGTCTTGAGCTCAAGCCGCAGCTCGTTCTCGAGGCCCGGAAGATCGGCGTGACGGCCCTCTTCGTCCACGGAAATCACCATATAGGCGGCGAAGTAGATGACCTTTTCGAGGTCCTTCGGTGCCATATCGAGGAGGTAGCCGAGGCGGCTGGGGACACCCTTGAAGTACCAGATGTGCGTGACGGGCGCGGCGAGCTCAATGTGGCCCATGCGCTCGCGACGAACACTGGACTTGGTGACCTCTACGCCACAGCGCTCACAAACGATGCCCTTAAAGCGGACACGCTTGTACTTGCCACAGGAACACTCCCAGTCCCGCGAGGGTCCGAAGATCTGCTCGCCGAACAGGCCGTCCTTCTCGGGCTTCAGCGTGCGGTAGTTGATGGTTTCGGGCTTCTTAACCTCACCGTGCGACCAGCGACGGATGTCGTCGGCGGTGGCCAGGCCAATGCGAAGCTCGTCAAAAGTTGTTACATCGAGCAATTTCTCTCCTAAAGAAAGGTCTCTAAAACTCTGCGTTGACCGGCTGGTTAGATCTCGTCAACAGACGAGGACTCGAACCGGGAGGAAATGTTGATACCGAGTTCTTCGGCGGCGCGGAATGCGTCGTCATCGGTGTCCTTGAGGCTGACGACCTGTCCATCGGCCGAGAGGACCTCGACGTTCAGACACAGCGACTGCATTTCCTTGATCAGAACCTTGAAGGACTCGGGGATACCCGGCTCCTGAATGTTCTCGCCCTTGACGATGGCCTCGTATACCTTCACGCGGCCCAGGATGTCATCGGACTTGATCGTCAACAGTTCCTGGAGGGCATAGGCGGCACCATAAGCCTCAAGTGCCCACACCTCCATCTCACCGAAGCGCTGTCCACCGAACTGTGCCTTACCACCCAGCGGCTGCTGCGTGATCATGGAGTACGGACCCGTGGAACGAGCGTGGATCTTATCGTCCACCAGGTGGTGGAGCTTCAGGATGTACATATAACCGACCGAGATGGGCATCGGGTAGGGCTCACCGGAGCGGCCGTCAAACAGCTGCGCCTTACCGGAGTGGTCGATCAGGCGATCGCCGTCACGGGTCGGGATGGTGGAGTCCAGAAGACCCGCAATCTCGATCTCGGACGCGCCGTCGAATACCGGGGTGGCTACCTTGGTGCCGGGCGCGGCCTCGCGGGCCTGCTCGGGGAGGTCCTTGGCCCAGGACGGCTTGCCCTCGACCTTCCAACCCTGAGTCGCGATCCAGCCGAGGTGCGTTTCCAGCACCTGACCGAAGTTCATTCGACCGGGGATACCCATCGGGTTCAGCACGATGTCCACGGGGGTTCCATCGGCGAGGAACGGCATGTCCTCTACCGGCAGGATCTTCGCGATGACACCCTTATTACCGTGACGACCGGCGAGCTTATCGCCCTCGGTGATCTTACGCTTCTGGGCGATATAGACCACAACGCGACGGTTCACGCCGGAACCGAGCTCGTCGTCGCCCTCCTCGGAGTTGAACTCCTTGACGGCGATGATGGTACCGCGCTCACCGTGGGGAACCTTCAGCGAGGTATCGCGAACCTCGCGGCTCTTCTCGTTGAAGATGGCCCGGAGCAGACGCTCCTCGGCGCTCAGCTCGGTCTCGCCCTTGGGGGTGACCTTACCGACGAGGATATCGCCGGGGCGAACCTCGGCACCGATGCGGATGATGCCGCGCTCGTCGAGGTCCTTCAGGAGCTCGGGCGAGACGTTGGGCAGATCGCGGGTGATCTCTTCCTTACCCAGCTTGGTATCGCGGGCGTCAACCTCGTATTCCTCGATGTGAATCGAGGAGAGGGTGTCGTCCTTTACCAGGTTCTGGGAGAGGATCATGGCGTCCTCGAAGTTATAACCTTCCCAGGTCATGAAGGCCACGAGGAGGTTCTTACCGAGTGCCAGCTCACCGTTTTCGGTGGCGGGACCATCGGCGATAACCTCGCCGGCCTCGATGCGGTCGCCCTCGGTGACGATGACGCGGTTGTTATAGCTGGTGCCCTGGTTGGAGCGGTCGAACTTCCGCAGGTAGTAGTCCTCGGTGCCGCCCTCGTCCAGCTGGACGGTGACAACCTCGGCCGAAACCTCGGAGACCACACCGGAACGGTTGGCGGTGACAACATCGCCGGCGTCGATCGCGGCGAAGCCCTCCATACCGGTACCCACGATGGGCGAGACGCTGCGCAGCAGCGGCACGGCCTGACGCTGCATATTGGCACCCATCAGGGCGCGGTTAGCATCGTCGTGCTCGAGGAACGGGATGAGCGAGGTGGCCACGGAGACCATCTGGCGGGGCGAAACGTCCATATAGCCGATTTCGGAGTGGGCGAAGAGGTCTACCTCGCCACCCTTCTTACGGGCCAGAACGCGCTCCTCGGTGAACGAACCATCTTCGTTCAGCGGTGCGTTGGCCTGGGCGACGATGAAGTCGTCCTCTTCCATCGCGGTGAGGTAGTCGATGTTCTTGGTGACCACGCCGTCAACAACACGACGGTACGGGGTCTCGATGAAACCAAAGGCGTTGATGCGGGCGAACGATGCGAGCGAACCGATCAGACCGATGTTCGGGCCTTCCGGGGTCTCGATCGGGCACATGCGGCCGTAGTGGGACGGGTGAACGTCTCGCACCTCAACACCGGCGCGCTCACGGCTCAGACCACCCGGGCCCAGCGCGGACAGACGACGCTTATGCGTCAGGCCGGCGAGGGGATTGTTCTGGTCCATGAACTGCGACAGCTGCGAGGTACCGAAGAACTCCTTGATCGCGGCGACGACGGGGCGCACGTTGATCAGGGTCTGCGGGGTGATGGCCTCGATGTCCTGCGTGGTCATGCGCTCGCGCACCACGCGCTCCATGCGGCTCAGACCCGTGCGGACCTGGTTCTGGATGAGCTCACCCACGGCACGGATACGACGGTTACCGAAGTTATCGATATCGTCGGTATCGATGCGGATCTCCGCCGGGGCGCCCTTGCGGACCCCGGTGAAGTGGCTCTCGCCGGCGTGCAGACGCACCAGGTACTTAATGGTGGAGACGATGTCTTCCACGGTGAGTACCGAATCGGTGAGGGGAGCCTCAAGACCAAGCTTCTTATTGATCTTATAGCGACCCACCTTGGCCAGGTCATAGCGCTTGGTGTTGAAGTAGAAGTTGTCGAGCAGCGCGCGGGCGGCCTCGGCGGCAACCTGCTCGCCCGGACGGAGCTTGCGGTAGATATCGCGCAGCGCGTCTTCCTTGGTGAGGATGGTGTCCTTCTCCAGGGTGAGTGCAATCGACTCGTACCCGGCGAACTCCGCCATGATGTCCTCGGTGGTCAGGCCCAGGGCCTTGAGGAAAACGGTGACCGACTGCTTACGCTTGCGGTCGATGCGGACACCAACCTGATCGCGCTTATCGATCTCAAACTCGAGCCAGGCTCCACGGCTGGGGATAACCCGAGCCGAGTAGAGGTCCTTATCCGAGGTCTTCTCGGGGGTGCGCTCGAAGTACACGCCGGGGCTACGCACCAGCTGAGACACAACAACACGCTCGGTACCGTTGATGATGAAGGTACCGCGCTCGGTCATGAGCGGGAAGTCGCCCATGAAAACGGTCTGAGTCTTGATCTCACCGGTGAGGTGGTTCATGAACTCGGCCTCGACATAGAGAGGAGCGGCGTAGGTCTTGCCACGCTCCTTGCACTCGTCAATCGAGTACTTCTCCGGCTCCAGGAAGGGGGCGGTGAAGCTGAGCTGCATCGTCTCGCCCAGGTCCTCGATGGGAGAGATCTCCTCGAAGATCTCATCGAGGCCGGAGTTAGTCGGCAGGTCGTTACGGCCCTCGGCAGTTTCTTCGGCGACGCGGGTTTTCCACGCCTCCGCTCCTACTAGCCAGTCAAAGCTCTCCGTCTGCAATGCAAGCAGGTCGGGAACAGTGAGCGTGTCCGTGATCTTTGCGAACGACAGGCGGGAGTGCCCGCGGCCGTTCTTGGGTGAAGTGGTGGATGCGTTGCGCGCAGCAGCCAAGGAAATAACCTCCGTGGACCCCGTCGGGCCTAAGTTACCGTGAGTAAGGTGGAGTACTCGCAGAACGTACAGTGCGGACACTTCTTAACCCCGATATATGGGTAGTGAAGCACCGAGGCCGACCGCAATATGAAGGCGTGGTGAAACGTCTGGGAGCGCAAAGATCAATCATATGCGTAAAACCCGCGGATGTCCAGCGGGTAGCTTGAAAAGATTGGGCCGGTCCGGTATAAGGCTCCGGGCCCGTGGGGATATGCGGTCGAGCAGTGCGTAATTTCTTAGCGCACGGCAACAGCATAATGCGAGCGGGTGACAAATTGCACATCGGTGGCGCGCGCGGGTGGTGGCGGGGCTCCCGCGGGCGCCGCGGCCGAGCCGGAACGCGCCACGCAGGATACACTCGGGGCGTGGCACGCACAGAGGATCACCCCAGTATCAAGCTTAAGCTCAGCGGCTATCGCGCCCAGATCGAGCCCGACCGCTTTGTTCCCGGCAGCTTCCAGCTGGTCGTGGATGGCACCCCGCAGTCCCATGTGGACCTGGATAAGCCCGATAACCTCTTCTTTGAGTACGTGCAGCGCATCGGCCATATCGTGGACCTCGTGGACGAGCCCGGCAAGCCGATCACGGCCGTGCACCTCGGCGCGGGGGCGCTGACCCTTCCCCGCTATGTGGAGGCCACGCGCCCCGGGAGCCGGCAGCAGGTCCTGGAGATCGAGCAGGACCTCGTGGATTTTGTGCGCGAGCATCTGCCGTGGTCCAAGCGGGCGTCGATCCGGGTGCGCTACGGCGATGCCCGGGACACGCTGGGTAAGCTTCCCGCGGGCATGCACGGGGCCGTGGACCTGCTGATCGTGGATATCTTCTCCGGGTCGCGCACCCCCGCCCACGTGACAAGCGTGGAGTTCTATCGGGAGGCAGCGAAGTTCCTGAAGCCGGATGGCATCATCGCGGTGAATGTGGCCGATGGGCCCGGGCTGAAATTTGCGCGCGCGCAGGCCGCCACGCTGGCCTCGGTCACCGAGCATGTGGCCGCCCTCGCCGAGACGCAGATTCTTAAGGGCCGCCGCTTTGGCAATATCGTGATGATCGGCTCGCACTCACCCCTGCCGATGGATTTTGTGCCGCGCCTGCTCGCGGGCGGACCGCATCCGGCCAAGGCCGTGGTGGGTGCCGAGCTTCGCGCGTTTATGGCCGGGGCGGTGCCGGTGACCGATGCCGATGCCACCTCCTCCCCCGATATGGATCGCGGCGTTTTCAGCTTTAAGGCCGGCCAGTAGCGGTGCCTCCACCCCCGCGCGGGATGAAAATGTCGGTGCGGGGGGATAGCGTGGGTCTATGGCCGATCTAAATCGCGTGCGCGTCTGGGCCCAGGCCCTGATCGAGCTGCACCTGCCCGGGCAGGGCTGGACCTTCCGCTTCGATAATGCGAAGCGGCGCGCGGGGCTGTGCAACTATACCCAGCACGAAATCTCCGTCTCGCGCTATCTCGCCGCGCGCTATGAGGACGACGAGATCCACCAGATTCTGCTGCACGAGGTGGCCCATGCCCTCGCGGGCTCGGCCGCCGGGCACGGCCCGGCCTGGCGCGCCGTGGCGGCCGACCTTGGCTATGAGGGCTCCCGGCTGCACAGCGGGGCCACCGCGGATGAGCTCGCGCCCTGGGTGGGCACCTGCCCCGTGGGCCACGAGATTTTCCGGCATCGCAGGCCCACGCGCCGCAGCTCCTGCGCGGTGTGCTCGCGGAAATTTGCGCCCGAGTTTGAGATCACCTGGGTGCACCGCGATATCACGCACTCCATCCGGCGCGCGGCCACCGCCGCGGCCTCCCCCGCCGCGGGCGGCAGCCTCCCGGCGGCCGGGAGGTGAGCACTACCACGGTGGCGCTGCTGCGCGGCATAAACGTGGGCGGGGTGCGGGTGGGTGCCGCCGATCTGCGCGCCGAGTTCGCGGCGCTGGGTGCCACCTCCGTGCGCACCGTGCTCGCAACCGGCAATGTGCTCTACGATTCCCCCGGGCCCGATCCCGAGGCCATCGCCGCCGCGCTCTCCGCGCGCTTTGAATATCCCGCCCGGCTCCTGGTGCGGCCGCGGGAAAATCTCGCGGCCGCCGAGGCCGCCTATCCGTTTAGCGAGGATGCCGAGCATCACGCCTATGTCGTCTTTCTCGCCGATCCCGGGGCGCTGCTGGACCGGTTCCGGGCGGCCCATCCCGATTCCACGGAATCGGTGGCGGCGGGCGAGGGGGTCCTGCTCTGGCGCGTGCCCCGCGGCTCCAGCACCCAGACGGCCCTGGCCCGAGAGCTTGAGCGCGCCAATCGGGGCGGGCTGCTCAGCACCACCCGGAACCTGCTCACGCTGCGCCGTATTTTGCGCGCCTAGCCGGGCACCCGACAGAAATATCGTCTAATCGCGGAAAAATGCGCCGCGCGATTTCCCGAACGCCCAAGCACTCAATAACCTAATGGGGTGATTGATCAAAACGGGAATACCGTCATAACGGGACAAAATTTCCTCTCCAGTGAAGGCATCAACTGGTTTTTCGACAGCGGAAGCTGCGCCCTCGACTTTTGTTATACCGGTTCTTGGGCCGCGGCCGATGGCCGGCTGGACCGCGCCGTGGAGACCCTCACCGACCCCGAGGCGCTCACCGCCTGGCTTGGTGCGCTGGTGCCCTGCTCCCCCGCAAATGATCGTGATCTTCAGGATGCCCGCGCGCTGCGCGAGGCGATTGCCCGCATCGCGCGCTCCCTCGCCTCGGAATATGAGGCCCCGGGCACCGATATCGACATGCTGAACCTCTACGCGGCCACCCCGGATGTTCCGGCCCGGCTCGCGGGCGGGCTGCGCCAGGCTGGGCGCACCGAGCCGCGGGCGGCACAGGTGCTTGCGAGCATCGCCCGGGACGCCGTGGCGCTGTTTTCCGGGCGCACCGCGGGGCGGCTGCGGCACTGCGCCGCCGAGGACTGCGACCTGATTTATTTTGATGCCTCGCGCGCGGGCAGCCGCCGCTGGTGCTCGATGCAGCGCTGCGGAAACCGCGATAAGGTGCGCCGCCATCGGGCACGCCTGGCGGCCGCGAAGGCCTAGCCCCTAAACATCAAAACCGGCCCCTCCCGAGTTCTCGGGAGGGGCCGGTTTTTGCGTGGGGGGGGGCTAGCGGCGCAGGCCGCGGTTTTTTCCGCGCGGGCGGAAGGTCTGCTCCGCGGCGGGCTCGGCATCCGGGAGAACCTCGCCGGAGGGGCGCTCAAGCGTCTCGGTCCGGGTGACCGGCTCCGCCGGGGCCCAGGCGGGCATCGCGGGGATCTCGGCTACCGGGGCACCGGCGGGGGCCTCTCCGGCGCCGGGATGCGCGGGCATCGGAGGAATAGTGGCGGAGGCCGCGGGGGCCACAGCCTCGGTCGCCCCGCTCATGAACGCGGGGAGTTCGGGGAGGGCAGGTTCCGCGACCGCCGGCATCGCCGGGACCGCCTCGGCCGCGGGCGGCACCGAGGCGGGCTCAATGTTTTCGGTCGCGGCAATACCCGGGACCTGTGCCACCGGTGTGGTGGTCAGCGGCGTCAGCGGAAGCGCACGGGTGGCGTTATCGATCGGGGCACCGGGGGCGGGCACCGGATCGGCGGCGGCCTCCTCGGGGGTGAGCACAGGCGCAATCGGCGCGGTGGCAGGCACCGGATCCGCGGCGGCCTCCTCGGGGCTGAGGACGGGCGCAAGCGGCGCGGGGGCGGCCGCGGGGGCCGGGGTGGGGGCCGGGGTGGGGGGCGCAAAGATCGTGAGGAAGTCCTCATCCTCCATCTCCGGTGCCGGGGTCGCGGGCGTCGGCGCGGGGGCCGTCACGGGGGCGGGATCGGCTTCCGGGGTGTCCGCGGCCGCTTCCGCATCCGCATCCTCCGCACCCTTCTCCTCCTCGCGCGGCTTTCGCGTGCCCGGAATCAGGTACAGGGCCACGATAAGCGCGGCTGCCGCGATCAGCAGCAGGATTCCGGGGCGGCTCTGAATCGCGCCCGAGACATATCCCAGGAACGGAATATGGATCTGATATTTGGCACCCTCGGTGATGTTATAGACGGAGGCATCGGCGACCTTATTGGCGTCACCGCGCATGATCATCGTATAAACGCCCGCCCGCTGGGGGTTCTCCTCGATGCTCTCCACGCGGTGTGTAATCAGCTCATCGCTGCCGTTACGCACGGTCGTGATGACGTCGCCGACCCGGATCTCCGAGGCGGGAATCGTGCGGCTGAGCACCAGCGAACCCGTGGGAATCCCCGGCTCCATCGAACCCGAGACCACGTTCAGCGGCCGGAGCCCCGCGATCAGCGCTACGGCAAATACCACGATGCACACGGCACCGAGGATCGAAAAGGCCGTGAGTATAATCGACCGAAAACCGCGGTAGATCATCCGCATTTTAACTCCCCCGAAAATGGATTTATCCGCCACGCCGGAATGCCGCCGCCCGGAAGGTTTCCCCTCCGGGCGGCGGCACCCGGCGCGCAGATACGGCCAGTGGCCGCTATTTAGTAGATTCTGCGTTCACGCGCAGCTTGATGGCCGCCTGTCCGCCGTTCAGCGCGGCCGTGGCGGGATCGTCCAGATAGTGCACGGTCAGCTTGACGGTTTTTTCGCTACCCGGGGCACCCGCGGCGTAAACCGCACCCTGGGCAAGCGCCGCCGAGCCGCGGGATTCCAGGATCCCGAGGGCGCCCTTGGCCGTGCCCCACTCCGCGTCGGTGAAGATCGCGGTGCCATCCACCTCGGCGCTGAAGCGCAGGAACGGGGTGATATTGGGCACGCCCGCCACCTCGCCGGTTCCGCCGGAGGCCAGCACCTCGATGTCCACGGCCGAACGCAGCCGCGGCACATTGCTGAAGAACGGGATCTCCGTGCTAATCGTGGAGCCCGGGATCATCGTGGCCGCCTCGGGGATCTCCCAGTCAAAGCCGGCGGCCCCATCGGCCTGCTCCACGGTGCCGTCCTGCGCCACGAGGGCGATATCAAAACGATCGCTTGAGCCCACGCCGCGGTCACTCTCGGACGTGATATTTACGTTGGCCACGTCGTTGACCGCGGCCACGGTGGCCAGGGCACCCACGGCCATAACCGTGCCGAGGCCCAGCAGGAGCCGCGCCTTGCCGCTGCGGGGCAGGAAGCCCCATGCGCGAGCGGACTCTGTGGTGTTTTTTGTCATGTCCGTCCCTCTCTAGGGGGTTACCAGGGCGTCGAGGCCCAGGCTCGGGGAAATAACACGGAGGGCCGAGCCCGCGGATCCGGCCGGCCCGGTGCCGTAGGGAGCACCGATTTCGCCGTACTGGTTCCTGCCGGACCCGCGGAACAGTCCATCGTCCCCGCGCCAAATGATGTGGCGCTGGCCGTGGAAGATCGTATTCACGCTGCGGGCGATCAGGGCGGGACGGTTCTCGGGGAGGATCTCATAATTCACATGAGAGCCAAATCCGTAGACGTCACCCTTGGAGTCCATCGCCATCCACCCGGTGAACGAGTGGGTCACGTTGACGATATCGCTGATGCCGGGCACCACCGCGGGGCGGCGGGTGTGCTGGCCGTTGGTCGGGCGACCGATCCGGTCGGTGGCCCCTCCCCAGGTGAGCAGTCGCCCATCGGAGAGCAGCGCGGCACCCATATCGATGCCTCCGCGGATATCCACGATATAGCCGGCTCCGGGAGCCACGTTGCCCTTAAACCAGGGGGCCATCGACTTGGACAGCGACGCGCCATTGGGCGAGTCATATTCCTGATAGGCGGTGGATCCGGCCTCTCCCCAGTAGTAGATCTCGCCGTTGGCGAGCATAACCCACAGGTTCTCATAGCCGGCCGTCACGGCCACGGGCATATTGCCGCCGCCGGGTGCCGCGGGATCGGGCAGCCCGGGAACGCGGCTCGCGCCGCGATCGGAGAGCCCACCAAAGGCGCGCTTACCCCAGGCCCAGACGGAGCCGTCGCGGCGGATGGCCGCGCCGGCCTGCGAGGAGTGGGCGATCGCGGTCACCTGGTCCAGCAGCGCTCCGCCGCCGTTCCAGTTGGTCTGAATGCGTACCCGCTCGGGACGCCCATCGGGCCGGCTCACGCCGGTTCCGTCGTTGAGCGGCTGGCTGCCCCAGCCCCAGACATAACCATCGGTGTCCAGGGCGTTAAAGTTCAGTCTTCCGCCCGCGAAGGACACAATCTTGCCCTCGGGAAGCCCGCTGACCTTGGTCACGGGCTGGCGGGTACCGCCGCGGTTATTTCCGGCCATCGTGAGGTCGGTGCGACCCCAGATATAGGCGTTGCCGTCGTTGCCCAGCGCGGTGCCGGACTCGATCACGCGGGCCGAGGTGCTGCCCCCGCCGCCAAAGGTGCGCGGAATATTCGCGGTGATCTGCTCGGAACGGGTAAACGCCTCATCGGTATAGGCGGCACCGCTGGGCACGCCGGCCAGCAGCAGTGCGCCCACGGCGGCCAGGCCGGTCAGGCCCATCAGGGTGCGACGACGACGCGGGCGAGGCCCGGTGGTCACGGTAGTGGGCGTCATGAGTGCTCTCCTCTCAGGGCACGGGCGCGGGCCAAAGCCACACCCGTCAACACGAGAACGGCGGCGGCGATTCCGCCGGCCAGGGGCGAGACACCGGTCGTGGCGAGGCCACGGTCGGCGGCATCGGCCTGCACGGTGACCACGGCGAGCGCAAGCTCGGAGTCCAATGCCTGATATTCGTTTCCCGCCGCATAGGGAAGGGTCAGCACAACGGTAAACGTTGTGGTGTCCCGCGCGCCGAGGGCGGCGAGCGGGGTGGGATTATTAATCAGCTCGCGGGCGTTATCCACGCGGACGAGGCTGCTGCCCGCGGCGTCCAGGAGCTCCATTCCGAGCGGGTGATCGCCGCCAAAGAGCAGCGATTCCTCCACGGAGTTAAGCTTCACGAGCAGATCCACCGGTTCATCGGTGAGATTGGTGACACCAAAGTCCAGCTCGGTGGCCTTACCCGGATCGGGCACGGTCAGCTGATCGGCCCCGGGGGTGATCTGCACCACATCTCCCGCGGCCAGGGCCGCGGTGGGTGCACCCCAGAGGAGACCGCCAATAAGGAGTGCGGCACCCAGCGTCAGGGTTCGTTTCCTCATAGTACGCTCATCCCCTTGAAGGTCACACCGAAGGCGGTGTGGGCACCGTTCAGTGCCGGGTCGGTTGCGGGATCCGCGGTGATGGACAGCAGCAGGCGGTGTTCCTCGCCCGCGTTGACCCCGCGATAGATGTGATCGGCGTTGGCGTTAAACTCCGCGACCGTCATGCCCTGTCCCAGCGGCGTATTATCCTTCGTGACGTCGATGCGCATGGCATCAATCAGCTGCGAGCACGTTGTATCGCAGCCGGGAAGAGTGGTGATCTGGGGGATGACCTCGCCGCGCGGGGAGTTGACGTCTACGCGGAAACGAGCCTCGTAGATCATCGGCACGGTGGTCGACAGAATGGCCTGGGGAGTGACCGGGAGCACAACCGCGGAGGCCTCGTTCTCGGCCTCCTGCCAGTTCTGTGCCGCGTCCTTTACCTGGATATTAAAGCGCTGCGCGTTGCCCAGGGCTCCGGCAGCTCCGAGATTTACCTCGGCGTGATCGTGGAATGCGGCCGCGGTGGCCGTGGCGGTACCCGCGAGCAGGAGGCCCACGACACCAATCACAAGGAAACGCTTACGCGGGATACTCATGGGTTGATCCCCTCGAAGCTAAAGGTGAGGTCGGTGGAGGCCATTTGCCAGCGGTTGTCCAGCTCACTCGGCATGTGGATGGCCACGTCGAGAATGAGCTGCTCACCGGCGGGGAGATCCCCGGGCCAGATGATGGTGCGCAGGTCTTTACCGGGCACCGCATCCGCAAGAAGGGTTGCCCCATCGCGGATGGTGAAGTTCAGGTGGTCAAAGAGTTCCAGGTAGTTCCCCGTGACGGGGTCCACTGCCTCGCCGCGCGGCCAGGGATCAACGATGGTGAGTTCAATCTCACCCGCGCGGTTGCTGCTGTTGTTTTTTACTGCGACCCGGACATCAAGCGTGGATCCGGGGGCCATCAGATAGCCCGATCCGTCCGAGGTCAGCTGGATGCGATAGTCGTCCTCGGGGTTTGCCTGTGCCCAGGAGTCCTCGGTTGGGGTCCAACCGGGTTCCGAGGAGCCCGCGGCCACCAGGTTAAAGATGTCACCGTTGGAGATAACGGGAATCCGGAGTTCCTGCTCCCCCGTGACCGCCGCGGCGGTCAGCAGGGCCGAGATTCCCATCAGCACACCTGCCGATACCAGGGTTCGCTTGGTTCCCGAGCGTGATACTGGAATCACGTTCTTCCTCCCATTTAGTTGGTTTTATTGCCCGTTGAGCGGAAAGGTGGGCCTGCCGAGGCAGGCCCACCCTCGTCACGTATTGCTCGGAAACTACCGAGGACCTACGGGGTGACCGAGTCTGCGTTGAAGTGCAGCTGGGCGAAGGAAACCTTCTCGGAGAGCGCGTTATTGGCGGCCTCGCTACCCTGGTCCGGCAGCGAGATGCTCAGGCGAACCGAGCTCTCGGTTCCGGCGGTGAAGGTACCGGCGTCGATGGCGTTGAACTGTGCCTGGGTGCCGTTGCTGAGCAGCGAAACGCCGTTCACAACAACGCTGTAGCGCAGTGCGGCAACCATCTCGGGGTCGCTTACCTTGCCGGCGCGGTCGTTCAGGCTGAGGTCGATGTCAGCGGAGAGCTTGGGGCTCTCGTTGCGGAACGGGATGTCCACGGAGATGGTGTCTCCGGGGGTCAGGGTGTCGGCACCGGGAACGGCGATGTTAACACCATCGGCGGTGTCGGCTTCCTGCCACTGGCCCAGGATCGGTGCGCCGGCGGCGTCGGTTGCAACAACCTGGATGTTGAAACGGTTGTTTCCACCGATACCCGAGTCATCGGTTCCGTTACCGATGTTCAGGTTTGCAAAGTCGTTAAACGCTGCGGTGGTCGCAAGTGCGGCCACGGCCAGGAGTGCTCCTCCGGCAACGTAAATGCGCTTGCGGCCGGTCTTCTTGTTGATGGTCTCAGACATGTAGTCGTGAATTCCTTTCTTGGACGGGATTCCCCGCGCCCCGTCGCCTCACCCCCTCGGTGAAGCGGAGTCGATCGCCTTGACGATTCGGACTCGTTAGTGAGTGGCGAAAGGTTCGTTTTTGTTACGGGAGGTAAATAGTACAGATGTTTGCATTTGCCGTTTTGCCCCGGAATCACGCGGAATTTTTGAAAAAACTCGCGCCATAACGACGTCCTAAATGCGTCAGTAGCCCGTCTTAAATATTTCTCGAATTAGGTTCGGAAGTAACAAGAAATCACCCGACATCAAATCTCTCGGAAGGGGGGACGAATGAAAAATACGACCGAACTCTTTGCCTCGTTGCAGCCCAAACTCTGTGCCTATTTGCGCCGGCTCGGCGCCACCGAGCAGGACGCCGAGGACGCCGTGGCCGATGCCTTTGAGGTGCTCCTCGAGCGCGCCTCGGCAAGCTCGGAGGAGCGCATTAACGACAGCGCCTTTCTCTATACCGTCTCGCGCCGCAATCTCTATGCGATCTGGGCGGCGCGCAGCCGCACCACGATGCTGGAGCCCGCCAGCCTGGAGGCCGTCAGCGAGGCGGTGACCCCGCTGGAGGTGGCCGAGAGCCCGCTGGTGACCCTGCTGGAATCGGAGCTCTCGGCGCAGGCGCTGCGCGCGCTGACCGCCCCCGATCAGCAGGTACTGCGCAAGGTTTATTTTGAGGGCAAGGGGCCCCGGGAGATCGCCGTTGATCAGTCCCGCGTGCCCGGCGCCGTCCGCACGCACCTGCATCGAGCGCGTTCGCGGTTCCGCGAGCAGTATCTCAACGCCTATGCCCGCCGCAATGGCCGCCCGGGCTGCGAGGATCGCACCGCGCTGCTGTGTAAATGCGCGCTGGATACCGCGACCACGCGCCAGGCCACCGAAATGTCGCTGCACCTCAGCGAGTGCATGGACTGCCGCGATCTCATCTCGGACCTGCGCGATGAGCGCACCTCGCTGGGAGGATAGCCGCCGTTACCCGGGCGGCCTCGGGCGAGGGGAGGCTAGGCCTCCGCGCCCTCGCGCAGAACCACCACCTCGGTCTGCGTATCAATCTGTGATGCGGCCTTGACCGGCTCGGCGCTCAGCCGGTTGCGCACCAGCTGGCCCACGATCGAGGCCGTAAACAGGTGCCCGGTGGCCCCGCGCAGCCCGGCAAAGGCGGCGGCGGCCACGGCGGCCTCGGGCGAGGTGAAGTCGATGCCGCGCTCGGCGAGCGCATCGGCGATCGCCCCCGCGGCCAGGAAGTCGTGGGTGGCAAAGCCGCCCTCAAAGCCGGCACCCACGAGTGCCACGGTGAGGCGGCGGCCGAGCGCCACCTGGCGGCCGAGGATCCACTCGGCCACGGCCGTGCGGGAGTTCAGGCTGCCGAGGATGATGGCCGTATGATCGCCCAGCCCGTCTAGCGCCGGAATCGAGCCTGCCTCGGGCAGCGAGTCCACCCAGACCAGGATGTCCACATCGCCGAGACGACGCAGGCCCTCGGGCCCAAAATCAAACCGGACCTGGTAACGGCCCTGGGACGGCGGGGAAATCTCGGGTGCGCTTGACTGGTTCACCCCGTCAGCTTAGACGCAGCGGGTGCCGGGCGCATCCTCGAATGTCGCAGTATTACCGGGTTAGCGCGGCGGCTGCGCCATCCGCTCCTCGGGTGCGGGTGGGGCCATCGCGAGGCGCAGCGTATTAAAGTCATTTTTGCTCAGCGGGATGAGGCCGCGGCGCAGCGGTTCGGCCCAGTTGATCCCGGTGGAGGTGAGATCCAGCACCGGGCTCATCAGCCGCAGCGGTACCGGGGTGATCTCGGGCGCAAAATCCACGCGCCGCCGCCACGGCCGCCAGTGCTCGCCGGGCACGGTATCCCCGTCCACCCGCACCGGGCGCTTATCGGCGATCCGGCCGATCGCCGTGAAGTCCCGCAGCGGCTCGTCCTCCCCCGCCCGCATCCGCGGCGAGTACAGGACCAGGCCGTCAAAGAGGCCCATCTCGGAGAGCGTCTCGTGCAGGCCCGGGGATACCTGAAAGGAGCCGTTGCGCCTCGCCCACTCGGCCTGCGCACCGCTCACCACCCCGAGCCAATATCTGATCACCACCCTCTATTTCTAGCGCACGTTGGGCCCGGGCCCTGGCGCGCGCGGCGGCCAGCGGTCAGACTGGGGGTATGTATGTTCAGCTGAGGTTCCCGATCGAGTGTTCCCCCGAGGAGGCCTGGCGCGCGCTGCGCTCGGTGGCGGTGGTGCGCGAAATCTATGCGCCGCTGCTGGATGTGCGTCCCGTATCCCCCTTTATCCCCGCGGAGCCCGGCGCGAGCCTCGCGGCCGAGGACGTCCTGGCCCCGGGCACGATGTGGGAGCCGGGCGAGGTGGAGTGCGAGATTCGCCTCCTGGGCGTGATCCCCCTCGGGCGGCAGATTATCCGGGTGAATTTTGAGCGCTCCCGGGACGGCTCGGCGGATATTTTTGTGGATACCGGCGGGGCCACCGCGGGCCCGCTGAAATTCCTCCGCGGCTGGCGTCATCGCATGGCCGTGGCCCCCGATCCGGCCGATCCCACGCGCACCCTCTGGCGCGATCGCGTGGAGTTCCACGGCCCGGCAGCACCGGTGTTTTGGTTCCTGCTGTGGTCGCTCTGGCAGGTGCGCGGCGCGAGCATCCGCCGCCTCGCCCCGGGCTGGTCGGAGAGCGTGCGCTCCTAGCCGCGCGGGTGCACTCCCAGAAACGTGCTGTAGGGTGGGGGTACTTGCGGTAATTTCCGGGCTGTTCGCGGCCCGCCTCCCGCTTGCGTCGTAGAACGCTCCCTCTCTCGTCGGCCCCGCCGATTCGATGACACTTCATACGGCGAACGGATGCGCACACCTGCGCCTTCGCCACCCTGCCCCGAAGCACAGCGCCCCGCGCTGGTGCCCGCGGGGAAATGATGCCCCGAAAGGCACCACCTTGTCAGAAACCACTTTTAGCGCCCTTGGCGTGCCCGCACCCCTCGTGAAGTCTCTTGCCTCCGAGGGCAAAACCGAGGCGTTCCCCATCCAGGTGGATACCCTCCCCGATACCCTTAACGGCCGCGATGTGCTGGGCCGCGGAAAGACCGGCTCGGGAAAGACCCTGGCCTTCTCGATCCCGCTGGTGGCCCGCCTGGCCACCGAGCTCTCCGGCGGCGCGCGCCGTCCCGGCCGCCCGCTGGGCCTGGTGCTCGCACCGACCCGCGAGCTGGCCACCCAGATCGCCGCCGTAATCACCCCGCTGGCCGAGGCCTATGACCTCAAGGTCACCACGATCTTCGGTGGCATCAACCAGACCCGTCAGGTAAACGCACTCAAGGCCGGCGTGGACATCGTGGTGGCCTGCCCCGGCCGCCTCGAGGACCTCATGAAGCAGGGCTTTGTGAAGCTCGACGCCGTGGAGATCACCGTGATCGACGAGGCCGACCACATGGCCGACCTGGGCTTCCTGCCGATCGTCACCCGCCTGCTGGCCGCAACCCCCGAAAACGGGCAGCGCATGCTGTTCTCCGCCACCCTGGATAACGGTGTCGATAAGCTGGTCCGCCGCTTCCTGCACAACCAGGTGCTGCACTCCGTGGACGAGGCCACCTCGCACGTATCGGCCATGACCCACCACGTCTTCGCCGTGAACTCGCTCGACGAAAAGAAGGACCTGATTAAGGTTCTCGCCTCGGGTACCTCCAAGCGCATCCTGTTCACGCGCACCAAGCACCAGGCCAAGAAGCTGGCCAAGCAGCTCACCGAGCAGGGAATCCCCGCCGTGGATCTGCACGGTAACCTCTCCCAGCCCCAGCGTGACCGCAACCTCGCGGCCTTCGGAACCGTGGGTCCCGGCGGCGTGCGCGTGCTGGTCGCAACCGATGTGGCGGCCCGCGGAGTGCACGTGGACGGCGTGGAGCTTGTGGTCCACGTGGATCCCCCCATGGAGCACAAGGCATATCTGCACCGCTCGGGCCGTACCGCCCGCGCCGGTAGCGAGGGTGACGTGGTGACCATCGTGATCCCGAGCCAGACCGAGGATCTGAAGAAGATCATGCGCAAGGCCGAGATCAAGGTGGAGTTCCAGCAGGTGCGCCCCGATAGCGCCCCCGTGACCGAGCTGGTGGGCCCGGTTGCCCCCTATGTGAAGCCCGTAAAGGTGGCCGCACCCGCGCAGGGTGGCGGACAGAGCCAGGGCGCCAATGCGCAGCGCAAGCGCAATGCGCGTGCCGGTGGCGGCGAGCGCGGCGGAGCCTCCCGCGGCGGCGCCCAGGGTGCCGGTCGTGGCGATGGCCGTGGCCGTCCCCGTCCCGCCGGTTCCGGCGGCGGCGAGCGCAGCGGTGGGGCCGGTTCGGGCGCCTCGCGCGGCCGCAGCCAGGGGAGCCGTCGCGCCTCCAGCGCACGCTAAACCCACCTCTTAAAAAGACCCCCGGGATCGGACATTATCCGCGTCCCGGGGGTCTTTTATTTGCCCCGCGGGATAGGCTCGAGGGATGACGGTCAGCCCAGAATCCTCGATCCTGCCTCCCGCCCTCACGCCCCAGCCCGATCCCGGACGGCGCCGCAAGGTGGCCATCGCCTCGGGCATCGTGGCACTGGCAATAATCGGCATTATCGCCGCACTCTTTATCCTGCCCGGCCGCCTGCTTCCGCCGCCGCCCGCCGAGGCCTCTCCCCCGGTGCGGGCCGCCGCGGAGGATGCCGCCGCGAGCCTCGGCACCGCGGAGAACCCGGCCCCGCTCTCCACCGAGATGATCCTCGCCGTGGACGGGCAGGACCGCTATCGGATCGCGCTGGGTACACCGATCCTGGACGATACCGACGCGATGCTCGCGGCCATCGCCGCGACCCGGGCGGAGGCGGCCGAGGCCGGAAACGAGATCTTCGAGGAGGAGGATACCGCGCTGCCCGAGGGCTATCGCTGGGCCACCGTGCCCGTGACCGTGACCTCCCTGGACGATAGCCTGGGCGTTCCGCATCGCGATATCTCGGTGCGCTATATCGCCGCCGATGGGCAGTCCACGGATGCGCTGATTCGGTTCACGTTTGCGCCCGAGCCGAGCCTATCCGCCTTTGATGTGCTCGCCCGAGGGGAGAGCGTGACCGGTAATGTCGCGATGCTTCTGCCCGCGGTGGATCCCGAGGCCGGGCAGTTTGAGGTGGCACCCGCCTGGGACCCGAGCGGATTTCGCTTTCACGTAAAGTAAGGCTGGCTCCTCAGAAACACTCGGTTTCGGCTGTTAGTTTCGGGGCATGTCCACGCCCCTGCCGGTCCCGCCCGCTCTCCCCGAAAGCATCGTCATCCCGCCGCGGGGGCCGGCGCCCGGCCTCGCCATCGGCTCGGTGCTGCTGGGTATCTGCGGGCTTATCCTGGCGCTGCTTCCCGTGCTCACCTATATCGGGGTGGCGCTCGGGGCCGCGGGTGTACTGATCGGGGTGCTGGGGGTGCTGCGGGCACGCGGATCGCGGCGACGCCCGCTGATCGGCACGGTCATCAGCGCGGCGGCGCTGGGCGTGGCGCTGCTGATGACGGGCGTCTACGGCGGGCTATTTTCCGCCGCTCCCGTGCCCACACCGGGCACCGTGGGCACCATTACCGCCGCCGATCCCGATGCCGGCACCCTCGGCAGCGATACCAACCCCGCCGCGCTGAGCACCCCCGTGGTGCTGACCATCGCCCCGGGATCCACCCTGCAGATCGCGCTGGGCATTCCCAACCTCGACGATGATGCGGCCGTGCGGGCAGCGAGCACCGCGGCCGCGCGCGATGATGCAGCCAATCACCCGCCGGTTGATCCCGAGGACACCGAGGACCCCATCTCCGCGGCCACCCCGCCCGAGGGATATCGCTGGGCCACGATACCGGTCACGGTGAGCTATCACGGCCCGCTCACCGCCACCCCCGCCGAGCTCCTCAACCTGCGCTATCTCGCGGAGGGCGCGGGCCCGGATACCGAGGCGGCCGCCCGCGCCGAGGGCGAGGTGGTCTCCCCCGCCCCGGCCCTGAGCGATTTTGACGGCCTGGGAGACGGCCAGGCGGTCACCGGAAACGTCTCGTTCCTGGTGCCGCTGAAAAATCCGGAGCGCGGCACGCTGCTGCTGGGCTCGGCCGATTCCCCCACCGGCTTTAGGTTTAAAATCTCCTAGCGCAGCGCGCCCACCGAGGCCAGGGCCGAGCGCAGGAGCGTGCCGCGGCCGCCCTCCATCTCGGCACTCACGGCATCACTCGAGGCCTCCTCGGGCGTGAGCCAGGTGATTTCCAGGGCGTCCTGGCGCGGCTCGCACGTGCCGGTGACCGGCACCACATAGGCGAGGGATACGGCGTGCTGGCGATCATCGGTGAAGGCCGAGAGGCCCGGGAGCGGAAAATATTCGGCCACATGGAAGGGCACGGGGCTCGCGGGAAGCAGCGGAAAGGCCATCGGGCCCAGATCCTTTTCCAGGTGCCGGAAGAGCGAATCGCGCAGGGTCTCGCCGTACATAACGCGGCCCGAGACGATGGTGCGGGTCATCGCGCCGAGGGCGGTGCCGCGCAGCAGGATACCCACCTCGGTGACCTGCCCGAGGCCGTCCACGCGCACGGGGATGGCCTCCACATAGAGGATCGGCAGGCGGTGCCGGATCTCCTCCAGCTCCACATCGCTCAGCCAGCCCGGGGTGAGGGGGCGCTGGGGCTCATCGGGTGTCTGATCGGGATCCGGGGTACGCACGCTCATGCTTCATTGTTACAAGTTTCCGCGCGGTTAGCGACCCGGGGAGGCAATACCCGATGCCGCCCGAAGCGAAATCCCTTTCCGATGTCGGAGGATGCGCCTAGTCTGGGAGTGCGCAGAGCCCACCGCCGCGAGAAAAGGAATCCCGCCATGTCGCCCCGTCCCGTGATCGACCCCGAAGCCGTCCTCTGGTCCGCGCCGGAGGCCGAGCGCGCCGGCCGCCCCCTGCTCCTCCTGCTGCACGGCTATGGCTCCAATGAGGCCGATCTCTTTGGCCTCGCCCCGTATCTCCCACTCGACCCGGTCATCGCCTCGCTGCGCGCGCCGCTTGCCGCGCCGTGGCCCATCGACGGCTGGTCCTGGTTCCCGCTGGATGTGCCCGGTTCCCCCGCCCCCGCCGGGGTAGACGCCGCGGCCGATGCCATCCTGGAGTGGCTGGATTCCCTGCCCGTGGCTCCCGCCTCGGTGGCCGCCGCCGGCTTCTCCCAGGGCGGCGCGCTCTCGCTGCACCTGCTGCGCCGCGCCCCCGAGCGCCTGTCCTTTGCCGTGAACCTCGCGGGCTTTGTGATCGACGGCCCCCAGCCCGGCGATGCCGCGCTGGCCGAGTCGCGCCCCCCGGTATTCTGGGGCCGCGGCACCCAGGACGAGGTCATCGCCGAGGACGCCATCCTGCGCACCACCGCCTGGCTTCCGGGGCACTCCACGCTCTCCGGGCGCATCTATGAGGGGCTGGGTCACTCCATCTCCGAGGCCGAGCTTGCCGATGTTCGGGCGTTCCTCGAGCGCCGCTATGCGGGCGAGCCCGCCCCCGGTGGCGCGGCCGAGGGCACGGCCCCCGGCGAGGCCTAGGGGCCGGGGATCTCCGCGCACTCCGCCGCGGCCGATCCGCTGGGGCGGTTCGGCGCGGCCACCCGGGAATGGTTCCGTGGGTCCTTTCCCGCGCCCACCGCGGCCCAGGCCGGCGCGTGGCAGGCCATCTCGGGCGGCCATCACGCGCTGATCGTGGCCCCCACCGGCTCGGGAAAAACCCTCTCGGCCTTTCTCTGGGCCATCGATACCCTCACCGCCACGCCGCGACCCGAGGGCGTGGGCACCCGGGTGCTCTACGTCTCGCCGTTGAAGGCCCTCGGGGTGGACGTGGAGCGCAACCTGCGCGCCCCGCTCGGCGGTATCCAGCACACCGCCACCCGGCTGGGCCTGCCCGCCGAACCGGTGAGCGTGGGCGTGCGCTCGGGCGATACCCCCGCGGCCGAGCGCCGCACCCTGATCAAAAATCCGCCCGATATCCTCATCACCACGCCCGAATCGCTCTATCTGATGCTCACGAGCCAGGCGCGCGAGAGCCTGCGCGGCGTGGAGACCATCATCATCGACGAGATCCACGCGGTGGCCTCAACCAAGCGCGGCGCGCATCTTGCGCTCACGCTGGAACGCCTGGACGAGCTGGTGGACTCCCCCGTGCAGCGCATCGGGCTCTCGGCCACGGTGCGCCCACGCGAGGAGGTGGCCCGCTTCCTCGGCGGGGTGGCGCCAGTCATGATCGTCGCCCCGGCCTCCCAAAAAACCTTCGACCTGCGCGTGCTGGTGCCCGTGCCGGATATGACCGATATCGCGCCCCGGGCCTCCGCCGAGGGGGCCACCGAGGGCGCGCTCACGGGCGAGGACGCCGCGGATCGCCCGGGATCAATCTGGCCCGCGATCGAGGAGGCCATCCTCGGCCATGTGCTTGCGCATCGCTCCACGATCGTTTTTGCCAATTCCCGCCGGCTCGCCGAGCGGCTCACAGCGCACCTCAACGAGCAATATGCGCTGCTCCTGGAGGCCGAGGGCGGCCTCGGCGAGCGCGTGCTGCCGCGCCTGCCGCCCGCCGAGCTGATCGGCGGAAGCGGCCAGACCGGCGGGCTCCCAGCGGATGCCCCGCTGCTGGCGCGCGCGCATCACGGGTCGGTCTCCAAGGAACAGCGCGGCGAGATCGAGGACGCCCTTAAATCCGGCGCTCTGCGCTGCGTGGTGGCCACCTCCAGCCTGGAGCTGGGCATCGATATGGGCGAGGTGGACCTGGTGATCCAGGTGGAATCACCCCCCTCGGTGGCCAGCGGGCTTCAGCGCGTGGGGCGAGCCGGGCACCAGGTGGGCGAGGTCTCCCGCGGGTTCCTCTATCCCAAGCATCGCGCCGATCTGCTCGGTTCCGCGGTGGTGGCCGAGCGCATGGTGGCGGGCTCCATCGAGGCCATCCGGGTGCCCAGCAATCCGCTGGATATCCTCGCGCAGCAGACCGTCGCTGCCTGCGCCCTGGAACCCATCGACGTCGAGGAGTGGTTTGCGGCCGTGCGCCGCAGCGCGCCGTTTAACGGCCTGCCGCGCTCGGCCTTCGAGGCCACCCTGGACCTCGTGGCGGGGCGCTATCCGAGCGATGAATTTGCCGAGCTGCGGCCGCGCGTGCTGTGGGATCGCGAGGCCGGCACGCTTGAGGGCCGCCCCGGGGCGCAGCGCCTCGCGGTCACGAGCGGCGGCACGATCCCCGACCGCGGGCTCTTTGCGGTTTACCTGATCGGCTCGGATGCCTCGGGCACGGGCTCGCGCGTGGGTGAGCTCGACGAGGAGATGGTTTATGAATCCCGCGTGGGCGATGTTTTTGCGCTGGGCACCACCAGCTGGAAAATCCAGGAGATCACCCATGACCGCGTGATCGTGGTTCCCGCCTTTGGCCAGCCCGGGCGGCTCCCGTTCTGGCGCGGCGATGGCATCGGGCGTCCCGCGGAACTGGGCGAGGCCGTGGGGGCGTTTATCCGCGAGACCGGCGGCGGCACCCGCGAGGCCGCGCTGGCCCGGGCGGCGGCCGCGGGGCTCGACGACTACGCGGCCGATAATTTATGGTCCTATCTGGATGAGCAGCGCGCCGCCACGGGTGTCCTGCCCACCGATCGCTCGCTGGTGGTGGAGCGCTCGCGCGATGAGCTCGGCGATTGGCGGGTCATCCTGCACTCTCCCTATGGCATGCAGGTGCATGCCCCGTGGGCCCTCGCGGTGGGGGCGCGGCTGCGCGAGCGGCTGGGGCTGGACGGCTCGATCGTCGCGAGCGATGACGGCATCATCGTGCGCCTGCCCGATGCCGAGGCCGAACCCCCGGGCGCCGAGCTTTTTCTCTTTGATGCCGAGGAGCTGGAGGAGATCGTCACCGAGGAGGTGGGCGGCTCCGCGCTCTTCGCCTCGCGCTTCCGCGAGTGTGCGGCGCGGGCCCTGCTGCTGCCCAATTATTCGCCGGGCAAGCGCGCGCCGCTGTGGCAGCAGCGCCAGCGTTCGGCCCAGCTCCTGGACGTGGCCAAAAAATATCCCACGTTCCCGATCCTGCTGGAGGCGGTGCGCGAGTGCCTCCAGGATGTTTATGATGTGCCCGCGCTGCTTGCGCTGATGCGCCGCCTCGCGGCCCGCTCGGTGCGCATCGCCGAGACGGCCACGGAGTCCCCGAGCCCGTTTGCCAAGTCCCTGCTCTTTGGCTATGTGGGCTCGTTTATGTACGAGGGCGATAGCCCGCTGGCCGAGCGTAAGGCCGCGGCCCTGGCCCTGGATCCCGGGCTGCTCGCGGAGCTGCTGGGCAGGGTGGAGCTGCGCGAGCTCCTGGATCCCGAGGTATTGGAGCGCACCGAGGCCGAGCTGCAGCGCCTCGCACCCGATCGTCGCCTGCGCGGGGTCGAGGGCACCGCGGATCTGCTGCGCCTCCTCGGCCCGCTCTCCGTCGCGGAGGTCGCGGGGCGGTTGCGCGGCAACGGGGAGGATCCCGAGTCGGCGCCCGCCGAGCCGGCCGCGGCGGCCGAGTATTTGGAGGCCCTGCGGGTCGCGCGGCGCGCGCTGGCGGTGCCGATCGCGGGTGTGGAGCGGTGGATCGCCGTGGAGGATGCCGCGCGCGTGCGCGATGCGCTGGGCACCCCGCTGCCGCTGGGGCTTCCGCAGGCCTTCACCGAGCCGGTGGCCGATCCGCTGGGGGATCTGATCGCCCGCTTTGCGCGCACCCACGGCCCGTTCCGGGTGGGCGCGCTGGCCGATCGGCTGGGGTTGGGTGTGGCCGTGGTCGCGCATGCGCTTGGCCGCCTGGCCGATGAGCGGCGCGTGGTGCGCGGCGAGTTTTTGCCCTCCACGGGCGTCGCGGGTGAGGCCGCGCGCGACCAGGAGTGGTGTGATACCGAGATTCTGCGCCGGATTCGGGTGCGCTCGCTGGCTGCGCTGCGGCAGGAGGTGGAGCCGGTGGATCCGGCCACCTTTGGCCGGTTCCTGCCGTCCTGGCAGGGCATCGGCGGCGGGCTGCGCGGGGTGGATGGCGTGGCCACCGTGATCGATCAGCTGGCCGGAGTGTATCTACCCGCCTCCGCATGGGAGAGCCTCATTTTGCCGCAGCGCGTAGTGGATTATTCGCCCGCGCTGCTGGATCAGCTCACGGCCGCGGGCGAGGTGCTGTGGTCGGGCCGCGGTGCACTGCCGGGCCGCGATGGCTGGATCGCCCTGCATCCCGCCGATCTGGCCCCGCTCTCGCTGGCCCTGCCCGCCGAGGAACCCCGCGAGTTCTCCCCCGCCCAGGAGGCCGTGCTGGGGCAGCTTGCCGGCGGCGGGGCATATTTTTTCCGGCAGCTCGCGCAGGCGCGGCCCGATATCGGGGAGGCGGAGCTGGGCGAGGCCCTCTGGGAGCTGGTGTGGGCGGGGCTGATCGGCAACGATACCCTGGCGCCGCTGCGCGCCCTGACCGGCGGGGGCGGGGCGCATCGTCAGGCCCCGGTCACGCCGCGCGCGCGAATGCATCGTGGCCGCCTGGGGCGGGCCGGTTCGCTCGGCGCACTGCCCAAAAACGGGCCCGGCGGTTATGCCGTTCCGGGTTCGGTGGGCGGCCCGAGCCTGCCCGCGGCCGTATCCGGGGCGGGCCTGCGCGGGCTGCCCGAGGAGCCTGATCGCGGGGAGCCGGGAGCCCTACCGCGTCGCCCCACGCTGCCGCGGCGCGGCCTGCCGCCGCGCTCCTCGGAGGCCCCGATCACCGCGGGCCGCTGGTCGCTGTTGCCCGAGCCTGTCGGCGATGTCACGGTGCGGGCGGCGGCGGCCTCCGAACTGCTGCTTGAACGCTATGGTGTGCTGACCCGCGGCTCGGTCATGACCGAGGGCACCCCGGGTGGTTTTGCGCTGGCCTATCGGGTGCTTTCGGGGATGGAGGATGGCGGCAGCGTGCGCCGCGGCTATTTCATCGAGGGGCTCGGGGGTGCCCAGTTTGCGCGTTCGGCCACGATCGACCGGCTGCGTCAGGCGGCACTGCCCGATGATCCCGATCCCGCGCGCACACCCGTGGTGGTCACGCTGGCCGCCACCGATCCCGCAAATCCCTATGGGGCCGCGCTGGCCTGGCCCGAGGTGGCCGGGAACCTGGAGAAGAAGCATCGCCCGGGCCGCAAGGCCGGCGGCCTGGTCACGCTGGTGGATGGCCGCCTGGTGTTGTTTATGGAGCGCGGCGGCAAGAGCCTGCTCGGGTTTTCCGCGGAGGAGCCCACGCTGGCCGCGGCAATAGACTCGCTCGCCGCCGTGGTGCGGGCGGGGCGCGTGGACAGGCTCGCAATCGAACGCTTTAACGGCGAGTTTGTCCTGGCCAGTGCTGTCTCCGCGGCGCTGCGGGCGGCGGGCTTCACGGAGACTCCGCGCGGGTTGAGGCTGCGTCGTGCCTGAGGGAGATACGCTTTTTCGGGCGGCCCGCAATCTTAACCGCGAGCTCGCGGGGCATGTGGTCACGGGCTGGGATCTGCGGGTGCCCGAGTATGCCACCTCCGATCTGACCGGCGCCCGGATCCACGGGGTGATCGCGCGCGGAAAAAATCTGCTGCTGCGGGTGGATGAGTTCACGCTGCATACCCACCTGCGCATGGAGGGGTCCTGGCACCTATATCGCCCGGGGTCGCCGTGGCGGCGGCCCGCGTTTCAGGCGCGCGCGGTGATCGATACCGAGCCGTGGCAGGCGGTGGGTTTTGATCTGGGCCTGGTGCGCCTCTTCCCCACGGCGCGCGAGGCCGAGGAGTTGGGCCATCTGGGGCCGGATCTGCTGGGCCCGGACTGGGATGCGGCGGAGGCGGTGCGCCGGCTCACCTCCGATCCCGCCCGGCCGATCGCGGTGGCCCTGCAGGATCAGCGTAACCTCGCGGGTCTGGGCAATGAGTATGTGAATGAGCTCTGTTTTTTGCGCGGGGTGCTGCCCACGCGCCCGGTGGCCGCGGTGGATCTTCCCCCGCTGGTGGATCTTGCGGCCCGGCTGATCCGGGCCAATCGCGATCGGGCCCAGCGCATCACCACGGGAGATGCGCGTCCCGGCCGCAGCGACTGGGTATTTGCGCGCGAGCGCCGCCCGTGTCGGCGCTGCGGCACGCCGATTCGGAAGGGCCGGATTGGCGCGGATGCCACGCGGCTGCGCGATAGCTATTGGTGTCCGCGCTGCCAGACCTAGCGGGGCGGCACGCCGGATTTCGCGGATTCCGTGCCGGCGGGCTGAATATCCTATAGGATTCTTATGCACGCTCGAATGCGTGGCCGCCCGGGAGGGCGGGCCGCCACGCAGGACCGCCAGAAGCGGGTAGCGTGCACACGTTTGTCCCAAAGGAGGGTTCACCGTGCCGCCAGAATCGCGCCCATCGGCCGGCCATAGCCGTGCCGAGAGCCCCGCAGAATACGCGTTTTCAGTGCTCTTTAACGGCCTCCTCGCCGGGGACTATCCGGTGGGCACGGATCTTAATATCGAGCGTCTCACCCGCGAATTCTCCCTCCCCTCCGCGGCCCTGCGCGTGGCGCTGGCCCGGATGGCCGAGTCCGGCCTGGTGCAGCGCAGTGGGCTCGACTATCGGGTGGCCCCGCCGTGGACCCCGCGGGAACTCGCCGACCTGATGGACGCGCGCCTCGTGATTGAACCCGAGATGACCGCGCTCGCCTGCCGCCGCGCTGCACCCGATTTTCTCGCGGAACTCACCGCCGCCCACGAGGACCTGATCCTCGCCGCCGCGGGAGAGCGCCCCAATGCCCACCGCTTCTGGGCCGCGGATGAGCGCTTCCACCGGGTGATCGCCCGGCACTGCGGCAACCGCCCACTCGGCAGCGCCTATACAGCGCTCGGCGGGCACGTGCAGCACTTCCGGCTCTATGGCGCGCGCGGATTCTCGGATGCCGAGCTTGCGATCGCCGAGCATGCCGATATCCTCGCGGCAATGCGCGCGGGGGACGAACCCGCCGCCCGCTCAGCGATGTGCGCGCATGTGGACAGGGTACGCCATCACGCGCTGGCCGACCGCGCCGCCGCACGACCCTAGCCCGGCGCAGCACCCGCCGGACCGTTAACGGGGACCGAGCGCGCCACCACGCACCGGCCGGCCCCGCCGCCGCCGCCGCAGGATTCTCGCCCGGCGCGGCGGCCGCTAGGGTGGGGTTGCCCGGAGGTTTTACCGGGTTGTCCACGGAAGGAAATTCACGGCATATGGGTATGGAAATGGGTCTCTGGCGGGCCGATGGGGAGCGACTCACCCGCATTATCCCCACCTCGGTGGGGTTGGAGGCGCAGCTGGAGGGCTATATTGAATCCGATCCATCGATGCTCGGCGAAACCCTCCTGATCATCGGCCGGCAGGTGGCCACCGCGTTTGGCGGTTTCATCGATCTGCTGGCCATCGACGAATCGGCCACGGTGCACGTGATCGAATTGAAGCGCGACCGCACCCCGCGCGATGTCACGGCCCAGGCCCTGGACTATGGCTCCTGGGTATCCACCCTCGGCCGCGCTGATATCGATACAATCTTCGCCGCCTATCGCCCCGGGGTGGCCCTCGAGGAGGCGTTTGAGGAGCGCTTCGGCGGGATCCTCCCGGAGGAGGTGAATGCCACGCAGGTCTTCACAATCGTCGCCGCGTCCGTGGATGCCGCCACCGAACGCATCGTGCGCTTCCTCAACGAGGACTTTGGCATCCCCATTAACGTGGTCTTTTTCCGGCATTTCCGAGATGGCGCGCAGTCCTATCTGGCCCGCACCTGGCTCGTGGAGCAGGAGACCGCGGCGCTCGCGGCCGGCACGCGGAAGACTAAATCCCGCGAACCGTGGAACGGGCAGGACTGGTATGCCTCGTTTGGGGAGGCGCCGGGCGGGCGACAGTGGAGCGATGGGCTCACCTATGGCTTTGTCTCGGGCGGCGGCGATCTCTGGTTCTCTCGCACCCTCAAAAACCTGCTCCCCGGGGCGCGCGTGTTTGTGTGCATCCCGAAGGTGGGTTATGTGGGTGTGGGCACGGTACTGGCTGAGGCCACACGCTTCCATGCGGCCCGGGTGCTGCACGAGGGTATTTCCCGCCCGCTACACGAGCTTCCGCTCGCGGGTGATTATGGCCGCGCCGAGGACGAGGATAATGCCGCGGAGTGGGTGGTCCCGATCGAGTGGACCCATGCCGTGCCGCGCGAGCGGGGATTCTGGCGGCCCGGTATGTTTGCCAATCAGAATACGGCGGCCAAGCTACGCAATCAGTTCACGATTGATCAGGTCTCCGCGGCCTTTGGTCTGATCGACTAGCGCGGCTCCCCGGGGCGGCACGACTACGGCCACGCGGGCAGATGCCCGCGTGGCCGTAGTGTGTTGTGTGTTCCGGCTCCGGGGTTAGGCCCGGCGGCGCCGGATCAGGCCCAGGGCGGTAATTCCCGCGGCCAGGAGGACGATCCCAAGACCGGCCCAGGCACCGGGTGAGGCCCCGGTATCCACGAGTCCGCCGGGCTGCTGAGCGGTCCCGGCCGACTGCGTCGGGGTGGGTGCGGGCTGCGTCGGGTTCGCGCCCGGAGCGGTGGGGGTCGGGCTCGGCGTGGGCGTGACCGCCTCGGTAGAGGCTGGGTACAGGATCACTCCGGCCGCACTCGCAATCACACCAACCTCCGCATAGGCGCTCGGATTCATGAGCTCAATCCGGAAGTCACGGTCATAGGCCGCATAGGTTCCCGTGGGGGCACCCGCGGTAGTCACCCGCACGGTCTTGGGGGCGGTATCCCCCGCGGCCCAGGTCAGCACGCTGGTCACGGCGGTGTACTGCTCCCCCGCCACGGCCGTTCCATTGGAGGTACGCACGCCCACGCTTACGGCGCCGTCCCATCCGCCCTCGGGCACGGTGCGGCGCACGGTGAACTCAAATTCTTCACCCGCGTTTTTCTCCTGATCCGGACCGATCACAAACACGCTGCTGCGCAGCTGCACGGCCGAGATGGTGATCTCCTGGGTGATGGTATTGCCCAGCGCATCCACGGCGTTCACGGTGACCTGTGTATCGCCGGGGGTGGGCGGGACACCGGTGAGGACCCCGGTGGTGGTATTCAGTTCCAGCCAGTCCGGGGCATCCCCACTGAAACCGTATTCGGTCACGGGAAAGCCCTCGGTGATCGTGAGCTGGTGGCTGAATCCGCGGTCCACCGTGGCGTCGATGCTATCCACGCTCGTGAATACGCTGTCCACGATGGGGAGCGTGACCGCACCACGGAAGGTGGTGCCGGACTCGGACCTTAAGAACTCATAAATCAGGGGCTGGCCACTCGCCAGGCCGGTGAAGCGGAGCACGGGCAGAGCGGGGTCGGCACTGACCCGGGAGGCATTATTTCCGAGGGGGTTCAGCCCGGGGAAGGTCTCTCCGTCGCGCAGTGTCACCTGGCCCGCGGCATCCATGCGAAAGCTTGTGGCCCCGAGCGGCACGTACTGCACCGGTCCGGCAAAGTTCTGCGCACTAACCTGCAGGCTGGAACTACTATCACCCACCCAGAGGCCGACCAGGCTCGAGATTTCATTGCCCGAGGCGTTAAGAGAGGTGAGCTGCGTGCTGGCGGCCAGCGGCGCCAGCGTGCTGGTCTTGGTGGCTTCGATGTCCAGGTTTGTCAGCATCGGCTTATTCGCGAGGGCATCGATACCCCCGGTGAGCTTGCTAAAGCGCACAAAAACGGTGCGCAGCTGGTCCAGGTTTTCGATTCCCGCGAGGGAGGTGATGCCGGTGGAAATCGCACTCAGCGAGCGCAGGTTGAGCATTCCGGCGATCGGCTCCAGCGTGGTCACCCCGGTACTGGATAGCGCGAGTGAGGTGAGCCCGGTGAGGCCCGCGATCGGGGTCAGGTCACTCACCCCCGTGGAACCGAAGTTCAGGGTGCGCAGGGCCGAGAGCGTGCCGAGGGGCGTCAGATCGGTGAGTGTGGCATTTTCGGAGATATTCAAGCTCGTGATGCGGGAGAGGTCCGCGAGCGGGGTCAGGTCGGTCAGGGCCGACAGCTTGGTCAGGTTCAGCGTTCCCGAGAGCGGCAGACCGCTGAGGGGCGAGAGATCGGTGAGCACCGGGCTTCCGGAGATCGTGACCGTGCGCAAGCGCGGGGCCGCAGCCAATCCGGCGAGCGCGGCATTGCTCAGGGAGGCTACGTTAAGTGTCATGGTGGTCACGGCCGGTGCCGCGGCGAGCCCGTCCAGAGCGGTGGGGGCATCCAGGGTATGCTTATACCCCTGCAGGTTCACATTGCTTACCCCGGTGGCACCCGCAAAACCATCGAAGCTGCTGATGGCCTCCTTGGCACAGGTCAGGGTGCCCGAGAGCGCGGCCAGATCCTCGGTGGTGATATCGGCGGTGGCGGCGCGGTCGCCGCCCAGCTCGGCGTTAATACACGCGGCAAGCGCCTCATCGGTGATTTCCCCGTACGCTGCATGCGCCGGTGCGGCGGCCATGAGCCCCGCGGGTACTGCTATCGCCACGGCGGCGATCGCTACCCCAAGCCGTCGCCACCCCCGCGCCTTAGTTTCATGAATATCGTTCATTAGGCCTCCCGGCGTGCGTCACTGCTACTCCAAGGCATTCGCTGCCCCCGGGCCGAGGGTATAACAGTCGTCATCCAATTACTAGAACCCGGTTCCGGTGCCCCGCGTTTATGGGGCAAAAGACCCAAAAATCGAATCTACGCCCCCGCTTCCCGCGCGAATAGCCACCTGTGGATGCCATCCACCGCTAGCAGAAGCGACTCCGACCACCTGTCATCATGCCTTTCACTCGGGGTGGGACTGGGCCTCGTGAACGATACTATTCACCCGTGATAACCACATTCCAGCCACGGCTGTATGGGCTATTCATCGGAGTTGCACAGCGATGCGGGCCCGTGCTCTTAGCCCACCGCCGGCTTTCGCGGCGGTGTCACTATGAACGGCTGGTGGTTAAAGAACCCGTTTCTCGCCTCGAGGATCAGCCGCTGACCCGCGCCGATCTCCACCCTGGATTCCACCAGGCCGAGTGCGCCCGTGCCACCGCGATATCGAGCCCCGACGGCGATCCGATGGACCCCCGCACCGGCATCAACCCGATATGGCTGCCCCCATCGCGCGGTGTGGTCCACGCCGTCGAAGCGGATAACCGGACGCGCGAAGAGACGCAAAAACCATCCGTTGATCCAGTGCGTGCGGGGCGTCACCACAACCGAGGAGTTCATGCTCACCATCCTGCCATCCCCGCAGGGCGCCGGCCCGTGACAGGTGTGTGACCGAGCCCGGGACGCGGGAGGCCCTCCGGCTATTCTTGGCACCCGAGGAAATAAAAACCCCCGCAGTTCTGAAAACAGAACCTGCGGGGGTTTTAGTGGCGGTGACGGTGGGATTTGAACCCACGGTAGGGGTGAACCTACACAACATTTCGAGTGTTGCACCTTCGGCCGCTCGGACACGTCACCGAGAACGAGTTTAGGGGATCGTGGCCCGCGATGCGAATCGAGGCCCAAAAAGGCTTTTTCCGCGTGTCGGGGGTGGGCGCTACGGTGGAGACATGGCCAAGATCGTTTCCCCCTTCATCTGTAGCGAGTGCGGCTGGAAGGCCGCCAAGTGGATCGGCCGCTGCGGGGAATGCCAGCAGTGGGGCACCATCGTGGAGGTGGGTCACGAGCCCGGGGCGCCGCGCGTGAGCGCCGCCAATGTCTCGCGCGAGCGCAGCGCCCGCCCCATCACCACCGTCACCGAAAACGAGCTCACGCACTGGCCCAGCGGCATCGGCGAGCTCGACCGCGTGCTCGGCGGCGGCATCGTCCCCGGCGCGGCCATCCTCCTCTCCGGCGAGCCCGGCGTGGGTAAGTCCACGCTCCTGCTGGAGGTCGCCGCGCGCGTGGCCCGCTCCGGCGCCCGCGTCCTCTACGTCAGCGCCGAGGAATCGGTGGGGCAGGTCACGCTGCGCGCCAAGCGCACCAACGCCCTCGAGGAATCGCTTTATATCGCCTCCGAAACCGACCTCTCGGTGCTGCTCGGCCAGGTAGAGGCCATCAACCCGCAGCTACTCATCGTGGACTCCGTACAAACCATCTCCAGCGAGGCCTCCGATGGCCTCGCCGGCCAGCCCGCGCAGGTACGCGAGGTGGCACAAACCCTCGTGCGCCTCGCCAAGGCCCGCAACCTCCCCGTCCTCATCGTGGGCCACGTCACCAAGGACGGCAGCATCGCCGGCCCCAGGCTCCTCGAACACCTGGTCGACGTGGTGTGCCATTTTGAGGGCGATAGGCAGACCGCCCTGCGCTTTGTCCGCGCCCTCAAAAACCGTTTTGGCCCCACCGATGAGGTGGGCTGTTTTGAAATGACCGGCGACGGCATCGCCGAAGTCCCCGACCCCAGCGCCCTATTCATCAGCAAGGGCGAGCCCGTCTCCGGCACCTGCGTCACCATCGCCATGGAGGGCCGCCGCCCCCTGCCCGTGGAGGTGCAGGCCCTCGTGAGCGCCTCCAGCACCCCCAACCCCCGCCGCGTCACCAACGGCGTAGACGGCGCGCGCGTCGCCATGATCCTCGCGGTCCTGGAACGCCGCGCGGGCTTTAAAGTCTCCGATAAAGACGTCTACGTCTCCACCGTCGGCGGCGTGCGGCTCAGCGAACCCGGTGCCGACCTGGCCATCGCCATCGCGGTGGCCTCCTCACTCAAAAACTTCGCCGTGCCACATACCCTCGCGGCCATCGGAGAAATCTCCCTCGCCGGCGAGGTGCGTCCAGTGGTCGGGGCCCGCCAGCGCGCGGCCGAGGCAGGCCGACTCGGCTATTCCCGCGTACTCGACCACGAAACCGCGGGCATTAAAGTAGCCCTGATCGAGGCCGAATCCGCCGCGGGCTCCGCGCGCGACCGCGAACTCGATCGCGCCTTTTAAAGGTCCAAAACCCGCATAATCTCCGCGGCCGGGGCCTGCATCGGATGCGGCCCGGCAATATCAAAAAACACCGTATCAATATCCTCGCCATGCAGGCGCAGGAAATCATGCAGCCACAGCCCCTTATGCAGCGCCACAAACGGCGGCAGCGCCGCCGGCTTATTGGCCGCATCGGAAAACAGCAGCAGCGCGAGCTTGCCGCTCTCCGGCTGGCGATAAAGCCACACATCGCCGGTATTGGTATCGGTGGGCTTATCGCGCTGCCCCGGCTTCATCAGCGGCACCACAAAGGTGTCATTGCGCAGGGCAAAGGCCACGGCCGCCATATCCTGCTTTTCCAACGCCTCCGCGAGGGCATCGGAACGGAAACTCGGCTGCTTCTTTTTTGCCATACCGACCATTGTGCCAGGAAGGTTACTCGAGCACGAACTGCTTCGTATTGGTGCTCTTAATGCCGTCCAGGCTCACCACCAGATGATAGGAGGCGCCACCCGTGGGAACCGGGGCACGCTCCTCCTCACAGGTCTTCACATCGGAACGGGTGCGGTCCCAATCCAGGGCCGCCGAGGACTCCACGGTCTCGCCCGATTTCAACACGCTCGTCTGATCCGAGGGCTGCGTCTGGCAATCGGTGGAACGCCAATAGGTTTCCGAGCCGCTGCTGATCGTAAAGACCTGCTTGCTGGTGCCCACATTCAGCGAGCAATCGGCATTGCCGGTATTGGTGATCGACAGCTTCAGCTTCGGATTCTCCCCCGCCGCATAGGAGGACTTATCGGTGATAGCGCTCACCACCACCGCCGAGGGATCACACGCGGGCTCCGCGTTTTTGGCCTCGGCCCCGGGGGACGCCGTGGCCGAGGACGTCACGGGCAGCGGATCGGTTTTTGCGTTGGGCTTATCCGAACGCGAACCGGGCTGCCAAATCAGCAGGGCGATCACGGCCACCACCGCAACCAGGACCAGCAGCACCGTTAGCCGCCGCCGCGCATATACCTTCTTGGGCAGCCGCTGCCCACCGGTCTCGTTCGTGCTCATGCACTTTAGGATATCCGCGACACGCCCCGTTTGGGGCTCGCCCCGCCCGCCACGCGGCCGATACCCGGGATTCGGCCGAAAAAGCCGCCCACGCCGACGCATCCCACCCCAAAAACACCGGGGCCCGGCACACCCCCAAGGATGTGCCGGGCCCCGGCAGGAACAGGCAGCCTAGGCGGCCTCGGCCCCCGCCTCGCGGCGGCGCAGCAGGAACACGGTGGCCCCCGCCGCCAGCAGCAGGAACGCAATGCCTCCCACTGCCCAGGGCACGGTGGTACCCGTTCCCGGCAGGGCGCCGGCGTTACCGCCGCTACCCGGCTGAGTCACGCCCGGCGTACCCGGCGTCTCTGCACCCGGCGTCTCGGCACCCGGCGTACCGGTCTCGGCGGCCAGCACGGTCACCGCGGTCCAGCCGAGGACGTTGCCGGCCTCATCCTGCACCGACAGGCGGTGTGCACCCAGCGCAATATCCGCGGGGATCAGCACACTGATGCGACCCTCGGCACCCGCGGGAACTACCCCCGCGGTCAGCGCGGCGGGCGTGGAATACAGCCAGGCGCTCACGCTCTTCTCGCGCAGCACATCACCGGATACCGTCACGGTGGCACCCGGCGTGACCGTACCGGTCACGGAGACCAGGTCACGCAGGTCGGCGGTCAGCGCCTCCGGGGCGGCCGGGGTAACCCCCGAGGCCACACCGATGGTCAGCGGAACGCGCACCACGGTCTTGGACTCCATGGCCGTGAGCACGAGGCTCGTGGCCCCGGCCGCGGCATCGGCCGGCACCTGGAAGGTGACCCGGCTGGCGCCCTCGGCCACGGTGGCGGTGCCCAGCGGCACGCCGCCCAGCTCGATACCCAGCGTGGTGTTAAGCGGCGAACCCTTGGAGGTCAGGTCCAGCTTGGACACGCTCAGCGTCACCGTCTCGCCCGGGGCCACGGCCGCGGTCGGAACTCCCTGCACCTGCACGCTGCGGCGGGCAAAATCGGGGCCAACCGGGGCGTGGGCGCCCAGATAGCTGACCCAGGCATCGCGGTCGATCAGGCCCGAATCGCGGGTGTCCTTACCGTTCTTGAACTCCCAGAAGTTATCACCACCGGTCAGCAGGAAGCTGAACGATCCGATGCGATACTCACGCTCGGCATCGATCGGAGCCCCGTTGACGGAGATCGACGTGATCCGGTCTCCCTGCTTCCGCTCGGCATCAAACGTATAGGACACGTTCTTCGACAGCCCCAGCTGCAGATACGGGCGGGACGGCACCTTGCCGTCCTTATCCAGCTGCCACTGCTGCTCCAGGATCGTCTTGAACTGCGCACCGGTGAGGGTGGTGGTCCACAGGTTATTCAGGAACGGCAGCACCGCATTGGCATCGGCAAAGGACACATCGCCCTTGGGGAGCTCCTCGCGCATTCCGCCGGGGTTCACGACGCCGATCTCGGCACCGCCCAGGCGGGGATCCCGGAGCGAGTCCAGGAGCGAATCGGCCACCAGGCCACCGAGGGTGGACTCGGCCGAGCGGTCATCCTTCACACCGTTATTAAACGCACGGGTGATATCGGCGGAGGCCTCCGAAACCTTCTTATTGCCCAGCTCATCGGCCTTGGCCAGGGCGTCGGCCACGATCGTGTTGACCTCGGCCACGGCCGGGAACTGCGCGATCAGATCGGCATCGGCGGTGCTCACGCGCGAAACATTGCGTGCGGTATAGGCCGAGACAGTGCCGGTGGCGCGCTCCACGGTCAGGGTGATCTGGCCGATGCGCTCGCCATAGCTACCGGTCTGCAGCACGGGGCGGGTCTTGCCTGCCACACCGGGAACCGGTGCATCCCAGGCATATTCCTTATGCGTGTGGCCCGTGAAGATCGCGTCCACAGCGGGGCTGGTCTCGGTCACGATCCGGGTAAACGCACCCGGGATCTTCAGCTCATCGGCCAGCGTGGCCCCATCGAGAGCGCCGGCACCGGCACCCTCGTGATACTCGGCCACGATGATATCGGCCTCGCCATTGGCGGGGTCACCATCGGTCAGGGCGGCGGCCACGCGGTTCACGGCCTCAACGGGGTCACCAAATTCCAGATCGGCAATACCGTTCGGGGACACCAGCGTGCCGGTCTCCTCGGTGATCGCGCCGATCACGGCGACCTTCAGGCCGTCCATCTCGAGGATTTCATATTCGGGAAGGGCGGGGGTTGTGGTGCCCTTGCGATATACATTGGCACCCAGATAGGCCCAACGGGCGTTTTTGCCGCCGTCGATCACGCGATCGGTCAGATCGGACATTCCCTGATCAAACTCGTGGTTTCCCACGGCCGAGGCGCGCAGGTTCAGCGCGTTCAGCACGTCGATTGCGGGCTGATCCAGCTGGCTGGAGGACGCAAACTCGCTCGCGCCGATATTATCTCCGGCGGAAAGCAGCGCGCTCTGATCGGGGCGCAGCCCCGCCTTCAGGCCCTCCACGGTTCCGGCAAACTTCACCGTATTCGGGTTGATGCGGCCGTGGAAATCGTTGATATTGAGCAGGTTCACGGTGGCCGTGGCGGGGGCGGAGCCGCCCGCGTTGAAGCCCACGATCACGGGATCGTGATCGCTCGAACGGAAGGCATCCGCCCGATACAGATCGGTCACGTTATTGTTATAGCGCGAGTATTCCAGGCCCACCGACTCCACCGAGTTGATATTCCAGACATCGGCTCCCACCACGGCGGCATCGGCCGCGGGCGAGGCGAAGACGTGGTCGAGCGAGCCGACCGCGCCGTCATAGGCATATGTGAACTTGCCGGTCTTGGCCTCCTGGCTGATATAGCCGGCGGAGGTCAGCACCAGGATCGGGTCCTCGGCGTCATAGGAGTTGAAGTCTCCCACCAGGAAGACCTTCTCCGTCTTGACCTGCTTCTTCATGGAGTCGGCGAAGGCCACGAGGGCCTGGGCCTGCCGGGTGCGGTCGCCGTTAAAGCCACCCACGCCGTTTTTGAGATCCACGTTATCCCCGGTGGCTCCCGTGGAGCCCTTGGACTTAAAGTGGTTGGAGATCACGAGGAACTTCTCGGCGTCGCCGCCGTTTTTGGTGGTGAAGGGCTGCGCATCGGGCTCGCGGGCGTTCTTAAACGCATCGCTGCCCTTCAGAATCTTGCCCTCGCCCGCGGGCTTCACCACGGCGGGGTTATAGATAAATCCGGTGCGGATCACGTCCTCGTCCTTCGCGTCGGGACGCTCGTTCGGCGAGGTCACCGCGGCCCAACGCTCGGAACCGGAGGCACGATTCAGCGCCGCCACGAGGGTTTTCAGGGCCGCATCGCGGTCCTGTCCCAGCTTGGCGGAGTTCTCGATCTCCTCGAGGGAGACCACATCGGCGTCAAGCGCGTTAATGGCCGCGATGATCTTGGCCTGCTGGCGCTCGAGGCTCTGGGCCGTGGCCGCTCCGCGCACACCACAGCCGGGTGCATCGGACTTATTCACCGTGATCTTATTGCCGTCACGGTCGGTATAGAACGTGCAGCCGTTGCGGGACTCCCCCGTGGTGGGGAAATAGTTCAGCACGTTAAAGGTGGCGAGCTTCACGTCTCCACCCACGGGCCGCGGGGCCTCGGTGCGGGTGTTTTCAAACGTCGCGGGCGCGTTCTGGCTACCGGATACGGGCGCGGTGGGCTGGAAGCGCCACGCGTCGTTGCGGTAGTCGAGGATGACCGGCGCGGTGAAGTCCACGGCGGCACCCACGCGCACGGGGTTTTCATTGCTCAGATAGGACACCGGGATGGCCTTATTGGCGGCACCGAGGAAATTGGTCGAGGCTCCGTCATCGAGGCGCACGGCCTCGGCCTGGATGCGCTTCTGCGCCGCCTTATATTCGGCGCTGCCCACCGGGCCCAGCACGGTCGGGTTCACGAGGGGGCTGCCCGAGGCGGCCAGACCGATATCGCCATACTGGTTGGTGGTATAGGTCTCGGTCACGGTGAATGCGCCGGTCGGGGCGAGCAGCATGCCCTCGAGCGCCTCGCGCTGGGTCTCATCCGCGGGGAAGGGCACGGCCGCGGGCAGCGGCGCGGTCAGTCCCGTGGCATCCAGCTTCTTGGCCACATCGGACGTGATCTGCGTCATGCCGAAGTATTCGGCCACGGGGCCACCCACCTCAACATAATCGCCCACGGCCACGGAACCCACGGCCTTCGGGGAATAGATAAAGATCGCATCGGACGCCTTGTGGGTGTCCAGGTTCACGGCGCCGCCGGTACCCGCGGTCTGCAGGTAGAAGCCGTTATAACCGCCGGTTGCATAAACGGCGGTCACAAAACCGGTGGTGGTCACGGTCTTGCCCACGAGGGGGCTCTCGGTTCCCGTGCCCTGAATCTCGGCGATCGTCGCGGGGACGATATCGCCGGGCTCCACGGGCGGGATGACCGGGGGCGTGGGGGTGGTGACCGGTGCGCTGGTCTCGCCCTTCGCATTGGTCGGGGTGATCGCCTCCAGCACCTTAAAGTCGTTGCCGTTATGGTCGGTATCCACCCCGCCGGTGCGGTTCAGCGAGCGCGGCTCGGTATTGGGCGAGGTATAGGCCGCGGGTGCGCCCTCAAAGGTATCGGCGGTGCCATAACCCAGCAGGTCCACCACTGCGGGATCCGGCACGGGTGCGCCGGGCTCGCCCGCGAGGGTATTGGCGGGCAGCGCCGCGGTACCGTTCACGAGGGCAATCACGCCACCGGCCGCCGCGGGGGACAGCGTGGACTTGAGGTCGGGGGTGGGCAGCTCGGCACCGTTGGTATCGTTGCTTCCCCCGGAGATCAGGTAGTGGCCGCCCGCGGGGATGCTTCCGCTCAGCGCAATCACCGTGCCGAAGGGCTTATCGCCGTTCTTCGCGGGGCGATACTGCAGCGAGAGCCCGGCGAGGGACTTCTCGGCATTGGTCGGGTTATAGAGCTCCACAAACTTATTCAGGAATGCGGCGTTTCGGCTCCCGCCGGAAATATAGGCTTCGTTAATCACCACCCCGGTGCCATCGGGTGCGGCCGCCGCCGGAAGCGCCACGAGGGGCGCTACGGCAAGACCACACAGGGAAGCGATTGCTACGGCCCGCCAGGGGTGCGTAAACAGCGACATCGATGTGTCTCCAAAGGAGTCAGTGTGCAGGGAGATGAAGGGAAAAGTCGCACGGGCGACGGTGCCGGCTGTGACGCTAAAAACGCCGTGGCACCATTGCTCACGCTATGTGTATACGATATGCAATCGGTATACGGCGGGTAAACCCCCCGTTAACATTATTTTTCTCCCGGGACACCGCGGCCGCGTAATTCCGCGGCCCCGCCCCCTAACCCTGCGGCGCGAGCGTCTTCAGCATGCGGGTATTGCCCAGCGTATTGGGCTTCACGCGGGCCAGATCCAGGAACTCCGCCACACCCTCATCGGGTGAGCGCACCAGCTCGGCATAGATATCCGGGCTCACGATGCCCTCGCCAATCTCGTTAAACCCATTGCGGCCAAAAAAGCCCGTCTCGAAGGTGAGGCAAAACAGCCGGGTCAGCCCCAGGCGGCGCGCCTCGGTCTCCAGGTGGCCCAGGAGCACGGCACCAACGCCGCGGCCGAGCCAGTCCCGGGAGACCGCGAGGGTGCGCACCTCGCCCAGGTCCTCCCAGATCACGTGCAGTGCCCCCACGCCGATCAGCTCCCCCGCGGCGGTCTCGGCCACGATGAACTCCTGCACGGCCTCATAAAAAACCACACGCTCCTTGCCCAGCAGGATTCTTTGATCCACAAGCGGCTGGATCAGGTCCTGGATCCCGGGAACATCGGCGGTGCGCGCGCGGCGCACGGTGAACGGTGCGGAGGTCATGCCTCCAGGGTAGTGCGGTTTAGGCGCGCCCCGCGGCGGCACGCAGCAGCCGGGCGGAGTCGGGAGAGCCGGCGGGGGCAAAATAGGGGGCCTGCCAGCGCTGGGTCGCGGCGGCCTGGGCGCTGGGCACCGTGACCCACGCGGGATATACCCGCAGCGCCCGCTTGCCCTCCCGGCCCGGGGCTGAGAGCACCCCGCGCCGCAGCAGCTCGCCCGCGGGGAAATAAAATCGGCCGTGCAACGGGGGCGCATCGGGGAGCGGCTGCATGCAGTCCACGATCACCAGATCGGCGCCGTCCTCCGCGGTCAGCGGCCGGATCGGCCCGCGCGCGGAGCGCACCCACAGCGTAAAAAACGCCCCCACCTTGGTCGGGGTGATCTTGGCCTCGCGATAGCGCACCCGCAGCTCTCCGCTGCTCCAGCGATGCGCGGCATACTCGGCGCCCTCGGGCTCGGCAATCGGCTCCGTGGATACCGGCGGGGCCAGGGCGGCGTCCAGTTCGGAGCGCAGGGCGGCGAGGCGCGGGGTTGTCATGCGGGGGCTCCTCGGAACGGAATCGATCTCTCCAGTCTGCCCGATCCCCGCGGCGGGTGGGCGCGGCGCGGCGACAGCGGGTAACCCGATCGGGTGCGGCGGCGGCAAATCTCCCCCGCCGCCACGCAATACTAGCGTTATGAGTGCCGATCCCAACGCCGTCCTGGCGGCCTATGCAACCGTCTTTGCCACGATCCTGGTGGCGCTCTCCATCGGGCAGGCCGCGCGCACTGCCCGCACCGCGCTCGGCGGCTGGCTGCATCTCATCAGCCGCTATTTTGGGTTTATGTGCTGCGCCTTTGGGCTGGTTTATATCTTCCAGACCTGGGTCGGTGGGACCGGGGAGGCCGTGGTCTCCCCCGTGCTCTGGCCCACCCTGATCGGCGCGCTGGTCTCGCTCGGCGGGATCTTTTATGCCCATTTTGCGGCCGAATACGACGAGCTCGTGCGCGGGCGAAACTACTGGTTCCCGTGGCGGACCGCGCGATCCGAAGCCGCGGAATCCCCGGCCGAGGACACTCCCGGCGCATAAAAAACCGGCCCACCCTCGCGGGTGGGCCGGTTTTTAAGGGGTGCTATTCCCCGCTGACGGCGAGGTCCGGCGTGGCCGGGCCCGTGCCGAGCATCGGAACGGGAAGCTCGCTACCCAGCGCATTCGCGCGGCGCGACGTGGTGAACTCGAACTTATTCTCGATAAAGTCCACAAACACGTGATCGCCGGGGTTCAGCTCGCCGTGCAGGATCTTCTCGGAGAGCTGATCCTCGATGAGCTGCTGCATTGCGCGGCGCAGCGGCCGGGCACCCAGGCTCGGGTCGAAGCCCACGTCGATCAGGCGCTCCTTGGCGGCCACCGACATGTCGATGGTCATATCGCGGTCCATCATCCGGTCGTTAAGGCGACCCAGGAAGAGGTCCACGATCTGGAGCAGCTCGGCCTTGCTCAGCTGCGGGAAGACGATGACGTCGTCCACGCGGTTGAGGAACTCGGGCTTGAAGTGGTTCTTCAGCTCCTCGGAGACCTTGCCCTTCATGATGTCGTAGGTCACGCTGGAATCGCCGGTGGCCTGGAAGCCCACGGGTCCGCCCGCAATACCCTTCGAACCGAGGTTGGTGGTCATGATGATCACGGTGTTCTTAAAGTCGATCTCGCGACCCTGGCCATCGGTCAACCGGCCCTCCTCCAGAATCTGGAGCAGCGAGTTGAAGATATCCGGGTGTGCCTTCTCGATCTCGTCAAAGAGGACCACGCTGAACGGCTTGCGGCGCACCTTCTCGGTGAGCTGTCCACCCTCCTCGAAGCCCACAAATCCGGGGGGAGCACCAAAGAGGCGCGAGACCGTGTGCTTCTCGCCGTATTCCGACATGTCGAGCGAGATCATGGCGTCCTCGTCGTCAAAGAGGAACTCGGCGAGGGCCTTGGCCAGCTCCGTCTTACCCACACCGGTGGGACCGGCGAAGATAAACGAACCGGAGGGACGCTTGGGGTCCTTCAGGCCCGCACGGGTGCGGCGGATCGTGCGCGATAGGGCGTTGATGGCCTCGTTCTGGCCGATCACCCGCTCGTGCAGGGCCTTCTCCATGAAGATGAGTCGAGCCGACTCCTCCTCGGTGAGCTTAAACACGGGGATACCGGTGGCCTGGGCCAGAACCTCGGCGATCAGACCCTCGTCTACCGTGGCATTGGTGGAAACCTCGCCCGAGCGCCACTTCTTCTCGAGGCGCAGACGCTCGCCGAGGAGGTTCTTCTCCTCATCGCGCAGGCTTGCGGCCTTCTCGAAGTCCTGACCCTCGATTGCGGCCTCCTTGCGGGTGCGCACATCGGTGATCTTCTCGTCGAATTCGAGCAGCTCGGGCGGGCTCGACAGCATCGAGAGGCGCAGTCTGGCGCCGGCCTCATCCAGCAGGTCGATGGCCTTATCCGGCAGGAAGCGATCGGAGATATAGCGGTCGGCGAGGTTCGCGGCGGCCACGATGGCACCATCGGTGATGGAGACCTTATGGTGCGCCTCATAGCGGTCGCGCAGACCCTTGAGGATGTTGATCGTATGCGGCAGCGAGGGCTCGCCCACCTGGATCGACTGGAAGCGGCGCTCCAGCGCGGCATCCTTTTCGAAGTGCTTGCGGTACTCATCAAGCGTGGTGGCACCGATGGTCTGCAGCTCGCCGCGGGCAAGCAGCGGCTTCAGGATCGAGGCGGCGTCGATGGCACCCTCGGCGGCACCGGCACCCACGAGGGTGTGGATCTCGTCGATGAAGATGATGATATCGCCGCGGTTGCGGATCTCCTTGGTGACCTTCTTCAGGCGCTCCTCGAAGTCACCGCGGTAGCGGCTTCCGGCGATCAGCGAGCCGAGGTCAAGCGAGTAGAGCTGCTTATCCTTGAGGGTCTCTGGAACATTGCCCGAGACGATGGCCTGCGCGAGGCCCTCAACCACAGCGGTCTTACCCACGCCGGGCTCACCGATCAGGACGGGGTTATTCTTGGAACGACGAGACAGGATCTGCATGACCCGCTCGATTTCCTTCTCCCGGCCGATGACCGGGTCAAGCTTATTATCGCGCGCGGCCTGCGTGAGGTTGCGGCCAAACTGGTCGAGGATGGCAGAGCCACCCTGCGGCGCAGCCTGCTCGGGGGCACCGGCACCGACCGAGGCGGTCTCCTTGCCCTGATAGCCCGAGAGCAGCTGGATGACCTGCTGGCGCACGCGGTTGAGGTCGGCGCCGAGCTTCACCAGGACCTGGGCGGCGACGCCCTCACCCTCGCGAATCAGGCCGAGCAGGATGTGCTCGGTGCCGATGTAGTTATGGCCGAGCTGAAGGGCCTCGCGGAGGCTGAGCTCCAGGACCTTCTTGGCGCGCGGCGTAAACGGGATGTGGCCGGTGGGCTGCTGCTGGCCCTGACCGATGATGTCCTGCACCTGCTCGCGCACGGCGTCGAGGGAAATCCCGAGGGATTCGAGCGCCTTGGCGGCCACTCCCTCACCCTCGTGGATGAGACCAAGCAGGATGTGCTCGGTTCCAATGTAGTTGTGGTTGAGCATCTTGGCTTCTTCTTGGGCCAAAACGACAACGCGACGGGCGCGATCCGTGAATCTCTCGAACATTTCACTCCTTAAACGCCGCGGCGTGGGTCGGCGTCGTTATATCGAGAATAACGCGGGAGGGCACCGAATAGTCCCCTGTTCGCCGTGGGCGTGACTTCCGCCGAAACGCGGGCCCGCGCGGGTCCCCGGGTGGGGCTACGGGGCCTCGGTCTCGGCGGCGTCGCGCGCATCGCGGGCGGCACGCGCGGCGGCCACCTTCTTGCGGCCCGAGCGCACCATGATGCCGATCGAGACGCCGGCGCCCACCAGGAAAACCAGGGAGATGATCAGGGTGACCACCTTGATCGTGACATCGTCCACAAACGTGGACACCATTGCGGCCGCGACGCTCGCGACGGCGAGGCAGATGCCCACAATATAGGAGCGGGTCATCGGGATGCGTGCGGGAGTAGTCATGGGATCCACGCTAGCAGGCCCACGCCGCCGCTATTGCAGTGCCGAGGTGAGGCGCGCGAGGTTATCCAGGATGGTGGAGCGCAGCGGCTGGCGCTCCCACTCGTCAAGCGTGAGTTCCCGGCTGACCGCGCGATACTCGTCCTCGATCGCGCGCATATCGCGCACAAAGGATTCACCGCGCACCAGCAGGGAGACCTCGAGGTTGAGACCAAATGAGCGCATGTCCATATTGGAGGAGCCGATCACGGCCACGTCGTCGTCGATCGTGAAGTGCTTGGAGTGCAGGATATACGGCGCGGGATACATAAAGATGCGTACCCCCGCGCGCAGGAGCTCCTCATAATAGGAGCGCTGCGCGTGGAATACCACCGCCTGATCCCCCTCCTCGGAGACAAAAAGATCCACCGGGACGCCGCGCTGCACGGCGGTGGTCACGGCATACATGAGGGCCTCATCGGGCACAAAATACGGGCTCGTGATCACGATGCGTTCCTCGGCGGCATAGAGCAGACCGAGGAAGAGGCGCAGGTTATTTTCGCCGTCAAATCCGGGACCGCTGGGCACCACCTGGCAGTCGAGCACATCGGGGGTACCCTCGGGCACCGCCTCGGCCATGTCCAGGCGCAGCGCGATGATCTCGCCGGTCTCCGCATACCAGTCGCTGAGGAAGATCACGTTGAGGGCGTCCACGGTGGGACCCACCACGCGCACCATCAGGTCCTTCCACTTCAGGCCGCGCTTCAGGTTGCTGCGCTTAAGGTAGGTGCGGTCCACGAGGTTCTGCGAGCCCATATAGCCCACGCGGCCGTCCACGATCATGAGCTTGCGGTGATTGCGCAGGTCGGGGCGCTGATATTTTCCGCGCAGCGGCTGCACGGGCAGCATCATATGCCACTCGGCGCCCACCTCGCGCAGGCGCTTTTTGGTCTGCTTATAGCGCGGGGAGCGCAACGAGGCGATGTGGTCAAAGAGCACGCGCACCTTGACCCCACGCGCGGTGGCGTGGCCGATCGCGTCAAAAAACTCCGCGGTGATCTCGCTCGAGGACATGATATAAAACTCGATATGCACGTATTCGGTGGCGGTATCGATCTCGCGGCTCATCTGTTCCAGCGTGTTGTTATAGTCGCCGTTCAGCGTGGCCGTATTGCCGCCCAGCAGGGGTAGCGCGCCGAGGTTGCCGTTGAGCTCCACAAGCGAGTCGAACCACTTGGGTGCGCCGGGCTGGAGTTCCTGCTTGGGCAGCAGCTCCACGCCCTCCTTCACGGTCGCGTTGATCTCCTCCTGGATCAGGCGGCGCTTGCGCGGAAGCTTGGGGTTTCCGATCAGCAGGAAGATGAGCATACCCACGGCCGGCTGAATAAAAATCAGCATGAGCCACGCGGTGCCCGCGGTGGGTTTGCGATTGCGCGGTACCACGATCACGGCCACGATCCGGATCGCGATATCGATGATCAGATAGAGCACACTCCACCCACCCCAGCCCGCGATGAAGGGTTCAAACGTCATCAAACGGCCTTTCGCGGGTGGCGGAGCGGCGGCCCGGGCAACGGGCCGACACACTAATGAGCCCCAGCTTAGCGAGTCGGGGCCCCGCGAACCGGGAGCGGGACTTCCCGCGGCGCGCCCGGAAGCGCCACCCGGGGGCGCGGGGCAGAAAAAACGCGGCACCATATCCGCGGGGGATATGGTGCCGCGTCGAGCCGCGAACGGCTAGTGGCTATTGGGTTCCGCGGGTGCGGCCACGGGGGGGCAGGCCCATGCGGGCGCGCTCGCGCGATTCGAGGTCGGCATAGGCCGCACGCTCGTTGCGGTCGGCGCGGATAATCGAGCGCACGATATACCAGAAGATGAGGCCGATCAAAACGGTCGGGGTGACCGACCAGAGCGCGTTTAACCAATAATTATCCATGACCCCTCCAGGGTACCCCGGGAATGCGTTTTCCGCATATCGCTATTGGGTGAGCAGGCCCCATACGCCCTGACCGATAAAGATCAGGCCGATGCCCCCGGCCACGGCCCAGAGGATCAGGCGGCTCTTATCGGGACCCTGCCGGTCCTCCTCGGGGGTGCGGGGCTCAGGCACGGGACTTCCCCCAGGCGGCGCGCAGCCAGAGAACGTCCACCACGATGATGGCCACACCCAGCAGGCCCGAGAAGAGGTCGCCGATAAGCAGGCCCATCACGCTAACCGTGGCCCCGACCAACCCAATCGAGCAGAATACAGTGCCCAGAACCCGCGCCCAGGGCTGGCCCTTCATGAGCGGGAAATATACCAGCGCGTAGAGGCCCGCGACAAAAACGAGGCCAAAGAGCATTCCGGCGGTCACGGAGCCGGCGCCGAGGCTGGAGGTGGCGATCTGGTCCAGCTGGGCATTGGTGCTGGTGACGTTGATCAGCCCGTTCACCATCGTCAGCGCAAAGGCCGCGAGGGTCAGCGGTTTCAGCCGCGCAACCGTATCGGGGTGCAGCGTGGTCGGGCGCAGGGGCCGATCGGAATACGGCTGGTTTCCATAACTCATGGCCCCAGCCTAGCGAAAACGCCCGCGGGGCCGTGGGGTTTTCTCTCCCCACGCCCGCGGGCGTCCTCGTTTTAGTGGCCGTTTAGGCGCGCTTGCCCCAGGCTGCACGCAGCCAGATGATGCCCACGGCGATCATTCCGGCGGAGATGACCCCACTCAGGACCGCGCCGACCGCATAGCCGGAGCCCAGATAGGAGCCAAAATAGGAGCTGGCGGTCATCAGCGTCGAGATCATGCCAAAGATCGCCATGACGGAGGCGGCCAGGTTCAGGCTGCAGAATACGGTACCCAGCACGCGGGCCCAGGACTTCCCCTGCGCCAGCGGGAAATAGACCAGGGCGTAGAGACCGAGGGTGATGATCAGCCCAACGATGCCGCCCACGATACCGCTGAGGGCCATTCCGCCCCCGAATTCGCCCAGCCCGGCATACGTGCTGGTGGTGGTGAACATGCCCACGATGCTGCCGAGCACCGAAACGCCCGCGGCGATCAGGGTGAGGGGCTTCAGGCGGGCCACGACGGCGGGGTCAAGCAGTGCGCCGCCGGGGGCGGCATAGCCGGCCGGGTAGCCCTGCTGCGGATATCCCTGCTGCGGATATCCCGGCTGCTGGCCATAGCCACCCGGGGTCTGCTGCGGATACCCGGGCTGGGCGGGCTGACCATAGGGCGACTGCTGGCCATAGCCGGGCTGCGGCTGCTGGCCATAACCCTGCGGGGGCTGCTGGCCGTAGCCGGGCTGGGCCGGCTGGCCATAGGGCGACTGGCCATAGGCGGGCTGAGCGGGCTGGCCATAACCGGGCTGGGGCTGCTCACCATACGCGGGCTGCTGACCATAGGCAGGCTGAGCCGGCTCGCCATACGCGGGCTGGGCGGGCTGACCATAACCGGGCTGCGGCTGCTCACCATACGCGGGCTGCTGACCATAGGCAGGCTGAGCGGGCTCGCCATACGCGGGCTGAGCCGGCTGACCATACGCGGGCTGAGCGGGCTCGCCATACGCGGGCTGAGCCGGCTGACCATACGCGGGCTGGGCGGACTCGCCAGGGGCGGGCTGGCCATAACCGGGGGCCGCGGGATATTCCGGGGCCGCGGGCGGGGCAAAGGACTCCTGGTTTGCCGCGGCGGGAGCCGGCGCATAATCGGATGCCGCGGGATAATCGGCGGCGGGTGTGGACTCGGAGGGCGCCTGCGGAGCCTCGGGGGCCTCGGGAGCCTCGGGGAGGTCCGTATTGTGGGGCTGCTGGGGCGTTTCGCCTGGCTGGTTGTCAGTGCTCATGGCGACAGCATACCGATTCCACTCCGAATTTGGCCCACAACGGGCGCAATCACCGCACATCAAGACGCAACCAGGACCCCGGCCGGTCGCCCCGCATCCCCCGGCAGAAACGGCAACGCCCGCGGGAAAAACTCCCGCGGGCGTTGCTATAGCTCCGACCGGCGCGCTATTTCACCAGCGGGAACAGAATGGTTTCGCGAATGCCAAGGCCAATCAGGGCCATCATCAGGCGGTCGATGCCCATGCCCATGCCTCCCGACGGCGGCATACCGTGCTCCAGTGCGCGCAGGAATTCCTCGTCCACGCTCATCGCCTCGACGTCTCCACCCGCCGCGAGCTTGGCCTGCTCAACAAAGCGCTCGCGCTGAATCACCGGGTCTACCAGCTCGGAATAGCCGGTACCCAGCTCAAAGCCGCGGATGTAGAGGTCCCATTTTTCGACCACGCCGGGCTTGGAGCGGTGCTCGCGCACGAGGGGCGAGGTATCCACGGGGAAGTCCATCACAAACGTGGGGCGCACGAGGGTGTCCTGCACAAAGTGCTCCCACAGCTCCTCCACATACTTGCCGTGGATCGGGTGGGCCACCACCACACCCTGCTCATCGGCGAGCGCCTTAAGCTCCTCGATCGGGGTCTCCGGCGTGATCTCGCGGCCCGCGGCCTCCGAGAGCGACGTAAACATATCGATGCGGTCCCATTCGCCGCCCAGATCAAACTCGGTGCCATCGGCCCAGGTCACCACGTGCGAACCGGCCACGGCCATCGCGGCGTTCTGCACGAGCTTCTGGGTGAGGTCGGCAATCGACTGATAATCGCCATAGGCCTGATAGGCCTCGACCATCGCAAACTCGGGGCTATGCGTGGAATCGGCACCCTCGTTGCGGAAGTTGCGGTTGATCTCAAATACCCGGTCGATGCCGCCGACCACCGCGCGCTTCAGGTAGAGCTCGGGGGCGATGCGCAGGTAGAGATCGGTATCAAATGCGTTGGAGTGGGTCACAAAGGGGCGGGCCGAGGCGCCGCCGTGCATGACCTGAAGCATGGGGGTTTCGATCTCCAGGAAGCCCAGATCGGTGAAGGTCTTGCGCAGACTTGCCATGGTGGTGGCGCGATCCACCACCGTCTGCCGGGCGCGATCGCGGGCGATCAGGTCGAGGTAGCGGCTGCGTACCCGCACCTCCTCGCTCAGCTCGTTATGCAGATTGGGCAGGGGCTGCAGGGCCTTGGACGCAATCTGCCAGTCGTTTACCATGATCGACAGCTCGCCGCGGCGGCTGGAGATGACCTGGCCCGAGACGAATACGTGATCGCCCAGGTCCACCAGTTCCTTCCAGCGCGCGAGCGAGTCCTCTCCCACCTCGGCGAGGGAGACCATCGCCTGGATGCGCGAGCCATCGCCGGCCTGGAGGCTCGCGAAGCACAGCTTTCCGGTGTTCCGGGCGTGCACCACGCGGCCGGCGATTCCGGCGATCACGCCGGTCTCGGCGCCCGCCTCAAGCTCGGCGTATTCCGCGCGCAGGGCGGGGATCGTGCTGGTCACGGGGACCGAGACGGGATAGGCGCCGCCCGCGGCATCGGTGCGCTCGGCGATCAGCCGTTCGCGCTTACCCAGACGGACCGCTTTCTGCTCGAAGATCTCGGCATCGGTGGGTGCGTCGGGGGTGGTGTCGCTCATGTCTGTTTTCTCCTCGCGGGGCGGATACGTCTCAGCCAGTTTAGCCGGGCTCCGCGGCCGCTTAGGCCAGGTCCTCGGGAGCCTCGCGATGGCCGCCCTCGCGCAGGGCGAGGTCCACCGAGCTGCGCACCAGGGAGGAGAGGAATCCGCCGGGGTTTTCCACGCCGATTTCGGCGAGGATTCCGGTGGCCTGGCGCACGATCGAGCGCGAAAACTCGGTGGCCGTGGCAATGGCCTCGGCATAGGCGGCCCGGTCGGATTCGGCCACGATCACCGGTTCCGCCCCCATCTCCACCACGAGTGCCTGGCCAATCGGCTGCACCGGGGTGGGCGCGGTCACGGCCACATAGCTCTCGGCGAGACGCTGCAGGTCCATGCTGGTTCCCGTGAAGGTGAGCGCGGGATGCAGCGCGAGGGGAATCGCGCCGCGGGCCGCGGCGGGCAGCAGGACCTCCACACCCAGCCCGGGGGCGGTATGGGCCAGGATCTGGCCAGGCTGCCACGCACCGGTCTCGGCGAGCCCGGATACCAGCGCGGCGATTTCCCCCTCCGGGATGGCGAGGATCACGAGTTCGCTGCGTTCGATGATCTCCGGGATCGGCAGGATCGGGACGCCCGGCAGGATCGCCTCGGCACGATCGCGGCTGCGCTCGGAGATCGCGCTGATCCCGGTGATGGCATGGCCGGCCCCGGCCAGCGCGGCCCCCAGCACGGGACCCACGTGGCCGGCACCGATGATGCCCACCCCCAGGCGCCCGGCGCGCGCGCTCATCGGCCCTCGCCCGGATCGGCGGAGGGTGCCCGGAAACGCGAGTCATCCCCCGGGAGGGCCGGATTCAGCGGCGGGTGCACCACCTCCGGAGACGGCGCGGGCGCGGCGGGGCGCGGCGGCGCGGCCACCCCGGGATAGCGTGCGGCGGCACTGTCGCCGGTGGCCGGGCCATCCGCGGCAAGCGCAACCTCCTGCTCGGCGGAGGGGGTCCACTGGCCCAGATCCAGGCGCGGCGCACCCGGCACGGGGCCGGCGGCCCGCGCGCTGGCCCAGCGGTGGGTCTCATCGGCGTTCATCGCCACCACGGTGGCCGCCGAGACCCGTTCAAAGAGGTCCACGGTATCGCTGGCCGCCATATGCGGAAGCGCGGGCGTGACCGGCCCCAGCACGGTCTGGACCAGCACCGAGGCCACCCGCAGGCGCCGCTCGATCGGCCCCTGGGTCATGCGCACGCTCTGCGTCCGCGCGAGCGGAACCAGGTCGAGGTGTCGCCAGACCAGGCCGCGGCGGAAGATCAGCAGATCGCCGGTCACGGTATAGCCCGTGCGGCTCCAGGACAGCGGGTTCAGCCAGGCGGCCCGGCGTGGGCTCAGGATAAACCCGGCGCGCGCCGGATCGCCCAGGGCATCCCCGAGCAGCCGGCGCACGGGCTGATAATAGGGCTGGTTCAGCAGCAGTCCCACAACCGCGGCGGCATCGTCGAGCTTGCCCACCTGCAGGATCGTGGTGCCCCCATTGGCCATGTCCTGCACCGAGGTGCCGGCCCGGTTAATCTGCACCTGCCACCAGCCAAAGGGCCGCCAGAGCAGCGGCTGGGTCACCCGCACCGCGTGCACCCGGCCCGGGGGCACGGTGTCATTGGAGGTGGACAGCAGGCCCGAACCCACCCGGATACCCGAGGGGGTGCTGGCCACCGAATAGCGCAGCGATTTGGAAATCTTCGACCAGTAATAGCCGCCCACACCGATCAGCACGGGCAGCAGCGGGAAGAGCGCCCAATAGCGCCCCTGCACGACCTGCGTGATCACAAAGACCAGCGCGGCCACGGCAAAAACGGTGGCGAGGCTCACGATCGTGGAGAGGATCACGCGGCCCGCGGGAATGCGCACAACCGAGGTGGCCTGCAATTCCTGGGCGTTTAGCTCGGGCGCAAGCAGATCGTTCACGCGGGAGTTGACGAGGTTTTCCAGGCGCCCACCCGCTGCCCCCGTGCCCGCTGCCGCGGCGGCGGCCTCGCGCTCGGCGAGCTTCACGCCCGAGGCGAGCGTGAGCAGGTCCCGGCGCAGCGGTTCGGCATCCCGGCCATAAACATATTCGAGCGAGACATTGGAGTTTTCCCCGGCCACGGAGACCTCCACCTTGGCCGCACCGAGGAGGCGGGCGAGGAAGGGGCGCACGATATTCACCGACTGGATGCGGTCCAGCTTGGCCTGGCGGTGGCGGCGCATCAGGATTCCGCTGCGCATCTCCACGGCATCCCCGGTGATGCGGAATGTGCCCATCCGCCAGGAAACATAAAAGAACACAAAGAGCAGCAGAAGGCCCGCCAGCACGATCCCGAGGATCAGCAGCAGATACGGGCTATTCAGCATCAGGGTGACCGGATCGTAGTCATCGGTGCCCTGGAACGCGGGCACAAACATCGCCACGAGGCGTTCCCGGAAATTCGCGATCACGATACCGAGGATCACGATAAAGGCCACCCCGCCGCGCAGCAGCGGCGTCACCGGATGCAGGTGATGCCACTGCCCGTCGGTGAGGTTATCGGATTCGGGGGACCGCTTGCGGCGGCCGCGCGTGGGCTCGCTGGTCATAGCCCGGTGCGCCGGCTCTCGGCCACCTCAACCAGGCGGTCGCGCAGGGCCTCGGCCTCGGCGATCGGCAGCCCGGGGATGGTCACATCGGTTCCCGCGGAGGCCGTGACAAATTTGAGCTCGGCCAGGCCAAAGCTGCGCGCGATGGGGCCACGGTTAATATCGATCAGCTGCATCCGGCCATAGGGCACGGCAACAAAACGCTGCCACATCAGTCCGCGGCGAAACAGCAGGTCGTCGGCGCGCAGGCGATATCCGATGGAGCGGGCGCGGCGCGGCGTCACGATCATCACGATCACGGTGATCAGCAGGACGGCCCCGCCCACCAGCAGGGGCCAGATCTCCTCGCTCAGGAAATAGACCACGGCGGTGGCCACGGCCACGATTACAAAAAAGAGGGCATTGCCGATCTGCTCGATCAGCGCATATTTACGCGAAATACGCTGCCAGTCCTGGGTGGCGAGCTCCAGCCGAGACAGGCTCTCGGGGGTGCTCGCGGCGGCATCAGGAAGCGGTGGCTGCTCCGGGTAGGTCATCGTCAGTATCCTTTGGCAGTGTGCACAGGTGTTCGGTGATCATTCCGGCCACGCACAGCAGAAGGGCGCCCGCGCTCGCGGCGATCACCGGTCCCCATGAGCTTACCCCGGGCAATACCGCGCGGCTGAGCATAAAGCCCAGCAGGCCCAGGCCAAAGCCTGTGAGCAGCGCGCCGCTCAGGGCATCGGCCTTGCCCAGCACGAGGATGCGCATCGCGTGGAACGGGTCCACATGGCGGCGCGGGGTGGCCCGAACCGCGCGATAAATGGGCACGGCCAGGGCCACGGTGATCGCGGCGATCAGGATAAGCGTGACCGCGAGCGAGAGCGCGGGCACCAGGAGCGGCTGACCCACCGCCGCGAGCAGGAGGTTCAGGAGCGCGCCAAGCGCCGCGCCAATTACGGCCACGCCGATCAGCTGGGCCGCGGACGTACGCTTCACGGGGTCTCCTCACGCAGGCGGGCGAGCACCTCGGCCACGGGACCCGCGCCGGGAAGAACGGCCGCGGGATCGATCTCCAGCCACGGGGCGAGCACAAAATCGCGCTCGGCAGCGCGCGGATGCGGGATCACCAGGTCCGGGGTGCGCACCCGCTCCTCGGCGTAGGCGATGATATCGATATCTAGGGTGCGGTCGCCCCAGCGCTCGGAGCGTTCGCGGCCGTGCCGGCGCTCGATTGCGGCGGTGGCCTGTAGCAGCGCGCGCGGGCTCAGCGTGGTCTCGATCAGGCCCACGGCATTCAGATAGCCGGGGGCATCGGGATCGGGCCCGGAGAGCTTCACGGCCACGGAGTCGATCGCGGTGGACATCGCGATCACGCGAATTCCCGGGGTATCCCCGAGGCCGGCCTCGGCCGCGGCGAGGGTCGCGGCGCGCTCGCCCAGGTTGGAGCCAAAGGCGAGCACCGCGCGCACCGGGGCGGCGGGCACCTGCTCGGCCGCAAGATAGTATTCGTTCACGCCGCGCACGGGTGGCACGAGCCGCGGGGGAATCAGCGGGCTCATCGGCCGCGCTCGATCGTGACCGAGACATCCCCGAAGGGCACGGAGATCGGGGCGTCGGGCTTATGCACGGTGACCCGGGTGCGCTGCGCCGCGGAGAAGGACAGGGCCACCGCGGCGACCCGCTCGGCCACGGTCTCGATCAGGTCCACCGGGTCGGAGGAGACCGCGGCGGTCACGGCCTCGGCGAGCTCGCCGTAGTGCACGGTGGCGGCGAGATCATCGCCCCCCGAGGCGGGGGCCAGATCGAGCCAGACCACAACATCGATCACGAAGTCCTGGCCCTGCTCGCGCTCAAAGTCAAAAACACCGTGGTGGGCGCGCACGCGCAATCCGGTGAGGGTGATGAAATCGGTGGCAGACACGCTCCCAGTTTAGGGTGCCCGCGGGCTTTTGCCATATGGAACGCCGCAAACCCCGGGCCCGGCACCCGAAGGATCTGCACCCGGAATCGGACAGCTTATCGCCCGGGATTGGAAAGGCCCGGGATTGGACGTATGGTAATCCGGATCCCCCGTTTGGGGGACCCGCCCTCCCCCTGCGGGTCCCCCACCTTTGCCTCAGCCCTGCGCCGCATCCTCGGCAGCGTCCTCGCCCGGGTCATCCCCCGCGCCGCGCGCGATGAGTGCATCCGCGAGTTCATCGGATTGCCGCAGCGAGAGCACCATAAGCGGCAGCACAAGCGCCCGGATGCTCCAGCGGCCGCCGCGGGCCCGCTGGGCATCGCGCAGCTGGGTACTAAACCCGGCGATCACCGGGATCGTGCGGATCGTGAGCGAAAACGCGAGCCCCACCCGCTCGGGGTCCACGCCAAATACCCGCAGCGGGCGCAGCACCCGCACCAGCGCGTCCAGAATCTCCGTGGTGCGCGTGGTGAGGGTCAGCAGCGCGGCCGTGAGGATCACGATGGTCACACGGGACACATTGGCCCAGGCCTGCGCGGGATCCAAAAACAGCACCTGGCTCACGAGCAGGATCGTGATGATCACCCGGGCGGAAATGATCTGCCGCCAGATCTCCGCAGGACCAAATCCGCCCAGGAGATAGAGCCCGATCATCACCGCGGCGGCCCCGCTAAATAGCGCGATACTCGGCGGGGGCACCGAGACAGCGAGGGCAAAAATAAACAGCGCAAGCAGCTTGCTGCCGGCCCCGAGCCGATGCAGCGGGCTGTGTCCGGGGCGGTAGAGGCCAATCACGACGCGTGTTCGCGGCGATAACGCCCCACGACCTCCGCGGGATCGCCGCTCTCCACGAGCCGCCCGCCCTCGAAGCGCAGGGCGATATCGCAGCGTTCGGCGAGGTCGAGGTTATGGGTGAGCAGCACCAGCTGCTGATCGAGGCCCAGCAGCAGATTGCCGATGCGGCGGGTATTGGCCGCGTCCAGGAGCGTGGTGGGCTCATCGGCCACCAGCAGCCGCGGCTCACTCACCAGCACGGAACACAGTGCCAGCAGCTGCTTTTGCCCGCCCGAGAGCGTATAGGCTGGGGCATCGTGATGCTCGGAGAGGCCGTTCTCGGCGAGCACCCGGGCCACCCGCTCGGCAATTTCGGATCGGCTCAGGCCGCGGCCGCGCAGCGAGAATGCCACGTCCTCGGCCACCGTGGGCATCACGATCTGCGCGTCCGGATTGGTAAAAACAAAACCCACGCGGCGGCGCAGCGCCGCCACCCGCCGGGCCGGGTCGATGCCGTGCACGCTCAGGCTGCCGTAATCGGCGCGGTTAAGCCCGTTCAGCAGCCGCGCAAAGGTGGACTTACCCGAGCCGTTGGAGCCGATCACGGCGATCCGGCGCTCCTCCAGGTGCACGCTGACATCGCGCAGCACGGGCCGGCCGCCCAGGTCCACGCCCACCCCCTCAAGGATGATCGCCTCGCTCATGCCCGGACCTCCGCGCGGCGGCGCCGGGTGAACGTAAACGCGGCCGGATAGGCGCGCCAGAGGGCCATGCTCAGCAGCACCGCGAGCACCGCCTTCAGCAGGTCACCCGGCACAAAAATCAGGTTGGTGCGGGCGGCATCGGCCAGGCTCATGCCCGAGATCAGGGAGAGCCCGGGGATGCCAAATAGATAGATCACGCCGATTCCGCCGATCACGGCGCCGAGCGCCACGCGCCACCAGCGCAGCGTGCGCGCGCCGGCCTGCACGATCAGGCCCACCACGGCGACCCCGAAGATCCAGCCCACCAGATAGCCCACGGTGGGGCCCACAAAAACTCCCGCACCGCCCTTGCCCCCGGCGAGCAGCGGGAGACCGGCGAGGGCAAGCACCAGCAGCAGGAGCACCGCGGCCATGCCGCGCCACCAGCCGAGAATCGCCCCCGCGAGCATCACACCAAGCGTCTGAAACGTCACCGGTACCGCGCCGCCAAAGAGCGGAATCTGCCCGGCCACCCCGAGCACCGCGATCAGCGCCGCAAACGTGGAAATGCGCGCAATATCGCGCATCGGGGACTTCTCGTAACCGCTCATTTTTCTATCTTCGCAGGTGGGCCCACGAAGGCCGCTATCGGCGCAGGTGCTCCCAGACGTCCAGGGCCGCGGCGGTGGCCGCCGGCTCATGCACGCGCACCCCCCAGATGCCGCGATCGGCCAGCAGCGCCGAGAGCACGGCGGTGGGTAGATCGCGGTCGTGAACGGTGGCCTGCGCGGGCAGGAGCTCACCCAGGAAGCGTTTGCGGCTCGCACCGATTAGCAGCGGATAGCCGAGCCGGGAGAGCTCGTCGAGCCCGCGCAGCACCGCCCAGTTATGTTCCCCGGTCTTGGAAAAGCCCAGGCCCGGATCGAGAATCACGCGCTCCCGGTTGATGCCCGCGGCCGCGAGGCGCCCGGCGGTGGCGGCCAGCTCGGCGGCCACCTCGGCGGCCGGATCGGCATAGTGTGCGTGGCTATCGGCGGGATCGAGGAATCCGCGCCAGTGGCCCGCGATGAAGCCGGCATCGCCCGCGGCCACCACCCTCAGCATCTCGGGATCGGCGCCCCCCGAGGAGACGTCGTTGATATAGTCCACGCCCGCGGCCAGCGCGGCGCGGGCGGTGGCGGCGTTCATGGTGTCCAGCGAGGTGGTGATGCCCTCCGCGTGCAGGGCCTCCAGCACGGGAAGCACCCGCGCGATCTCCTCCTCGGAGCCCACGCGCACGGCGCCGGGGCGGGTGGACTCGCCGCCCACATCCACGATCTGTGCGCCCGCCGCGACCAGCTCCCGGCCGCGGGCAATCGCGGCAGCGTGGGCCAGATAGCGGCCGCCGTCGCTGAAGGAATCCGGGGTCACGTTGAGGACCCCCATCACGAGCGGCCTAGCGGTCACCGGAGGGCCCGCCGAGACCGCCGATCAGGGCAAAAACCTCGGCCCGGCGCAGCGGATCGCTCAGCTCGCCGCGGCTCGCCATCGTGACCGTGGAGGACCCTGACTGCCGGGAGCCGCGGGCCGAGACGCAGCCGTGCTGGGCGTCCAATACCACCAGAACGCCGCGGGCGTCGAGCCCGGAGCTCAGGGTATCGGCGATCTCATCGGTCAGGCGCTCCTGCAGCTGCGGGCGCGAGGCGATGGTATCCACGACGCGCGGCAGCGCACCCAGACCCACCACGCGGGTGCCCGGAAGATAGGCCACATGCGCGACCCCGAGGAAGGGCAGCAGGTGGTGCTCACACATCGAACGGAACTCGATATCGCGCAGCAAAACGATCTCGCCGGGGCCTGACTCCCCCGTGACATCCGCGGAGGAATCCAGCGGTACGGTATCCGCGAGCAGGGTGCGGGCGTCCACCCCCAGCCCGGAGAAATACTCCGAATAGGCCTCGGCCACGCGGCGCGGGGTGTCCAGCAGCCCGGGTCGGGCGGGATCCTCCCCGATCGCTTCGATCAGTTCGGATACCGCCCGCATGACCCGTTCGCGGTCAACCTCGCTCATGGCCTAGGACTCCGGGGTATCGGGAGCGTCCGTGGCCTTCTGCGCCTCGGCCTCGGCCTGCTTCTTCGCCTCGGCGCGCTTCTTGGCCGCGGCTGCCCGCTTACGCGCGGCCTCGGCCTTCTTCTTTGCGGCGGCCTCGGCGGCCTCCGCCTCGGCCTTTTCCTGCGCGGCGGATGCCTCGGCGGCCTCGGCCGCGGCCCGCACGGGGGTCTGCTCCGCGGCGATACCGGCCTCGGCGATCGCCTCATCGGCGGCCACCTCGCCCGCGCTCAGGTTGCCCTCGAGCGGCGAGGCGGAGGACTCCACGGAGCCCTCGGTGATGGCCTCGCTGATCGGCGCCCGGTTCTGCGGCATGGCCACGGGGGGCAGGTCGCTCACGGGGCGGTCGATGCTGGAGAGCCACTGCTCGCGCTCGGGCAGCTGCTCGATGCCGGAGAAGATCTCGGCGAGCTGGTTATGGTCGAGGGTTTCCTTTTCCAGCAGCTCCAGGGCGAGGCGGTCGAGGATGGCACGGTTGGCCGTGATCACCTTCCAGGCCTCATCGTGGGCCTGCTCGATGAGCGCACGCACCTGGGCGTCAACCTGCTCGGCGACTCCCTCGGAATAATCGCGCTGGTGTCCCATATCGCGGCCGAGGAACATCTCTCCGCTGCCACCGCCGAGCTTAATCGCACCGATTCCGGCACTCATGCCGTATTCGGTGACCATCTTGCGGGCGATGCTCGTGGCCTTCTCGATGTCATTGGAGGCACCGGTGGTGGGGTCGTGGAACACCAGTTCCTCGGCCACGCGGCCACCCATGGCATAGGCGAGCTGATCGAGCAGCTCGTTGCGGGTCACGGAGTACTTATCCTCCAGCGGGAGCACCATGGTGTACCCGAGGGCGCGTCCGCGCGGCAGGATGGTGACCTTGGTCACGGGATCGGTATTGCGCATCGCGGCGGCCGCGAGTGCGTGGCCTCCCTCGTGATACGCGGTGATGAGCTTTTCCTTATCGTTCATCACGCGGGTGCGGCGCTGCGGGCCGGCGATCACGCGGTCGATGGCCTCGTCCAGCGCGCGGTTATCAATCAGCTGCGCATTGGAGCGCGCGGTGAGCAGCGCCGCCTCGTTGAGGACGTTGGCAAGGTCGGCACCGGTGAAACCGGGGGTCTTCCGGGCCACTACCTCGAGGTCCACGGAATCGGCGAGGGGCTTGCCCTTGCCGTGCACCTGCAGGATCTTGCGGCGGCCCTGCAGGTCCGGCGCGTCCACCCCGATCTGGCGGTCAAAACGGCCCGGGCGCAGCAGCGCGGGGTCGAGGATATCGGGCCGGTTGGTGGCCGCGATGAGGATCACGTTGGTCTTGGGGTCGAAGCCGTCCATCTCCACCAGGAGCTGGTTCAGGGTCTGCTCACGCTCATCGTGACCGCCGCCCATTCCGGCCCCGCGGTGGCGACCGACGGCGTCGATCTCGTCCACGAAGATGATCGCGGGGGAGTTTTCCTTGGCCTGCTGGAAGAGATCGCGCACGCGGCTCGCGCCCACACCCACAAACATCTCCACAAAATCGGAACCGGAGATCGAGTAGAACGGCACCCCGGCCTCGCCGGCTACGGCGCGCGCGAGGAGGGTTTTACCGGTACCGGGGGGACCGTAGAGCAGCACACCCTTGGGGATGCGGGCACCCACGGCCTGGAATTTCGCGGGCTCCTGCAGGAACTCCTTAATTTCGGCAAGCTCCTCGAGGGCCTCGTCGCTTCCGGCGACGTCCTCAAACGTGACCTGCGGGGACTCCTTGGTGACAAGCTTCGCCTTGGACTTGCCAAAGGACATCATCTTGCTTCCGCCGCCCTGCATGCGCGAGAGCACAAACCAGAACACCACACCGATGATCGCGAAGAGGATCAGGGGCTGCAAAATTGCGCCAAACCAGCTGGCACGGGGCACCTTATCGGTGAAGCCGTCCTTGGGCTTGGCCTCGTCCACGGCCTTCACCACATCGGCCGCGCGGGCATCGATGTAGTTGAACTGGACGCGCTTGCCCTTGTCTTTAAGCTCCTCGTTCAGCGTCAGATCGGCGCGGTTTTCGCCCGCGGTGAGGGTTACTTCCTTCACCTTGCCGTCGTTGAGGAGCTCCAGGCCCTGGTTGGTGGGAATTTCACGGAAGCCGTTGAGGCCCGAAATGATGTTGATGCCGATCAGAAATACAACGATGGCAATGAGCACGTATGGCAACGGCCCCTTGAGGAAGCTCTTGGATTTCATGTGCGAGTGAGCGGGCGCTCAGACCTTTCTGCAGGTGAGGTCAACCGGAACCAACACGGAACCGTAGTGTCCAGATTAGTCCGTGAAGTCTGAATGGCGCCCCTCTGTTCGCCGTGGGATGAACGCGCCGTCGCCCCCGGGAGCAGCGGGCAGGCAAAACGCCCCCGAATGCGAGGCATTCGGGGGCGTGATGGGGGAGGCTAGGAGGCGGTCTCGTAGACGTGCGGGGCGAGGATCGCCACATCACGCAGGTTGCGATAGCGCTCGTCGTAGTCGAGGCCGTAGCCGACCACAAAATCGCTCGGAATATCAAAGCCCACGTATTTGCAGTCGATCTCTACCTTGGCGGCATCGGGCTTGCGCAGCAGGGCGCAGACCTCCAGCGAGGCGGCACCGCGCGAGGCGAAGTTTTCCAGGAGCCAGCTGAGCGTGAGGCCCGAGTCGATGATGTCCTCAACGATCAGGACGTGGCGGCCCGCGAGATCGGTATCGAGGTCCTTGCGGATCTGCACCACACCGCTGGACTTGGTGCTGCTGCCGTAGGAGGACACGGCCATCCAGTCGGTTTCGACGTGGATCGACAGGGCGCGGGAGAGATCGGCCATGGTGACCACGGCACCCTTGAGCACACCCACCAGCAGCGGGTCCTTGCCGGCGTAATCCGCGTCGATGCGGGCCGCGAGTTCGCGGAGCTTTGCATGAATTTCGGCCTCGGTGACGAGGATTTCGGTCAGATCATTGCGGATGTCGCTGGATTCCATGAAATAAGTCTATGCCGCCCGGCCGCGCTTTGGGGACAGCCCACTCAGACCGGGGCGTCGGCGGCGGTAAATACCAGGAGGCCACCCTCGCGATGCACCCGGATTCCCGGTACGTCGATGGGCCCCTGGCCGCGCCAGCGCGTGACCAGGCCCGCAATCTCGAGGGTATGCGAGCGCTCCAGGGATACCCCAAACTCGCTGCGTGCCACGAGCCGGATGATGCGATTGCGCAGCGCCGCGGGGTTCGCGGCGAGGGCCCCGATCTCCACCGCGATGCCGGCCTCGGCGGGCTCGCAGATCTCCTCGATGAACTCCTCGATCATGTCCTCAAACGCCTCGGCGTCCTCGCGGGCCTGATCGGCGGTGCGCGCGAGGGCCTGGGCGATGCCCGGGCCCAGCTCGGCCTCGAGCAGCGGCAGCACGGTGGAGCGCACGCGCACCCGGGCAAATGCCGGATCGGCATTATGCGGATCGGTCCACGGGTCGAGCCCCAGCGCGAGGCACGAGGCGTGGGTGGCCTCGCGGCGCAGCGCCAACAGGGGGCGGCGGTAGATTCCGGCCACGGGGGCCATTCCGGACAGGCTGGTGCCGCCCGAGCCGCGGGCGAGGCCCAGCAACACGGTCTCGGCCTGATCGTCGAGGGTATGCCCCAGATAGATGGCGGCGGCACCCAGTTCCGCGGCCACGGATTCCAGGGCCGCGCGGCGGGCGGTGCGGGCGGCGGCCTCGGGGCCCCCGGCGCGCTCCACGCTGACGCGTTTGATTCGCACGGGATCCAGGCCCAGGGCGGTGGCCGCCGCCGCGGCGGTCTCGGCGATCCGCGCCGAATCCGGTTGCAGCCCGTGATCCACGATCACGGCCCCCGCCGCGCGTCCGGCCCGGGGGGCCTCGAAGGCGAGTGCCGCGGCGAGGGCGAGGGAATCGGGTCCGCCGCTGAGCGCCACCAGCACGGGGCCCGCGGGGATATCCGCGGCCAGTTCGGTCAGGCTCGCGCGCACGGCGCCGCGCACGGAGGCGGTGGCCGCATCCAATCCGGGGCGTCGGGGTTCTTGTGTGTTCTCGGGCATCAAGTAACGTTATTACAGACTTGACCTCTATATCCGCAATAGTTCTACTAAGGAGAACCACAATATGGCTGCTTACGACGTTGTCGTAGAGATTCCTAAGGGAAGCCGCAATAAGTATGAGATCGACCACGAGACCGGACGGGTATTCCTCGACCGCGTGCTCTTCACGTCGTTTGTATACCCCACCGATTACGGCTATTTCGAGAACACCCTGGGCCTGGACGGCGACCCCGTTGACGCCCTCGTGCTGCTCGAGTTCCCCGTGTTCCCGGGCGTGGGCGTGAAGGTTCGTCCCGTGGGCGTGCTGAACATGTCCGATGAGGCCGGCTCCGATGCCAAGGTTCTGGTGGTTCCCGCGAAGGACCCGCGCTGGTCGCATATCCAGGACATCTCCGATGTTTCGGAGCAGACCAAAAACGAGATCGAGCACTTCTTCACCCGCTATAAGGACCTGGAGCCCGGCAAGTGGGTCAAGGTTGATGGCTGGGGAGACGCCGCCGAGGCCGAGCAGATCGTCACCGACGGTTTTGCCGCCTTTAAGGCCGAGGGCTCGCACTAGTCTCAATTTCGGCGTGGCGCGCACCCCGCGCCACGCCGAAAAACCCCCGGAATTCCGGGGCGCAACGCCGGGCGCGCGTGGTCGATTTTTTGTCTGGGCCATTATCCCCATATACTGATTTCAGGCAGCAATGCGGGAAAGAAGTTCGCCGGTTTGGGAATTGAGAAAACGTCTAGTAGCCTGTGTAATCGGTAGTTATGGAGTTCTTGAACTCCGAGGCCCCATCGTTTAGCGGCCTAGGACGCCGCCCTTTCACGGCGGTAGCACGGGTTCGAATCCCGTTGGGGTCACTCGGCTACCGAAACATGCAGTACAATTCAATATGTAAGGCCCTGTAGCGCAGTTGGTTAGCGTGCCGCCCTGTCACGGCGGAGGTCGCGGGTTCAAGTCCCGTCAGGGTCGCCAGGTGAAGGACCCTTCCCATGTGGAAGGGTTTTTCTACCTCTAGGCGATGTTATATCGTCTAGGCTCTGTAGCTCAGTTGGTAGAGCGTTCGACTGAAAATCGAAAGGTCACCGGATCGATGCCGGTCGGAGCCACTGAACCCCTGTAAGGCTTCTACTTACGGGGGTTCTTTTATTTAAGCCGCGCCCGCCCCTACCGCGGGGCGCTTCCCCCGCGGCCGCGAAGCGCCAGGAACAGCGCGGGAATGCCGCAGCCGAGGCCGGCCCCGAGCAAGACGGGCAGCAGCGCCCCGGGCACATCCGCCCACGCGCGGGCCCCGGCCAGGGCCTGAATGCAGAACCCAAGCAGGGTTCCACCCACCACGAGCATCCAGAGCAGGCCGAGGTAGCGGGCAAGCTCGCGCGGGTTCCGGGCGTTCACCGGGCGCGTGAGCAGATTCTTTAGCGCGAACACGGGTCGGCGCTCCGCGGGCCGCGCTGCGGCGGCGAAAGAGTCGTGAGTATCATCGTGGAACCTCCCCCTCGAGTGCCACCCGGGCGAGCGTGCATACCCGGCTGACCCCAGGCTATCAGGGCCTCCCGCGCGAATCGAGGGCCGCAACCCGAAGAGGGCCATCCCGGGGAGGCCTCCGCGGGCCCGTGCGGCCGCGGAACGCGCGTGAGGCACCCGCGGGGGCCCCACACCCACACGCGGGCGGCACGGGCCGGGTCGGGCGATACACTCGGTTTATGCCCCCGCGTTCCCCCCTTCCCCAGCGCCTCGGCCTGGATGCCGCCTGGCTGCGCACACGCGATGGCAACGCCGGGGAACCCGCGCCGTGGGCATCCATGCGGGAGTGGCTCGGCGAACGGCTTTCCCAACACGTGGACGTGGAGGCCTTCCTCGCCGATAAACGCTTCGTTTATCAGGACGGTTCCGCCGTGCACGGGGACGACCCCTACCGCGATAACCTCTTTGTCTGGTTTCATCGGGATCTGCGCGAGGAACCCCCGGTTCCCGGAGCCATCCGGGTGATCCACCGGGACGAGCGCATCGTGATCATCGATAAGCCCGCGTTCCTCTCCTCGATCCCGCGCGGGCGGCACGTGGCCCAGAGCGTCGTGGTGCGGCTGCGCGCCGAGCTGGGCCTGCCCGAGCTCGCGCCGATGCACCGGCTGGACCGGATCACCTCGGGCCTGCTGATGCTGGCCACCGAGAAGCGCTGGCGCGCCCCCTATCAGAGCATGTTTATGCACGGCGAGGTGGGCAAGACCTATCACGCGATGGCCGGCATCCGCGCGGACCTGGAACTTCCGGTCACGGTGCGCAACCACCTGGCCAAGCGGCGCGGCATACTCCAGGCCGAGGTGATACCGGGCGCGGAACCCAATGCCGAATCCGACGTGGAGTTCGAACGCGAGCTGGCCCCCGGCGCGGAGGGCGAGCGCCGCGGCGTTTATCGGCTGAGCCCGGTCACCGGTAAAACCCATCAGCTGCGTTTACATATGTGGGGGCTCGGGATTCCCATCGCGGGCGACCCCCTCTATCCCGACGTGCAGGATATCGCGGTGGATGATTTTTCCACCCCGCTGCAATTGCTCGCCAGCGAGCTGCGGTTCCGCGATCCGATCGACGGCTCCGCGCGCACCTTTAGGAGCGCCCGCGAGTTTCCACTGACCCCCGAGACCGCCTAACCGCCTCCCCATGACAGAACGCCCGGGCCCCTCACGGGACCCGGGCGTTCTGCGGTAGCTGGTGCCTAGGCGTTACCCTCGCGGCGGCGGCGCAGGAGCAGTGCTCCCCCACCCAGCAGCAGCATCATCAGCGCGGCCGAGAGCAGCGGCCCCGGATCGCTACCGGTGGTGCTCAGGCCGGGCTTACCCCCGGTACCTGGTGTGGCCGCATAGGTATTAACGATCCGCACCTCCGTGGGTACCGCGGCACCCGCGGCATCCGGGCCGCGCAGCGCGATCAGCGCGGAATCGGCCCGCTCGGATTCATCCACGACGCCCGCGGTCACCGGATCCACCGTGACGCTCTCCGCACCGGCCAGGTTCGGCTCGGTCACGGCACATCGCGAGCCCTCGGGCAGATTCGGCACCGTCGTGGGTGTCCCCGGCGTGACCGAGACCACACCGTTGAAGTCGGTCACGGTCAGCTCCCGGCCTCCCACGGTCAGATCGCGGGTACACATTGCGGCGACCTCGAAGCTCGCCGGCACGCGGGACTCCGCGGCACCGGGTCCGGCCACCCGCTTATCCAGGCTCAGTGCGGCCGGGGAATAGCGGTTGACCATCTCCACGATGACCTCGGTATCGGCCAGCACGGTCGCGGTGCGATCCGGGGCGGCAATATTGGCGCCACCCGCATCGGATTCATGCACCACACACTCGGCGCCCACGGGCAGCCCCTCCAGGCTGATACTCGCGGAGGTTTCACCCTCCGGAATGCTCAGGCCCAGCGTCGCGCGGTCACCCAGGTCCATCGGGAACCCGCCGAGGGTGCAGGTGAGCTCAAAGCTCACATCGCCCACCGCGGTCCCGGCGGCCGGGGTCTCCACGCGCTTCAGGATGGTGAGATCGCCACCGGCCTCAAAGAGGTTCACAAAGTGAATCTCGTGTGCGCCCGGGTCGAGTGCGGTCGCGGTCAGCGAGCGCTCCGCGGTCAGCGGTGCATCCGTGCCGTCCACGGTGGCGGTGACCGTGGAGGCCCCGCGGTGCTCGGTCTCGGTGGTGAGACAGTTCGCGCCCACCGGCAGGTTCTCCACGGTATGCGTCTCACCGTCCCGCAGCGAGAACGGACCGTAGTCGCGGGTGAACCCGCCAAACGAACACTGCATCGCCACATCAAACGTGGCATCCGCGGGCAGATAGGAGGCGGCATTTCCGGCCACCGAGACGCCCAGCTCCACCGAGGTCGGGGTGAATAGGTTGGTCACCGCGATCACGTTCAGCCCAGTATCGGCGTCCAGGATAATCGCATCGGCCGGATCGCTCCCGAAGGAGAATCCGCTTGCGCCATCCTCCACGGAACCATACTGGCCCGGGGCGGTCACCGAGACGGGAACATAATTCTCGTCCACGATCGCACACTCGGCACCGATCGGCAGGTTACTGATCAGCGCGGATCGGGTCCCCGCAACGGTATCAATGCCGTCCAGGGTCACCGTGTTGCGCACCGGGTCGGTTGCCCCCGGGGCGAGGCAGGAATACGTCAGTTCGTATTCCTCGGCATTCAGGTGCCACGGCGTGATCTGGTCATCGGTCAGGGCCAGGGTGATCCGCAGATCGGTATCCTGGGCCCGGGCTCCCGAGCGCGGAGACTCGGAGGCGGGCAGCCAGTTGCTGATTGCGGAGGCGCGGCCGGTTGCGGCCGCCGAGTTCCAGGCGAGCTTGGCCACATCACCCGTGGCGGGGACCGTCAGCTCAAATTCCACAACCACATACTCGCCGCCCCGGAGCCGATTGGCCTCGTCAAAGACGATGTCTCCACCCAGCGAGGCGCTGCTCGTGGTGGGTGTGGCGCTCCAGGTACCCGCATCACAGCTCAGGGTGCTACCGCTGGCAAAGCCATCGGGTCGCAGCGTACAGGCCTTGGCGCTGGAGGAATAGCGGAAGCCGCCGGCCGAGAGTGCGCCGTCGCCGCGTGCCCCCAGATCCGTGGCCTCGGTGCCGCCCAGCAGGCGAACCGATCCGGGAACCAGGCTGGGGCTCCAGGCCGAGTTACGGGCGGCATCCAGGACCGTTCCCTGGTCACCGATGCGCGGCAGCTCGTCCACAAAGCGCATCTCGGAGAGCTCGGAGTTACCCGAGTTGATGAGCTTTGCGCGATATTTCAGCGTGGCACCCACCGTGGTATCGGTAATGCAGGGGTTGCGCACCCACTTGCCGTCACCCCACTCGGCGAAGGTCGAGTCATCACAGACAGCCCCATCGATCATGCTTGCGCCGCCGATGGAACTATCAATAAAGGACTCCACGCGCACGGAGTCGCTGCGCAGCGAGATCACATTGGCCGTGGCCAGACAGGACGCATTTGTGGAGGCGGGGTTTTCACAGACCGACGGGACCGTGGCCCCCTCGATGCCCTCACCGATCAGGCGCACGGCGTTCTGTCCGGAGCCCCCGGTGGGGACTCCGTCGCTCACCTGCAGCGGCACGCGAATCACGATTCGCCCTCCCGGATGCAGGACCTGATCCGTGGGCCAGGTCCAGGTCATCGTGGTGGGCGATGCGGCACCCACCTCCAGGGTCGGAGTGGTGGAGATCCCCTCCGGGGCCGAGATCACCTCCCAGTCCTGGGCGGGGCTCATGGCGTTATAGTGCAGCTCATCCGGGAGGGTATCCACCACACTCAGGTTATAAAGATCGCTGCTGGCATTGCCGCGGTTTTCCAGCGTGACAAAGAAGTTCACCCAGGAGCCGGGGTTGGCCTGCGTGCTGGTGGTGCCCACATTCGTGCCCACCGAATAGTTACGCGCATATTTACGCACCAGCGGTCCGGGGGCACCGGGGCTGATCACCGCGGCGGCCGGGGCCGCCGTGACCTGGGCCAGCGGGGCAATAAACGTTCCGATATAGGAGGCTCCCGCACCGGTCATCGGCACTGTCCACTGGGCCTTATCCGCGGGCAGCTCCGTGCCCGGCGCGCGCTCACTGGAATCCGTGCGCAGGTTCTGGCGCAGGGTGGTCTCGATGATGAGGTTACCCAGGCCCTGCTTGGCGATGCGTTGACGCAGCGCCTCATTGCCGTCAAACTGCACCCGGAAGCCCGTGACCTCGGCCCAGTTTTTGGGCCCGTCGCCGGTCTGCGGGAGCGTCAAATTTGATCCGTTGCCGGCGGCGAACCCGGCGCTCCAGGCCCCGTCCTCGCCGCGCACGGATACGGTCGCGCTGGACGCGCCCGCGGGATAGGTCACGCTCGCCCGGGTCACGTTGAACGCGTCAAAGACCGAGCCGCGCTCAAGCGTATAGCCGGCGGGATCGCCGCCGTCCCAGGTGGCGGCATCAAGCAGTTCGCTGGCCGTGGCCATCCGCAGCGAGGACACCGGGATATTTCCGGTATTGCGGGTATTCAGTGTCCACTGGGTGCTGGGGAGCAGGTCGCGGTTAAGCGCGGCGGAGCCGGTACGTGCCACGTTGACGGCCACGGTGCTCTGTGCCACGTCGATGGCGATCTGGTTACTGGGAACCACGGCGGTCTTTTCCAGGTCGTCCAGGTCGATCCGATAGTCCACGTTCTGTACCGCAAACTGGTCCACGGTATTCCCGGGGATCTGGAACGCCCCATCGATGCTCGCGCCGGACTCGAGGCTCTGCGGCACACCCTCGCTGAACGTATAGCGATAGCCCTCGCGCACAAAATCACGCAGGCTGGAGCCAAAGATCAGCTGCCCCTGGCGTTCCCCCTCGGTGCGCTTAATGCCCACGTAGCGGCCGTCCTGTTCCCAGGTGATGCTCACGCCCACGACCTGAGGCCAGCGCGCGGCATCCGGGTTCAGGCTCGCGGGGTTTGCCCCCACGGGTGCCGGAACCACCTGGGTGGAGCCATCGGCAAAGAGATAGGTGATCGCGCCGGCGACCTGCCTCTCGGCGAGGGTCCCCTCCTGCGGGGCTCCCTCACGATCGGGCCAGAGCACGGAGGTAATACCCTCAAAATCCGTGATGGCAAACGGGTTTGCGGCACCCTCGGGGGTCCCACCCACACCAACGGTCATGCTCTTCACACCCACGGCGATGCTGCCGGAGGCCTCCCACTGGTTCTCGGGAAGAACCTCGGAGACGCCCAAGGCCGTCTTATTGGAGGCGTCCAGGCGCACTCGGGACAGCGTCTGGTTTTGCGCCACCAGATACGCGGTGCCATCGGCGGCATCCCAGTGCGCCGTGGCATCCCCGAAGAGTGCGGTGGCGGCATAGACGGTATAGCGGGCCGAACCGGTGAGCTCCTCGGTCCAGGCTCCGCCGGGTGCCTGCGAGGAGATACGGGCGATATTCAGGTAGACGTTTCCGCCGAGCGATCCGGAGACAATATTTGCCGGATTGGACAGGAACGTCGAGCGCAGGTTGAGGTCAAGAATCACGGCAAATGCGCCATAGCGTTGCAGGGCAATACTTTTGTTGGAGCGTGTCACGTCTACCTGGACGCTGAACACGCGCTCCATCTCGCCATCGGCCCACTCCTCGCTCCATTCCAGATCCCGCGGAGTGCGCTGAAACTCCAAATAGCGAGAGTTCTGCGAATCGTCGATTTCATCCTGGCTGAGCGTGACGCCCTCTAGCTCTCTGCTGGCCTCCACGACTGCCGTGGGCCCGATCGGGTCGCCCGCGCGGTCCAGGAAGCTCACCGTCATGGTCTGGTCGGGACCCACCCGGGCCTCGCGCAGGCCGGCCAGGGCAAATACATCCAGCGAGGAACCACTGCTGCCCCCGTCCACGATGCGTGCCGCCACGGCTTCGCCGTTGGCGGGGACGCCCGAGAGCAGGAACGCCGTGGGCGAACCCTGCCCCTGGATCCCATAGGACCGGGCGTCCTTGGCATAGTTCTTATATACCGAGGCCCGCTCCAGATCCACCAGGTAGAGCTCATCGCTACCGGTGGCCGTGGCGGTATTCAGGCCGGTGGTCAGCTCCGCGGTATTACCCACGGCCAGCAGGCCCGGGGTATCTACGGATCCGACGGTGCCGGGCGAGACGATCTTGCCATCGTTCACGCGGTTATCGCGGAATTTAATCTTCGCACCGGGGGCGGTGGAACAGCTCACGTCCACGGGAAAGCGGCGGCTCTCCGGGGTGATCGTGGTCTCAAAACCCACCACAAGATCCAGGTTCATTCCCGCAACATACGGGGTCTGGGTCAGTGACTGCGGGTCCTCCAGCCGGTCCAGGATCCACACCTGATGCTCCGTGGTGCTGGCCACGGGCGAACCATCCTCGGCGGTACACTGCGCCGCGGCGGTGGGCAGCACCGTGAGCTTAATAACGTTAAACGGGTTATGGGCGAGGTTGGCGAGGGTCGGCTCGGTCTGCGGATCGGCGATCCGTAGCACATCGGCTCCCTGCGCCTCCGTCGCGTTTTCGCTCGGGCTGGTCGAGGCGGTCAGTCTCAAGGCATGCTCGGTGAAGTCCTGCACGGTCTTGGTGGAGTCAAAGATGTCTCCGGCCTTGGCCACACCCGTGAGCGGATAGACGGTCTGATCGCTGCCGTCACCAATACGCTTGCTGAGCTTGGCGTTGAACTGCGGCTTCACGATCGACAGTCGTGCGTTATTACTGCTCTGCCTGATCTTTGAACCGGTGGCCGCGGTGGCCCGAATCTCGGCCATCAGGTCCACCGATGTGGTCCCGGGGTTGGACTCGGGCGGGGTGATCGGGGCATTCGAGGTGAGCTGCTTATCGCGCAGCTTGGCGCTGAGCGTGATGCTGGCCACACAATCGGCGAGGATTCCGTCCACCGGCTCGAGCGCACAGCCACCCAGAATGCCGCCACCCGCGGCCAGGAAGGTCACGATGATTCCGGAGATCTCTCCCAGTTCACGCTCGTCCCCCTCGGGGCCGGGCACGGCTGCGCCCGCGGTGAAGGCCTGGGCGGCACCCTCGCGGGGGGCCGTGGCATAGCGATACTGAATCGTGGCGGAGGTGGCCCCGGCCGGGAAATGGATCTCGGGGATCGCGGTGAGTTCCTGGAACTCAAAGTATTTTTCGGTGCCCTCGGGCAGCGTCACGGTCAGGTCGGTCAGGACCGGAACACCTGAATTGGCCACCAGCAGGGTGGCGGTGGAACCCTCGCCCGAGCCATAAACGGAGTTCTGATCGCCGGAGGAGGTGACCCAGGTCAGCAACTGCGCCACGGTGGGCACCAGGGCGGCGACGGTGATATCGCGACGATTCTGCAGCGTCGCGGTCGCGGAGGATCCAGGAGCATTATCGGTCACGGTATCGGTGGCCTGCATGGTCGCGCGCACCTGGCGTGCGGTGGCGGTCGGGTCGATGATCTGCCCGCCGGTGCTGCGGCGGGTATCGCGCAGGGTATAGGCGGCCTCAACCGTCACTGTGCGCTGCGCCTCCTCGGAGGAGGCCGCGGAGGGCAGCCCGGTCACGGTGACCTCATAGGCCACGGTATCCGCGGGGGCCGTGGCCACCAGGTTTCCCGCGGTCAGCGGGACGTCCACGGTGCCGCCATCGGCGAGGGTGAAACGAACGGTGGCCCCGGCGGGGTTCTGGTTCAGCGTGAGTGTACCCAGGTTAAAAACCTCGGAAACGGCCAGGCTTGCACCGGGGATCGCCTCGGCGCTGGGGGAGCGCAGGGTCAGCGAGCTTAGGGAGTTTGCGGAGGCGGTGGCTCCCACGGTTGAGGTGACCTCGGCGCGGCTGCCATCGGCCACGGAGTTTTCGGACCACGTCTGTGTGCCCTTAATAACGCCGGGACGCTCAAAAACGCGGAGGGTCACGGTGGCCGAATCATCGATGCGGGTGATGTCCTCCCCGCTGCCCGCGTTCATCACGGCAACGGCTTCCTGCTGCGTGCCGTTCAGCACAAAATCGGTATCCACGGAGACCTTGGCGGGAAGAAACAGCACGGCGGTGCCGTCGAGGTTATCCCACTGCACGGTGAGGGTTTTGCCGGTTGCGGGCAATCCCGGGGGCGTCACCTCGAAGGTGGCCCCATTGGGCGGATTAAAACCGCCCGCGATGAACTCCACCTCGGAGGGGAACTCCACGCTGAGGGTTGCGGGCCCACAGCCCGAGGGATCGGGGCAGCCCACGCTCGCGACATAGGAAAACTCTTTCCCCGCCTCAATCTGGGCGACCGGGGCGCCCGTGGACAGATCCGCCGCGGCGATCGCAAACGTAACCGGCGGCCCCGCGGCGAGCGCGGGTGCCACAAACATGCCACCGCCGGTGCCGATCAGTGCGCCGATCAAGACGGCGACGATGGCTATTTTTGATCGAGTTTTTTGTGAAGGCTTCACAATTATTCCCCCCAGAGGATCAGCCGCGCGGCATTTTTGGCTCTCTCGACTGAGAGCCCTCTCCCTACAGAGAACCGCTAGACATTCCACACGTTATCAATAGAATCCGTGATCGCCTAGCCAAAAAAATGCGGATCAGGGCGAAGAAACCCAAACGGGTGACAAAAAAATGACCCCCAATCGGGGGTTTTTTCGAGGCGAAACACGCGCGAGATTCTTTAAAAAAAGTCCCCCGGGAGGGGGACGCGGGGTGTGCAGGGGCGCCCGAATGACCGGGAGCGCCCGGATCCGGCTACTCGGATCGGAGGGGCGCCGGGTGATCGCGCAGCCGGGTGATCCGGGTGCGAATGCCCTGCCGCCCGGCCGTGCCATCGGGCAGGGGATCACCCTGCTTATCAAAGCGCTGGAAGCGGAAGCCATCGCGCTCCCATGTGATCTCGGAGCTGATGCCCGCGCCCTCGGGCGTATTACGCAGGCGGTTGGTGAACCAGGTGCGCGGCCGATCGGTGCGCTGCGCCGCCTCCTCGATGGTGAGGCCGGGCAGCGCGGGGGCCGGGGCCACCTGCCGGTCCCGATGGCGCAGGATCGCGGGATTCACCCGGATGAGATCGCCGATCCGGGTGAGGGACAGCCCCTCCCGGCGGGCCTCATCGATCGCCTCGCGGCGGGCCTCCTGGGCCCGGGCCACGGCCGCCTCGGCACGCTCCAGATCCCGCTGGACCCGGAGCAACCGGGCCGTTATTTTCTCGGGGGTGCTCACGCGGGCAATGCTATCGCAGAGGCGCGGCAAATGTACCCCTCTCGACGGTGACAGGATTCTCTCCCCAGGGTTATCCACAGGAGAAAACGAATTACACACATGTAACCCCACAGTTTTGGGGGTTTATCCCCAAGATTTCCCACAGGGGTTGTGGATAACTTTTCCGGCCCGGATCGCCGGAACGCGGCGGAATATCCCGGGGCGCGGCGACGTTATCCCCGGGGCGGGTGACGCCCGTGAATCCCCTGTTTATGGATTCGCCGCCCCGCCGCCGGGGACCCCACCCGGGCTATTCGCGATAACGTGGACACGGGGCTCGCGCTGGTCGCGCCCTCCATATTTCTATTTGAGAGGACCGCAATGAGCTCAAAGCGCTCCGGCATTTTCCTCGGCGTATTCTCCGTGCTGCTCGGCGCGGTACTCCCCGTGATAATCCTCGGCCTGGTGCTGATCGGGGGGCTCGGTACCCTGTACTGGTTCCCCGTGGTTTTTATGATCTTTCCCGCGAATATTTTACTCGCCGCCATGGTCCTCACCGCCGCCGTGCTGGGGTTCCTGGCCCTGCGCCACCGCGGCGCAGGCCGCAAATGGGGCATCGTGGGCCTCTATCTGGTTCTTCTCCAGCTCATCGGCTTCACCTCGCTCATGATCAGCATCTATCTCACGGAGCACTAACCCCCCAACCCCCTCCCCCGCGCCGCAGCGTGAGCCGCGACCCCCACCCAAAGGCAGTTCCCGCATGGCCACCACTCCCCCCGATCCCGATCCCGAGTCCTGGCTCAGCCCGGCCGAACGCGCCCGGCTCAGCCGTCCCCTCCCCGAGGGGGCCATCATCGGCAGCCTCGCCTTCACCGGCCTCGTCGCCGCGTTTATGATGACGCTTGTCACGCCGCTGATCCCCGCGCTCCCCGACCTGCTGGGGGTATCCGCCACCGATGCAATGTGGGTGCTCAGCTCCACGCTCCTGGCCGCCGCGGTGGCCACGCCGATCGCGGGCCGCCTCGGGGATCTCTACGGCAAACGCCGCATGGTGCTGCTCCTGCTGGGCCTGATGGTGATCGGCTCCGTGCTGGCCATATTTAGCTCCACCCTGATCCCGCTCGTCATCGCGCGGGCGCTCCAGGGAACCGCGCTTGGTGTGGTCCCGCTCGGGGTCAGCATCCTGCGCGATGTGCTGGGGCCCGATCGCCTCGGCAAGGCGGTGGCCCTCGTGAGCGCCACGATGGGCATCGGCGGGGCTGTGGGGCTGCCCGTGGCCGCCGCGATCTCGCAGTTCCTCTCCTGGCACCTGCTTTTTGTGCTGGCTGGGCTCCTGGGCCTGATCGGCATCGTCCTGGTCTGGAAATTTGTTCCGGTCAGCACGCTGCGCGCGACCGGCACCTTTGATGCCCTGGGCGCGGTGGGCCTGGGCCTCGGCCTGGTGGGAATCCTCCTGGCGGTATCCAAGGGCAATGAGTGGGGCTGGGCCAGCCCGCTTACGCTCGGATGTGGAATCGGTGGCATCCTGGTGATCGGGTTGTGGACGATCTACGAGCTGCGCATCAACAGCCCCCTGATCGATATCCGCATCTCGATGCGCCGCAGCGTGCTGCTCACCAACCTCGCCTCCATCACGGTGGGCTTCGCATTTTTTGCCAGCACCGTGCTGCTCCCCCAGCTCCTGCAATCACCCACCGATACCGGGGTGGGCCTGGGCCAGAGCATGCTCATCGCGAGCCTGTGCATGATGCCCAGCGGGCTGATCATGTGGGCCATGTCCCCGGTGGCCGCGCGCCTGATTGAGCGCGCCGGGCCGCGGGTGAGCCTGGGCCTGGGAATCTTTATTATCGCGGCCGGCTATTTCCTCACCATCGGATTCATGACCGAGGTATGGCACGCGGTACTCACCGCGACCGCGGTGGGCTTCGGCGTGGGATTTGCCTATGCAGCGATGCCCACCCTGATCATGGGGGCCGTTCCGGCCACCGAGACGGCCGCATCCAACGGGGTCAACTCGGTCATGCGCACGCTCGGCTCCACGAGCGCCAGCGCCGTGATGGGTCTTGTGCTCGCGGCCAATCTGGTCACCAGCAATGGCGTGAGCACGCCGAGCGCGGGGGCCTTCCATGCGGGCTTTATTATCTCGGGCGTCGTGGCGCTTGCCGGGCTCGGCCTGACCCTGGCTATTCCGCGCCGCCCGCGCTCCTACCGCGATGCGAGCCTGCCCGGATAGCATCCAGCACGCCGTTACCCGCGCACCACGCGATCGCGATCGACATCGCGATGAACTCGCACAGGGCCCCCAGATCCACGGCCACGTGGAAGAGCGCAAGCAGGCCACCGATCCCGGCAATGCCCGCCACACACAGCGCCGAGACCAGCGCGATCCTGCGATCTCGCGGTTCCCGCCCCAGGATCGCCTCGGAGAACATCGCGAGGCAGACCAGGGCAAAACCGGCGATCGCCGCCGTGAGATGCACGGTATCGCGGGGCGTATGGGCGAGGCTGCCCGGCACCGGGCAGCCCGCGGTACACGGATAGGCGGCGGCCACCGCAAAGCCAATTCCGGCGAGCAGCAGCGACCAGCCCACGATCAGCGATCCCATCCGCAGGGTGCGCGCGCGGCGGCCCGGGCCGGCATCCAGCGGCAGCGCGCAGAGCCGGGCACTGCCCAGCAGCGCACCCGCGCCGGCCACCGCAAAGAGCGCGATCCGGAAGCCTTCCGCGCCCGGGGCACCATCGCCCCCGAGCTCGCTCACATAGACCGCCCGATCCAGGTCGAGGCGCAGCAGCCAGATTCCGGCCAGCGCGGCGAGGGCCAGCGCGGAGCCGGCCAGGCCCAGCCCGCTTAATAAAACGCGCGAGGCCCGCGCCGTTGCGGGCCCACTCACGAGGGTCATTTTTGCAGCCGCGCGCCGGTATGGGCGTCCACAAAGGCCACGATGCGATCCAGCGCGGCATCGGCCTCGGGAGTGCCCAGATTAAACTGATATTCGTGGTCGAGGGCGGGTTCGTGATCGGCGGCATAAAACAGCGCGTCCACGGGCACCCCCAGCTCATCGAGCCGGGTCGCGAGCGCCTCGGACTGCGGCAGCAGCGCATCGGCATTACCCGCGGTGATAAACGAGGCGGGGAAATCGGCCGTCACAAAATTCAGCACCGAGGCGCCCGCGGTGCGCGGATCATCGGCATAGTCCCGGGTGCCGGTATAGGACCACAGCACCGTTTTCAGGAACGAGGAGAACGCGCCCGGCACATCGGCCAGGCTCAGGTCATAGGCCCCACAGGTGAGCACGGTGGCCGCCAGCTGGCGCGGTTCAAGCGTGGGCGCGATGCCCAGGTCGCGCGCATAGGCCGGGCTGGTGATCAGCGTGGCCAGCTGCGCGGAGATCTGCGAGCCCGCGGAATCCCCCGCCAGCACGATGTTATTGGCATCCACCCCCAGCTCCTCGGCATGGGTATTGAGATAGTCCAGCGCCGCCATCGTCTGGGTCACGGGGGTGGGATAGGTGGCCTCGGGGGCGATTGTATAGTTCACGCCCACCACGGTGAAGCCGCGCGCCGCGAGGATGCGCAGATAATTGGCGATCTGGTCCTTATCCCCCGAGATCCAACCCCCGCCGTGCACCCATACCACCGTGGGCAGCGGCACGTTCTCGGCCGAGAGCGGTCGGAAGACATCGAGCCGGGTATCCTCGCCCTCCAGATAGGAGATATCCAGCTGCTCGGAGATCTCGTCCGCGAGAACATGCGGCGCAAGCGCCTCGTTTACGCGCATCCCCTCGCGGTCAAACATCGAGCGGATCACGAGGGCCGAGGGCCACGGGCTCCAGCGAAACGCCGCCCAGGTCCCGAGGCCCAGCACCAGCAGAACGCCCAGGATGATGGCCAGCACACGCAGCACCGGATGCCGCCGACCCCACCTCTTTTTTTCCATTTCCCCAGCATATTGGACGGCCGCCGGGGTGGGCGAGAGGCCGCGGGGTGTCCCTAGAGCCGGCCCCCCGCCGCAAACGTATTGCAGGTTGTCGCGCCGCCCTGATAGCCGGTGAGGAACCAGCGCTGGCGCTGCTCGCTGGACCCGTGGGTCCAGCCCTCGGGGTCCACCCCGCCCGTGGCCTGCTGCTGGATGCGGTCGTCACCCACGGTCGCGGCGGCATCCAGCGCGTCCCGAATCTGATCATCGGTGGGCGGCTGGAGCAGGGTGGCGCCGTTTTTATCGCGGGTGCTGGAGGCGGCCCCCACCCAGGCCCCGGCATAGCAATCGGCCTGAAGCTCGATCCGGACGGTGCCCGAGAGCGGGCCCGTCTCGCGGCGGTCCACGCTATCAAACGTGCCCTCGAGCTTTTGGATATGGTGACCCCATTCGTGGGCCACGATATACAGTTCGCTGAGCGGGCCGCCCTGCGCGCCAAACTGCGAGCGCAGCTGATCATAAAACGTGGTGTCGATATAAATCGTGCGATCGCCCGGGCAATAAAACGGCCCGGTCGCGCTGCTTGCGGCGCCACAGGCGGTATTCACGCGCCCGCTAAACAGCTCAAAACCGGGGGTGCTATACGCGGTCCCGGGGGCGATCTCGGGAAACTCACCCACCCAGAAGTCCTCGAGCGATACCGCGGCGCCGGCCATGCGGCAGTCCACGCTGGCATTGGCATCGGCGCCCGTGCGGCACTCATCCAGGGACGCCCCCTCGATCACGGGGCTCTCCGCGGTGCTGTCCTGTTCCCCGAGGAAACCGCTGATATCCACTCCCGTGAACTGCGCGATAACAAAGATCAGGACGATGCCCAGCCCGCCGCCGCCGATGGCGAGTCCGGTGCGGCGGCCCGAGCCGCCGCGGCGCACCTGGGATCCGCTGATATCGGATTGTGGGTTAAAGGTCATGCGGGGCGCTCCTTCGCTCGGAGCCACAATATCGCACCACCGTTATCCGCGGCCAGCGCCACGGGCCTAACCCAAACGTCCCCCGCCTCCACGGGGAGACGGGGGACGCGCGGTGCGAGGACTAGGCGTCGCGACGGACCAGCGCAATGCCGCCGGCCACCAGCGCCACCGCGGGCCACAGCAGCAGATAGAGGATATTTAGTCCGGTATCAAGATCGCTCGGGAACGTTCCCATGAGGGACTGGCCGAGGTTTCCAAACAGGTACGGCTGCAGGTCATTCAGCCACTCCAGCGGAATCAGCTGGAAGATCAGCGGGAGCACCAGCAGGGTTCCCAGTGCACCGGCAATCGCACCGGCACCGCTGCGGATCAGCGCACCGAGGCCCAGGGCAAAGATCGAGACACACGTGATGAAGAGGATTCCGCCCCCGATATAGGCCGGGGTATCTCCCTCAAAGAGGGGCGCGTCAAAGCCGCGGGCCATGAGGGTCAGGGCGGAGGCGAGATAGGCGGCAGCCACACTCACCACGCTGACCGCGGCGGTGGTCACTGCAAGCACCACGGCCTTGGCGATATAGGCCGATACCCGCTTGGGGGCGGCCGTGAGCGTGGTGCGGATCATACCCGTGGAATATTCCCCGGTGATCACCAGGGCGCCCAGTACCGCGGCCACCAGCTGCGAGAACATGAAGCCGATCAGCACCGACATCTGCACGGCCAGGGCCGGGGTGACCTGATACATATCGGGTGTAGTGGAGATCTCCGAGGTGGCGGAGAACAGCACACCCATGCCCGCGGCGATCAGGACCATCAGGCCATAGGACCACAGGGTGGAGCGCAGCGAACGCAGCTTAATCCACTCGGATTTGAGGAGTCCGCCGAAGGTCAGGCGGGGCAGGCGCACGGTGGCTGCCTGGCGGGTGGTGGTGGTCATCGGGTGCCCTCCGGTCCGGCGTGGGGTGCGGTGGAGCCGGTGCGGTATTCCACATCGTCCGCGGTGAGTTCCATATAGGCCTCCTCAAGCGAGGCCTTAATCGGGGAGAGTTCGTGAATCGAGATGCCCAGCACCGCTGCGGCATCTCCCACGGCGGCCGCGGACAGACCCATGATGCTGAGCTCCTGGGCGCCGACGGTATTAATCAGGAGCGAGCCCGCGGGGGCGCCGGCCTCGGGCGCACCCGAGCGTTCCAGGGCGGCGGCGAGTTCCAGGGCGCGCGGGCTAATCACGCGCACGCTCTCATGGGTGGACCCGGCGATGATCTGGGACACGGGGGCATCCGCGATGACGCGGCCCTTGCCCAGCACGATCAGGTGATCGGCGGTCAGGGCCATCTCGCTCATCAGGTGGCTCGAGAGCAACACGGTGCGGCCCTCGGCGGCGAGTCCGCGAACAAGCTGGCGGACCCAGCGCACACCCTCGGGGTCGAGGCCGTTCACGGGCTCGTCCAGGATCAGGGTCTTCGGGTCGCCAAGCAGTGCGGCGGCGATGCCCAGGCGCTGGCCCATGCCGAGCGAAAAACCGCCCACGCGCTTATTGGCCACGGCCCCCAGGCCGGTAAGTTCAATGACCTCGCGCACGCGGCCGCGGCCGATGCCGTGGGTGGCCGCGAGGGCGAGGAGGTGGTTATAGGCGCTGCGCCCGGTGTGCACGGCCTTGGCGTCGAGGAGCACACCAACCTCGTGCAGCGGCGAGGCGTGGTCGCGATAGGGCTTGCCGTTGACGGTAACGGAGCCCGCGGTGGGACGGTCGAGCCCCACGATCATGCGCATCGTGGTGGACTTGCCGGCACCATTGGGGCCGAGGAAGCCGGTAACCATACCCGGGCGTACCGAGAATGAGACCGCATCGACCGCTTTTTTCGGTCCGTACTGCTTGGTCAGGAGATTTGCTTCGATCATATTGACAGCGTATCCAGGGGGGATTCCCGGCCGCGTCCCCCCTCGGGGCCAGAAATAAAACGGGGTCGTCATCCGATCGGATGACGACCCCTCATATCCCGGTCGGGGTTAACGCTGCTTTTTAATCAGGGTTTTTTCGTCCACGGGGGCCGCACCGGACGCGCGCAGATCGCGATAATACGCGCGCGCCTCGTCCTGCCGCTCGCGCTCGGCCCCCGAGGTCACCTTCGCCCGCAGGTGATCCTGGGTATAGCCAAAGGCGTTCACGAGGTCGAGGGCGTGCGGGCGCAGGCGCGCCACGAGCCGATCGATATAGGCGGTCACGGCCTGGGCCCTGGCGGGCGAGAGCCGGCCGTTGATGAGGTACCACGCGGCATGCTTCTCGATCAGGGACAGCCCAAAGAGATCGCGCAGCCACGTGACCACCGTATGGGTTCCGGGATCGGTGATTCCGGCCAGCGCATCGGTGAAGGACTCCCACTGCAGCAGCTCGGCATGGGCGCGGGCGGCCTCGATCAGCTCGTTTTGCTGGGTATTAAACAGCTCGGCCGCGGCGGCCTTATCCAGCTTGGCGGCGGGACGCAGCCGGCCGGCCACCTCGCCGATCATGGTCTCGACCCGATCGGTCAGCAGCTGGCGCTGCTCGTTTTCCTCGCGCACATGCCCCACCGAGCGGGCCACCGAACCGAGGTCGGCCACGTTCTGGCCGAGGCGGCGCAGGCCCGAGCCGTGGAAGGCACGATCGGCGGCCTGACCCACCGCAAATTTTGCCAGGTCGGCGCCGCCCGCACCCTTAAACTTGCGCGCATAATCGCCGAGCAGGCGCTTGGCCACGAGCTGCAGGAGCACGGTGTTATCGCCCTCAAATGTGACATATACATCCAGGTCGGCGCGCAGACCCGTGAGCCGGTTCTCGGTGAGGAACCCGGCACCGCCGCAGGCCTCGCGGGCCTCCTGGATGGTGTCCAGGGCGTTCCAGGTGGAGAGAGATTTCAGGGCCGCGGCGAGCGTCTCCAGGTCCTGACGATCGTCATCGGTATCGTGCTTACCACTGAATACGCCGTCGAATTTTACGAGCAGGCGATCATGCGCGAAGTTTTGCGCATAGGTCTGGGCCAGCAGGGGGATCAGGCGGCGCTGGTGGCGCTGATAGTCAAGTAGCACCTCCTCATCCGTTTCCGAGGCGGCGTTAAACTGGCGGCGCTGCGTGCCATAGATGATCGCGATCTGGAGGGCTACGGCGCTCGCGGCGGTGGCGGCACCGTCGAGCGAGACGCGACCCTGCACCAGCGTGCCGAGCATCGTGAAGAAGCGGCGGCCGGGGCTCGCGATCGGCGAACTATAGGTGCCGTCCGCGGCCACATCGCCGTAGCGGTTAAGCAGATTGGTGCGCGGGATGCGCACATTGCTGAAATGGAGGCGGCCGTTATCGATGCCGTTTAATCCGCCCTTTTGGCCGTCGTCCTCGCCGCCCACTCCCGGCAGGAAATTGCCCTCGGCATCGCGGATATCGATATAAAACGCGTGCACACCGTGGTTGACGTTATTGGTGATCAGCTGCGCAAAAAGCACCCCGGCGATTCCGTGCTTGGCGGCGTTGCCCAGATAGTCCTTCCACGCCCCGCGGAACGGGGTGTTCACGATGAACTCCTCGGTGGCGGGATCGTAGGTGGCGGTGGTGCCGATCGAGGCCACATCCGAGCCGTGGCCGGTCTCGGTCATCGCAAAAACGCCGGGGATCTCCAGGCTCATGATGCCGGGCAGCCACTTCTTATGGTGCTCCTCGGTGCCGAGGTGCATCACCGCGGAACCAAATAGGCCCCACTGCACGCCCGCCTTAATCTGCATCGAGGGATCGGCCGTGACCAGCTCCTCAAAGCCCGCGATATTCGCGCCGTGGTTTTCGCCACCACCCACCGATTTGGGGAACGCGGCGTGCACCTGGCCATCGGCCACCAGCAGCTTCAGCTGGCCCAGAACACGCTCGCGGTGCTCGGCCATCGCGAGGCTGTCATCGCGCTGCATCTCCGGACGGGCGCTCAAATCGCGCGAGTGCTGCCGGGCCTCGGGCCAGGTTCCCAGTAGGGCGGTGTTCAACACCGAGAGGTCTACCGCGGCCCGGGCCGCATCAACGGGTGACGGGGTGTTGGTGGTCGTAGCTGACATCACAAACCTTGCCTTTCCGGACATCATTATCGTGGTCCCACGCTACGTTCCGGGATGCCGGGAGGGAAATATCCCGTGCCCCGGCTACAAACGGTGCGCGGGGCGATTGGGTATTCCTGTGGGAACCCCACTAACGGCGAGCGCGGCCTCCGTGGGATACCGCCAAATATGCGCGGGTGCGCGGCGGCCCGGGCTAGGGTGATGTCACGTCATAACCACCGGGGGAGCGATAATGCGTTTTCTGTATGCGATCGGCTATCTGGTGGCCGGGGTGAGCCTCCTACTCCTCTTCGCCAACGTTATTTACCCCGAGCCCTCGGCCGCGCGGACCGTGCTTCTTTTACTCCTGAGCTGCGCCTTTAACGTGGGCGGCGGGCTCCTGGCGCGGCGCTATCTGAGGAAACCGCGCCCGACGCGGGGCGGCTAGCCGCGCGGGGTTTCGCCCAGCAGCCCCAGGCGGCTAATCGTGCGGGTGATATCGGTGGGCAGATCCACGCCCTCGGTGAAGGCCGCGCGCGGCACCAGCGCCTGCACGTGCAGCGTGCGATCCCGGTCCACCAGCACATCCACGAGGTTCACAAAGCGCTGCTGCGCGCGCGGATTGGCCTCGGCCAGCGCGGGCACGTCCTGCACAATCCAGGTTGGGTAGCGATCGGCCCAGACCAGCAGATCGGATACGGAGGTATCGGCCACCATCAGCTCGGCGAAGCCAAAGCGCAGGGTATCGGCGGAGGCGGCGCGCACGGTGAAGTGGTGTCCCCCCGCGGAAATCAGCGCGGGCTCGGCGGTATCGGGTGCCGTGGGTCGCTCAAGCGTGGTCCAGGTGCCCGCGGCAAATCCCGTGGCCCGCGCGGCGGGCGCCGCATCGGCCCGGAAGTCCTTCCCCGGACCGATCTCCACCACGGCCAGGCGCGCGCCCAGCAGGCGGATGCTGTCCTCAAAAAGATCGTGGAAATTCTCGTGCGGCAGCAGGCCCTCGGGGGCATAATTTGAGCTCAGGATCAGCGTGATCCCGCGCTCGGCCAGCGACTCCAGGAACGGGATAAACAGCTTGGCATCGCCCACATCGTGCACGTGGAACTCGTCAAAGGCCAGCACGCTCACGCCGCGCAGCACATCCTCCAGCGCCGCGGCCCCGGCACCCGCGCGCCGGAAATGGGTCGCGGTGGCCAGCTCCAGCTCGCGGAAAAAATCGTGGAAGTGCACCCGGCGCAGATCCGCGGTGGGCAGCTGCGCGGCATAGGCGTCCAGGAGCCAGGTTTTTCCGCGGCCCACCGCACCCCAGAGATAAAAGCCCCCCGCCCCGGGACGGCCCTCCACCGCGGCGGCGAGCGCCGCACTGAGCGGTTCCAGGGCCGCAAGCTGGGCCGCATCCAGCACCAGGCCGTCGGCCTCGGCGCGGGCAATCACCCCGGCGCTCAGCTCCCGGGCGCGCACCGGGATGCGCTCCTCGCGGGCGCGCTCCTCGGCCAGGATCCGCTGGGCCTCGGCCGCGATGGCCTCGGCCGGGGAGAGTTCTGCGGGGGTATCGCTCGGATGCGGGGTCATGGGGTCCTATTCGCCTTCATAGCCGGTGACAACGCCGATCAGGCCCGCACCGTATTTTTCGAGTTTTTTCTCACCGATACCGGTGACCCCGTCCAGCCCGGAGAGTTCGGTGGGCCGCTCGGCCGCCACCTGGCGCAGGGTGGCATCGCCAAAGACGATATAGGCGGGCACCCCCTGCTCGGTGGCCTCGGCCGCGCGCCAGGCCCGCAGCGCCTCAAAGAGCCCGGCATCGCGCGGGTCCAGCTCGGGATGCGCGGCGCGCCGGGCACCGCCGCCGCCGCGCGATTTCGAGCGCTCGGGTTCGCTGCGCATCGGCACGGTACGACCGCCCGAGAGCACCTCGGGGCTGGTCTGGGAGAGCGCCAGCGTCCCGTATTCGCCCGTGGTCAGCAGCAGGCCGCGCGCGAGAAGCTGGCGGACAACACCGCGCCACTGCTGCTCGCTGAGATCCTGGCCGATCCCCCACGTGGCGAGGGTCTCATGGCCCCACTGGGTGGTGCGTGGGGTGGTCTTGCCGCGCAGAATATCGATGATCTGGCCCGCGCCGAAGGACTGGTTGCGTTCGCGCTGCAGGCGCACAATTGTGCTCATGAGCTTCTGCGCGGGCACCGTGCCGTCCCAGACCTGGGGCGGGGTCAGGCATACATCGCAGTTGCCGCAGGGCTGCGAGGGCTGACCAAAATAGGTCAGCAGATTCACGCGGCGGCACTCCACGGTCTCGCACAGCGCAAGCATCGCGTCGAGGTGCGCGGACAGGCGGCGGCGATGGGCCATATCCCCGGGGGACTCGTCGATCATCCGGCGCTGCTGCACCACATCGGCGAGGCCATAGGCGAGCCACGCGACGCTCGGTTCGCCGTCGCGACCCGCGCGCCCGGTCTCCTGGTAATAGCCCTCGATGCTCTTGGGCAGATCGATATGGGCCACAAAACGCACATCGGGCTTATCGATGCCCATGCCAAACGCGATCGTGGCCACGATCACCACGTTATCCTCGCGCAGGAAGCGCGCCTGGGTGCGCTGGCGCAGGCCCGCGTCGAGCCCCGCGTGATACGGCAGCGCATTTACGCCATTGGCCTGCAAAAACTCGGCGGTTTTTTCCACCGTCTTGCGGCTCAGCGCATAAATAATGCCCACCTGGCCGGCACCCTCGGCGCGGATAAACTCCAGCAGCTGCTTGCGCGGCTCGTTTTTATTTACGATCCGGTACTGAATATTGGGCCGGTCAAAGCTCGCCACAAAATGTTCGGCGTTTTCCATCCGCAGCCGCGTGGTGATCTCGCGGTGGGTGGCCTCGGTGGCGGTGGCTGTCAGGGCGATCCGCGGCACATCGGGCCAGCGATCGGCGAGCTCACTCAGCGCGAGATAATCGGGCCGGAAATCGTGCCCCCACTGCGCCACACAGTGCGCCTCATCGATGGCAAAGAGCGAGATATGGCCGTTGCCGAGGAAACGCTTGGTCTGCTCCGAGGACAACCGCTCGGGGGCAACATAGAGCAGGTCCAGTGCACCGTCCAGATAGGCGCGCTCGACCCGCTCGCGCTCGGCGGCATCCTGGCTGGAGTTCAAAAATGCTGCACGCACTCCCACGGCGAGCAGCGCATCCACCTGGTCCTGCATCAGGGCGATCAGGGGCGATACCACAATCGCCGTGCCCTCGCGCAGCAGGGCGGGCACCTGATAACACAGGCTCTTTCCGCCACCGGTGGGCATCAGCACCACGGCATCGCCGCCGGCCACCACGCGGTCCACGATGGCCGCCTGATCCCCGCGGAACGAGTCATACCCAAATACGCGCTGCAGGATATCGATGGCCGTGGGTGCGCTCGAGGTCTCCATTTGTCTAAGGCTACCCGGTATCCCCGGGGCCGGGAGCGGCTCGGGCCGGGCGGGGGCGATATCCCGTGGGTATCGATCCCGCCCGGCCCGAGGCTCGCGCTAGGCGCCGGTAGTGCCCGGGGTATCCCCCGGCGTGCGCGCCTCGCGCTCCACATCGGCGCGGCGGCGCTGACGCAGCAGCAGGACCAGCATCACGAGGCCACCGGCGAGGATCACGCCGATCGCGCCGAGGATCCAGCCCAGGTCGGCGGTGATCCCCGAGGGGGCCGTGGTGGAAGGTGCCGCGGAGGAGTCCTCCCCGGGGGTGGCCGCGGGCGTGGAGACGCTCGGCGATTCGCCGCCCGCGGCCACGCCACACATCGGCCGCTGCGGGACGCCCACGGCGAGTTCCTGATCGGCGGCGGGCTGCCACTCAAAGCCGAACTCATCCGAGACCGGGTGGCCATCGGTGGAGACCACCTGCCAGGTCACCGTATAGTGGCCGGGCGCACCCAGCTGGGCCTCCATGATCATCGCGGGACCGGTCACGGCCACGCAGCCATCGCCATAAAACTCGCCGTTGGGGCCCGTGATGGTCATCGCATTGGCGCCGTTTTGCTCGCCCGTGCTGAGCAGGTTGTCATTGGTGGTGACGGCGATCTTCCCGGGCTGTTCCGTAAGGGTGGAATCGGCCTCCGGATTGGTGCTCACCACATAGTTATGGGCCTGCGCGGCGGGCGCACCGGCAAAAACACCCAGCCCCAGGACCGCGGCGGCCAGGACCATACCCGCGCGGCGGGCCCGCGCGGGGGTACGCACTACCGCGGCGCTCATGCCTTGGCCTCCCGTCGGGCGCGCAGGCCCAGGGTGCCCACGATCACTCCCACCACACCCACGGCGATACCGCCCAGGCCAAAGACGCGCGCAAGCACGTCCTGCTCGGCGGCGGCCGGCGCGGCCTCGGGGGTGGCCGTGTGCTCGCCGTGGGCCTCGCTCGCGGCGGTGATGGTCACGCTCGGGGCGGGTGCGGCCAGGTCGTGCTCGTCCTGGCCCTCGGCGGCGATCTCGGACCAGTCGGTGGAACCGGTCTCACAGGTCTGCAGCGTGGGGAATACCAGGGTCTTGCCCGCGCTATCGGGCAGCTGCAGCGAGAGCTCAAAGGCGTCCCGGAAGCCATCGGCCAGGGGCTCCTTGGCGGTATAGGTGACCGAGCCCACGCGCTGCACCAGCGAGTTGCCATGCGCATCGGTGATCGGATCGGACAGGTCCACCATGTCCTTGGTCACGGTCCAATTGGGGTTCACCGTGGGGGTCACGCCGTTGATCTCCTCGGGGATCTGGATGCTCACCGCGGTGGTGCCGGAACCATCGCAGCCGTGGGGCACCGAGAAGGTGAGCAGGCTATAGGAGCCGGCCGCCGTATCCGAGGGGGTGACCCCCACGTGGGCGCTCGCGGCGAGCGGGCCGCCGAGGGCAAGGAGGGCACCGGCGATCACGGCGCCGGAAACGATCAGGGGAGTTTTTTTCTGCATGGGAAATCCTTATTGGGGAAAGACTGGGGGGGCTCCGGGCGGGGCCGGAGCGTGAGGGGGCGCGGCACGGGGCGGCGGATACCGGTATCACCGGCAGCGGGGGTGCGGCGGAGGCACCCCGGGGGAACCGCGGACTAGGCGGGCAGTGCGGCCGGCGCGGGCGGGCCGCGGCGCGAGAGCGAATCGGCGAGGGCGGCACACGTGCGGGCGGGAATCCGCCGCACGGACGCGGGGATCGGCACGGGCCAGCTGCGGCGCAGCGGCGCGATCAGGTGCGCGGCCCGCAGCAGCAGCGCCAGCAGCCGCACCAGGGTGCGCACGGCGCGCTCGCCGAAGATCAGTGCGGCGGTGGTGGCCACCGCGGCGAGCGCGTGTGCGGCCCACATCGCGGGGGAATTATGGTTGATGACGCCCGTGCCGGTGCCGATCAGCTGCACCGGTCCGTGGTGCGCGGGGGTCCCCACCACGCTGGCTCCCCCGGCGGGAATCGCGAGGAAAAGCACGTGATAGAGGCCCTGGCTGGCGATCACCGCGAGCGCGATCCGCACCCGCGAGAGGCCGTTGCCGGAGAGTGCCACGCAGATGAACGTGGCCGAAATCAGCGCCAGGAGCAGCGCCACGGGCGAGATCTCACACGCCCCGGCCACCCCGTGCGAGAGGGCCGCGAGGAAGGTCGCCAAAAACGCCGCGATCGTGCCGCGTAACGCCCGGGTGCGCCTACTGTCCATCGTGATCTTGGGTCTCGCCTCTGTGGTGGTGTCTCTAGCGTACTTCACCCCCCGCGCGGGCGCCGCACCGGGGCCGACAGCCACCCATGCGCGCGGGTTCCCTTATTATGCGGATCGCGCACCCTCGGGTAAATTAGAGTTGACCTGTTATTTATCGGGGTTCTCTCTGCGGAAGTGAATGGCTCGCATCATGCACAAAACCAATACCCGGCTCCTGCTCACTTGCGCCGCGATCGGCGTGGGGGCGGGAATCCCCCTCGCGGTGGCCGGCTATATGCATGTTGTGGTGTTGGGTTTTGTCCCGGTGCTTTATGGCTTCCTGCTGGGCCTGTATTTTTTCCCCGGCGTAATCGCGCAGTGGCTGCTGCGCCGCCCGGGTGTGGCCATCCTGACCGGCCTGATCGCGGGCCTCACGAGCGCGGCCCTGGACCCCACACAATATGCCCGCCATATCGGCACGGGCCTGCTGATCGGGCTGATTCAGGAGCTTCCGTTTGCCCTCGGCCGCTATCGCTATTGGGCGGCCTGGCTGTATTACAGCAGCGCCCTCTTTGGCGGCGTGGTGATCGCCGTGATCATGTCGCTTGCGCTGGGCACGACCCATTTTGGGCCCGTGGCGCAGGTAATCTCGGTGGCCGTTTATGTCCTCTCCCCCGTTTTCTTTACCTGGCTTGCGCGCCAGATCGCCGGCGGCATCGACCGCACCGGCGTGGTGCGCGGCATTCAGTATCCCGTGGACCGTCGCCGGCCGCGCGGGGGTGCCGCGCTGCGCGTGGCACTCGCCTAGGGAACGGTGGATTTCCCCCTCTCCCTCACCGATGTGCGCATCGGCCACGAGGATAACCCGGGCTTCACCCCGGATGGCGTGAGCTTCGACCTGATCCCGGGCGAGGTGCTGCTGATCCTCGGCCCCAGCGGATCGGGCAAGTCCACGCTCGCGCTGGCCCTGAACGGCCTGGTGCCCCACGCGGTCTCGGCGCGGCTGCAGGGCGAGGTACACGTGGGCGGGCTGCGCACCGTGGGTTCCTCGGTGGCGCGGCTGAGCGAGCACGTCGCGATGGTATTCCAGGATCCCGATACCCAGATGATCACCGGCACCGCGCTCGACGAGGTGTGTTTTGGCCCCGAGAATCTGGGGCTGCCCGCGGAGGAGGTCCTCGCGCGCGCCGAGCAGGCCCTGCGCGAGGTGGGGCTCTGGGAGCGCCGCGGCGATAATCCCGACCGGCTCTCCGGCGGCGGCCGGCAGCGCCTCGCGATCGCGTGTGCGCTCGCGATGCGCTCCCCCGTGCTGGTGCTCGACGAGCCCACCGCAAACCTGGACCCCGCCGGTATCGAGGAGGTCTATCGGGTGCTGGCCGGCGTGGTCTCCCGCGGCGACCGCTCGGTGGTGCTGATTGAACATAATCTGGATCCCGCGATGGACCTCGTGGATCGGGTGCTGGTGCTGGACCGCGAGGGGCGGCAAATCCTGCTGGGCCCCGCCCGCGAAATCCTGGTGACCCATGCCGAGGAACTGGACCGGCTGGGCGTCTGGCTTCCGGTATCCTCGCTGGCCGCGCTCCGGCTCGCGCGGGCCGGGGTGGTGCTGGATCCGCTGCCGCTGACCCCGCGGGAACTCACCGCGGCGCTAGATGCCGTGGAGCTGCCCGAGCGGCTGCCCGCCCCCGAGACCGGGCGCGGCGTCTGGGATGCCGCGCTGATCACGGTGCGGGATCTGGAAATCATCCGCAACCGGGTATCGATCCTACGCGGGGTGAACCTCACGCTGAACCCGGGTTCCTTCCTGGCCGTGGTGGGCACCAATGGCGCCGGAAAGACCACCCTGGTGCAGGCCATTGCCGGGGTGGTGCGCCCGCCGCGCGGCAAGATCGCCCTGGGCGGGCTGGACCCGGCCCGCATGGACGTGCGCACCCTGACCTCCCGGATCGGTTTTGTTTTCCAAAATCCGGAAAACCAGTTTGTGACCTATACCGTGGGCGATGAGCTCGCACACGGCCTGCGGCTGCGCGGAATCGAGGAGCCCATCGTGGAGGCCCGCGTGCAGGATATGCTGCAGCGCTTTGGGCTGGTCGGCGAGCGCGAGCGGCATCCGTTCCTGCTCTCCGGCGGGCAAAAGCGGCGGCTCTCGGTGGGTACCGCGCTGGTCACGGGCGCCCCGATCCTCGCGCTGGACGAGCCCACCTTTGGCCAGGATCAGGCGCGCGCACACGAGCTGCTTGGGCTGTTGCGCGAGCTCAACGAGGCCGGCACCACGGTGCTGGTGGTCTCCCATGACCTGCAGCTGGTCGCCGATTATGCCAGCCATGTGGCCGTGATGAGCGGGGGCGAACTCGTGGGCTTCGGCGAGACGGACGATATTCTCAGCGATGAGGAGCTGATCCTCTCGGCCGGGCTGCGCCTGCCGCCGCTTGCCCGGGCGATGCGCGATCTCAAAAATCATCCAGCGTGGAACTCGGTGACGCGCCTGAGCGAGCTGCCGGAGGCGCGCGCATGAGCCGCGGTGCGGCGCCGGCCTTTGACGCCTATAGGGCCGATATTCAGGCCGAGCGCGCGGGCGCCCGCCACTACCTCTACCGACTGAATCCCCTGGCCAAGATCTTTGGTCCGGCACCCGCGATGATCTGCGCGCTGCTGTCCAAAAACATGTTCACGCCCGTGTGTTTTATTGCGCTCTGTGCGCTACTGATGCTCACGGGGCTGCGCTGGCGGCGTTCCTCCCTGCTCACCCTCACGCTGGGTCTGCCGCTTTTTGTGCTGGTCTTCGGGCTGAGCTTTTCGGTATGGACGGATGCGGTGCGCGCCGGGCAGCCCGAGGTGGCGCTGGCCCTCGGGGCGTTTGAGCTGACCGTGGGGCAGCTGACCACGGGCTTCACCACGTCGCTGCGGCTGGCCTCCCTGTTTGGCCTCGCGCTGATCGGCGGGCTCAGCAGCACCGGGCCGGATCTGGTGCGGGCGAGTATTCAGCAGCTACGAATGCCGTATCGCATCGGCTATACCGCGCTCGCCGCCTATCGTTTTGTGCCGCGCTTTGGGCATGAGCTGGAGACCATCCGGCAGGCACACCGGGTGCGCGGCATGAGCCCGGGGCGCGGACCTATCGCCACGATCCGCCGCTCCAGCGGCTATGTGGTGCCGCTCATGGCGGGCGCGATCCGGCATGCCGAGCGGGTATCGCTCGCGATGGACGCCCGGGCCTTCGGCGCGCATCCCACCCGCACCGAGCGCTATCGCATCCCGTTCCGCACCCGCGACTGGGCCTTCATGCTGGGCTTCTGGGCATTCACCGCCGCGGTCGTGCTCGCCTCCGCGCGGGTGGGCTAGCCCCTCTGCGCCCGCGAAAAGGCTGCCCACTGTGCCGCGATTGCGGCGGCCGCGGGCTGCGGGCGGCCGTGGAGCAGCGAGTGCTCGGCGATGCCCAGCCGGCCCAGTTCCGTGCCCGCCGCCGCGACCAATCGATGATCCTCGGGACGGATGGCCCATAACCCGCGATCAAAAGCGCGGTGATGATTCGCGCACAGGGGCAGGCCGTTTCCGGGGCTATCGCTCCCCCGATCGCTCTTGGCCCGGATATGGGCGGCGTCAAGCAGCTCCCGCTGCGTGAGGGGGCATACCGCGCAGCGCCGGCCATAGCGGGCAAAAACCGCGTTCGCGAAGCGCAGCTGGTGGGGACGCGCGATCACCGATTGGAGTCTTCGCCGAATATCCTCCCGCATGATGGATTCATCGCGGAGGGGCTCACCCGTGAGGGGCGGATCGGGGATGCTGCCATCGATAAAGCTCACCAAAACCGAGCGTTCGTCCTCGTTGATACTCTCGATGATTCCGCGGCCGATCCTCACTCGATTCCGCCCGTGGACGTGCGCCCCGAAAACGGATGCACCATACCCGCGTGTGGCCTTGCGGGCTAATTTTCGCGCGGCAGGATCAGCGGGCGGGCCAGATAATAGAAGAAAAACGACAGCAGGGCCGCCGCCAGCGCCCCCGACAGCCTCTCAAAAAACACGTGATACAGCGCCGTGAGAACGAGGAGTGTGATGGCGTCCTCGAGGAGGCTTTATGCGCGAGATTTTCCCGGAAATAGCCGCCGGCTCGACCGTTCCAGGACGCTGATCAGAACGCAGAGCAGAGCATAGATCCAGAGGAAATGCAGCAGCGACCACCAGGAGAACGGGGTGCGTGGCTCGCCCCACACCGGAACCAGCCGGATGATGCTCACGCCCAGGGCCAGGGGAAGTGCCGCCAGGGCGATAGTCGTCACCACGACCCCGAGGATCCCGGCGGTCTCGGTGCTTCGGCGATTCTTCCGAATCATAGGCTCCCCCTCTCGGAACATCCCGTCACGGATACAGCGGAGCGCGGGCCGCGGCACCCGATGACCTCAAGATTTTTAGGCACCCTATCCGAGCGAACGGAAAGGATGCTGCATATCCGGGGCACTAAAAAACCGCCCGCCACCGGAAGGTGACGGGCGGTTCTCTGTAGGGCGGCTAGCGGCGGTCGGTGCCGTCGAGCTTGCCGATCGGGGCCTGGCGGCCGGCCAGCTCCTCGATGATGTCATCGCCGAGGCGGGCATCCACAAACTCGGCCTCGATCTCGGCGCGGCCGAGCAGCTCCTCCATGCGGCGGCGACGCGAGCGGGGAATCAGGGTGACCACGATTCCCTCCTTGCCCGCACGACCTGTACGACCCGCACGGTGGGTATAGGTCTTATACTCATCCGGCGCATCCGCCTGAACAACCAGATCAATATCGTCCACGTGGATTCCGCGGGCGGCCACATCGGTGGCGACCAGAACGTTCACGCGGCCGCTTGTCAGCTGCTGCAGGTTGCGGGTACGGCGGGCCTGGTTGAGGTCTCCGTGCAGCGCGACGGCGCGGATTCCCGCGTCCTCCAGCTGATCGGTGAGGCGCTCGGCATAGGCGCGGGTGCGCGAGAAGATCAGGGTCTTGCCCTCGCGGTCGGCGAGCTGCTCGATCATGCGATCCTTATCGCGGTGCTCCACCACAAGCACGCGGTGGTCGATGGTCGAGGACGCCTGGTCCTCGCCGGCCACCTCGTGCACGGCGGGCTTATCCAGGAACTCGTTCACAAGCATCGCCACACCCTTATCCAGCGTGGCCGAGAACAGCAGCTTCTGGCTGTCATCGGCGGTCTGCCGGATGATGCGCTGCACGGGCTCCAGGAAGCCCAGGTCGCACATGTGGTCGGCCTCGTCGAGGACGATGATCGAGACCTCGGACAGGTCGAGGCGGCCCTGGTTAATCAGGTCCTCCATGCGTCCCGGGGTACCCACGA